>DGHT01000061.1 GCA_002392765.1 Verrucomicrobia bacterium UBA3841 | reverse complement strand
CGCTCGGCGACGACGACTCGGACGCGGAGGAGTCGTTCACCAACGCAGTAAGCGGAACTTTGCTGCCTGATACCTTCTACCTCTACCGCGACAACGTGAGGACGAAATCTCTCCCTGTGCCGACCGGCAATCCAGTTCACTGCTGTCCGTGCCCGGAGCATTGGCAAACCAACTACGTTGCCAAGGTCGCGTACTCCGGGCGCGTGGCCGTGAAGGACGCTGCAGGCGAAGACTTCTATATTTCCCGCGAGCCATGCACCGTCACGCTCTCCGGCGTCTCGCCGAGCCGCGACTTCGGCGACTCCACCGTCGTGTTCGTCACCAACGGCGTCGAGTATTCCCGGCACAACTACACCGTCCTCGGGGTCAAGATCGACCGTCCCTACTGGACGACGTCGATTGAGAGATACGGACAGCTGTCGGCGTCTTTCGGTTTCCCCGTCGAGGTATGCAGCAACTTGTACGACGCAAGTGAACTCATCCTCCGCACGGACGTGCTTCTCGACGGTGGATATGTCCGCCTGGCCCTTGAGGACGCAACGGGTGATTTCGAGATATGGCTCCAGGACTGGTATGACAACCAGTACACATGGCACGAGCCCGAAATGCTGCTGGACGGAACATCGCATACAGAACGTTACTTCTCGATGCGGAAGTGGCGTGGCATAATGAGGAGATATTCCGAAACAAGGGAACTTTGCGTAAAAGTGCGGTCGCTGTCCGAGGGCAGCTGCAGGCTGCGGTTTGAGTATGTGGCTACCGACGGCGCTTCATGTGTCCACGACTTCGCCGATCAGAGGATTTCGTCCGTCAACCCCGTACTCCTCGTGGACTACGACAGGGACGGCTCTATCGGTGCGACCGACATCGCCCGTCACATGGCAGGTCGCTACGCCTACTTCTGGAGGAACGACGACAAGTGGAAGGGCGACGACGCATTTGACCTTCCGTTCATAAACAGGGTCAACTCCTCTGACGATGTTGTGAACGGACGCAACGACCTTATAAACTTCCTGCCGGTTTCCGTGGACGTTGCGCCGTTCGCCGCTCACTGGAGTTCCGGTTCTGTTTATTATCGACTTGAGGCGCATTCGTCCGCGCTGCGGAATGCCAAGCTTGCCTTTGCCGACATCGCCCGCACCCAGATCGGCGACGCCCCGCTTGGGGAGGATATGGACATCGATGGCAACGCTGTTCATCAGGCGCCAGTGTTTGCCCTTGGGGGCGGCACCAATCTGCCGCCCGCGTTCGTGGCGCTCTCGCAGTCTGGAAGCGGTACGATCATCATGGAGTTCCCCGACTTCGCAAGGGACCACGAGCTGTATCTCAACGTCTATGCGAAGTCCGACGATGCGCTTCTCTTCTCCGCAAAGCTCAAACTCCACGTCGGCGACGTGTCGAACATGCTTGGCTGGGAGAACCTTCGTAGCGCCGCAGGCGGTTCAGGCGGCGTGCCTACGCGCCTTGCGACGGACGACTGGCCTAAAGACGAACACGAAGAGGGAAATCTGGTCTTTGTCCACGGCTACAACATGGAGGAGGACGTAGAGACGCAGCTGTGGGCGCAGAATGTTTTTAAGAAGCTGTGGTGGTCTGGCCTTGACAGAGGGTTTATAGCCGTTCAGTGGCGTGGCAACGAAGGCCAGGTGGCGGGGACGCTTACGCCCAATTACTACGGGAATGTTCAGAATGCGTTTCAGACAGCTCCCGCCTTGTCGAATGCAATGGCGACCGTTCAGGGGCCGAAATGGTTTGTTGCGCATTCGCTTGGAAACATGCTTGTGTCAGCCGCGATCCAGGATTATGGCATGCCGTATGAGAAATACTTTATGCTTAATGCAGCCATAGCTCTTGAGGCATTCGATCCCATTGGCGGAATTACGACAGAATCACATGACAACATGACGCCTGCGGCGTGGACGAACTACACAGACCGGGTGAGGGCGACGCACTGGTTTGAGCGATTCCCCGAAGGTGACGGTAGGCGACTCCTTACATGGAAGGGGCGCTTCGCCAATGTCACGAACATCGTCAACTTCTACTCCACGCAGGAAGAGGTTGTGAACAATGGCGACGGAGATTGGCACCCCATTACGGAGCGTAACTACGTGTGGTACAACCAGGAAACCCGAAAGGGCGCGTGGCCGCTGATGTTGCACGAATACGAGGGCGGATGGGAGTTCAACAGCTACTACAACATAGAGACTAACTACTGGATTGGTCCCGAGCAGCAGACCGAAACATACCACATGCCGCCTACGGAAGCAGACCGACTCTCCGACGTGCAGTTGCAGCAGATTCCGTTCTTCCTCGATTTTCACAATCCCGAAATGCACACCTCGCCCAACGGCGCGATTGTCGCAAGCAACTACCTCTACCGTGCCGAAATGCTCGCCTACGCGATACCGGCGGAGTCGTTTGCTGTAGGAGCAAACCCGCTGCCTGGACTTAATGCGTATACCAACACTACGACAGGCGCGAGTGCTTCCAAAAGAAATTTCAACATGGCAGAAGAGTATGCCACAGGGTTAGGCGACTTACCGGAGAACCACGCGACGGACACCAGGAAGAAACATCGAGACTGGCAACACAGCACATTCGTACAACGTTCTTACAAGCGGGTTCACCTACTTTACGAAGAAATTGTTAAACTAATCAAGGAAACTCATCATGAATAGCAGAAGTTTTCTAACAATTGCAACACTGCTGATTACAAGCTCAGGATGTGCCAGTGAACGACTTTATGTCAAGGTCGTTGATGGAGATGGGAATCCCGTCACCAATGGAATTGTCCGTGTTGGAGTCTCAACGAGCCACTTACTGTTTGGGGGAGGGAACAGTCGCACATCTAAATCAGGGTATGCAGAAGGTCGTACTGACACGGATGGGAACGCAGTGGTAAAATTCAATGGCCAGTCTTCCGACTTCGGGTGGTATGTTGAGGCCGATGGTTACTATCGAAGTGACATTCGCCAAGAACACTTCAAAGGTGAAGATGTCATAATCCCTCCGGCATTTGGCTATGTGATTCTTCACGAGCACGAGAAAATGGGTAAGGCCACCATCTGGAGAAAGATAAACCCCCAGGCTATGTATTCGTATCGTCTTTCTGAGGCATGTGGGAATGCGATCAACAAGGTTCCTGTGAAAAATGGGCGCTATGGTTTCGACCTTAGGCTTGGTTCATGGCTTCCGCCGTTAGGAAAGGGAGAAGTGGCCGACTTCTATTATGTAAGGAACATTGGGAATGAACCATTGGAAGATGGTAGTGTGGCGTGGTTGGAGTTTGATGTCGGATGTGGAGCGTATTTTGGGAAGCAAACGGGGTGCAAGGAATTTCCATCGACCTATGGTGCCAATACAAATGCCGTATTCAGAAATAGGTTGCCGTTCATGTTCGTAAAGAAGGATTCCTCAGACAAGAGCATAGACTGGCGCGATATCGCCACTGGCGACGAGTACATGGTACTTCGGACGCGGGTAAAGTTGGATGCTGAAGGTAACGTAATTGAAGCAAACTACTCGAAGATTCTTGGCCCATTCCGATTTGGATATGCACTAGAGTCACCATGTGTCGTGTTCAACCACCGCGTCAATGATCCTAATTTGGAATCCGATTGCCGCCGGAACATGTTAAAGCAATTCAATTCAAATGGTTATCCTCCATGATTCATAAAGATCATGAAAGGAAACGAGTGACATGAAAAGATTCGTTATGCTTTGGGCTCTCACATACGCTCTTGCTGGGTGTGCCACAGAGAGGTTATACGTTAGAGTCCTTGACGACGAAGGGAATCATGTCACCAACGGGATAGTTCGCGTTGGTTTCTCAACAAGCCATGTTTTGTTTGGCGGAGGGAATAGCACCACTCAAAAGTCTGGTCATGCGGAAGGCCGTACCGACAAAGACGGGAACGCTGTAGTAAAATTCAACTGCAAATCGTCTGATTTTGGATGGCACGCTGAAGCTGACGGATATTATCGCGGGATATCACATAGTGAACATTTTAAGTTTGACGAAGTGATCGCCCCTCCAGGCGTTGGCACGGTGATACTACTTGAACATGACGCCAAACGACACGAACCTAGAGGATGAACATACGGCAGAATATTCGCGGAAATGTCAGCGTCAGCGCGAAGAGCCTCCCTACAGGAAGAAACGCAAGTCTCTTTGGCCGTTCTAATTCTGTTAGGGAGGACATTGTGAAGCGTCGTCGCTTTATTGTTTCTTGCATTGCACTTGTTGCCGTGTCGTTAGTATGTGGCTGCATAAGCAATGTTCCTATTTTGCCGAGTTACCGCCCTGTGGACAAACGCGATGGTCGCATTTTCTGCTACACGCGTGACTTTGTCGATGGGAATGGCCATCAGGTTTGTTTCTTCCGACAGCCTCATGAGGCTTTGATGCCGGGCGGCAACGGACAATGGGGGATAACGCCTATGCAGCTAGTTGTGGGAGTGTTTGTCGGTGTCCCGCTTGCTTTGGCTGATTGGTTTGTGGCAAGCCCCGTTGTCGATACAGTTCTCTTGCCGTATGATATCAAGTGCAATTTCCAATCGAATGACGAGGGCGAATCGCCACCGATTTCACATTCTGAAAATACACAATCTAGATAGAAAACAGGAAGGAACAAGAGGTGATCCTATGGCACTGCCGCAACAGGATGACTACATCGAGCAGATTCACCGGCTGGAGGGGCTGATGGCGTATGCCGAGGCACATCAGGATTGGGAAGAGCTGGAACGGCTCAAGGAGCGGCTCCGCAGGCTGCTGGAGCGGGTGTAGGGGGCTGAAGACGTGAAAGTTGAATCAGAAAAAATAGAAATATTTTCTTCACTAACTTTTTCGGGGAGAAAATGACATGGTTCAGCGGTCTGCGCGAAACCAACGCCCCGTCACACTCAAAACATGCTATAATATAAAGGTTTTTGAGGGATCGGCATCTCCGCTTGTCTCGAGTGAGACGGGAGTCTGAATCTTTCAAAGACCACCAGTCTTCGCTCAGCGAAGCTGAGCTTCGGCTCGGTGAGCCGAAGTTGAAGGGGAGGGCTGTCGCGCCGAAGCGCAACGTACGGCAAAAATGTGTGGCTAACGCAGCAATCTTTTGCCTGTGATGCGTGCGGCGTTTCACATTTTATTGATGAATCACCGATAAAATGATATAATATTCCCAAATAATGAACGGGAAAAGCGAAGATACCGCAACAGAGGGCGCTGGCGCAACCGGCAAGGGTGCGCAGGGCCGCTCTATGAAACGGCACCTGTCCTTATTTGCGGCATGGGGATTGTCCTTCGGCTATGCGGTGGGATGGGGCGCTTTTGTCATGCCCGGAGCCGAGTTTCTTCCAGGGGCCGGTCCTCTCGGAACAGCCATCGGGATATCCGTCGGAGCGCTGGCGATCGCTGGAACGGAAACAACCGCGAAGTAAAACCGACGACAGGACCATCAATGAACGACTTCAAAGGATACAGAATTCTGATCGCTGACGACGAGGAAACAGAGCGCGAAATCGTCTCGCGCATCGTGGAGGGGTTAGGAGCGCATTGTGTCACCGCAAAAAACGGGGAAGAACTCCTGGACATCCTGTCCGGACCCGGCGGCGACAAGATCGACCTCGTGCTGACGGACATCAACATGCCCGTCATGGGCGGCATAGAAGCCTGCTCCGAGTTCCGCGCCTCCTCGCACCCGCACGCGCGCACGCTGCCTGTCATCGGAATGTCCGCCGACACGGACACCGCGATTTTCGACAAGGCGATTTCCGCCGGCATGAATTCGATGACGACCAAGCCTGTCACTCGCGACACGCTGATAGCGCATTTCCATATCACGCTCAAGGACAACAAGGCGAACGCCATATTCAGCAAGCGGATACAGCAGGCGCTGGCGAAAAGCCTTTTCTTTTCGACGGTGAGCCATGACATCAGAACTCCGCTCAACTCCATAATCGGGTTTGCGGAGATGCTCAAGCACGGAATCGAAACCAAGGTCGAGTACGATCTCGCAGTCGATTCCATTCTGATGAGCGGCAACATGCTTCTCCATCTCGTCAACGACATTCTCGATCTGTCCAAACTCGATTCCGGCAAGATGGGCATCGAAGCGGAGCCGACCGACGTCGCCCGGATCGCGAGGGAATTGGCCGTGTCGTTCGGCACGACGCACCAGAAGCCCGGCCTTGAAATACTTTGCAGCGCATCAGGCCTGCCGCGTCTCATGCTCGACCCGCACCGCATCAGGCAGATCGCCTTCAATCTGATGGGTAACGCGATCAAGTACACCAAAAAAGGATTTATCGCCATAAAGGTGTCGTTCACTCCGGATCCCGGCGGCTCGAAGGGCCTGTTCAGACTCGAGGTCGAAGACTCCGGCTGCGGCATCAGCGAGTCGGACTTGAAGAAACTCGCCCGGCCGTTCGTACAGGTAGGCGCCGTTTCCGAGCGGCGAAGCGGAACAGGTCTTGGGCTTCACATCTGCCGCATGCTCGCAAGGGCTATGGGCGGCGATCTGGAAATTAAATCCGTCCTCGGCAGGGGGTCGACGTTTTCCGTGATCCTGCCGGGAGTCGGAATCGCGGAAAGCAGCCAAGTCGGGAGTGGAGTGGTTGAGAGTGGAGGAGTTGATGCATCCACTCCCCCGCCGCATCACTCTCCCGCCGATCTTCGCATTCTCGTTGCGGACGACACGAAGATGAACCAGATGGTGCTGAAGGTGATGTTCGGCAAGCTCGGCGTGACAAACCTGACATTCGCGGACAACGGACGCGAAGCGCTCGATTTGCTGAAGTCGCCTGATTCGCCGCGCTTCGATCTCGTCCTGACCGACGCCTTGATGCCTGAGATGACGGGAATGGAACTTGCTCAGGCGATTCGCGCCGATCCGTCCCTTTCATCCATGAAAGTGTATCTGTTCACGGCGGAAGTCGAAATGAAAGACTCCTTCGCCAAAAGCGGATTCAACGGGATCCTTTTCAAACCTGCAAATCTCGAATCATTAAGAAACATACTGCCATGAAACCACACACGCGCACAGCAGCCGCGGCCGCATCTTTCGCGGTCTGCACGATGTCCGGCATCTTCGCCCTGGCGGAAGAGCCGGCCTCCACCGCCCCCCCCGCCGGGGAAACTCAAGCCGCGGAAACTCCCCCGGCGCAGACGTCCGGCAAAAAGCCGAAATGGTTTTCCGTCAACGCATACGCCGATATCGAATCGGCCTACGTCTGCCGCGGATACGTCTGGGATTCGCGTCCGTATTCCGCCCAGAGCGTGTCGGCCGCGGCCGGAACCGACGAACTGGGAACGGCGGAGGCGACGGTGTGGACCATGTCCGCAATGTCCTCCACGGGACACTCGCCGGAAATGACGCGCTACGCTTACGCGGAAGTCGATTATCTGTTGCGCTACTACTACGACATCGATCTGGTCGATGGATTCAAGCTCCGCAACGGAGTCGGACGCCAGTGGGTGACGAATCCCGGATATGCCGGCGGGCATACGCTTTGCGACTGGCAGGCTTTGCAGATATTGCAGACTCCGTGGGCGTCCCCGTACTGGCGCATGAGACGCATCCACAAACCGATAGACGAAACGTACTGGATCATAGGCGCGAAACGCTCTTTCGACCTGTGCGACAAGCTCGTTTTCACGGTTGATTTCTTCGGCGACTTCGGCAACAGAAGGCACTTCGGCAACCTGTACGGCCCGAAGCCTTCCGATCCCGGGTCGAGTTACCGCGGCGGGCTACAGGCTCTCAATCTCGTATTCAGGCTCGACTACCGTCTTGCCGAGCATATCGGCATTTTCGGATTCCTCGGCCAGTTCTCGCTCGTGTCCGACGACGCCCGCGATTCGGTCAAGGCCGCGCGCGGACCCGAAATGCGCCGCGACCTGACCTACGTAGGCGTCGGCGTGTCCGTCGATTTCTAATATCTCGAAAACCATGTCCTTCGAACAACCATACGCATTCCTGTTTCTGCCGGCCGTCCTTGCGGCCGGCTGGTTCATGCTGCGCCGCGCAAGACGCAAAGGCGTCCGTTTTTCGGCCGCCTCGCGCGTGGGCGCCGCGCCATTGAGCTGGCGGCTCGTCCTTGCGGCGGCCGCGCCGTATTTTTTCATTGCCGGTCTGCTGCTTCTGACGGTCGCAGCCGCGCGTCCGCGCGAATCGATGGCGAAAGGGCGCAAGAACGTCGACGCCATCGCGATCGTGATGACGATGGATATCTCCGGGTCGATGTGCGCGCTCGACCTTACGCCGCCGAGGGAAAGGCCTTCGCGCGACACCACCCGTCTCGCCGTCGTGAAGAAAGTGTTCTCCGAATTCGTCGAGATGCGCCCTGACGATCTGATCGGGCTTGTCGCGTTCGGCGGGTACGCTTCCACGAGAGTGCCGCTTACGGCAGACCATGAATCGCTGCTTCTCGCTCTTCGCGGGATCGAGATACCGACGGACGACGACGAACAGAAGACGGCCATGGGCGACGGTCTCGCCGTGGCTCTTGCGAGGCTGAAAGACGCTCCTCTCAAATCCAAAGTCGTCATCCTCCTTTCCGACGGCGCGAACAACGTCGGCAGGGAAAGCGGCGCGGTCGAACCCGAAACCGCGGCGGAAATGGCCGCGAAAATGGGTGTCAAGGTCTATGCGATCGGCATTGGCTCCAACGCGAATTTCGTCAACTACCTCGTGAAGGACGATTACGGACGCGATGTGATAGCGCGCGCAAGGTCGGGATTCGACGAGGGGCAGCTGAGGGAGATAGCTTCCAAAACAGGCGGCAGGTACTATTCCGTAAACGACAAGAACGCGCTTGAAAACGCCATCGGTGAAATCGACCAGCTTGAGACCACTTCGATCGATGCGGAGGTGTGGAACCGGTGGAAGGAGTATTTCATGCCGTTTCTGGCGATTGGCGCGCTGTCGCTCGTCCTGGCCGTCGCCTTCTCGATGGCCGGCGCGCGCAGGCTCGCGTAGGGATTTCCGATGCCGGGCGGCCGCAAATATCCTCCACGCACGCCGAGGTTCGCCTCCGGCGTGAAATCGCAGACGGTCAGGCTGTCGTCCATCAGACCGTGGTGGGCGAAAAGGTGGCTCGCCGCGATAGAGCCGATGAGCATCGCCGGGAGAATGTCGAGGGGGCGGAACTACGCCGTTTCGGGGCAGACCGTCGGCATTTCGATCCTTCCCGGACGCGTCGAGGCGTCGGTTGTCGGAACGCGCGAAAAGCCGTATTCCGTCACGCTTGATTTCGCCATGCCCGATCCCGCCGCGCGCGAGGCGGCGATCCGCGAAATAAAGGCGGAGCCGATGAGGGTCGCGAGGCTTCTGGCCGACGATTTCCCCATTGAGATAGAGGGAATACTTTCGAAGGCCGGCGGACGCCTTTTCCCGGGCGGCAAGGCGCCGGACGGATCGTACGACATGAAAGTGTCGTGCACCTGTCCGGATTGGGCCAGGCCCTGCAAGCACGCGTACGCGGTTCTTCTGCTTGTGTGCGAAGAAATCGCGAGAAGGCCGCTTACGCTCCTCGAGTTGCGCGGAATAATGGAGGAGGATCTGGTCGATGAAGATTGAAACGCCGCTGCTGGAAAGAATGGGCCCCGTCCCGTTCTGGAGAGGGGAGGAGAGGTGTCTCGAATCCCTTGAAACCGCCTACCGCCGCGCATCGCTCCGCGCGGAGGAGGCGCTCAGTCGAGAACGCCCTTCGACGGAGTCTCGGACTCGTCCCACCAAGATCCTTTCGACGAAGAAATCTTCGCGATAGGCTTTGTCGTCAGCTGCTTTCCGCGCGCCCCGGCGTTCCTTATCGCCACGACGTCCTGGTCCTCCGTTTTGCCGGTTTCGGTGTTGACTCTCTTCACCTGTTCCTTCGGCAGGAAGTACTGCTGGTGGATCTTCTGGTTTTTCGCCGGCTTGAATTTGACGTAAATCGTATCGGGGCAGTTCTCCTGGAAGAAGATGATCTTCGATTTCGGCTTTTCCGGCGCCAGCCGGTACTCCTTGTTCCTTATGAGACCGCCGAACCTGAAACGCTTTATGTAGCTGAAACCGTAGGCGCCTTCTTCGTACACGCAGGTGAAGTCGCGGCTGTCGCGATCCTTCTCCTGGTTGTAGCGGAGAACGGCCAGAAGATCCTTGTCGACGAATATCCTGTCCTCCGGCTGGGTCTTCTTGAACCGGCCGTCTTTCCACACGAAAACGAGTTCGTCGAGAGAGGAGCATTTGAAAAGCTCGTCGCCGTTCTTCATGTTCGTGCCGACGTAGTTCGTTTCCTTGTCCCACTTTACCGTAAGCTCCGTGGCGGTGATCGCCCTGACGTCGACCTGCTTGAACGCTCCCTGCGCGATCTTCGTGCACCTGGGGTATTTTTTCGAATATTCCTTTATCAACCCCTTGAGGTACTTGACCGTGTAGGCGCGCAGATGGACGAGGTTGTCCTTGACCGTCGCCTCTTCGGCAAGGACGTTTTCGATGTCCTTGCGGTTCTTGTCGATGTCGAACTGCGATATCCTGCGGATCTGGAGTTTCAGGAGGCGCTCCACGTCGCTTTGCGTCACGTCCTTCCGCAGCTCCGCGCGGAAGGGGGCGAATCCGTCGATCACGGTCTTGAATATGCCCTCGTACGTCTTCTGCTCCTCAATGCGCTTGTAGATGCGCTCTTCGATGAAAATCCTGTCGAGAGTCCTGGCGTGGAAGAGGTCGTCGAGTTCGCCCAGGCGGATTTCGAGTTCGCGCTTGACGAGATCGAGCAGCCTTGAAACGTTCTTTTCGAGAATCTCGGACACCGTCATCAGACGGGGGCGTCCCGCTTCAAGGACGACCGGACGCGAGGCTATCGACTTTTCGCAGTTCGTGAATGCGAAGAGCGCGGTCATGGCCTTTTCCTGGCTCGCGCCCGTCTGGAGTTCAAGTTCGATGCGGACCGTTTCGCTCGTAAGGTCGTGGATCTTCCTTACCGGCACCTTCTTTTTCTTGACCGCGTCTTCGATCGACGCGGAAAGGCTGTCGGTCGTCTCGCCCCACGGAAGCTCCGTTATCACGAGGCGCGTTTTGTCTTCCGTTTCGATCTTCGCCCTTACCTTCACCTTGCCGAGTCCGTCCTGGTAGTCGGACACGTCCATTATGCCGCCAAGCTGGAAGTCGGGATAGAGCTGGAACGGCTTTTTCTGAATGAATGCGATCTCCGCCTCGAGAAGTTCGATGAAATTGTGGGGGAGTATCGAAGTGGAAAGTCCCACGGCGATGCCGTCCGAGCCCATCATGAGCAGAAGGGGGATCTTCGCGGGCAGGTATACCGGCTCCTCCCTGCGCCCGTCGTAGTTGGGGACGAACTCGGTCGTTTTGGGGTTGAACACCTCCTTGCGCGCGAGATCTGTCAGGCGGCATTCGATGTACCTTGTAGCCGCGTGCGGCATTCCGGTGTAGAGAGAGCCGTAGTTCCCCTGTCCGTCGATCAGGTACCCCTTGCCTTCGCCCCACAGTTTGTTCGCCAGGACGACAAGCGCGTCTCCGATCGACGCGTCTCCGTGCGGGTGGTACTGCATGGCGTGACCGACGATGTTCGCGACCTTCGTGTAGCGTCTGTCGTCTTTCTCCCAAAGCGAGTGCATTATGCGCCGCTGGACGGGTTTGAGTCCGTCTTCGATGGCGGGGATCGCGCGCGAGCATATCACGTACGCGGAATACTGCCTGAAATTGAAATCGTAGAGATCGCGCATCGGGCCGGTTCCGGTCAGCGCCTTGCCGGCGTGGTCGATCGCGACCGCCGCGGCCGGATGCTTTTCGGTTTCGGCCGTCGCTTTTTCGCCGGTTTCGGCCGTTGCGTTTTCGAAGAGATCCAGATTGTCGAACAGGCTTGGCGGTTGATTCTGCTTCTTTGACATTTTAATCCAAAAGTTTCTACAGTACGGGCTTTATGTATCTGGACTTGATCGCACGCCACAGGACGACCCAGAATGCGGAAAGCGGGATCGCCAGCAGCAGTCCGAGCAGCGAGTTGAACACTATGCCCCAGAAAAAGAACGAGAATATCACGCCCGCGTATCCGAGGCCGGTCCTGCCGCCCTGGATTTTCGGAGTGATGAGGTATCCGTCGAGTATCTGTCCGGCGAACCACGCGAGCGCGGCGGCGACGACTTTCCCGGCCGATCCGCCGGCTCCCCAGTAGGCGAGCGGCAGTGCGACGGGGAGGCATGTTATCGTGCCCAGGAATGGCACGAGGTTGAGCATGCCGAGCGCGAAGCCGATGAAAAATCCGTAGGGAACGCGGCACAGCGCGAAAGCGGCGCCGTAGTAAACGCCCTCGGCGAGGCATATAAGCGTCTGGCGCTGGAAGAATCCGACGACTATGTTGAGAAAGGCGTCGATCTGTTCTGCGACGAAATCGCGCGTGCCGTTCTTGAGGAAGGGCATTTCCTTGACGCACGCCATGCCGTCGATGCTGGGGCGCGTGAGGAAGTAGACGAAAAAGACGAGCGACACGACGAGGTTCAGGAAACTCGACATGTAGCCGACGATCCCTATCGCCGAATGCATCAGGAAGTTTTTGAGTCCTTCCGTCCACGTCTGGTATTCCAGCCCCATTCCGTCCGCTATCTGCCGCGCCCTCGGGAACGATTCGTTGAACCACGCGGAAAACTGCTTCGCGCGTTCTGGGGCCTGGTAGACAAGGTCGCCTATCTGGCTCGCTGCGAACGATCCGAAGTAGTACAGAAGTACGCCCAGCGGAACGAGAACCGACAGCGACATGAGCGACGCGGCCAGCGCGGGGTTTTTCACCCATACGAGCCACAGCCTGTAGTAGGGCTTGAAAAACATGGCCAGCAGGATCCCCATGACAACCGGCAGGAGCGCCGGCGACAGAAACGACACCGCCTTTGCCGCGAACCAGACCGCGGCGGCGGCGAAAGCGATGACGACCGCAAGCGACAGCAGCGTGATGCCGCTTGCGATCGTCTTTTCCTGGTTTTCGGTGAACTTGATCATCGCGCGGCAGCGTCCGTCAGAATATTTCGCACTTTGGAAGTTCGCCGACGATCGGACGCGCGTATTCGAGGAACGCGTCGGTCACGTCGCGGCCGTTCTTGGCGATGAATTCCTTCGGAACGCTTCGCGTGTATTTCGCCGCGTCGGCGATCGGCACGGGCGCGAAGGCGACGTTGTATTTCTTCGAGCTTTCGCGCACTATTGCGATCGTCCCTTTTTTGAGATCGCCCTTGAGCGCGGCTCTTACCGCCGCGACGCCCGCCATGCGGGCTTCGGCCTGGTCGGTCTTCGACGCGATCCCGGGGAAGGATCTCTGCAGGTAGCCGAACGTATCGGCGCGCACGCGTTTCACTCCGGCCTTGTCCTTGAGAAGTTTCGCAAGAGCATCGCCGAGCGCGCCCGATCCGGACATCTGCACGTTGCCGTGGGAGTCCTTTTCTCCGGACCCGAGTTTCGCGCCGATCGGCACGCCGTCCTTGCCGCGGATGCCTTCGGAAACCGCGCAGACGCAGCGGCCGAATTTTTTCATGGCCGCCTTGACGTCCTTTACGAATTTCTCTTCCGAGAAGGGGACTTCGGGGAGGTATATGAGATGCGGAGCGTCATCCTCGCGCCTTCTGGCCAAAGCCGACGCGGCCGTGAGGAATCCGGCGTCGCGGCCCATGATCACGTCGATCTTCACGCCTTCGAGAGCGCGGTTGTCGAGATCGTCGCCCATGATGGCGGTCGCGACGAAACGCGCGGCCGATCCGAAGCCCGGCGTGTGGTCGCAGCTTCTCAGATCGTTGTCGATCGTTTTCGGAATGTGGTAGACGACGAGAGGATAGTTTTCCTTTTCCGCCTCCTCCGCGACGATTCTCGCCGCGTCCGCGGAATCGTTTCCGCCGATGTAGAAGAAGTATCCGACGCCGAGCTTGCGGAATCGCTCGAAAATCGCGCGGCAATCGTTCGCGTCGGGTTTCTTCCTGCAGCTGCCGAGCGCCGAGGACGGCGTCTCGGCTATCGCCTCGAGCTTCTTCGCGGAAGGTTTTCTCAGGTCGATGTAGTCGTTGCCGAGAATTCCGACAATCCCGTGCCTTGCGCCGAGAATCTTGCCGATCGCAGGGGATTTTTTCGCTTCAATGACCGCTCCGACGAGCGATTCGTTTATGACCATCGAGGGTCCGCCCGACTGGGCTATAACCATATTCAGTTTTTTCATGCCTATTATAATATCATTTTTGCGGCGATAGGTCAAACTCTGCGTGACGTGAAATATACTATTTTCTTGTCTTTTTTCAATTTTTTTGATAGCCTATTAGGTAAATTCCGGATCCGGGCGGGTTCGGGATATGTTATAAAAACGTAAAAAAAGAGGTGGGTTATCGCACAGTTTACTCGAACGAACTACAAGATACGCGTTCCTTCTGTTCGCGTTCTTGACGCTGCCGGCGCAATGCTTGGCGTAATGCCGACGCGCGAAGCGCTTCGCATCGCATCGGAAAAGGGCCTGGACCTGGTTGAGATCACGCCGAACGCGACTCCTCCAGTCTGCAAGATCATGGACTACGGCAAATTCAAATACGAAGAGTCCATAAAAGCTAAAATGGCCAGAAAATCGCAGAAAGTCCAAAAGGTGAAGGAGATCAAATTCCATCCCGGGACGGACACGAACGATTTCGAGTACAAACTGAGGCAGATACGCGGATTTCTCAAGGAAGGGTGCAAGGTTAAACTGACCCTCCAGTACAGAGGCCGCGAAAACGCGCACCGCGAGCTTGGCGAGGATGTCATAAACCGCGCGCTCGATTCGCTCAAGGAAGAGTGTTTTGTCGAGCAGGCGCCGAAGACTCTCGGACGCATTCTCGGCGCGCTCATAGGTCCGCCCCGCAAGAACGCCCCCAAGGCCGGATCCAGGCCGAACGCAGAGGGCGGCATCAAGATATCGGTGAGTTGACCGGCATGAAAGGCGAAAAACCAGATTTCTCAAACAGATACTATCTATTCCCTCCGGTGAACCCGGAGGGATGGAAGTTCGGCATTCCCGCGCTGGCGCTGGCGGCGGCTTTCGCCGCGGCGTCCTGCTTCATTCCGCAGATGGCGGTTCTCTCCATTCCGCTTATGCTTCTTGCTTACGGAATCGTGCTTTTCTTCCGCGACCCGGAAAGGTATCCGCCGGACGACCCGTCCGCAATCCTTTCGCCGGCGGACGGCAGGGTGTGCATGGTAGAGGAATGCGAGTTCCCCGATTCGTTCGGGGAAATGGATGAGTACAAGGGCGTGAAACACTGGCGCGTGAGCATTTTCATGAGCGTTTTCGACGTCCACGTGAACAGAATGCCGACGGACGGAACGGTTCTCAAAAAAGAGTACATGGCGGCCGGCAGGTTTTTCAACGCATCGCTCGACAAGGCTTCCAAGGAAAACGAACGGTGCAACTATCTCGTCCGGGCGGGAAACGGACAGGTTTACGCGGTCGTGCAGATCGCGGGACTCGTCGCGCGCAGAATCGTTCCGCAGGTCGAGGACGGGCAGGTCAAGTCGAGAGCGGAGCGTTTCGGTCTGATACGCTTCGGTTCGCGCCTTGACGTCTATCTTCCGGAAGGCGTGAAGCCGGAGGCGCTTGTCGGACAGACGATGGTCGCCGGCGAAAGCGTGATAGCGCATTTGCGGTAGCAATCCAAGAAAGTCGAAATGGGAAAATTCAAGTTCAGAAACAGGCATCGCCGCACCGGGGAAGGCGGCAGAGGGGCCGTGCATGTCAAGGCGCTCGTTCCGAATCTCGTGACGTCTCTCGCCGCGTGCGCGGGCATTACGTCGATATCGCTTTCAAGCGAAGGCCGCTTCTCCGAAGCGCTCATCGCGCTTTTGATCGCGTGCGTATGCGACGGCATGGACGGCAGGATCGCGCGTCTTCTCGGGGCCAGTTCGAAACTCGGCGCCGAGCTCGATTCGCTTGCGGATTTCGTCAACTTCGGAGTGGCGCCGGCGATGTTCATGTATTTCTGGCTCACGGGCGGGCCGATGCACATGACGCCCGACGGCGCGAAAGTCTCCGAAACGCTGATCCGCGCCGTCCTGGGCTGTTCGCTTTTCTACGCCATGTGCGACTGCTTCAGGCTTGCACGTTTCAACACGATGCTCGAGTCGGAGCCCATCCCGTACTGGAACAATTATTTCACCGGCGTCCCCGCGCCGGGCGGATGCTGGATGGTTCTGACGCCGTACATACTTCTCGATTCTCTGAACGCGGCGTCCCGCTGGCCGTCCGCATACGCGTTTTTCAGCCATCCGGCGTTCGGCATGGCCATGCTGCTTTTCGTCGGCACGCTCATGGCGTCGAGATTCCCGACGATATCGCTCAAGCATCTTCACATAAGCAAAAGGGCGCAGCGCCCCGTGACGGCGATCGGCCTTTTCATAATCGGGTGCCTGTTTTTCGATCTCTGGCTGACGCTCGGAGTCGTAGGCGCGCTTTACATACTGACGGTTCCCGTCTCTTGCGTTTTCTTCCTCAGGGGGAAGAAAAAGTGGCTTCTTGAAAAGGAGGTAGTTAAAAGTGAATGAAATCAACGGAAGCATAATCGCCAAGGGGATGAAGATAGGGCTCGTCGCGAGCCGCTTCAACAGTTTCCTCGTAGAGCAGCTGGTCAAGGGCGCGACAGATGCGTTCGTCCGCTCCGGCGGAGATGAAAAATCGCTGACTCTTGTCAGAGTTCCAGGCGCCTACGAAATGCCCGTCGTAGTCGACGCCCTGGCAAGGTCCGGATACGACGCGATCGTGTGCCTCGGCGCGGTTATACAGGGCGCGACGGCGCACGCCGGGCTCATCAATTCCGCAACAAGCGAGGCGTTCTCGAAAATCGCAGTCAAGACCGGCGTCCCGGTGATCGACGGCATAGTCAGCGCCGAGAATCTCGAGCAGGCTATCGAGCGCTGCGGAACCAAACAGGGCAACAAAGGGTTTTCGGCAATGCAGTCGGCCGTCGAAATGGCCGATGTCATGGGCAAACTTTCAGGGAAAGGCAAATCCAAATGAGCGAAAAGACAAAGAAAGTGGCGTTCCTCACGGCGGGGGGTCTTGCGCCGTGCTTGAGTTCGTCGATAGGCTATCTGATCGACGAGTACACGAAGAAAGCTCCGGATGTGGAGATGATAGGGTATGTGAACGGGTATATGGGGCTCCTGAAAGGGGAGTCGATCCCGGTCACTCCCGAAGTGCGCAAAAAAGCCCTTTTGCTGACGAGACACGGCGGCTCGCCCATCGGCAACAGCCGCGTCAAACTCACCAACGTCAAGGATTGCGTCCGCCGCGGCCTCGTGAAGCCGGACGAGGATCCCTTGAAGGTCGCGGCCGACCAGCTCGTCAAGGACGGCGTCGACGTTCTCCACACGATCGGCGGCGACGACACGAACACGACCGCCGCGGACCTCGCCAGATATCTCGCGAAGAACAACTATTCCCTGACGGTCGTCGGTCTGCCGAAAACGATCGACAACGACGTCTATCCCATCAAACAGTCGCTCGGCGCGTGGACCGCCGCGGAGGAGGGTGCGAAGTTCTTCATGAACGTCGTCAAGGAGAACAGCGCGAACCCCCGTTCGCTCATCGTCCACGAGGTCATGGGACGCAACTGCGGATGGCTTACGTACAAGACGGCCCAGTGCTATCGCAAGATGCTCTCCAAAATGGAGTTCCTTCCGGAGTTCATGCTGACGCGCGAACGTCAGGACGTCCACGCCGTGTACGTGCCCGAATCGAAAATCGATTTCCATTCGGAGGCGGCGCGCCTTTCCAAAATCATGGACAAGTGCGACTGCGTAAACGTGTTCGTCTCCGAGGGCGCCGGCGTCAAGGAGATAATCCGCGAGATGCAGAAGCGCGGCGAAACCGTGCCCTGCGACGCGTTCGGCCACCCGCGCCTCGACAAGGTGAACGTCGGACAGTATGTTGCCAAGCGTCTGGGCGAACTTCTCAAGGCCGAAAAGACGCAGGTGTTCAAATCCGGATACTTCGCCCGCTCCGCCGCGCCGAACGTCAAGGACAGGAAGCTCATCGCCAAGTGCGCGCGCAAGGCCGTCGAATGCGCCCTCCAGCGCGTCAGCGGCGTCGTGGGTCCGGACGAAAACGACAATTCCAGAATCAAGGCGTGCGATTTCGAGAGGATCAAGGGCGGCAAGCCGTTCAACGTCCGCAAGGGATCGTTCAGGGCCATGCTCGAGGAAATCGGACAGCCCAGGCCGCGCAAGAAACGCACCGCGAAATGACAGGCATAGAAAGACTCCACGAGATCATGACGCGTCTCAGGGATCCCGAAAAGGGATGCCCGTGGGACCGCGTCCAGACGCTCCAGACCCTCAAGCCGTGCGTCCTCGAGGAAACTTACGAGCTACTGCAGGCGATGGACGCGCCGGACGACAAGGCTCCCTACATCGAGGAGCTCGGAGACGTTCTTCTCCAGGTCGTTTTCCAGTCCGTGATGGCCGAACAGGAAGGGCGCTTCACGTTCGACGACGTGGCGAACGCGATTTCCGACAAGCTCGTCCGCCGCCATCCGCACATTTTCGGAGACGTCAAAGCCGACGATCCGGCGACGGTTCTGCGCAACTGGGAGCAGATAAAGCAGGTCGAACACAAGAAAGAAACCAGGCATTCGGCGCTCGACGGCGTCCCGCCCGCGCTCCCGGCCCTTTTGAAGGCGCAGCGCACGCAGGAAAAGGCGGCCCGCGTCGGATTCGACTGGCCCGACGCGGACGGTCCGGCCGACAAGATACGCGAGGAACTCGACGAAGCCCTCGAAGCGCTGTCGGCCGCAAAGGGCAGGGACGGCTCCAATTCCCCGGAGGCGCGCGCGCGCCTTTCCGAAGAGATCGGCGACCTTCTTTTCTCGGTTTGCAATTTCGCGCGCCACGCGGGTGTCGACGCCGAAAGCGCGCTTGCCGGAGCGACCGGCAAATTCGCATCGCGTTTCAGGAAAGTCGAAGCCGCGGCAAAAGACTCGGGACGCGAATTGAAGGGGATGTCCCTCGCAGAGATGGACGGCCTCTGGGACGGCGTCAAACGCGAAGGGCGCGTTTTGAAGATCGGATTCGCCGGAGCGGGCAAAATGGCGCAGGGGATACTCTCGGCCATGGACCGCGACACTCTCAAATCCGTGTCGATTGCGGACAGCAACCCGGAAACCGCCGCGAATGTCTCGCGGACGTTCCGCGTCGAGGCGCTGGCAGACGCCAAAGCCGTTTTCGAAAAATGCGATATCGTCTTTCTCGCCGTGCGTCCGCAGGACGTTCCCGCCGTCGCGTCTTCGGTGGCCGGGAGCGCCGCCGGCAGGACGATCGTCTCGATCGTCGCGGGCAAGACGCTCGCCCGTCTCAGGGAAGCGTTCGGTCCCGGTCCGTCTTTCGTCCGCGTCATGCCCAATCTCGCTTTGAGGGCGAAGGCGGGCATGTGCGCCGTGTGCGCCGGAGAGGGTGCCGATCCGTCCGCTGTCGCGAAGGTCAAGAGCATTCTTTCGATGGCCGGCACCGTCGTGGAACTCGAAGAGCGCCACTTCGACGCCGTGACTGCGCTCAGCGGTTCCGGTCCCGCGTATTTCGCCTACATGGAAAAGGCGATGGCCGAAGGCGGCGAACGTCTCGGGCTCGATTCAAAAGTCGCGCGCACGCTCGCCGAAGAAACGATGTACGGCACCGCCAAATTCCTCCGGGAAAACGGAATGCCGCTCGACTCTTTCATCGCGGGCGTATGCACGAAAGGCGGCACTACGGCCGCCGGAATGTCGGTTCTCGACACTTCGCAGTTCGCGGAAACGGTCGCGGGAACGCTCGAAGCCGCCGCCGCAAGGAGCAAGGAACTGGCTTGAAGAGAATAGGGATATTCGGGGGCACGTTCGATCCCGTCCACAACGGACATCTCCGCGTGGCGCGTTCGGCTGTCGAGGATCTTTCGCTCGACATCCTGCTCGTCGTGCCGGCCGCCGTTTCGCCGTTCAAGACCGACCGTCCGGCTACGGTTTTGCCGTACGACAGGATCGGACTTCTCGAAAAGGCGTTCGCCGGCGTCCCGAAGGTCCGCGTAGACATGCGCGAGATCGACCGCGGCGGAGTGTCCTATACGATCGACACGGTGAAGGATGTTGCATCCGAACATCCCGGCTCCGAAATCTTCCTCGTCGTAGGCGCCGATTCGATGCAGACGCTCCCGCAGTGGAGGGATTACGCGAATCTCGCCTCGCTCTGCACTTTCAAACCGTACCCGCGCACGCCGGAGTCTTCAACCGAAATCAGGCGCAGGCTGCTCGCCGGCGAATCTATCGCGGGACTGGTTCCCGCTTTTCTAGAAAAGGAGTATCTGGTATGAGACTGTTTTCAGCGATGGTCTGCGCCGTGCTTTGCGCGGCTGCGTTCGGTTCCGCCGGCAGCGCGGAACAGGAATTGACTTTCATTCCGGCGACGCGCCCCGCCGCGCGCGCCGAGGCGGCGATTTCGGTCGCGAAGGGATCGAACATGTCTTTCGTCCAGGCCGAACTGGACGGAGTCGCGTGCAGGCTCCTCGTCGACACCGGCGCTACGCACACGACGTTCACCAAGGCGTTTTTCGAAAAGAATTTCCCGCGGGCGAAACTCGAAAAAGTCCTTTTGGGCGGGACGACGAACGTGTCGGGATCGCCGTCGCTCGCAACCGCCGGGCGTCTCAGGATCGGAGACGCCGAATTCCGCGATTTCCATTTGATGGTCTATCCCCTCGGCGGCGGGGACGGCAGATTTCTTCCCGGCGTGGACGGCATTCTCGGAATGAATGTTCTCGGTTCGGTGAGGACGCTGCTTTCCCTCTCGGATTCGAAACTCGTATTCGCCGCGGACGACGCCGAAAAGGAAGGCTTTTCCTGGGCGCTGCTCGATCCTTCCGATCCGTTTTCGGTCAAGGTCCGGACGGCGCGTTGCAGGATGATAGTCGACAGCGGAGCCTCTTTCACTTTCATAGACTCGTCCACCGGCTGGCCTTCTTCCGGCGAGAAGGTCGAGATGTCGGGCATGACGGTCGATAGCGTTTCGATGCTCGCGCCGGAAAGGGGACTGCCCGGCCTTTTGAGGCTGAAGGGCGGCGCGGCGCTTAAGATGATACCGCTTGTCATGCCGCATGCTCCGAACTGCATCGGCGCCGACGTTCTTTTGAGGTACGATCTGATGCTCGACGGCATGAAGGCCGGTTTCAAGGAAAGAGAACCGCAACAAGATGCTTGAGCGACTTTCAGTATCGAATCTTGCCGTGGTCGAAAAGGCCGAAGTGCGCTTCGCGCCGGGCCTCAATGCAATCACCGGCGAAACAGGCGCTGGAAAGAGCGTCCTGATAGGCGCGCTCGATCTCGTTCTGGGCTCGAGAGCCGCTCCGTCGCAGGTGCGCGACGGCGCGCGCGAGGCGACCGCGACGGCGCAGTTCGATCTTTCCGGGCGCACGCTCAAGGCTGTTTCCGCGATTCTCGAAGACGCCGGACTCCCCCCGTGCGAGGACGGGGCTTTGTTCCTGAGAAGAACGGTGTACGCCGCCCAGGGCGCAAAGGCGTGGGTGAATGATTCTCCTGCGACCGCCGCCGTCCTTCGCCGGCTCGCCCCGCTTCTCGTCGACATCCACGGCCCCAGATCGAACCAGAGGATCCTGGAGGAACGCTTCCAGCGCGAAACGCTCGATTCCTACGGCGGGACGCCGTTCGGCGACTATGCCCGCGACTGGAGCGCGCTTTGCGAAATCCGCGATTCGATTTCCGCGCTCGAAGGCGTGGACGGATCGGACGACGAGGCGGATCTGCTGCGCTACCAGGTCGGCGAACTTGAAGCCGCGTCGCTTTCCCCGGATGACGACGAAATCGCCGCGCGCCACAAAGCGGCGGCGGACGCCGGGGCGATACTGGCGGACGCCGAGGCGATATCGCAGGCGTTGGACGGCGAAGGAGGCGCGTCGGAAACGCTTTTCAGGGCGCAATCCGTCACGGCGTCTCTTTCGCGCCGTTTTCCGAAGGCTTCCGAATGGATGCCGGAGATCGAAGACGTCCTTCTCAGGATAAGGGAGCTGTCAAGGACCGTAGCCGATGCAATGTCCTCCGTCTCGGCGGAGCCGGAAGATCTGGAGGCGCTCGACGCAAGGCTGACGCTCCTGAACGGATTGAAGAGGAAATACCTGAAAGACAGGGATGCGCCGGTCTCCGCTCTTGTCGCCGCGCTTGAATCGAAGCGCGAGAGACTTGCGCGGCTCGAAGGAAGGGACGTCGAGCTGGAACGTCTCGCCGCGAAGGAGAAAGAGGCGCTCGCGAACGTCGTGTCGGCGGGGGGGAGACTTTCGTCGTCGCGCAAAAAGGCCGCCGCGAAACTTTCCGCCGCGGTTACGCGCGAACTGAAGGATCTCGGATTCCTCCACGCGAAATTTTCGATCGAGATCGCGTCAAAGCCGCCGGCGGCGGACGGGTGCGACACCATCGTTTTCATGTTCGAACCGAATCCCGGCGAAAGTCCGCGTCCGCTCGGCGACATAGCAAGCTCGGGCGAAACGGCGAGGGCGATGCTGGCGCTGAAGGGAGTCCTTGCGGCGCACGATTCCGTAGACACGCTCGTATTCGACGAGATCGACGCCAACATCGGCGGCGAGACCGGGCGCATTGTAGGCGAGAAGATGCACGACCTGTCGCGATTCCGCCAGGTTGTCGCGATAACGCACCTCCCGCAGAGCGCGGCGTTCGCCGACAGCCACCTGGTGGTGTCGAAAACCGTTTCGGGGGGAAGGACTCGCACGGGCGTAGACACGGTGGAGGGGGAAGAGCTTCTGGACGAGATGGCGCGCATGCTCGGCGGCGAGGACGGTACGCCGTCCGCCCGCGCGCACGCCGGCGAACTTTTATCGTTAGCGCAGGATTACAAATCAAAACGGAGACGTTGACCATGGGAGAAACTAAAAAGCTCGGTTCGTTTGAACCGGCCAAAGGCATGACTTGCGATATCGCTGTTTCGCAAAACATTTTCGATGTCGACAATCCGCTGCTGTCGGACACGCTCAAGTCCGTCGCGGGGAGCGACGGGCCGAGAATGATGCTCGTTGCGGATGCCAACGCCGTGAACAGAATGCCCGGCATCGGCACGGCCATCGGCAGGTATATCACAAAGTACGGCATCGCTCTCGCCGGCAAGGCGATGTTGATCGGAGGCGGCGAAAAGATCAAGTGCGACGACATGCAGACCGCGCGCAGGATCATGAACGCGGCCGTCGAAAGCAGAACGGGCGTCAACGACGTCATGCTCGTGATAGGCGGCGGTTCGCTTTTCGACGCCGCCGGGTACGCGGCCGCGCAGGTCCGCGGCGGGATGAAGACGGTCAGGATCCCGACGACGACTTCGGCCGCCGTGGACGCGGCGTTTTCGACATACGCGGCGATCAACACGCCGAACGTGAAGGACGCCTTCCGCGTTCCGTGCCTTCCATCCGCGGTCCTTCTGGATTTCGCGCCGCTTTTCACCGTCCAGGACGGGGTGTGGCGCGGGGGGCTCGGGGAGATCGTGCGGCACGCCGCCGTGTTCAACCCTGCGCTGATGCGCAGAATCGCGAAAGACGCCGAGGCGCTGAAGAACAGGGACAAGGAGCTTTCCACCGCCGTCATAACCGCCTGCATCGAGTCCCGCATCAAGAAAGGCACCTCCGATTTCGCGCTCTGGAGCGCGCACAGGCTCGAGGCGATGAGCTCCTACAAACTGCCCCACGGCTACGCCGTGCCGATAGGCGCGTGCATAGATTTCGCATACGCGCTCGAGAAGGGGTATGTGGACGACGAAGTGCAGGAGACCGTCTGCAGGGCGCTCGCCGACTGCGGAGCGCTCGACGGGCTTGCCCACAGCAACCATCTCCTCTCCCGCGTCGACTCGATACTGCTGGGGCTCGACGCGTGGCAGCTGTCCTCGGCATCGCGCGGAATAGAAGTCCCCGCCGGTCTCGGAAAGCGGAAAACGGACGAATCGCCGGACAAAGAGGCTTTCGCAAAAGTCATAAAAGAATTTCTGGAAGTTTCCACATCCGACTGAAAATATGATAGAATATATGAATATGAAAAAATCAACACTTCTTTTCTGCCTCGTCAGTCTCGGTGCCGGAGCGGCAACAATCAAAGACGTCAAGGTTGAACTGCGCGACGGTTTCGGCGGCGACGTGGGTGCGATTCTCTCGCACTGCCAGACAAAAAGCGGACTCCCGTACGATCCGGTGACCGTGACGCGCGACGTGAAGTCGCTTACCGATTCCGGACAGTTCCAGGACATAACTGCCGACGCGTCCGAATCCGAGGACGGCGTGACTGTCGTGTTCTCGGTATTCCGCAAACTGCGCTACCACGGTCCGATGGTCGTGACCGGCAATGAAAAATTCAGCGCGTCGAAAATCGCGAACGAGTCCGGCCTCAAGGACGGATATCTCTACGGCGAAGCCGATTTCGCGACCGCCGCCGAGAAGATCGCGAACCTCTACCGCAAAAAGAACTACTACAAGGTCAACGTCATAGCCGTCCCCAAGATGCTCGCGACTGGAAATTCGTGCACGCTTTCGATGGCGATCGACGAGGGGCCGTGCTCCAAGATTTCCTCGTACGAATTCGACGGAATCGAAGAGGGCGACGAGTCCGAGCTGCGCAGCACGATAGACGTTCTTCCCTGGTGGAATCCGCGCGGATGGGTCACCGACCGTCCCGTGACGAAGGACGATTTCGCGGCGGCGGTCCAGAAGATCGTCAAGTACTACACTGAGAAGGGGTATCTCGACGTCAGCGTCGGCGGGCCGGAGCGCAGGATAGCCGAAGACGGCACTTCGACGATCGTATTCCAGATCGACGAAGGCCCTCTCTACAAGATCGGCGGCGTTTCCATAGAGGGTGTCACTAAATATCCGGTCGAAAAGGTCGCGCAGCTTAGTTCGCTTCCCGAAAAGGGGACGGTCGCGGGGTCCAAGATCCTCGACGACGCGGCGCACAGCATCGCCATTGCGGTCGGCTCGGGCGACATGGGCCTCGCCGGGACGCAGGTGACCGTCAGAAAGATTCCGAGCGAAGCCGATCCCAACGTTGTCGACATCGTGTTCGCGGTAGAAGAGGGCGTGCCTGTCGTGATCGACCAGATCGAAATCATCGGCAACGACTACACCAAAGACGAAGTCATCCGCCGCGAGATATCGCTTTCGCCCGGCAACAGGATGCTCGAAGACCGCGCCGACCAGTCCAAGAAGCGTCTCGAAAACCTCAATTACTTCTCGCGCGTCAACTACAGCCTGAAGCCCAGCGGGCGCGGCAAGAACGCGGACGGCGCCGAGTACCGCAATCTAGTATACGAAGTCGAAGAGAAGAATACCGGCGCGTTCAGCGTCGGCGTTGGCGCGAGTTCCGTCGATTCCGTGTTCGCCTCCGTCGAACTGCAGCAGACGAACTTCGACATCTTCGCCCCGGGCAAGCTCTTCAGGGGCGCCGGACAGAAGGGCCGCGTGAACGTCATGGCCGGTCCCAGAATCCAGACGTACGAGGCGTCCGTGACCGAGCCCTACTTCCTCGGGCGGCAGCTTGAGTTCACGGTCGAGGGATACAGGCGGCAGAGGTGGTTCGACGACTACGACGTCATCCGCAACGGAGCCGCGGCCACGCTTGCGTATCCGGTCAAGTTCCATCCGTCCTGGAAGCCGTTCGGCAGGTTCGGCGTGAGACTCTCCACCGAGTTCATACAGATGGACGATTGCGAACGCGGCTACTGGATGTACAAGGGACGTCCCGTCACGCTGACCGGCAAGGGCGGCGAAGAGGACAAGTACGGCGACGCTTTCGAGGCGGTGGTCAGACTCTTCTGGAGCCACGATACGCGCGACAACTTCAGGATCCCGACGAGGGGCTACCGCGCGAACGTCTTCACGGACGTCGGAACCGGAGACAACCAGTACTGGCATGCCGGCTTCAGCTACCGCCACTACTGGAATGTCGTCAAGAGGTACAACCACGTGCTCATGTTCGGCCTCCGCGGCGAATCCATCGACGCGTTCTCCGACAAGGTGCCGATCTACAACAGGATGTTCCTCGGCGGTCCCCGTTCGATCCGCGGCGTGGAATACCGCCACGTCTCGCCGATGGCGCGCAAGATCCGCGGCCGCGATGCCGACGGCGACCTTTCGCACACCTACTCGCCGTGGGGCGGCCAGACGCTCTTCTGCGGCAACCTCGAATACACCGTGCCGATCGTCAGCGTGTTCAGACTCGCGGCGTTCTCCGACATGGGTGCGGTCGGAGCGGACGAATTCGATTTCGACATGGGCGACACGTTCGCGTGGACCGCGGGCATCGGCCTGAGATTCGACATTCCGATGTTCCCGATCCGTCTCGATTTCGGCGCGCCGATCAAAAAGCCCGATCACGCCGACAAGGAGGTGTTCAGCTTCTCGATCGGCTACGATTTCTAAAAGACAAAAAAAGAAAGGTCAGTATGAAACTCACGGTATTCGCAGCGGCGCTCGCCGCGACAACGGCTTTCGCGGCCCAGATGAACGTCGGCATCGTCGACGCGCAGCTGCTCGTCAGGAACCATTCAAGCTATCAGAACAATTCCGACCTGCTCAAGAACACCCAGAAAGACTACCAGAAGCGCATCGAAGCGATGGGCAAGGAAGTCGAGGCGACGCAGGAGGAAATGAAGAAGATGGGCGAGGCCTACGCAAATCCGATGAATTCGGCGCAGGCCAAAGCCAAGCTTGAGAAGGACATGCTCTCGCTCCAGAACAAGTACATCCAGCAGCAGCAGAAAGTGCGCTCTGAGAATATGCGTCTGCAGCAGGAGCTGATGGATCTCGAAGCGAGGCTTCTCAAGACTGTCGCCGACGATCTCAAGAAGATCACCGCGAAGTATGCGGCAAAGAACGATTACGATCTGATCGTCGAGAGTTCCGCCGTTTTCTACGCTTCGAAGTCCATAGACGTGACCGACGACATCCTCAAGGAAATGGGAGTCGATCCTGCGAAAGCGCGCTCCAGGGAAGACGATGAAAGCAAGTGAACTCGCCGCGGTCCTCGGCGGAACGCTCGAGGGCGATGACGTCGAGATCGTCGCATGCGCCGGTCTCGACGAGGCGCGCAAGGGAGACCTGAGCTTCTGCAAGGATCCCAGGCACGTCAAGGCTGTGCAGTCTACGAAGGCGTCCGCCGTCCTGCTTCCGCCGGACTGGTCCGACGGCGCGCCGTGCCCAGTGATACGCGTGGCGGACCCCAACCATGCCTGCATGGCGGCCGCGAAGATTTTCGCGCCTCCGGAACCCGTGCGCGAGCCGGGGATACATCCGACGGCGCTCGTCGACAAGAGCGCGGCGATCGGGGCGGGAGTCCACGTCGGGGCTTTCGCCGTAATCGAGAAGGGCGCAGTCGTCGGCGACGGCGCGGTAATCGAGGCGCAGACGTTTATCGGCGAGAACTGCAAAGTCGGCGAGCGTACGCACATCTATCCGCAGGTCACGCTGCGAGAAGGGACGATCGTCGGCAGTGATTGCATCCTCCATTGCGGCGTCAGGCTCGGCGGCGACGGATACGGCTTCAATACGACAGTCGAGCCGGGGTCGCCTCTGCCGAAGATCGAGAAGATTCCCCAGCTGGGCATCGTCGAGATCGGCGACGGCGTCGAGATCGGTTCGAACACGACCATCGACCGCGCGCGCATCGGGCGCACTTATATCGGGCCCATGACGAAGATAGACAATCTCGTGCAGGTCGGCCACAACGTGAAGGTCAAAGGTTATTCCGGATTGATCGCCCAGTCCGGCATAGCCGGTTCCACCGAGATCGGCTACGGATGCCTTGTATGGGCGCAGGCGGGAATTTCCGGCCACATCAAGATAGCCGACGGAGTCCAGGTCGGCCCGCAGGCCGGCGTTCCGCAGTCGCTGGACGGATCGGTCAAATACGTTATCGGCGCGCCCGCCGAACCGATGAAGGATTTCGGAGGACGGTTGCTTCTGCCCAAGATGGTGGCGAAACTCAAAGCGGAAGTCAAGGAACTAAAGGAGCGGCTTGCCGCGCTGAAAAAGTGAAACCGGCAGTTTGAAGAATATGACGCTAGACAGTATTGTAACGGACGCGTTCGCGTCCTCTTTTCCGGGATTGGAAGGATTTGCGGCGAAAGTCGTGCCCGCCACCGATCCCAAGTTCGGCGACTACCAGTGCAACGACGCGCTGAAGCTCGCCAAGCAGCTTCATTCCAATCCGCGCGAGATAGCGGCCAAGGTCGCCGCAGCCATCGACAGGACGTGCTTTTCGAAAGTCGAAGTCGCGGGTCCGGGCTTTCTCAACCTCACCGTCGCCGATCCGTGGATTGATGCGCGTCTCGAGGAACTCGACGCCGCGGATTTCTGCGGCATCCCGCAGACTGGTGCAGGCAGGAAGATTGTCATCGACTATTCTTCCCCGAACGCGGCCAAGCAGATGCACATCGGACACATCCGCTCGACGGTTATCGGAAACGCCATCGACAGGCTTTTCAGGGCTCTCGGCTACGATGTCGTCGCCGACAACCATCTCGGCGACTGGGGTACGCAGTTCGGTATCCTGATAAAGGGCTACCGCGACTGCCTCACGGCAGAAGAGCGCGAAAACCTGACTGTCGCGACGCTCGAGAAGTGCTACGTCCTTTCCGCAGCCAAGGCCAAGGAAGAGGACGGCGCGTGGAAGGACGCATGCAGGCGCGAACTTGTCAAACTCCAGCAGGGCGACGCGGAGAATCTTGCGCTCTGGAAGAGGTTCATCGACATATCCATTGCCGAATTCGAGAGGATGTACGCCAAGCTCGGAGTAAAGTTCGATACCTATCGCGGCGAATCCTATTACAACGCGATGATGCCTGGAGTCGTCAGCCGTCTTGTCGACGCAGGGCTCGCAAAGGAATCCGAAGGCGCACTCGTCGTAGATCTCACAGGCGAGAATCTCGGCGTAGCGATCGTTCGCAAATCCGACGGAGGGTACAATTACACGACAAGCGATCTCGCGTGCGTCGAAAGCAGGGTCGCGGAATACGCGCCCGAAAGGATCGTGTACGTGACCGACGACAGACAGCAGCTCCATTTCGCGCAGTTCTTCTCGATCGCGGCGAAGATGGGCGTGAAAACGACGCTCGTCCACGTGCCTTTCGGCCTGATGAGCTTCCAAGGCAAGGCCATCTCCACGAGGGAGGGCAACCTCATACGTCTCGACGATCTTCTCGAAGAGGCGAAGCGCAGGGCGTACGACATCGTCAAGGATCGCGGCGGAGACGAACGCCTGGCGGCGCAGATCGGCTACGGCGCGGTGAAATACACCGACCTTTCGCACGACCCCGCCACGGCGATCGATTTCAGCTGGGACAAGGCTCTTGCCCTCGAAGGCAATTCCGGTCCGTACCTCCAGTACGCGTACGCGAGAGTCTGCTCTCTGCTCGAAAAGGCCGGCGGCGAAAGCGAAGCGGGCGCGTTCGCGGTCGCTCTGCCGTCCGAAAGGCGTCTCGCGCTGCAGCTTCTCGAGTTCGCGGGCGCCGTCCGCCGCGCGGCGGAAGCGTACAAGCCCAGCATCCTCGCGGATTACCTTTTCCAGACCGCTCAGCTTTATTCGACTTTCTACCAGGCTTCTCCCATACTGAAGAGCGTCGAAAGGGCCGCACGCCTCAGACTGGCCGCCCTGTTCGGCAAGATACTTTCGATGGGTCTGGGAATTCTGGGAATCGAAACCCCGCGCCACATCTGACAAGCACACGCCTTATTCCGAATCTCCTTGCTCCAGATGCCGCATCAAGGAGATGGAGCATCTTGCTCCGTCTCCCTGAAATATTGTCGCAATTATCGAACCGTTTTGATATAATAATAATCTTGAAAAATGAAATTCTTCAATGACATAAGGATGGTCTTCGACCGCGGTATACACATCTCCTTGACGGAGCGCACGCCTCTGGCGACCGCTTGTGCGTCTCGCTGCGTTCGGGCGATACCCGTGATCGCGTCCTTCCGCAATTCCGTAATTTCACAATTTCATAATTGACAAACCGCATGGACCAGATAAAAACACCTCCCAGCAGCATTGAAGCGGAACGCGCCGTTCTGGGGTCGATTTTGCTCGACACATCAGGCCGCGACCGCGACCGCGTCATGGATCTCTGTCTTGCCGGCGGCGTTACCGAGGAATCCTTTTTCGATCCGCGCAACAGAACCGTGTACTCGGCGATGCTCCTCTTGAACCGTCTGGGCAAGCCCCTCGACGCACTCGTACTGATAGATTCGCTAAAGACCGACGGCAAGCTTGATTCCATAGGAGGCGTGGCGTACATCCAAAGTCTCATCGACCAGACGCCCACGACCGCCCACGCCGAGCATTACATAAACATCGTCAAGGCGAAGCATTTGAGGCGCACGATGATCGAGCGCGCCGCCGGCGTGCTCGACAAATGCTACGACGAGAGCGACTGGCCGGATCCGAATGTCGTGCTGGGCGAGGCTGAAAAGGCGTTTCTTGAAATCGGCATGGGATCCTCGAAGACCATGTCGTGGAGCGACGCCGTCGAAAACGGTTTTTCGCGTCTCCACGACATGTTCACGTCGAACGGAACGACGTTCGAGGGTCTTTCGACGGGGCTTACGCATCTTGACGAAAAACTCCAGGGGCTCAAAAACGCCGAGATGATAGTAATCGCCGCGCGACCTTCCGTCGGCAAGACATCTCTCGCGATGAATATCGCCGAGAGCTGCGCTCTCGGAATGGACATGAACGACATGCCTGTCAAGACGGACGGCGGCAAGAAGCATCCCGTGATGATATTCTCCCTCGAAATGCCCGTCGAGGCGCTGACGCGCCGCATGGTGGCGGGAAGGGCCAGGATCGACACGTGGCGCCTGAACAGGAATCTCTGTCCGAAGTCCGAAAAGGAAATGCTCATGCAGAATCTCTTCAAGGCGACGGGGGATCTGAAGGACGCGCCGATATACGTCGACGATTCCGCCGGCCTTGACATCATGGACTTGCGCGCGAGGGCCAGGCGCGCGAAAAAGGCGCACGGCATCGAACTTATCGTGATTGACTATCTCCAGCTGTGCACGTGCCGGGAGGCGGCGAAACAGGCGAGCCGGCAGATAGAGGTCGGAATGATTTCGCAGCAGATAAAGGCGATGGCCAAGGAATTGAAGATTCCGGTAATCGTCCTTTCACAGCTTTCGCGCGCGAACGAACAGAGAGGCGACAAGTATGAAAAACCTAAACTTTCAGACTTGCGCGATTCCGGCGCGATCGAACAGGACGCGGACGTCGTATTCCTTCTGCGGCGTCCGTCCAGAAACGCAAAAGATCCGGAGTCCTCGGACGAGACTCTGGCGATCATAGACGTCGCGAAGAACAGAAACGGCGAAACCGGCGAGGTGAGAGTCAACTTCGTCCGCGAATACACCAGGTTCTTCGATCGGGAAATAGAGCGGAAAGGCGAATTCACCACATCGGAGCCGCCGCCGCAGGGACATGAAAGGTTTGAAGATCCGTTGTCATGAAAAAGAATCGCAGAACGCCTGCAGTCAGTGAAATAAACGACGCTCGAGCATATCCTGAACCGGCCAGAAGAGCGTGCGACGACACGCTGTCGGTGATGGATTTCTATTCAATCAGGAGAGATTTTCCGGCGAAAGCCGTCGAAGAGGCCAAGCGCGCGGCGGCGAGGCCGGCGAGCGCGAAAGGCAGGCTCGACCTGCGCGACAGGATGATTTTCACGTGCGATCCCGTGACGGCGCGCGATTACGACGATGCGCTCTCGATAGAGACGGCGCGCGGCGGAAAACGCATCCTGGGCGTCCACATAGCCGACGTCTCGGAATACGTGCCTGCCGGCGGCGCTCTCGACAAAGAGGCTTTCAAGCGTTCGACCAGCGTATATTTCGCCGACAAGGTCGTGCCGATGCTCCCCGAATGCCTTTCAAACGGCGTTTGCTCTCTCGCGCCCGGGGTGGACCGTCTCGCTTTTTCCGTGTTCATCGAATTCGACAAGAACGGAAAGGCCGTCGGACGCTCGTTTGCGAAATCCATAATCCGTTCCGGCAAACGCTTCACCTACGAGCAGGTCATGTCCATCATTTCCGGCGGCACGAAGTGCGGCAGATGGGGCAAGATCGTGCGCGAAGTCCACGAACTCGCCGCGCAGCTGAGGTCGGCCAGGTTTTCGGCGGGCGGCCTCGACATCGACATTCCGGAGCAGGAAGTGGTGCTGGACGAATCGGGCGAAATGTCGGGGATCGTGACGCGTCCGTACGACGAATCGCACCAGATGATAGAAGAGTGCATGGTGGCGGCGAACGAAGCCGTTGCGGCGGAGCTGTGGGGCAAGGGGATCAAGATACTCGCGCGTCTGCACGAATCCCCCGATCCCGAAAAGATCGACGAACTGCGCGAGCAGTCGAAGGCGCTCGGAGTGAAGTGCGGGGATATTTCCAGTCCCAAGGCGTTTACGCGTTTTCTTGGCGCGATAAAGGAGCATCCTCTCGCGCCGCTTCTTTCGGTCATGGTTTTGAGATCGATGAAAAGGGCGGTGTACGACGGAACGAAAATCGGCCACTTCGGGCTTGCCAAAAGGTTCTACGCCCATTTCACTTCGCCCATACGCAGATATCCCGATCTCGTTCTCCACAGACAGCTTTCCGCCTATCTCGCAGGAGGGCAGGCAAGAATCCCTCCGCAGACTCTCAAGAAGCTCGCCGTGCACACTACGGAAATGGAAGAGCGCGCGGCGGAGGCGGAGCGCGCCCTTGTCGAGATAAAGAAGTACCGGCTTCTCGAAGAGGAGCTGGCGTCCCGCCAGCCCGTCACGTACAATGCCGTCATTTCGAAATGCACCCCGTTCGGATGTTTCGTCGACATCCCCGAGATCGGCGTGTCGGGTCTTGTCCACATTTCCGTATTGAGCAGGAAATTCGTCCGGTTCGACAGGGCTTCCGCGACGCTCGTCGCGGCGGGCGGCGGACGGTGGAAAACAGGAGACTGTTTGAAGGTTGAAATATCGCGCGTCGATTTCGGCCAGCGGCGCCTCGATTTCGTTCCGGCCGGAAAATAACAATGCGACAAGCAGGGAACAGACGATGGAACTCACCGTTCTAGTAAACAAGTTCAACATCAAAGGGCGACTCGTTTCGCTCCAGCCTTTCGGCAACGGAAACATCAACGATACGTTTCTGGCCATATACCGCAACACATTCACCGAGACGCAGGTGATCCTCCAGCGCGTGAACAGGAACGTGTTCCCGGATCCGCAGGCGATAATGGTGAATATGCACGAGGTGACGAAGCATTGCCACGAAAAGCTCGAGGCGGACGCGGCGGCGGGGCGCGACGATCGCGTGTGGCAGATGCCCAGAATCATCAAGGCGAAGGATTCTTCCGATTACGTGACAGACGAGAACGGCGACGTCTGGCGCGTGATAACGAGGATCATGTCCGCGCACGCATTCGATGTCGCGCAGGGTCCCGAACATGCTTTGGAGTGCGGCGCGGCGCTCGGCCATTTCCACTACCTCATCTCCGATATGGATCCATCCACGATCCGCGACCCGCTGCCCGGCTTCCATATTACGGGCGGATATCTGGATTCCTACGACAAAACGCTTGAGACGCAGGGGGCCAAGGATCTGCTTACCTCGTCGATGGAGGCTAAGCGGATGGCGAAGTTCATCGAAGAGCGCCGCAGTCTTGCCCTCTGTCTCGAAACAGCGGAAAAGAACGGCGAACTTGCCAAGAGGATGTTCCATGGCGACCCCAAGGTGAACAACATAATGATCGACGATGTCACCGGCAAGGGCACCGCGATGATCGACCTCGATACCGTTTCGCCCGGACTCGTCCATGTCGACTTCGGCGACGCCCTGCGTTCCATCTGCAACCCCGCCGGCGAAGAAGAGACGAATCTTGCGAAAGTGGTTTTCGACGAGGATCTCGCGACCGCCTTCTGCAAGGGGTATATGCGCGAGGCGGGTTCGTTCCTGACGGACGCCGACCGCGCCTACCTCTACGATTCCATCCGTCTTCTCCCGTTCGAACTCGGTCTCAGGTTCTTCCAGGACTATCTCGCCGGAAATGTCTATTTCAAGACGAGCAAGCCGGAGCAGAACTTGAACCGCGCGCGCGTGCAGTTCCGTCTGTGCGAATCTATCGAAGCGCGCGAAAGATCGATAAGAGGCGTCCTCGCAAGACTGTGAAAGACTTCGATCTTGTAGAAATATTCGAATCGCTCCAGGGTGAGGGGCGCAATTCAGGCCGGCCTGCGGTGTTCGTCCGCTTCGCCGGATGCAATCTCGCCTGCCCATGGTGCGATACGGACGTGAACAGGCGCTTTTCCCTTTCTTTGAACGACCTTTTGGACGAGGTGTCCTCCTATCGGCCGAAAAGCGTTGTCTTGACCGGCGGAGAGCCGACTCTTGTTCAGGGCCTTCCGGAACTTGTGGCCGGATTGAAGCGGAAAGGTTTCTGGGTGGCAGTCGAGACGAACGGCACCGTGGATTCGCCGATTCTCGGATTCGTCGACTACGTGTCCTGTTCGCCCAAGGCGGAATATCCCGATTCGATCGCGATATCGTCGGCGGACGAAGTGCGCGTTGTCGCGTCGGGAGAGGATGTCGCCGCATTCTGCAAAACGGTAAGGGAGAAAATCGCCGCGACGGACTACTACGTATCGCCGTGCGACAGAGACGGGAAAATCGATTTCGCGACCGCGAAGAGCGTTCTTTCGCAGCTTGACGGCTGGTCGCTTTCAGTGCAGCTGCACAAGTTGCTCGGATTCAGGTGAGGACATGGGAAGAGAAGGGAAATTTCCGGGGAAGAAACCCGAGATACTTGCGCCCGCAGGCGATTTCATCTGTCTGCAGGCTGCCATAGACGCCGGCGCCGACGCGGTGTATTTCGGTCTGGAAGGCTTCAACATGCGCAAGGCGAGCGGGGTGAACTTCACGGCGGGCGATCTTCCGGAGATCGCCCGCAGATGCGGCGGCAGGGTTAAAAGGTATCTCACGCTCAACTCCATAGTATTCGAAGGGGAGCTCGCTGATGTCGAAAAGACGATCATCGAGGCGAAACCGTGGGTCGACGCTTTCATCGTTTCAGATTGGGGGGTGATATCCCTCTGCAAAAAGCACGGCGCGGCGTTCCATATATCAACGCAGATGTCCACGTCCAATTCCGCCGCCGTGTCGTTCCTTCTCGCCCAGGGGGCATCGCGCGTCGTTCTCGCCCGCGAATGCACGCTTGACGAGGTGAGGAGGATCGTAGACGCGACCGGCGCTGAAATCGAGTGTTTCGTCCACGGGGCGCAATGCGTCGCGGAATCGGGAAGGTGCTTCATGAGCCACGACGCCTTCGGCAAGAGCGCCTGCAGGGGCGAATGCGTCCAGCCGTGCCGCCGGCGCTTTCTCGTGAAGGCCGTCGATCTGTACGAGGGGCCCGACGGCAAACCGGTCCATGCCGAGGCCAGGGCGCGCTACGAGGTGGAACCGCACACCGTTCTTTCCGCAAAAGATCTTTGTTCCGTCGGATTCGTCGATCTTCTGATCGAGGCGGGTGTCTCGTCGTTCAAGATCGAAGGACGGGCGAGAAACGCGAATTACGTAAAGACGTGCGTCGAGGCGTACCGCGAGGCTGTCGACGCGTATGCGGCGGGAAAGTACGACGACGCTTTGAAGCGCCGTTTGAGAGACAAGGTCGAGACCGTGTTCCACCGCGAATTTTCCGAAGGGCTTTATTTCGGACGGCCGGGAACGGGACAGTTCACCGACAGCGAAAATTCTCTCGCCACGACGGTCAAGAGGCACGTGGGAATTGTGATAGACTATTTCCTCAAGGCCGGAATCGCGCAGATAAAGGTGCAGGACCGTCCGCTCGCTACAGGCGACCGTATCCAGATACACGGGCCTACGACGGGTGTCGTCGAGTTGACCGCCGGGGAATTGCGCCGCGACGATGCCGTTCTGGACCGCGCTCTGAAAGGAGAGTGGGTCACGCTGAAAGCGCCGCGCTGCCGCGTGGGGGACAAGGTCTTTTTCGTCGAAAGCCGCAAAACGCCGGAAGGGGACGCCGATGCCGGTATCGCTTGACGTCGAGCGTTCTCTTTGCGCCGGGGTGATCGGAGTCGACGAGGCGGGAAGGGGCCCTCTGGCCGGAGCCGTTTTCGCGGGAGCCGTATACGCGCCTCTCGACAAAGCAGCCGTTCTTATGGACGGCCCGTGGAAGGGAATCGACGATTCAAAGAAGCTCTCCGCGGCGAAACGTGGAAAACTCGCCGAGGAGATAAAAAACGCGCCTGGCTGCGTATGGGCCGTCGCGTCTGCGAGCCCCGCCGAAATCGACGCGATAAACATACTGAACGCAACGCATTTGGCGATGCGCCGCGCCGTCGAAGAGGTGCTGCGGAAGGTCGGAGAGCGCGCTGGGCGCTTTGTCGCGCTTGTGGACGGACTCCCCGTCAAAGGGCTTCCCTGCGAATCGCGGAATCTGGTGAAGGGAGACTCGAAATCACTCCTTGTCGCGGCCGCGTCGATTCTCGCAAAGACGTCCAGGGATGCCGACTGTCTGCGTCTCGAAGAAACGTATCCTGGCTACGGCTTCGCAAAACACAAGGGCTATCCGACGAAAGCGCACATGGAAGCGATCCGCAGGCTAGGTCCGTGTCCCGAACACCGCAGAAGTTTCGCCCCCGTAGCCGAATGCCTCCTTCCAGATTTGTGGAATTGAGGGTGACTGGGAAAGCCGCCAAGGAGATGGGTATCCCCCGAGCGCAGCGAGTCGCGATAGCGATGGCTACAGGGGTGCGTCCCGCTCCGTCACTAACTGGGAAAGCACCCCTGCTAGGGCATCCGCGTTGCGGACAACCTTCGGTTGGGGGATATGCCATCCTGCCGGCGGAATCGGTGAGGGTGCAAAAAAAGAGGCGCTTTGAAAAGCGCCTCTTTCCCAATTCCGCCGCAACCGGGGTTTCTTATTTCTTGACGAGCTTGCGGACTGCCTTGTGCGAGCAGAACGTGCGCTCGGTGTAGAGTTTGGAACGCCACGACGGGGCCTTTTTGACGACCTTTATGGCCTGGATCCAGGGACTGTTGAAGGGGAAGAGCTTTTCGACTCTCACGCCGTAGCTTTCGCGGCTGACGGTGAAGTTGCCGGTCACGTTCTTGCGTCCGTTGTCGATCGCGAGAACCTTGCCCTCGAAATCCTGAATGCGGAACTTGTCGCCTTCCTTGATCTTGATGGAGACGCGGACTATGTCGCCGGTGTGGAATTCGGGGAAGTTCTTCTCCGCGAGCTTTGCCGTCTGCTCAGCGTTGATTTTGTCCAATATCTTTTTGCCCATGACTTACCTCCTTATCAGGCCTTCTTGGCTTCGGCCTTCTGGGATTTGCGCGCGTGGTGCGGCTTGATGTCGGGGTTTTTCGCGCGGCGAATCAGCGAGGCGACCGTCGTGGAGGGCTTTGCGCCCTTCGAGAGCCAATGGTCGACGCGCTCTATGTCGAGCTTGAAATTGTTCTCTTTGAGCTGGGTATCGTACCAGCCGAGAATTTCCAGGAACTTGCCGTCGCGGGGGCTGCGCTCGTCTGCCGCGACGATGCGGTAGGCGGCGTGGTTTTTGCACCCAGTGCGACGCATTCTGATTTTTACCATAGTTTTTTATTTCTCCGTTGCGATGGAATAATTGCTGAATATTATATCACAACGAAAATGGCAATGCAAGAAGAAAAAACATAAACGAAATATTCCATGCGGTTTTTTTGTTATTATTTTACAAATTATTTGATTTTATGCTATATATTGAATAGTAAAATCCAAATATATTAATTATCTGTATACCTCATCGTGCGTGCCGACATCGAGAAGGTATATATCGGAGTCCGTCAGCACGAGCCGGAGTACCATACTGTACGAGTATGTGAGGCTTACGGCGTGCTTCCCGAGGTATTTCCCCGATAGGGCGTGAAGGCGAAGCTCCGGGTCGCAGAATCGGTAAATCCACGCTTGTAGAGAAATTCGCTGATGACAAACATGCTCTCCCAGCTGAAACTGTCTGTAGATGACTTTATGGGCTCGGAGGCCGAAGTCTTGAATAAGTTCAACGGCCAATTCGACAAAGACGATTTTGGCTTTTGGGACATATTCGAGCACGTGGAGACGGCAGTCGGGAGAAATCCAGGATGGCGTATGAAATCAGCATGCCCAAATTCATTCAAGGTAAGGGTGCCGCGGCGGACGCCATACGCACAATGGGGACCAACAAGATCGGGCTGGAAACAAGCGAAGACCCGAAGAAAGATTTCCAGAAAGAAGCATCAGGTTCGACATCAAGGACGAGCAGATAATGGAGCGATCTTGAACGAAAGGCGAGATGTTCGTCGACCCGGAACCCCCTGCATGCAACGGTAGGGCGCGATCACCGAGCGCGCCGCCAGGGGGTCCGTCGCGCTACGGACTATCGATCAGAAGGGGTATTGTCCTTGTGCAAGGGTGATGTTCAGGCGTCATGTTTGCTCCCTTATGTAGGAAAATCCCGAATAGGGGAGTTTTTCTCATTGACTGAACGACCACGCTTTTGATATGATACCAGCATCAGCATAATAAGGAGAATCATCTATGTTTTTTGGCCGTGAGGATCAGATGGGGCGGACTATTGGATGTATCTTTTCCCGGATTTGGTCGCGGCGTCTGGCGGCGACATAGTGACTGCTGCGAAAATGCCAGCGGCGAACGGGTGCAGGACTGTCGGCGAGTGCTATGCGCTCGGTATAAATCCCGAAGACCCGAATGACGATTTGAAGATTGCCGAGTTTAAGATGGAAAACGGGAAGCCGGTAATCAAGCTCAACCACACGGAAGACGGTTCGGGCAATTCGTTCGCGGACCGCGTGAAGACGCTCGGCAAGGAGAAACTCGCGGATCCCACCGAAGAATGGCGCGAGGTGCCGGATGATGGCGACCCGACGATGCGCTTCTTCACAGTGGGAGTTGAAATACCATAGGTGGCAAGATACGTCTATTCTTTGCGCGGCCAGAAAAATTTGCGACTGACGCAAGAAGTTGAGATATGATATAATATCAGAAAATGAAATTTGCATTGTACATCTTTCTGACAATCGTTTCGACGTTCGCTCTTGCGGCGGCGAAGGTTGTCGTGCCGTCGTTGCCTGCGGGCGAATACGACGACACGGAAGCGGCGACGAACTCCGTCGTATGTTCGGCGTCGGAAACCGACAACCGCTTCCGACTGTCCCTTGAGCTTGATGCCATGACGAACAACTGCGTCCTTGTCGAGTTTGGCGTGGATGCCGATTCAAGCGGAGCGTTGGAGCGCGGCGAGATAGAGTTTTCAGTCGGATGGGACTGTGGCGAGTGGGTTTGGAGAGACCGCCTATCCGGCTGCGCTGCATCGGTTGCAAGGGACGAAGGCAGGCGCATGCTTGAATGGGATGTGGCGCTGAATCAAGACAAGTCGGCCAAACGTCTGTTCGCATTTGACAACGGCGTTGTATTCGACGGCGCGGTTCCCCCGACATTCTACAACGCCGCATGGAATATGGCCCGGATGGTGAGACGCGGTCCCGAGCCGGACATGTGCGCGACATACGATGTATCTGTATTCCCGCTGATTATAAAGTTGAGGTGACGGCATGATCGACTTCTACCTCGGCAAAAACCATTTGGAACTTGTCGGCGCGGTTTGCGCAGCCGTGCTGGTCGTCTTTCCGCTTTTGAAATTGTCAATCTGCGGCGTCAGGAAGCAGATTGGACGCCTGTCGCTGTACGCGAAAATCTTGCTTGGATTCTGCATTGTAAACTCCATCATAGTCTGCGGAACGAAAACGAACGGCGTGAACAATCTCCCGCCGCAGCAGATTATGTCGCCTGGCGGCGGCCCTTTTCAGACAGGATTTACAGGATTGACAGGATTTAGCGGGAAGAGTAATCTTGTAGATTCTGTCAATCCTGTCCAAACAGTCTCTCTCAGGAACGCTTTCGCCGAACGCATGGCGCGGAACTGGAACATACGCGGAGCGTTCGACGATTCCTTTTGGCTGAATTTCGATGACGGTTTCGTGTTTCCGGAAGGAACTAACCATCTTGCAGGCGTCGAGGTGCTTGCAAGCGGCGAGATATGGCGAAGCCCGTTCGACTCCAACCGCGTTGTGGATATAGGTGTCCCTGTTTCAATCGTGCCGGGCCTCACATCGTTCGGCTATGAGCATACGCCATCGAATACATATCGCTTCTCGTGGACGGACGCCGCCGTAAACCGCTACACAAACAATCTCATGTCTGCGAGCCTAGAGCTGTTCCGCAACGGTGACTCGTGCGTTACGACGAACGGAACGTCGCGGCGGAAGCAGCGCGTCCTGCCTTTCCCGCACAACGGCTTCGGACAAGACGACGAATGGGTGGTTGCGAACTTTACCAACGCGAACGAAATTCTTGCGATGGGGTATACGAACTGGATAGATTCTGCTACTGTATCGGAGACTAACGGAGTATTCTCTTTTATGGTTTCACTTCCAGAAGATCCGCCCGAAACAATCATGTTGGAGGTTGGAGGTTTCTCGGTGGCTGTCACGAATGCCGGCGAATATATATTTCTCTTGGATAAAGGAGTCCGCCATCGGATCGCCCTGTCGTATCTTCCAAATGAAGTGTCGTATGCGTTTGGTGGCGGCATCCACAATTCTCCTACGATGATGAGAGGTGTTACTGGGAATCCTGTCTATTCGCTCAGTATCGTCGCAACAGGCGATGATGGCGAAGGTGCGGAACTTGTCGAGCCGACACCTGCTTCGGACGGATATGTCATCTGCTGGCCGTGGCTGTCAATTTCCCCTGACAGCCTAACAGACCCGGTCTTTCCGATTTTGTTTCATGCTGGAGTTTTTGGAATCCTAGACGGGATGCCGCCAACAGTCGCATGGAAATCCGGTGAAGAGATCATTGCAACAGGGGAGGATTTTGTGCTGACTGGCGATGAGGATGTCGAATCCGTCGCGGTGACGGCTACTTATCGCGATGTAGAACTGTGCGGTTCTATACATATCGAGCGCCACATTGCGTCGACTGATATCAGTCTGACGGGTGGCGGATTGATTGTCGTAGAGGATGCATATACCAATTCGCCCGGGGACGTGGTGTCTGACAGTTCGACAAGTGCAGGGCTTCGCCTTTCCTGGTCTCTACATGAGGAGGGGTTGTTGTGTCTTGATTCCGACTGTAATGGTGTGGTTGTCACCAACGAATGCGGGACGACGATATCTCTTCCACATGTCTGGCAGGGCTATGCCGATGAAGAGGATGAATGGTCTCTTTTTGCATCGTTTTCGGAATCTTCAGGTCAGACAGGAGCTCTAGGGACGATTACGTTTACATTTACTCCAGACGGAGGCGGCCCCACGCTTTCGCGCACCGTCTCTCTCCATGCAGTCAAGGTTTGCGTCGAAGCGTTTGCGGATTGGCCGTCGAACAAGGTACGGCATGTGTTCGGTCCGAAGGAGCAATTTACAATACAGACAAACCCGCAAATGTCGCTATCAGTATACTCTAACAGCTATGCGAGCGTTAGCGGATGTTCTGTGACGGCACCCGACAGAGCCGGTGAATTCCATGTGGTGTTGACATCGTCGGCTGGAACACATACTCTCACGTTCGATTGCATCGCGCCCACAGAGTTGCGGGGAGGAAATCCGAGAGAATTATATGTGCATGAATGGCATACGCTCGTTGGGCAGCCTTTGTCGGCGGGCGAGGCCGGCGTGGTAATGTACATCGATACGTGGCTTGAGCCATCGTATGTATCATTTCGGAATCTTCTTCTCTACGAAGGATTCGCCCCAACCTGCAATCGTACAGGATGGTTCCTTGATTATGATGCCTTCCCCGAGGGATCGTTCTGTCATGGGGAAAATGCCGGTATGGGAGCTGCCGAGTCCAACCGCAATTTCGGGATTGGCGATATCGGCAATTTCTCGCTTAATGGCGATTACGTCGGAACCTGGATCGGTGAACAACAGTCATACAGAAACGGTTCCTATCAATTAAGCATTCCTCTCAGCTGGTATGTTGACGGAGGCGGTGTCACCAGCGGCTTGCCGAATAGCGTACAGACAACTTGGGTCTACACGAATGGAACCATGCGAGTGCAAAAGAACGGCATCACCTGGGAACGCACTGTCGAAGGTGAGAGCCATCAAATAATAGAATAGAACAGGAGGAAACATGAACTCGACAATACTGATGTTGGCGGCCATGGCCGCAATGCTTCCAAGCCAAGAGCAGGATCAAGACCGGTTCCCTTCCGACAAGGAAGTCCACGCCATGCTTCGCAGTATCAATGACGAATTTCTCAAGGCGGAGCCGGGAAAGGACTGTTGGACGGGCTTCGTGCCGCTTTTGGATATTATTGAAAAAAACCGTGAAACGGTTTCCGCCGAAACCGTTCGAAAGGTCGAGTCTCTGATTGTAGCCCGCTTCACGCTTTACTCGTTTGCCTGCGAGTATGATACTGATGTGACCAAGGCGGACTTTGACGTTCGGCTTGAATGCATTGGCTTGATATCCAGGTTCAATCTGGTGCGTTCGGACACCAACACGCTTTACCGGATAGCAGATTGGCTTTCGGGCGCGACTCCGCTGGATGTCAATGTCAAAAGTTTCCATGAGGAAGGCGAAACAGCTTTTCGTAAAGATATGCTGATGATCTATGGTGGCAGGAATCCACCTCGTTATCCTGGGAGCATCGGCAATGCGAATCATTACGGTCCTGCGGTACGGGAATGCAATGCCAAGTTCCGGTTTCGACGTCTCTACAACAAGCATCTTCCCGAATTCAAGGATGCCGCGCTGAAATGCCTGCGCGAGGCCGTGATGAATGGCTACAAAGAACTATCGGCTGACGATAGATTGGATATATGGGAAAACTTCTGCAATAGGGCGGGGTGCTGCATCCGTAGCCGCCAAGATGGCGGCTATCCCAGTCGGTGACGCATATCCCCAGAGACCTGAGGCCGAAGTCGACGAAGTTGGTATCCCCCGAACGGAGTGAGAATTGCGAAGCAATTTCGCTAGAGGTGTGCTCAATGCGGGGTGGCATCCCGCCCGTTACTGGGGGAACGGGCGTCCCGCCCGTTCATATTGACGGAGCGGGACGCACCATCTCCTTGATGGCTTTCCCAGTTATTGACGGAGCGGGACGCTCCATCTCCTTTTTCACGCGACCCGCGTGAACATTGGCTCAAACAGCACTTTTCGAAAAACGAAGTGGCAAACTCGGGAATTTCGATGCAATATGGACATCTGTTCGCAATATATGGTATAATACTGATAGTTTGACAGCTAGAGGTTGCTTCGCTGACGTGGACACGCTCTCCGCCGGCGATTTCATGGGAGCGTGGCTGAAAGGTTGAAATAAACCTTCAAGTCGCATGTAACCTTTCGCGGTCCGGCGTGTATACAGGACAAAGATTTCAAAACCTAATTCAAAACCCTGAACGGGAGACAAGACCATGTCGATACAGTTCAATCCAAATGCGCTTAACGCGTTCTCGAACGTCAACTTCGGACGTGACGACGCCATCGCCAACCTCGGCGACGGCAACGGGCTCGTACACAATGGCGGCCGCCTCCGGGAAGTCGTCGACATAAACGCGTACTGACGGCCAGAAGCGGGTGATGCTGCGAAACGGCATCAGAAAGGAACAAGACCATGATAAACGCAGTAAACGAGCAATTCAGCAGATTCGTCAGCTTCGCCGAGGAGAAGTTCGCCGCCGGCAAGACGAAGGCCATCGCGACGAAGGGCGACGTGGAGAAGGCCGGCGGCACCACGCTCGAGGAGCGCAAGATCACCTTGTCCAACAGGTTAGACTGGGTGTCCATGAGCTTTCTCCGCGGAGGCGGCGCACAGCGCGACAACAACGCGGTGCGCGAGCTTTTCAGGAAGTCCGTCGCGGACATGTTCGGCGGAGAGGCGAACATCCCTCAAAGCGTCAGGGACGCGATGCTCTTTAAGGACTACGGATGCGGCAAGCCCCTCACCGCGCGGCGCATCCTGGCGGTGAGGGACGCGATAGCGAACCTCGAGCGCGACAACGTCTTCGACTCGAAGCACGACCCGCACGGCGAACTGGCGGACAAGGCTTTCGCCGCCGGCTACACGCGCCTTGACTTTGGCCGGCTAAACACTGCGGCAAACCTGTACTCGCAGTCGATGGGCGTGTCGCTTGTGAAGGCCTTTGACGAGGTCGTCAAGAAGGAGTCCGCCGCAAACCGCACGATGAACGCGGGCTCGTACTACATGAAGGACGCACGCTCGTTCTCCGAGGGCCTCGCCAAGCGCGCCGAGATCGCAAACATGGACGCTGTGAACAAGAGCTACGCCACGAACTTCCCTGGACAGGCGTTGACGGCGCGCCTCGCCGGCATCGCCGGCAACCTCTCGTTCAAGTTCGGCAACATCCTCAACGACGCGGACAAGATTCTCAAGGCCGCGAACCTTCCCGACGACACCCTCGACAGACTGCGCGAAGCCACCGGCAGGCTCGCCCGGAATATGACTGCGCTTAGAGACGAACTTTCCTCCGGCGAGCTGACGGACAGGAAGGAGATACGCAGAAGGCTGTTCATGGACACGGGCGTCGGCAATCTGGCGGATGTCGTGAGGAATACGATCGTGCTCCCGCTGAGCGATGCCGCAAATCGGAATCCGGCAGTCGCCGAGTTCTGCCGCTACTTCGCCGACCTCGCCGAATCCATCTCCGACGAATACAACGAACTCCACGACACCTACACAGCCGCCCTCGCGAAAGACATGGCGGCTTCCGCCAAGACCAAGCTCCAGGCCGCGGAGCACGAAGCCGGCCTGAAGTTCGGCGGGAAGGTCGCGATTCCGGCGGCAATCATGGACAATCTCGAACAGATCATTGCGCGGAACCCGTTCGTCTTCATGGACAACATCACCACGTTCTGCACTCGGCTCGAGGAGTACGGAGACAAGGCGCTTCGCTTCAACAACGACCAGAAAGCCGCCCTCAAGGCGCTTGTCGAGCAGACCTTCGGCCAGGGCCCGAAGGCGGAGAAGATGCTGCAGCGCCTCATCGACCGCTTCGAGACGTCGTTCTTCGCCGAGCAGCTGAACGATCCGTCCAACTTCGGCAAGGCGAAGCCGTCTCGCCCGGAGATTGTCCTCAAGCACCTGCAGAACCACCCCAATGCCCTCCGCACGCTCGAAGCCGGTTTCAGGCTCGACACGGACGACGATGTCGCGGCCGTCAAGAAGACCCTCAAGAACAAGCTCGCCCACGATTTCGATGGATGCCTCAAGATCGCCGATCCGACGAATGTGCGCGGCCTTTCCACCGGACTGATGGTCCAGTCCGTGCGCGAATACAAAGCCGGATACGTTACGATCGACGGACGAAACATCCCCAATGCGCAGCTCGGCACACCGTACCCCCAGCTAGTCAAGACCAGCGAAAAGGACTTCCCGGCGCAGAAAGGCTATGCGGAGTTTCTCGAGAAGACGTTCGACAACAGGCACAAGAAGATGCGGCAGCTCGTGTCGTTTGTCTGCGGACAGGCAGACGGACTATACGGGGTGATCGACTATCTCGTCAATCACGGCGGGGAGAACAGCAACCTGAGGGGCGTGCCGCGTTTTGACCTCGCGAACGACAACACGATAGTAATATCCCCGGACCGCCTTCCCGGCGACAAATACAACCTCGAAATCGCCGACAACGGGGACGTTACGATCACCATGACGTACCAAGTCCGGAACAAGGTGACCAACTTGATTGGGAATGACGGCATGTTCAATCCGCCGGACTTCAAGGGGTCGTCCTACGACGGACTCGTCCTTGGCGAGACGAAGATGACCGTCAAGATGACGATCAGGAACGCCTCCGACGAGGAACTCGGCAAAAAAGCGCCCGAGTTCACCATCGACGACATCCGTCAGGAGGAAATCTGAAGGAGGCGACGCGGCAGTGTTTGACAACGCCGCCGCCGGACGGACCACGCGGGTGTAGTTGAGAAGTCGAAAGGTTGGAATTCGATCATGACATGCGAAGAGATTATAAAGGCACTTGCCGAACGGTATAATGCGCTGTCGGCGCTGGACGATGACGGTTCGCTCGCCATCGAGGTGGACGATACTCCCGTATCGTTCCGCAAGGCGAACGGCGCAGTCGCCGTCGTCGCACGTGTCTGCGAAATGCCGGAAGATGCGCAAGGGCGCGTTGCCAGACTTCTGCTGAAGGCGAGCGCGCTCATGGCTGCAGCGGGCTCTGGCGCATTCACCCTGGACGAATCCGCCCGCGAAGTTTCCATAGCATGCACGCTCCCTGCTGTACGTCTCGACGTGGATTCGCTTTCCAAGGCCGTGGAATGGCTCGTCGACGCCTGCCACGAGTGGAAGGGGAACATCACGGCCATTGCAGCGGTGGACGACGAACTTGAACGCAAACGCCTTGAGGAGCGGGCCTTGAACCCTCTCTTCGGCGGCAATTTCATGAGGGTCTGACGAAGGGAGACGTTGAAATGGATTTCAATTCTGCGATGAAGGCCTTTGCCGACAAGTTCTCCCTCGCCATCGAGCCCAAGGACGGGGCGGTGGTGCTTGACTTCAACTCCGTGCCCGTGTCGTTCATGGATGCCGGAGATGCCGTCGTCATCCACGCCCCAATCGGCGAGCCGCGCCAAGACGCCGAAGCCGCGCTTCTCCATTCCATGCTGGCCGCCAACGCCGCCCTTGCGGACGAAGGCTTCGCAATCTGCCAGGATAATGCGACGGATGGCTTTGCCATCGTGCGGTCCGCGCCAGTCGAGACGCTTGACGCCGATTCGCTGGCCGGAATCGCCGCAGACCTGGTTCCCCTCGCCACCGAGTGGCGCCGGAAGCTCGCCGAGATGCAGTACACGATTTCCGATAACTAAACAACATATTCAAGGAGGCGGTAAAATGGCGCTGACAATCAACGACAACGCACTTGCGAAACTCAACACCGCATTCGAGTATGCGCAGAAGGCCGTGCAGACCGAGAGAACAGGCCAAGACTCGGTCATACGCATCAACGGCGAGAGCTTCACCTGTCAGGTATCACACGCGGATGCGCCGAAGTCCGGATTCGGTCTGCTCGGCTTCCGCGGCAAAGACCAGCAGAACTTGAACAACGCGACGCGCACGCTCTTCAAGCAGACCGTCCTCGATGCGCTCGGGCTGAAGGACGAGAACGAGCTTCCCAAATCCGTCAAGGACGCGATGAAGCTGTCCGACTACCACAACAAGGGCCGTCCGCTTACAGCCCGCCGCATCATCGCCGTGGTCGATGCCATACGCTTGTTGCCGTCGGAAAACGCCGTAAACGCCGCAGTCGGCAAGTGCATTGAGCGCAACGCGGCGGCCATAGAGGAGAACGCGAATGATCCCGTGCCGAAACTTGAAGTCACCTCCAAAATGCGCGCCGATGCCATTTCGCTCGTGGCGAAGCACGGAAAAGGACTCGGGCCGAAGGCTCTTCAGATTGTCGCCAACTATACGTTATTCACTCTCGCCAACCCGTATGCGGCGGAAAATGCCGATGACATCATTGGTACGCTTGCGAAGAAGCTGGCCAAGATGGACGACTTCGAGTATGGCGACAAGCGTTTCACGCCGCTCGGCAACAAGCTGACAGAGGTGTATCAGGACAAGTTGAACTTCTACATGACCTCGGAGCACGCCGATGCGTTCAAAGATAATGTCAGCGAGACGCTCTATAAGGATGCCAGCCGCGCGGCATTCGAGATCAACGGCAGCGATCCGAATGCGGGAATCGTCAGCAAAGACGAACAGACGACGGCTGTAGTGTCCAAATTCAAGGAAGCGGTCCCTGAAAAGTTCCAGAAGCCGCTCTCCATGTTCATGTGCCAGGATATGGGACGAATCATGGGAGAACTGCTCAATGATCGTCTTACTCTGCAAAATGGCGACCCGGTTCTCGGCTCCGACTACAAAGGCGGCGACCTCATGCCGTTCAGTCCGAAAGACGGCGAACTGTTCGACTCGATGGCGGGACTTGTCGGCAAAGGGCAGGGCATCCGTTACCGGCTCGAAGTGAGCGATGACAAGAAGAGCGCGACGATTACCATGGAGGTCAACTACGACTTGCGGTTCCGCGTTGAAGACGTCGGCTATGACGGCTATAACGCCTGCGGCAACGTGAAATACAGCGAGCAGTTCAAGTTCGACCTCTCGGGTGACGAGCTCAAGATGACGAGCCACCTTACCAGCCAGAAGATTGAGCCTTGATGGAAAAGTCGAAAGGTTGAAAAGATGAACGTTGAAAAATTGAGACCCAGCCATTTGTTCAGTGTCGCGAGTCGCACGTCCCTTTTGCCGGTTTCGTCCCTGTTGCTCTGCGCGTTTTCGGCTTTTGCGGAAAACGCCTACACGAACCACGCCGGGAACGTGATTTCGGGACGGCCGGTCAAGCTCACCCAGAAGGAGGTCGTTCTAGCCGTGCGCATCCCGGACTCCGGGCATTCCCCCACAAACCTCCAGCACCAAACATCAAACGCTCAATTCTCAACTCTCAGCTCTCAACTCTCAACTACCTACCCGCTCTCCATCTTTCCGGAGTCCGAGCAGCGGCGAATCGCGGCGGATTACGGACAGCCGCGCGTGCCGGTTGCGGTGAAGCGGGCGATCGCAGGGGCGGAGAAGGCGATGGCGCGTTCGCGCAGGCGCGCGGAGAAGGGCCTTTGCACCCAGGAGGAGTGCGACGACTTCTGTGCGAAGTCGGAAGCCGCGCTGAAAAGCTACCTCGATAGGCAGGTAAAGGAGGGTTCGATCACCCCCGCCGAACGAAGGGCAATTGGATACAGTGGAAATTAGGCCTGACCTTTTTTCCCACTGTTTTGTAATTTCTGCGCTGAAGAATTGGGAATAGACTATTTCCCCGATTTTTGATATAATCAATGGCAACAAAGGACTTTAAAGAGCCACAATGAAGGAGATGTCATGATTAAATTTTCAGCGTTGTCCGCGGCTATTGCCGGCATTGCATTGACGGCATCGGCCGCCGATCCGGTCGCGGTATGGGACGGGGATTTCACCGCGACGCAGGCCGGGTACACCCTAAATCTAAGCGGCAACGCCATAAGCCAGGACAATTCGACCATCACCATCGACCAGTCCGTCGGCGTGAAGGTCGATTTCACCACTGGCTTTTCGTCTGCAATGACTGTGATGTTCAAGTACTCCGATCTTGCGTTCGACGCGCAGAAGACACTTGTAACATCGTTCTGCAGCGGTGGTGACGAGAACAGAACCGGCGTGTATGCGGCCAGTGGCGGAACGATAAACGGCATTTGGAATACGGCCGACTGGGCGAACCCCGGCAGTACACTTTCAGCTTCTTCTGGTACGCTGGCATTCTGCTATAGCAAAGCCGGTGGAACATCGCTTTATTCCGTCGGCGCGGGCGGCAGAAGCGAACTCTACAACAGGAGTGATCTCAGGGCCGGCGCCGACACGGCAATCAACGGCTGCACGATTGGTGGTGAACGCGTCAAGAGTGGCGCGACGTTGCTTCCTGCCGCGACGGGCATGAAGATCGCCGGCATTGCCATCTTTGGCGGCATCTTGACCGAAGCCGAGATGACGGGTTACGTCTGGCCGTCTGAAACTCAGGATTTCAACCTGACAGTCTCTGAGGATAAGACGTGGAGCGAGGTTTTGTCTGCTGCTGGGGTGACTGAGGCGAATAAGGAAACAGCAAATCTCGTTATTACGGCGGAAAACAATCCAAAGATTACTTTTGATATTGTCGATTCAGTCCTTTATGGGTTGACAGTGAATGGTTCGGCAGTTTTTTCCGCTGGAGATGAGGTTTACGGAAGCGGAGCTCACTCTTTTGGCAAGACTTTGCTGGCGACATCAATGAAGACAACGACGGAGGGTTGCTTGTCTTTGCCGAATGTGGAGTTTGAAGTTAAGGATGGCTGGAAGGGTGCTTTTATCACGTCCTCGAGCGACATTAAACTCTATGCGCAGAACACAGAAACGATCAGCATCAATATTGGCGGCGGCGACAACAATACGACTGCCGTGCAACCGTCTCCCGAGGCAAATCTTGTCACCGGATCCGAATATGTGGGTCTCTATCCGACACCCGGTACAGCATGGAACAATATAAGCGGACATTGGTCGGGCAGCGCGCAGACTGTCACCCTTACAAGCGCCAAGGCGTTCGACGGCGAGACAACAACCGTGCGCAACACGGTTCAGCTTTCCGGGACTGCCAACAACACGTGGGCTGTAGGCACCGCCTATACCTCGTTCTTGCGCGGCTATCTCGACGACACAGGCGCGGTCGAAGTTAAAATCGTCGGTGTCCCTTATTCGAAATACGATGTCATTATCTATGCGACTTCAGACAGCAGTCTCAACCTCAACTACTTTACGATCAACGGCACCAACTATACATGCGGAGAAGATGGTGTGGCGATGGAGGGGACCGGCACATGGGGGGCAGGACAGACGAAAACACCAGTGCTGGGCAAAAACGCAATGCTTGTCGAAGATGTAACCGGCACGACCCTAACCATCTCCGGATCGCGTCTCAATGGCGATAGCTCGCGCGTCACAGTATGCGCCGTCCAGATTATAAACAAAGGCGAGATCGAATCGAGCGACTGGTCTGCCAATCTCAATTCTTCCACAACGTTCAACGGCGGCAACGGGACCGGTCTTTCAGACCAAAGCGGAACTTGGGCCAACAGTTCTCTCGGCACGATTATCATTACGAATACAGCAGATGCGGCAACGCTGACGCTTGACGGAGAAATCACAGCAGGTGCGCTGAAGATTGTTGGAGCAGCAGGCAAGAATCTGTCGATTGCCAAGGATTCTGGCGCGACACTTGACATAGCCGTTTACGACCTTACGGAATCTGCCGAGGAGGCGACTTTCCTTTTCAATCCTGATTTCAGCAAGGTCAATGCCGGGGCTAATCTCATTGGCGTTGGCTATGATTACACTGGCACCGTTGGCTCGGGATTCCATTACATTGGCAGCGCCAATACGCTAACACTGGGAACGGTCAACGGCGGAAGCGTGATTATTGGAGGCGTAGGCACGATTACAAACAATCTCGATGTCATAAGTGACGCGACCGTGACATTGTCCGGTTCCTATACAACAAGTGGATTTTCCAGCCTGGGGGCGACCAAGGGTACGGTTGTTGTCGACAGAGGAGCCGATGTCACATTCTCCAGTATTTTGCTTGCAAACAGCAGCAGCGGTGAAAACTACAATCGTCTCGACGTCAATGGAATGCTCCGGGTCTCGTCCGTGTCGACTACAAGTAATGTTTACGATAAGCGCAATAGCTATGAAGGAATTTTATTCGGGCACTGGAAGGGAACGTCCACTGTCAATGTCGAGGCGGACGGCAGTATCCTTGCGGAGAATGCGTGGATGCAACTCTCCTTTACGACAAATTCAGTTGTAACGATCAATGGCGGCGCAGTCAAAGTTGTGGGAATAAATGGCGGCCCTTATACTGCATCCTATCTCCCTGAATTGACGCTGACGGGAGGCGGCAGCCTTGAATTTGCGGAAAGCCCGATCAACATGGGCGGGGTCGTCCGCAACTACGGCTACGGCACGATAAAGACGTATTCGCATGGCGGCTCTACCGGCTGGACCGATCCGGGGGCGATAACCTTCACGGACACGACCAACGGAACGACAATCGATCCGTGCGGCATGACCAATGTGTTCAGTGGTGCGTTGAGCGGAGCGGGCAAGATCATTGTCAACGACTCGGTCGGAGGCGGCAGTGTTTCGTTCACCGGCAATGCCAACAATTTCACGGGCGACATCGCAGTTGGAGCAAATTCGACACTCAATCTCGGCGTTACGCGTCCTGCCGGAACGTTGACCGTCAATGGAACGCTCACAGTGCAGATGCAGACGGGATCCGACGTCATCGCGCTTTTGACGAGTGCCCAGCCCGCCAACGTCATCCTCTACGATGCAAACGGCGATGTGGTTTCCAACGCGCGTATTTCATACTCCGACGGGACGCTCACAATTATGCCGCCCGTGCCTATGCTTCCGGCGAGCGGAACGGTCGCGTTCGACACGGCAACGAACTGGGAAAATGAGGCTATGCCCAGCAACGACGGCGACGCGATCATTGAGCTTTCCGATGACGCCACGATCACGGTTTCCGGAACCTACACGCTCGGAGCGATTACCATCACGGGATCCGGCGTGGCGACTTTCTCTGGCGAAGGTTCTATCACGGCCGCCAACATCAGCGTCAAGAACGGCGCGACGTTCACGCGCAATGCCAACATTTCCGCGACAACCGGCATCAGCATCGACTCCGGCACGGTGCTTCGTCTCGATGGCGTCACCGAAAGCGCGGCAATTTCCGGCGCGGGCGCGGTGGAGACATACGGCGCTGTTACGTTCAATGCGAACAACACCTTTACCGGCGGTCTGACGGTCAAGTCCGGCAGCGAGGCAAGAACCATCAAGACGGAAATCGGCGGTCAGGCATACGGCAAGAACAACTATGGCCAGGCCATTGCCAACCTCTCGCGGATTGTCGTTGAAGACGGCGGCAGTCTCGACCTCGCCAATACCGTTGACGCCTGCTATGCGATTACAATCTCCGGCAAGGGCGTGTATGACGCACAGAGCGGTGTTTACAAGGGTGCGCTTTACAATTCCGGTCCGGAGATTGGTCAGGGCTCCCGTCAGACGGCTTCGCTCACGCTTGCCGCCGATGCGATGGTGAGGGCCGAAGCTTCGACTAACGGCTGGGGAATCGTCAACTCCGGGCATGCCGCTTCGGTGCTTGCGCTCAACGGGCATACGCTTACGGTTTCCGGCGCGGGCTATTTCCCGATCGACAACGCCAATACAGCCAGTGGAACCCAGACTACGGGAACACTCATCGCGGATGGCGTCACGCTCGGTCTCGTTTCGACGGCTTCTAACCTCACGGGGGTAGATGTCATCGCAAAGGGCTGCGCTAGAATAAACCTCGCGACGGCACCCACGGCTCTCGGCTCGCTGACGATTTCGCCGACGGCGAGCGGCTCGACGGCGTCCAACTGGAATCTGCCTGCAAACTGCGTCCCGGTTGTCAACACATCGAATGTCGATCCCTCCGGGCTTTCCAACGGACAGTCTGTTGTTCTCTTCACTGACACCAACGAGCACTTGGTGTACGGTTCCAACATTGTTTGGCAGGTGGGCGGACGCTTTGAGGGTCATAACGATGCGCATGAAGTGACGGCTACGTTCGCCGCAGGAATCCCGCAGCCTTTGCTCCACTACGATTTCAACAACGGCGCGGCGGTTGATACGGGCAAGGCGAGCGACTCGAAATACCAGATTTCAAGCGTCGGCGAAGCCAGCAGTGTAACGTTGGTGAATAGCCGGAACGGAAAGGCGGTTCAGGTTCACACGGACTACACACCTTACTGGGGCGGCACGTCTTTCGGCAACTCGCCTGTCCATGCGGGCGAGTTGACGGTGACGACGGTTGCCAAGCTCAAAGAGCTGGGTATTATCCTCTGGGGCCTCGGCAATGCGAACGATTCCAACACTGCGTTCGGGCTTGTCGCGCCGACGGCGAATTCCGCTTCTGTGATACTGCGCAACCCTGATGGAACGGTTGCGACGCTGGCCACAATCGAGGGGACGGGCGATCTCACGAAGGGCTGGCACTTCTTCGCGGTCGTCGCCGATGCCAACGGCACGACATTGTATGTCGACGATTTCAATGCCGCTTCGGACATCCCTGCCGCTACCGCGATCGGCCAGCAGGGACAGCTCGGTTCGTTCCACGGCGGTGCGATCGGTGCCAGCAAGGTTGGTTCCGACGGCTACTACCTCGACGACTGGCGCGTGTACGACGCGGCGCTGACGGCGAGGGAAATCGGGTCTCTCAAGCGCAAACTTTTGTCCAATCCGTTCATACTGCGTCTAAAGTAACGCGGTTGCTGAAAAAGTCGCTTTCAACGAAAACAGGAGATATAAATAAATGTCGGAATATCTGCAGGGACTTCTCGAGAAAATAAACCGGGAAGGTGTCGAAAAGGCGCAGGCCGAAGCCGATAGGATCATAGCCGATGCGAAAGCAAAGGCGGCGGCCATCGTGAAGGACGCGGAGGAGACCGCCGCAAAAGCGAAGTCGGATGCCGAAAAGGCGTCCGCCGACTACGCAAGCCGCGCGGCGGATACGATCAAGCAGGCCGCGAGGGACACGATCCGCGCCGTGGAAGACGCGATAAAGGCCAAGCTCGTTTCGCTCCTTTCGGAGAATGTCGACAAAGCTCTTGCCGAACCCGATGTAGTCCTGAAGCTCGCAAAAGAAGCGATTGCCGGTCTTTCGGGAGATGCGGAAGTGGCCGTTCCCGCGAAGCTCCTCGAGTCGCTCAAGGCGCAGTTCGCCGCGCAGAAGAACATCAAGATCGTCCTGGACGAAACGATCGACGCCGGGTTCTCCGTCAAACAGGACGGCGGAAGGGTTGAAAACTCCTTCAAATCCGACGTCGTGGCCGGCGAACTCGCCAGACGTCTCCGTCCCGATCTCGCAGCATTGCTGAAATGAGCGTTGACTACATCGTATCGTCGCTGCCCGCTCTCGCGTTCGGCGCTCCCGCGCCGATGACGCGTGAAGCGTTCGACGCCTTGGCCGGAAACGCGGCCGACGGTCCGCTCGAACAGTGGCGCGATCTGGAGACGCAGCTTCGCAACGCGGTAGCCGAAGCCCGCGGCGGAGCGCGCTGGAAGCGCCCGGCGCGCGGTTGTTCGATCTACTGGAAGGGGCGCATAGCGGCGTGCTTCCAGGAAAAAGACGTCGCTAAGCGCGACGAGCTTATCGACAAGGTGTGGTGGGATGCGGCCGGCGAACTCGTCCCCCCCGCGTCCCCACTGGGGGCGGGAGCTCTGGCGGCGTATTCCGTCCGGCTCGCGATAGCCGAAAAACGTTCGGGAATTTCAAAAGAATCTGGCGTCGCGGCCTTCGAGAAATCGCTGGCTGACGCAAACCGCAAGGATACGGAAAAATGACTACTACCGGCAAAATATCCGCCGTAAACGGCAATATGATCACAGTCGCGTTCGACGGCGCAGTCGCCCAGAACGAGGTTGGATATGCGATTCTCGGCGACAAGCGTCTGATGGCCGAAATCGTCCGCGTGCGCGGCGACCGCTGCGACATGCAGGTGTTCGATTCCACGACCGGTCTATCAATCGGCGACACGGTCGAATTCACCGGCGAACTTCTCGCCGCCGAACTCGGACCGGGCATGCTCGCGCAGGTTTACGACGGACTCCAGAACCCGCTCGCCGATCTGGCCAAGGAAGCGTCGAAGATATCGAAGGACGCCGAATACTTCCTCCAGCGCGGGATGTACCTCCCGGGACTTCCGCGCGACAGGAAATGGGATTTCCATCCGACCGCCGCTCCGGGCGCGAGGATTTCGGCCGGCGATCCTATCGGGTGGGTCACGGAAGGGATCTTCGACAACAAGACGATGCCCGGACACAAGATCATGGCTCCGTTCTCGCTCAAGGGCGTCTGGACTTTGAAGGATATCGTAGCGGAAGGGGACTACACCGTGACCGACGATATCGCCACGCTCGTTTCGCAGGACGGGGGTGAATTGAAAGTCAAAATGATGCAGCGCTGGCCGGTGAAGGTCCCGATTAAATGCTTTACCGAGCGTCTCGAGCCGACCGAAACGCTTGAAACGACGGTTCGCACGATCGACACGTTCTTCCCTGTGGCGGTCGGCGGAACATACTGCATTCCCGGACCGTTCGGCGCCGGCAAGACGGTTTTGCAGCAGACTACCGCGCGTTACGCGAAAGTCGACGTCGTCATATCCGCCGCGTGCGGAGAACGTGCCGGCGAGGTTGTCGAAACGCTGAAGGAATTCCCCGAGATCGTCGACCCCAAAACCGGACAGTCGCTGATGAAGCGCACGATAATCATCTGCAACACTTCGTCCATGCCGGTCGCATCGCGCGAAGCATCCGTGTACACGGCGGTGACGCTCGCCGAATATTTCCGCCAGATGGGACTCAACGTCCTGGTGCTGGCCGATTCGACATCGCGCTGGGCGCAGGCGATGCGCGAGCTTTCCGGACGTCTCGAAGAGATCCCCGGAGAAGAAGCGTTCCCGGCGTATCTTGAATCGCGGATCGCCGCGTTCTACGAGCGCGCCGGAAGGGTGAAGCTCCGCGACGGATCGACCGGATCGGTCACGATCGGCGGAACCGTATCTCCGGCGGGCGGCAATTTCGACGAACCCGTCACACAGGCGACGCTAAAGGTCGTCGGCGGATTCCACGGCCTCAGCCGCGCGAGGTCCGACGCCAGACGCTACCCGGCGATCGACCCTCTCGACAGCTGGAGCCACTACAATTCAGTCATCGAGCAGGAACGCGTGGAAAAGGCGCGCGCCATATTGCGCCGAGGCAACGAGATCGGACAGATGATGAAGGTCGTAGGCGAGGAAGGCACGAGCCTGGAGGACTTCACGACGTATCTCAAGGCCGAGTTTCTCGATGCGGTGTATCTCCAGCAGAACGCGTTTTCCGAGTCCGACGCCACGACGCCCGTCGCGCGCCAGCGCGTGATGTTCGACATGGTCGAGAAAACGCTGGCGGCCGATTTCGAATTTCCCGAAAAGGATGCGACGCGCAAATTCTTCCTCGATCTGCAGCAGACGTTCATCGACTGGAACGACAAGCCGTTCGAATCGGAGGATTTCAAATCGCTCAAGTCCGGACTGGAAAAGAAAATCGCCGAAGCGACGGACGGGAAGTAAGGAGACAGGGAAATGTTCAACAACAAAGTCTACCACAAGATAGATGCGCTTTCAGGTTCGGTCGCGACACTTCGCGCCGAAGGCGTCAAGTACAACGAAATAGCCGTCGTGGAATCGCGCGCGGGCACGTCGCTCGCGCAGGTTATCAAGCTCGACGGGCCTAACGTGACATTGCAGATTTTTGCGGGCGCAAGAGGCGTCGACACCGCCGCGAAAGTCAGATTCCTCGGCGAGACGATGAAAGTCTCTTTCTCCGACGCGCTTCTCGGACGCGCCTTCACCGGTTCGGGCGAACCGCGCGACGGCGGACCGGAAATCGAAGAGAATCCGTCGCCGATCGGACAGCCTTCCGTCAATCCGGCGAAGAGAATCATGCCGCACCAGATGGTCCGCACGAACATCCCGATGATCGATCTTTTCAATTCGCTTGTAAAGTCGCAGAAGCTTCCGATATTCGCGAAGGCGGGCGAACCGTACAACGAGCTGCTCGCGCGGATCGCTTTGCAGGCCGACTCCGACGTGATCGTCATCGGAGGCATGGGGCTCAAGTACGACGAATACCTCAAACTCAGGAACACGCTCGACAAATCAGGCGCGCTCTCCAAAACGGTCATGTACGTCCACACTGCGGCGGATCCGACGGTGGAGTGCGTTCTCGTTCCCGACGTCTCGCTCGCCGTCGCCGAGAAGTTCGCGCTTTCCGGCAAGGACGTACTCGTCCTTCTGACAAACATGACATCGTTCGCCGACGCGCTCAAGGAAATAGCGATTACGATGGAGCAGATACCGTCCAACCGTGGCTATCCCGGCGATCTCTATTCGCAGCTCGCTTCGAGATACGAGAAGGCAGTCGACTTCGACGGCGCGGGATCGATTACGATTCTAGCCGTTACGACGATGCCCGGCGACGACGTGACCCACCCCGTCCCCGACAACACCGGCTACATTACGGAAGGGCAGTTCTACCTGCGCAACGGGCGCATCGAGCCGTTCGGTTCGCTTTCGCGTCTGAAACAGCAGGTGAACAAGGCGACGCGCGAAGACCACCGCACCGTCATGGACGCCATGATCAAGCTTTACGCGCAGTACAAGGAAACCGTCGAGAAGCAGTCGATGGGCTTCAGGATGTCCGCATGGGACCAGAAGCTCCTCAAGTACGGCGAGGCGTTCGAGAAGGGGATGATGGATCTTTCCGTCAACATACCTCTTGAACAGGCGCTGGATCTCGGTTGGAAGATACTCGCGCAATGTTTCGACAAGGGCGAGGTGGGCATCCCCACCAAGCTGTCCGATAAATTCTGGCCCGCAGTATGATCGAAAAATCGATATGATATTCAGAACCATCCTTTGGATCGCCGCGGCAGCATTGTCGCATTCGCTCTCCGCATCTCCGGCGCTGGACGTCTCCGGCGAAGTTCAGGCTTCCCGCCAGGCGAGAAGCGTCCATCTATGGTGGGAGGGACTTCCGGACGATGCCGTGGAAGCGTCGGGTTCCGTCACAATCCTCCAGGAGCAGACGAACAGTTATTACATGGCTATCGGGTTCGACGGGGGGTACATGGGACTTCAGAACGTGCAGGGACGCCATGTCGGGATATTCTCCATCTGGGATCCGCTTTCCAACGCCATGGATTTCTCCGCCAAGAGCGAATCCGTCAAGGACGAACACCGCGCGCGCGTCGTATACGCAGCCGAAGGCATAAACGTATCGCGTTTCGGCGGAGAGGGCACCGGCGCGAAAACGATGTTCGGATGCAACTGGAAGGTCGGGCAGAAGCTCCGCTTCCGCGTAACGGCCGAGCCCGAAGAAGGGGACAGGACACTCTTCACAGGATATATCGGCGACGCTTCGAACGAAGAAAAGATCGCCGCGATTTCGCGTCCCAACCACGGCCGCGACGCAAGAATCAAGATGATCCATTCGTTCGTGGAGGATTTCTGGCGCAACGGACATTCGAAAACCATCGCCAGGAAAGCGGAGTTCTCCGGTTTCGCCGCAAAGAGGCCCAACGGCGAATCCGTGGCCGCAACCGGTGCAAGATTCACAGGCGACAGGAATACGCTCATGTCTGTCGACTGCATACCCGTTTCCGGCGGCGCGATCATCCAGACGGGCGGCGACACGGAAAACACGCACGTGCCGGTCAACACGTCCTTTTCGCTGGAAACCGCCGATTAGACTTAGGCAGGACATGTCTTTTAAAGACGGATTTCGCGCGCCGCCGCTTAAGCGGATAAGGGTCGGTATTGTCGGCATTGGACGCCGCGGCGATTGCGCCGTCAAGCGTTTGATCAAAATCCCCGACGTTGAAGTGACGGCTTTGTCAGACGTCGAGGATTTCCGTCTCGCCGAAGGAAACGATGCGCTTGCCAATGCCGGCAAACCTCCGGCTGAAACATATCTTGGCGCCGATTCGTACCTGCGCCTCGCCGACAGCCCGAATGTTGACGTAGTTTACATAACCGCGCCGTGGCCTGTACACGCACCAGCGGCAGTCGCGGCGATGGAAAGGGGAAAACACGCGGCTGTCGAAGTCCCTTGCGCGATGACTGTCGAGGATTGCTGGAGACTGGTCGAAACGGCCGAACGTACGAAACGGCACTTGATACCGCTCGAAAACTGCTGCTATGGCGACGAGGAGCTTTTTGCTCTCAATCTGTGCCGGTCAGGCGTACTTGGCGAACTCGTCCATGGCGAAGGAGCGTACATACACAATCTTGCCGCTGAGAATTTCGCCGAAGTCGACGGTTGCAAATATTTTACAGCGCTGAGAGGCTCGTGGGACAGATGGCGTCTCAAATGGAACGCCGTACACGACGGCAATCCGTACCCGACGCACGGTCTGGCGCCGATTTGCAAATACATGGATGTAAACGGATCCGACAGGCTCGATTACGTCGTTTCCGTCAGTTCCCGCCAGGCTGGAATCACCGCGTTCGCCGCCAGACAGTTCGGCGCGTCGTCACCCGAGGCTATGGACACGTACAGACTCGGCGATGTCAATACGTCGATATTCAAAACGGCCAAAGGCCGTACGATCATGATCCAGCACGCCGTTTCGTCTCCGCGTCCGTATTCCCGGATAAATCTGATTTCAGGAACAAAAGGCATTCTGTCCGGCTATCCCTTGAAAGTCGCATTGCTGCCCGATTCCGATAAATGGCTTCAGGAAACGGAGCTTGCCGAACTTAGAAAACAATACGAACATCCGTTCGTCAAAGAATCGTGGGAACTTGCGAAAAAAGTCGGCGGACACGGTGGCATGGATTTTTTGATGGATCTCAGATGGACTGCATGCCTCAAGAACGGCGAGCCTATGGATTCGACTGTCTACGATGCGGCCACTTGGAGCTGTCTGACCGAATTGTCCGAGAAATCCGTTGCCGCCGGTTCAATTCCTGTAAAAGTCCCGGATTTTATCCGCTAGTCGCATAATAGGTGTTATGTAAACTAGGCCTTTATGGTTTTGAGACGACGTGCAATGGCCGCTTCAAAGCCCTGCCCTGTGGGACGGTAGTACTTTTTTGACACGGTCATGTAGTCCTGTTTGACGTAATGGTTCAGGAAATTGTGCGGATACTTGTATTCGGTGACTTCGTTGCTGCCGATAGCCTGCACGTGTTTGTTTTTGAGATGTTCCGGTACAGGCTGGACAGCGCCAGTGCGAATGTCCGCCATCGCTTCGGAAATCGCTATGCACGATGCGTTGGATTTTGGCGAGCTTGCCAGGAACGTCGCAGCCTGGGCGAGATTTAGTTGACATTCCGGCATTCCGACGAAATCTGCCGCCTGCATTGCCGCTATCGCCAGAGGCAGCGCTCTGGGCTCTGCGTTCCCGATATCCTCGCTTGCGCTGATTACCAGACGCCTTGCTATGAATCGAGGATCTTCGCCCGCAGAGAGCATCTTTGCGAGCCAGTATATCGCCGCGTCGGGATCGCTTCCGCGGATGGATTTGATAAAAGCCGAAATCGTATCGTAATGTCCGTCCTCGTCTTTGTCGTATACCACCCTTTTTTTCTGGACGCATTCCTGCATTACATCGATTGTAAAATGGACGATGCCGTCATCGGACGGAGGCGTCGACAGCATTGCGATCTCGAGCGCCGTCAATGCGTGCCGCGCATCGCCTTCGGAGACGGTCGAAAGGAACTCCAGCGCGTCATCCTGGATTTCGGACGGAATCCTGCCGTATCCCCTTTCTTCGTCTTTAAGAGCTTTAAGAATCAGATTTGAAATCGCCTTGGCGTCGAGCGGTTTCAGTTCGAAAACGAGCGACCTTGACGTCAAAGGCGTATTGATGAAGAAATTCGGATTGTGCGTCGTCGCGCCGATGAGAACAACGGTGCCGTCCTCGACAAACGGAAGCAGCACGTCCTGCTGCGATTTGTTGAAACGGTGTATTTCATCGACGAACAGGATGGTCCCCTCTCCATCGAGTTCTGACGACGACCTGTCGCAAATCTTCCTTATGTCGGCGACGCCGGACGTTACGCCCGAAAGCCTTACGAAATTGCGTTTGGTCGATTTTGCGATCGCTTCGGCTATGGAAGTCTTCCCGCATCCGGGCGGACCGTAGAGGATTATGTTCGTAAGCCTGTCGGCCTCTATCACCCTTCTCAAAAGCCTTCCCTCGCCCAGGATGTGATCCTGTCCCTCTATTTCGTCGATGGAACGCGGACGCATCCTTGCCGCCAAAGGCTCCTGGCGGTTGCGGCTCATAGTTTGAACACGTACCAGTTGAGAATGCCGCTTTTCGCCTTCTTCTTGAATTCGACAAGGGTCGAAAGCTTCATGGAGGGAGACGCGAACAACAGGCAGGTGAACGTCCTTCCGGACGCGGATGCGGCGAATTCCGCCGCTTTGCCGATATCGTCGAACTCGTGCGGCTCAACCGTCAGGATTGGATCCAGCGAATCGTCCTTCGACCAGTCCTCGAGAATTTTATTCACGAGAATCATTCCGTCTTCGCGGAAAAGCACCTCTGGAGGCTGGGCGAGGCGTTCCTTTCTTTCGCGCCATTTTTCGAGAGGAAGAAACGCCCTGTAGTAGAAATTGGAGGAACAGTTGAATTTGACGGTTCTCGAATCTATCATGGAAATCGCGGTTGCGCAATCTACGGCTTCCGCGAGCGTCATTTCGGGATCGAACGAACAGCAGACCGACACTTCGCTGTCGCGCGAGGCGTCGCGGAGTCCGGAAAGGACTTCCTGAAGTCTGCCGGGCGAAAGAACCACGTCAATCCGTCTGGTCGCTGTTTTGCCGTCCCACTTGAAGGTGAATGTTTTTCGCTCCCCCTTCGGGATCTTGACTGCCGGCTGGAACCTGCCGTAGACGGGCGACTGGTCGAGAGAATCGTCCAACTGCAGAATCGACTGCGTGCAATTGTAGAGCGCGAAGAGCGCCATGGGACTTTCCTTTTCGGCGTCGGGAATTCCGGCGGCATCCCTTCTGCCCCCCGTGTAGACGATGGGCGGCGTTTCCTCGCCGCGCATTTCCCTGACGAGCGACGCGAATGAAGGTTCCATCGCGACTTCAGGACCGGACGGCCAGAATGCGTATCCCGGGAAATCGTACGGCACACCGACCGGAAATCCGGCCTTGACGAAAGCCTCGCAGATATCATTAATCGAAGCGTCCGTCACGAACATCGATTCGTAGTCCTTGTCGGAACCCGGGCCGACGAAAAGGAACTCGAGCTGAGTGTCGAGTCCGCAATCCGTGGAAACGGCGGAGAATTTGACCGTATGCGTCGAGGGATCCGATTCGACGCCTATGAACGGCTCCGCGCACGCTGCAAGCGCGCCTGCGGCAACGACTCCGGCAAGGAAATATTTCATTTGACGGCCTCCACTGCCCTTTTGAATCCGGCGGCGCTGCGTTCGATGATTTTCTCGTCGACGGAACAGCTCAATCTTATATGTCCCGAACGGCCGAATCCTGTTCCGGGAACTGCGAGAATCCTTTCTTCGAGAAGTTTGTCGACAAATGCGAAGTCGTCGCCGCCGGGAACTTTCGGGAAGAAATAGAAAGCCCCTTTCGGCATCGTGAATTCGATACCCGCATTGCGCAGAACCTCGGCCATGAGAGCCCTTCTGCGCGCATAGATTCCGATGTCGACCGTTTCGCCGCAGATCGCCGCGGCCAGCCTCTGTCCGATCACAGGCGCGTTGACGCATCCGAGAGTCCTGTTGACGAGAACCAGCGTCGAAACGAAAGCACCTCCGTCTTCCTCGCAAAGCGCGGGATTGACGGCGATGTAGCCGACGCGTTCGCCGGCCATCGAAAGGGTTTTGGAAAAGCTGCCGACGACTACAGCGTACTTCGACATCGGGAGAACCGCCGGAACTTCGACGCCGTCGTACGCGAACGCCCTGTAAGGTTCGTCGGAAAGAATGAAAAGCGCCTTGCCGGAAGGACCGCGGCGGCGGTTTTCGTCTTCGACGACGGAGACGAGCCGTTCGAGTTCGTCCCGGGAGTAGACGGCGCCCGTCGGATTGTTGGGAGAGTTTATGATTATGGCTCTCGTGCGCGGCGTTACGGCATTGGCTATCGCTTCGATATCGAGAGAGAAATCCTCTTTCGTAGCGACCGGACGGAGAACGCCGCCGAAGTGTCCGCAGTAGTTTCCGTATTCCACGAAATACGGTGACGGCACGATGACTTCGTCGCCGCGCTCGATCGTCGCGCGGAAGCAGTCGACGAGAGCGCTTGCCGCGCCGACCGTCATGATCGTGCAAGATGCGGGAACCTCCATAGACTGCTGCGACGATATCCAGACGGCGATTTTTTCGCGCACTGCGGGGATGCCGGCGTTCGGACAGTAGCCGAGGCCGAGCGGACGCACGGCATCGTCCGCAATCGCGCGAAGGACGTCCCGCGCCGCTGCGGGCGGCGGGACGTCCGGGTTGCCGAGAGAGAAGTCGCAGACGTTCTCCTCGCCGAATTGCGCCTTCAGTTCGAGTCCCTTCTCGAACATCTTGCGGATGAAACTTGACTTGCCGGCTGATTCGGCGAAATAATCGGTGACCGTCTGCATGGCTTGCCGCTTTGTTATTTGATGACTCTTGCTTTGATGACGGCGTCGCTCGATTCGAGCGCCTTTACGACTTCCGCCGGGATCGGGCTGTCAGTATCGATCAAGGTGTAGGCGAAATCGCCGCGGCTCTTGTTCGCGATCGAGTCGATGTTCACCTTGGCCTGGCCGAGAATCGACGTGAACTGTCCGATCATATTCGCGACGTTCTTGTGGCATATCGCTATGCGTCCGGCTTTCGTCGGAATGCCGAGCGAGCACGCGGGGTAGTTTACCGAATTGACGATGTTGCCGTTTTCGAGATAGTCGCGCATTTCTTTCACGGCCATCACCGCGCAATTGTCTTCGGCCTCCTCGGTGGACGCTCCGAGGTGCGGAATTACGATGCAGCCCTTCTTTCCGGCCGTCGTCGAATTCGGGAAGTCGGAAACGTACTTGCGCACCTTGCCGGAATCGAGCGCGGCAAGCATGTCGGCTTCGTTCACGAGCGCGTCGCGCGCGGCGTTGATCACGATGACTCCCCTTTTCATCATCGCGATCGCGTCGGCGTTGATCATCCCTTTCGTCGATTCGAGCGCGGGGACGTGGATCGTTATGAAATCGCAGGTGCGGTAGATCGCCTCGACGTTCTTGCAGTGCTTGACGGATCTGTCGAGCTGCCAGGCCGCGTCGATCGAAAGATATGGATCGTATCCGTAGACGTCCATTCCGAGCTCAACTGCGGCGTTCGCGACCTTCTGTCCGATCGCGCCGAGACCGATGACGCCGAGCGTCTTGCCGGCGATTTCCGTTCCGGCGAACGCCTTCTTCGCCTTCTCGGCGGTCTTGTTTATCGCCGCGTCGCCGGCATTCTCCTTCACCCATTCAATGCCGCCCACGATATCCCTGCTTGAAAGCAGCATAGCCGCGATCACGAGTTCCTTGACTCCGTTCGCGTTCGCTCCGGGAGTGTTGAAAACAACGATCCCCTTCTTGGCGTATTCTGCGTGCGGGATGTTGTTGACGCCCGCGCCGGCGCGCGCGACGGCCAGCAGGTTTTCGCCGGGGACGAGTTCGTCCATCTTGGCGGAGCGGACGAATACCGCATTCGCATCCGCGAAGTTTTCGGTCCGTTCGTAGTTTTCGGGCAGGTTTGCCAGACCGCAATCCGCGATCGGATTGAGGCAGTTGTATTTGTATTTCATTTTTCTCCTTTTTCTTCCGTAGATATTATCATGGAATATTTTCTTTCACGCATGAAAGATGGTAATATTATACCATAAATTCTGAGATTTTTGTCAAATGAAAATTCGTTGATGTTCAGCTGGTTTATATTCAGCGGAGACAGGCCGTCGTCGTCCTTGTCGAGCAGCTTTTGGATTTTTATGTTGTCGTAGGTATTGCCAAGGTTTTTGATATCCTTGTCCACGATGTCGAGATAGTCGGAGCGCGTCGCGCCAAAGAGCGCCGACGGGGAAAGTGCCGAGGCGGCCAATATGCCGGCGAGGCGCATTATTGCGGCAGTTCTTTGAGGACAGGTCTTGCCCGCTTTACGAACTGGATGGATATTCCCGACGGATCCTTCATCATCGCTCCGTCGAACCCCGGAGCTTTCTCATGGACGACGAGCGTCGCGCCCGCCGCAGTCAGACGCGCGATATCGGCCTCCACGTCGTCCGAAACAAACCCGAAATGCAACGCCAGCGGACGCATTGAGTGGTAGTCCGGCGCGGACGGCGCGTCTTTTGCGCGGTATAGCTCGAGCGCGATCTTCCCTGTCTTATCGACTATGAAAGTCGTGTGCGTGACGTCATCGCGCTGGCTGGTGATTTCGAAACCAAGATACTCCACCCACCATGCGGCGGTCGCGACCGGATCGGCGACGTCGATCGCCGTGTGCTCAAGCGCGGAACCTTTTGGCGACGGCAACAGTTTGCGATAGCGATCCACCGATTCGCCGAGGCCGGGAACCGGCGTCACCTCGTGGAACGCCTCGCGCACCTTGATGCGCACATACTGATCCGTGAAAAGCGTCGCCGCGTCGGGACGCTCCTTGGGTAGATTCATGTATTCCGCCTTTGCACGATCGTAGCGGTCTATCGCCGCCTTGAGGCGGGCCGTGTCGTAGACGTGCCCGAACATGTCGCCTTTGAGTCCCGTCGCCATCACGTCCCACCCCGCCTCGATCATGCGGAACAGGCGCAGCCCGTAGAGAGATGAAGTGAGTATGTAGCTCTCGTCCGCCTTGTCGCGGCATCTGACGGTTTTCGCAAGCTCCACGATTTCCTCCCACATCCCGACCGACTCGCGCCGGTCGGCGAGAATGCCCTCGATCGACCCATCGAGAATGCGGTTGTAGAGCCAGTCGGCGCCGATGATGATGTTGATGCCGGCAAGATAGCAGTCGCGCACCCATCCTACGGGAAGTCCGTTGCGGGCGGCCGCGTCCGATGCCGATTTGCCGCGCAGAATCGCCTTGGGCGTGAGAAGCGCAAGATGGTGCAGCGCGTCCACGGACTCCGGCATGACGCCCATCGCCTCCGCCGCCTTGCGGAAACATCCCTCTTCCGTTTCCTGCTCTCCGTTGGCCCAGTTCGCCATGACGCGCGCATTGAGTTCGCACCAGAACTCGTTCCTGATGCACGGCCCGCCCCATCCGCCGCCGCGGCTCCAGGTCCACACGCCCGCGAAGAGCGGACTCTTCGCGAAATCACGCAGAGTGTGCGGGTCGGGAGATCCTTCGTTTTCCTCGAATCCGTTTATCACCGAGTCGGCGATGTACGACGGGAAAGCGCCCTTCCCCTCGTACTCGCGCTGGCACTGCACTTCGACGATTTGGGGATGTTCGCCGAGCCCGAGAGTGCGGTTGAAGTCGATGCCGCGGAAGAAATCCGCCGCGCAGTGCTTGATCGAGATGATGAATTTTTCATGGGGCCGCACCCGTCCGACGACGTCGAGATAGTAGTCGGGCCGGGAATGGAAATATCCGAAGTCCCATGTGCGGTAATAGACCCGCTTGCCGCGCTTGACGCAGACCTCGTCGCGCAGGAGATTCATCAGCGCGGCGTGGATTTCCTTCGACTCCTCGTATGCGTTCTTGTAGTCTACGGGGCCGTTCCCCGTGTGGTAGGGGGTGTTGTTCAGATAGGTCTCGCCTGTGCGCACTACGAGCCCATCAAGTTCCGGCACCACCTCGAACAGCTCGTCGAGCATGATGCGGTGCAGCTTCCTCGTCAGCGGTCTGGAGAAGGATATGCGCCCGTCCGGGCCGCACACATCGTCGCGGTACAGTTCGACAAGCCGCTTCGGAAAGACGATTATGTCCATGAAGTAGTAGCACTTCAGCCCTGCGGCATGGCACTTGCGGCACTTTTCGCGCATCCGGTCCCTTGTTGCCATGACCCACGCGCGCTCTGGGGAGCCTTCCGGGAATACGCGCCTGTCGAAGGAGTCAAACGTGACGGCGCACTGCGGAAACACAAACTCGTTGATGACCATCGCATCGTAGCCGTACGACGCGAGCGTGCCGGGGTCTGTGAATGCGGTCCTCGTGAAAGGTTCGCCGGGGTTGTGGTGAACCATGTCCATCACCTCGGTGCGCGATTCCGCGCCATGCACGGCAAGCGCCATCGCCGCCGCAAGAATTGTTCCGCACTGGATTCTCATTTTGCCTCCTTCATTATTCCAACACGTCTAAGCCGTGGATTGAGCCGAAGCGGGCAGGGTCGTCGAGATGCCAGACGGCATTGCCTCTTTCGTCGAACTCCAACACCTGCCAGCCGCGTCTGCTGTCGTTTTCGCCGTGGCCAGTCCAGTTGGCGACATAGACATGTCCGTCTGGTCGCTCGCGAACCTGTGCGTAGAAGTAGTTTTTCCTTTCTCCCTGATCTGCCGACCATGCCGAAAGAAGGTTGCCGTCCAGGTCAAAGCGAAGAAGTTGCGCTCCATATCCCGCACCTGCCCAATAGCCAGTTCCATCGCGGTTCGGCACGACTTCGAAAAGATTCCGCCCCTTCGGCATCGCAACATTCTTCACGATCTCGCCGTCGGCGTCTCTTGTGCCGTCTGGCGGCATGCGGCAAATTGCAAATCCCTTTTCGTGCCCGACAAGCAGATCCCCATTGGCAAGCCGCGTGAGGCCACGTCCGTAGTATATGCCGCGAAACGCAGCGGTCGAGACGAGTTCGCGACTTTTCGAGAACCGCCGCACGAGGATGACATGCTCCTTCACGCCGCGAGGATTTACGGACGCGAGGAAACCGCCGTCAGGCAGGTCGCACACGCTTGTCACGATGTCAAGCGAGTCGTGGCGAAACACATCGACGACCTTGCGTTCACTTAAGTCGGCGACCATAAAGCCCTTGTTGCACACAGCGCGATAACGCCCCTCGCCAACCTTCGTCAAATCCCACAGCGGCTTTTCCATCTTGATGGAGAATCCAGCTTCGGAATCACCAGAGTCGTAGTAGTGCAGAAGCCCGCGCGATTCGTCCGCAAGGACGAGTCGGCGACGCTTCTCCGGACTCTTCGCGAGCTGCGGATGCTCGTGGCGGTGCTGTATGCCGAGCGCGCGTATCTTGCGCTCCTGTTCTGGCGTGAGCTGCGAAGGCTTGGGGTATATCTGCGGGCGTTCGTGCTTGTCGTCGGACTTGAAGTGGTAGTATTCCAGCTCCCCGCTGCAGCCGCCGGGATGGTAGAACCCGGGACGCGGGACACCCTTCTCCATCATTGCCTTCAGTTCGTCAAGGTGTTTTTCGTAAACATCGCGCGGCGCACACCCGTGCTTCTTGCATATCGCCGCAGCCATGCCCGTGACTTCGCCGCAGACGCCCAAGGTCCCCATTACGCGCGTCGCGGCAAAGGCGACGTGAGAACAGCTGATGTCGCGTCCGGCGAGGAAGAGGTTCTTTGCGTCGCGGGCGTAGAGGCAGCGGTAGGGCATTGCGTACGGACCGTTGAAGCAACGATGATAGGCGCAGGAGCGGAACGGCTCCTTGAACTTCGCCTCGTTGTCTGGGTCCGGGAAATGTATGTCGATATTCCACGTGATCGGCGCCGTGAGGTCGCTGTGCTTGACGTGGTTCTCGATGTCGTTTTGCGTGAGCACATAGTCACCCACGACGCGGTAGCTCTCACGCTTGCCGCCAATAGGCGACACCCATGTGATTTCGCGGTTCGCCCATTCTGCCTTTCGCGGCGAGCGGTTCTTGAGGTAGCTCCAGTTGGAGAACACCGCGTAGAGTCCATAGTCGCGTATCGCCTCCGTGTCGTCGGCCATGTCGCGGTACTGCCCCGCCTCCTGCTCCCAGCCGCCCTCGGTGATATGATAGACGTTGGACTCGTCGAGGACGAAGCCCCAGTCGATGTCGGGGAACGGGACTGGCGCGTCGGCGACGCGGCTCGTCCACTGCGTTGAATGTCCCATGACCTGACGGCTCGCCTTTTCGGGAGCGCACGACTCGTTGAACCGGCTACGCGCCTCCGTTCCGTACATCGTCTCGCATCCGGCGAGACGGGCAATCGTCGCGTCGCCTGTCGCGTCGCAGAAGAGTGTGGCGCGGTGGCGCGTCACCGCGCCGGAATGCGTGTTGCGCGACAGGACGGCGACGATACGCCCCGCGTCGGAGGAATCGGCTTCGATTGCGAACATATGCTCGCGGTAGAACACGTCGCAATTACGCTTGGAACGAACAAAGAAGTTGGCCTTCCTCGCATCCTCGTAGAACTCAGGCGGGAGCGGACGGTTGTTGTTGTAGGCGGGCGCAAGCTCGTCTACGACATTGCCGAGATTCGGATATGGGGCGATATGCCAATATCCGCCAAGCCCCACGCGGACTTCCGACGAATTGCATCCGCCAAGGACATCGCGATCCTGAATGAGCAAAGTCTTTACCCCATATCGCGCGGCGGTCTGCGCCATGCAGATTCCGGCCATTCCGCCGCCGACAATCACGAGGTCGTATGCCGTCGGGTTGTCGGCCACGGCTTCAGCTGGACGCGCAAACGGCGGCTTTGCCGCGAGGTCGTCAGTGAGGAAGAGCGCGTCGCAACGTCCGTTGAAGCCCGTGAGGTCGTGGAGCGCAAGCGTTGCCGCGCCTTTCGCCAAGTCGATTTCTCCGGCCTTCTGCCAGTGCCAATCGCGGCCTTCCGTTCCGAGTTCTCCATCTATTGCCTCTCCGTCAACCAAGACCTTGAACCGTCCAGGCGCACTGCCGCGTCCTTCGCGCCATTCCGCCGCCCAATCGCGCGTCTTCGCCCATACTGTGTAGCGCCCGACGGACGGAACATCGACTTTTGTCGTTGCGTCAGCAACGGGTTTTCCAACGCCATGCGCCATGATGTATGACGATTCAAGTTTCTTCATCGAGTGGGGATCGACGACCCACCCGCCGAGATTGTCGAATGATTCGCATTCGACATATAGCGACGCGGCTTCTGCCGTGGCGAATGAAAGACAAATCGCCCCGGCGAACGACCGGAAAAACGCCCTGCTGTGGATTATCATTTTCTCCCCCGCTTCAGAAGTTGAGTGTGATGCCGATGCCGCCGATCGTGAGGTCCTTGCGGGACTGCGGAGACGTATCGCGATCAAGCGCGTCGCGCGCATCTGACGAAACTACGTCAAACTGGTGAACGAATGCAAAGAGTCCGACGTTCTCTGTAACCGCATAGTCGAGGCGCAACATTAGATTGAGCGCCATGAGACCGTCGGAATACCGTCCGCTGCCGCGGGGATTCGCGCCGTACTGCGCGGCGAAGTGGCGCGAGTCGCCAAGTTCGCCGAAGACGGTGGCGGTAAAGGTGAGGTCCTCGAGGAACTTCCACGACCGCGTGAGGCCGACCTCCCAGTAGCACCAATGCTGGCCGTTGTAGGCGCGGCGCAGCAGGTAGTAGGGCGTAACGTATGGATTCTTAAGCGCCTGCGAGACGTTCCACTCCGAGATCGTGCTGGCGTGCGGACGATAGCCGGGGAGCGTCACCCACTTCTTGGCAACGGTCGTGTCCAGCGTCCATTCCTCAGCAAGCTTGAGCCCGTAGCCGTAGTAGACGGCGTAGTCAACCTCGTTGTAGGCGTTGCGCCGCGTCGCGGACTGTCCGCTCTTCGAGAGGGACGAAACGCTCCAGGCGTAGCCGCCGACACGCCCGAACGGATCGAGGTTGAACGACAGGTCGGCGAACTGAGCGGAATACGGCCTCTTGTCAACTATCGCGCCGCGCGCCCAATATGCAGTCTCAATGTCCGCATACGCGCCGACATTGATCCATTTGCGGGTTTCTTGAACAAGGTTTGTGTTTCCGTCCTCCGCATAAGAAGGAAGCGCCGCCGCAACCACTGCCGCAAGAATTGTCATACCGTTTGTCTTCATTTCATTTTTCCTCCAAAAAAGCGAATCCCCAAGGCGCAAGGCGGAATGATGCGCCGAAGATCACTGCACCGTTGGCAAGAAGAACCCTCGCCTTGTCTGCTGCAACCGATTCGACGCCTACGGTTACGGGCTTGCCCGAGAAGTTCCCTACGAACACGACGCCGTCCGCGGCGGATTCGCCGCGCCGAAGGGAAAGGACGCTCTCCGGCCTGTCATTGTCAAGCCACTTCTGGCCTGGCGCGGTCATCGCCGGATTGTCGCGCCGGAGCGCTGCGAACGCGCGCACCATTTCGCGGCGGCGGCGTCCGGCGGGCGTCGCGGCATTGGCCCAGTCCACCGTCACGTCCGGAGAATGTCCGAATATGGAATGACGGTGCGCGTCGGCAATCTCCTGTCCGTTGTATATGAGCGGAATCCCTTCCATCGCGAAGCACAAGGCGAGGCCGAGCGTCTGGTTGTCCCATCCGCAGGTCTTCTCCATGCGGTTTTCGTAGTCGTCGTTGGAAGTGTCGTGGTTCTCGGTGAAGTTCATGTTCAATGTGCCCTTAGGACACTTCGCCGCGTACTGCTCGGACGCCGCGCGCAGCTTGGCGACTCCCTTGAACGCCGACACGTCCGCGCCGCCTGCCGCCCACTGCTGGTTGTAGCCTTCCTCCGAATCGCCCTTCAGTATGGGCCTAAGCCACGAGAGGCACACCGGCCAGTTGTAGTTCGCGTCGAATGCGTGGCGCGTGTTGGCGTGGCGGCATCCCTCGGCGAGAATCACTATGCCGCCCTTCACGCTTTCGCATACGCCCCTGGCATCCTCCCAGAAGTCGAGCGGAATGCAGTCCGCGACGTCGCACCGGAATCCGTCGACGTCGAAGTCCGCGAGCCAGTACACCATGTTGGCCTTGAAGTACTCGCGCACCCCCCGGCTGTCGAAGTTGAGCTTGGGGAAGCGCCATCCCGCCATGACCATCTTCCCGTTCTTGTCGTATGAGAAGTATTCGGGATGGTCTTTCACGACACGCGCCGAAGGGCCGCAGTGAAGGTACACGATGTCCATGAGGACCTTTATACCGTTGCCGTGCGCCGTCTTGACGAACGAGCGGAAATCCGCATCCGTGCCGTATTCCGGGTCGACGTGGAAGTAGTCGCCCGTGCGGTAGGGATTGCGCGGGTTGTTGAACCCGCTCCTCACCTGGCGCGGGCTCCACATGTCCTCGCGCGGATCGTCGTCCGCCACAGTGACAGGGCACATGTAGACAACCGTGACGCCGAGGTCGGCAAGCTCCGCGAGCTTCCCCTCGGCCGCCTTTATCGTCCCCTCCGGCGTGAACGCCCTCGGCTGGATCTGGTACATGACGCCCTTGCGGAACCAATCGGGCGTCTTGCGCGCCATCTCGTCCGCAAGTGTGTATTCTTTTGCTTCAGCCGCACATATGACAGCGGCAACCGCCGCAAGAAATGTTCCGCACAGTATTCTCATTTTGCACCTCGCATTTTGGCTTTAACGATATTGGAACCTGACTTTAAGCGGTTCCACGGAATAAAACAATTGTCAAGCGCATTGCCGTTCAGCGAATACGACGCCTCCGTCCCATCGCCGGACATTTCCACATCATGCGCCCTGCCGTCGCACGCGATCTCGCTTTCGCTCCCGCCGTCGAACTCGAATGCCGGAAGCGCGAACGCGATTTCGCCGGACTGCTCGACGGACATCTCCACGCCGTCCGCGCCGACGGCCGCAAGCCATTCGCCGTCGGTGATCGCCAGCCGCCTCGACGGCCACGACAGCGATCTCGGAGGCAACGCCCCGACGGCAAACGCTGCGGGGTCGCACACCATGTCAAGCAGCTCGCGGTGCGACGGGGCCGCTGCGACTCCTGCTGCATTCAGCGCAGCAGCAGCCGCTACGACGAGAATCATTCCTGTCCGCATCGTCATTTTGTCTCAAAATCTGCGGCGCATTGCCTCCAGAGCCAATAGGCGGCTGAGGCGGTGCCGTTCTTCCAGAGGTCGTCGATGACCATTGCCCTTCCGTTCACGTACATGAGGCCAAGCCTGCCTTCCAGCGCCCGCACCGGCTCGTCGGCAAAGGCAATCGGGCGCAGGGCGGAGAAACCGCCGGCGTTGTCGGCTGGCACCTCGTACCAGACGCCGCCGACGTAAAGAAGGTCGCGCTCCGTCGCGATCTCGCGGCAGATGACATTGGTGTCTCCGTTCACGTTGGGGAAGCGCCATGCCTTGCCGTTGTCGTCGGTCACCGTGACGACCGGGCTCTTTCCGTCGAGCTTCGGAATCTCGCACCGGGCCGGACCGTATGCAAATCGCGCCACCGCGCCCTTCGCGTCCTCCAGGCACTTCACGCGCACCCAGTCCCCGTCTTCGAGGAGCTCGTGCCTGACCGGCGTGCCGTCCGCAGACGTGAAGGAAAACTCCATCGTCTCGTATCCAGCGTGGAGATACGGATCGGAGATGTCGCCCGACTTCACGTCCTCGTCCAGCCACACATACCCTTCGCCGGACGGCGGACCGAAGGACTTGAGGTCTTCCGGCTTCACGAACCACAGGTTGGACTGCGACTTTTCGCAGCGCACGGCGTCCTTCTTGAGTCCGCGCTTGCCAAGGAACTCGTTCTTCGCCTGGTCGTCGCAGCCGAACACGATCCTGTCCCCCCAGCGGCAGAAGTCGCCGATGACCTTGAGATAGGTGGAGATCGGCCGGAGCCCGTTCGGGCTCGCGGGGGAGAACCCCTTCGGGAATTTCCAGAACGTGCCGTGCATCGTCGCAAGGAACGTGCCGTCGCCGAACCCGACGTCGCGGATGCGCGGCCATTCGGTATTCCAGCCGTGGGCGCCGTCGTACGCATGCGACGCCTTGGGAAGCCTGTAGTACGCCCACTCCGTCCCGTTCGTGGTCACGCCGAGGATCACGCTCTTCGCGTCCCAGCCCAGTGCCCAGACCGGATTCGTCCTGGGATGTTCGTTGCCGTAGATGCCGTCGGGAGTCGTGATCTCGGTGAACTGGCAGCGGCGGATCGTCGTCCAGTCGCGTCCCCTTTCGTTCCACCAGGCGAGCACGCCCGAAGGAACGAATGGGTCGCGCCGCGCCGCTGGGCTGTCCTCGCCGTTGTTCGCCACGAACACGCGTCCAAAGCCGGAACACAGCCCCTTGCCATGGTAGCCGGGAACGTGCGTGACAGGCGCGGAATCCCAGCCATTGGGCAACGGCATTCCAAGCCGCTCCAGATACCTGGAAATCGCCTTGTCGTTCTTGCCGTTTTCGCGGACGAGAGTATTGACTTCAAGCGTACGCATGTCGAGTTCGTAGAGCCCGGTCTCCATGGTCGCAACGTAAACCTTGCCAGGATCATCAAGATGTCGCGCCGCGCCGGTGAGACGTCCCGGCATCTTCGCGGGCGGGACGACGCGCACGTTCCCCCTCGCGTCGATCACGTACGGCCCTATCAGCAGCTGGTCCGTCTCGCGGTGGACCAAGCGGTTCGCGGGAGTCCCGCCGACCGATCCCGCGAACGTCTCGCGCGACAGGTTCGGTTTGATGCGATAGAGCTTGTCCGTCGAGCCGACGGGGCAGTGTGGTCCATAGGTGATTACCCAGAGGTCTCCCGCCCACGGCACAACTGCGCCGGTTCCACATTCGCCCTCATCGTTGAACATCGCAAGGTGCGGATAGACGCCGGACACGCAGGGCATGTCCGCATTGGCCGAAATCGCCATCGCCGCCGCAAGAATTGTTCCGTATATGATTCTCATTTCGCCTTCTCCATTCGTTCTTTCGCGTGTTCGTAGGATTGCCCAAAGCCGGCTATTCGCTCCAGCCGGATTCCGTGCGCCAGACCATCCGATTCAGGTCGGTGTCGAAATAGCCGAAGCCCAGGTCGGTCATCGACGTCGGACGCCCGGACGTAGGCCCGCGACGACGCGCCGCGAGATTGACGGTGCGAAAGTTCCGCCCCTCGGAAAGATCCGCCCCCCAGAGGTTGAAGCGGCTCGGAATGTGTCCCTTCGCCTTGGACGTCAGATGATAGGTTATCTCGCCCATCCAGTACCCGTCGCTCATATCCTGGACGAGCCTGCGCTCCTTCCACGCCTTGTACGCATCGTACCCCTCGCTCTCCTCGGCGTTAAGGTCGATCGCATTGAACGTGCAGACGTATTTTGGATTGCCGTTTCCGCTTTTGCCGAATGTGATTCCGTACCATGTGTATTCGAAGGAGCAGTTGACCATCGTCAACGGGTGGTTGCTCACCTGCTGGCTCCAGCTTTCGAGAAAAGGCACATTGCCGAAAACATATCCATACGCGCATCGCTGCGCTATGCACTGACGCATTATCAGGTGCTCACCCGCGACGTGAAAACCGGTTCCGAGCCCCATCAGCTTGCAGTGGTCGATCGTGTAGCGGCGGTTGTTGTTCCCGGCCGCGCACGTGCGGATTCCGATGCAGCGCGGGTTTACGCGGCTGTCGTCGTTGAACGGCGCGCCTGTCGCGATCTGGACGCCGTCGCAGGCCATTTCGCTCGTCCAGATTCCGTCGACGACCGTGATCGCCTTGTCGTTGTCCGGAAGGCGGAACGAAATGTTCTTCAGCGTGAAAAACCCCCACGAATAGCAACGTCCCAACCCTTCCGTCGATGGCGCACAGCCTATGAGCGAGTAGCGTCCGCCGGTCTCCATCGCCTCCCACAGGCGGTCGCTTGGCTTGAACACGACTCCCCGTCCGTTCATTTCGAGCGACGTGTTCTTGTCCTTGTGCGTGAATCCGATCCCCTCGAAGTCGATCTGCGACTGCGAGAACGGAACTACGATGCCGAAGCGCTGAACTCCGCCGCCGCGCCTTTCCGGCCACTGACGCTCCGTCCACTCGTCGATCACATACGTTCCCGGAAAGAATACGATCTTTCCGCCGCGCCCAGCGGCCATCTGCGCGACGACTGCGTTTATCGCCGCCGCGCCCGCGCTCCCGTCGCATACGAGATCGGCCTTGCGCTTGTCCGCCTCGCACGAATCCGCTGCGGCGACATACGCCAGCGAACCGTAGTCCTTGAGACAGGCCGTAGCCTTGGAGGACATGGAGAACGGCGTCGGCTTCGCGGCGGGAAGGTCGTCAAAACCGACGACCGCGATGCGCGCGGCGGTCGCGGCCGGATGATCGGCCACATCGGTGGCAGTATGCTCTAAAACGCATCCGGCGGGCTTGCCCAGCTTCTTCAGGATAGCAAGTGCTTCGTCGGGTATCGTCCCGTCCGGCTTTGGCCCGACGTTGAGCAGGAAGTTCCAGCCTTTGGAAAGCGCATTGTCCCGCGCCGTTCTAAGATATTCAGGCGTGTGCCAGCGCGCGTTCCTGTTGTAGCCCCAGCTGTCGGCGTCGAGACTGTCGCAGACTTCGCAGAAGCGCGCCGGCGATGAACCCTGGTCGCCGTGCCCGCGCTCGGGCGTGGAGTAGTCTCCGTCGGCGCTCCAGCCCCGGTTGTTGACCATTATGCCCGGCTGTAGGCGGCGCACAAGCTCGTTCATGGATGCATCCTCGACATGCGGCGGAATGTCCCAGAAAAGGCAGCAGATGTCGCCGTAGCGCGTCAGAAGCTCCGTCACTTGCGCCTTGACGTATTCGCGGTATTTCGCGATGTCGGGGCTGTCGCCGGGGTTCGGCGCGGAAAGCTGGTGGGTGCTCAAGGGATTGTAGGCGTTCGGGTGGTGCCAGTCGGGATTCGAGTAGTAGAGCCCGAGGTGCATCCCCCTGCGGCGGCATGCCGCCGCAAGCTCGCCCACGGCGTCGCGTCCGAACGGCGTGTTCGTAGATTTCCAGTCCGTCAGGGCAGTATCCCACATGCAGAAGCCGTCGTGGTGCTTCGCGGTGAACACGATGTATTCCGCCCCGAAAGACTCCGCCGCGTCTATCCACGCGTCTGGATCGAACTTCTCCCCGGTGAAGCGCAGGGGGTATTTTTCGTATTCCTCTTTCGTCATCCCCGCGCGCATCCACTCCTGTTCATGAACTCCGCCGACCGAATATACTCCCCAATGGACGAACATCCCGACCCGCCGGTCGAACATCCTCCATTTCGGTCCGCAATCCGCAACGCAAATGCCGCCAGCGACCGACTCCGCGCGCATTGCGCACGTAACGGCCACCGCCGCCGCAAGAAATGTTCCGTACAGGATTCTCATTTCGTCCCCCGCATTTTGATTTTAACGATGTTAGAACCGGGTTTTAGGCTGTTCCACGGAATAAAACAATTGTCAAGCGCATTGCCGTTCAGCGAATACAAAGCCCCCGTCCCCGCGCCGGACATTTCCACATCAAGCGTCCTGCCGCGCAGCGAGAGCCCGCGCACAGCGAACGGCTTGCCGTCGTTCATCGGATGAAACGAAACGCCCTCTTTGGCGATTCGCATTCCAAGCCAGAGGTCGAGCGCATCGGCAAGCCACCCTTTCGCCGCGAAGAACTGCTTGTTGCCGAGCTCGTCAGAATAGTCGGAAGGATCGAGATTTACCGCGTCCGCAGTCTGCCCCTCCGGATATGTCAGGACGCGAGCGTGGCGCGAGACGATGTTTTTGAAGTCGGCTATCGCATCAACGCGCCCCGCCGCGTTCATGGCGTTCCAGTACGTGCGATCAGTGACGGGATAATAAGACCCGAGCTGGTTGCCGTCCGCGCACCACGACTTCGTTCGCCATCCGAACATGACGAGCCTGTCGCCCATAAAGAACTCGCGCTTTAGATAGTCTGCGGTCGTTTCTTCCGAGAAGCCCTTCGCATGGCTGTATATGTCGCGCCCGAACGGCGAGACGTGGAAAAATCCGTAAAGCGGATAATGCTCGCGACGGCATCCGTTCGCAACGTCCCACGAGTCGGCCCACCAGCCTTTCTCCGCGTTCCAGAGCCTGGCGGCAACGGCCCTGCCGGTGGACACGATATCCTCTGCGCCCTCGCCGGAAAGTTCACGCCACGCGCAAAGCCCCTGCCAGTACACAGCGCAGTTGATAAGCGCGATGTCATCCTTTTGCTGGTCTACCGCATATGGGTTGTCGGGGTAATAGCTATACTTGTGCGGAAGGAGATCGGAAGCGTCGGCGGACGCCTTCGCACGTTCGACGAGCTTTCTCGCAAAGCCCATGCACTCCGCCTTGAACGCCTCGTCGCCTGTTGCGTTTATGTAGTCGTTGAGCAGAACGACCCAGAAGAGCTGCACTGTCGGCGGCATAGTGTACGACTGGCCCGGCTCGTCGCCGCCCTTGCCTTCTAACTTGAACGACGTGCCGTAGGCATGGAGAATGCCGGCCTCCTCGCTCGCGGTGTCGCGGAAGAACGACAGCATCCTCTTCACCTCCGCCGCGCGCCCGCAGAACGCAAGCGTCCCCGCATGAACCATCGCGTCCCATCCCCATACCCAGTATGTCGGCGAGGCGCGGAAAGCACCAATGCCATCTACTTCAAATGCCGCGCTCATCGGCGCGACATGTCCGAGCCAGCCGTCCACCATGGCATCGCCGGTCTCGAAACGGGCGTCTGCGGCGTGGCGTTCGCGGAATTCCGCGAACACGCGATCGACCCGTGCCTCGGAAAGTTCTTCGCCATCCTTCCTGTCGAACACCCACCAGAACAGATGTCTGTCGCCGGGCTCGGTCTCTTCCATGTCGAACCGGAAGTTCGGTCGGTGGTCGCCGTTCCTGTAGGCGAGCGGCTGCGGTGGACGGTCGTTCAACGGAAAGGAAACCGGATTCATGGAACCCATCTCCATCGCCACCCGCTCCCCGCCATCGAATCCCACCCCGGCTACAAGTTTTCTCCCACAACTTCCAACTTTACACTTTACACTTTCAACTTTACACTCTTCTATCTTCCACTTCGCCCCCTGCCCCATTCCGGCCTGCATCTGCACGATTCTACAGCGTACCGGCTTCTTCTGCGGATTTTCGATGACTGTTAACCGGCGAAACACGGCATTCCCATCTAGGACGAACTCATGACGCAGCTTCACGTCCTCGATCACGCACTCACTCGCGTAGCCGAACGGATAGTGGACGGTGTTCTCGAACGTCAGCCGGTACGGAACGTCGTCGATAAGGACATACGGATCGAATCCGTGCATCCAATGGCAGTTCTCGGCGGCCGACCGGTAGAATGTCTGCTTCTTGAACGGCTGCGCACCTACATAGTTCAACTCGAAAATCCCGGCGATGTCGGACACCATCGCGGAAATCCGTCCCGACTGGTAGAAGTTGCGGCGAACGCCAAATCCTTCCTTTGCATACGGCAGACCGTCGGCATCGAATCCGTCGATTGCCGCAACCGCGCAAAACGGCAGCAATGCCGCCGCAAGAACTGTTCCGCACAGTGTCTTCATCTTTTTTGCATTCACCTCAAGAAACCTCTTTGCTTGTCAGAACTTGACGCCCCCCCAACTTGAGGGATTTACACGTACTTCACTCGGCAGGTCGCTGACGACCTGCGACTCCTGATCGAAAAGATAGGCGCGGCGGACAGTTGTTGCGCCGCCGGCATCGCCGAAGAGAACGCCCACGTCGACGCTGCGCGTCTCGCCCTGTGCAGGTTTGCCGTTTTCTCCGAGGAATTTCCAGGGGATGTCCGCTGTAAACTCGTAGCCGTCCTTCGTTTTCTCAACTTTCGCCCTTACCGGCACCGCCTCGATGCGATCCACGTATGCGGTTCCCGTCGGAGACGTGAACGAACGCCGTGCATCCGGCGCGACGGACGGATCGACAAAGACATACTTTATCGCAGCGACACCTCCCTTACCGTCCGGCGCGAAAAGAAGGCGGACATCTCCCTCCACCGGCGTCCGCCGCTTTGGACTGGCCTTCGGATCCGCCGCCCACCTCAGGTCGATGCAGTCGCCGCTCTTGAACATCATTTCCGGATCGCCGCCGCCATTCACCCACGGAGAGGCATCCTTGACACGAACCCAAAGGCGCAGCGGCCCTGGACCGCCGCTACTTCGACTTATGCCAAACGCCGCTTCCGCCACCTTGTCCTCCGGGAAGGAACGGACGACCGCATCCTGCCAGCCGCGCTGAAAGCCGAATCCACCGCAATCCATCACGACCGCTGGGCCCTGCTCCGACGGCGGCAAGAAGGTCTTTTCAGGCGGCGGCTTCGCAAGCGCAATCTTCCCGCCCGGAAGCCGTCGAACACCGCCAAGTCCCGCAACGGCGCAGATTGAAAGAGAACTCTTGCCGACAATCTGGAACGGCCTCCCTCCCGCGGATTCGCCTAGCCACCCTCGAAAGCACTCGTCGTTCAGACTGTAGCCGGATATGACATCGCCGCGCCTCACTTCGCACAGAGAATATTGCGACGGCGTGATCCGCTGGTCGCCAAAGAGCTCCGCGACAAACAGTCCGTCGGACGTGAAGAGATAGCGCGTCCCCTTGTTGCCGTTCAGCTGGAAGACATCTCCTGCCCAACCCTCGAATCCGCATGTGTGCCGAAGCTCGCCGGCCGAAGGGAGGGGAGAGTTGTGTCCGTTGGAGGGATATGGATTCGGGTACGTCCAGAGAATGCGGCCTTCCCCGAGCGACACCGCCGCGATGACGCTTTCTCCGCAATCCTTGCTGCGCCCGGCGTTCACAACGATAGCCTTTCCGTCAGGCGTAATTGTGCAGGAGAATACCATGCCGCGCAACGCGTCCGGCATATCGATGCGCTGCATCCTGGAAATGTCGTAGTGCAGATTCCCGTCTGGACGCAAAATCGCGAGCGCGTCCGTTTTCCAGTCGCTGTCCGCCGCCGGAATGCGCATGACGAGCTCCATTCCCGGGCCGATGCGCGAACCCCACATCATCGAGGGGCTAAGCCCTTTTATCTCCGTGCGCTCGCCGCCTTGCCAAAGGACTGCCCCGACGGTCTTATTCTTCCCCGCATTCCCCGCCGAACCGGCAGAAGTCGCGGCATCGACTGCAACAAGCGGAACAAGCCTGTCGCCCAGGATTTCCCCGATGAAGTGACGGCTTTTGTAGCCGCTGTCCGAAACAAGGAACGTGCGCCCGCGCCACTTGCGAACTGTTGACGGAGCGCCGCGCAGCGGCACATCGGGATGCTGTTCGGGACGGTAGAGGATCGCGTCCAAGGTCGCGCCGGAAAGATCCGTGGCGAGACGGAAGCGCATTCCGTCGTAGTAGGCGAAGCGCCCCTCCGCGTCAAGCGACCCGCCGCCGCCGTAGTAGGGCGTTCCCACATAGTCGCGGACAAGTTCGCCAGTAGTCGAATTCCACACCGAGACGCGCTTCGGGCGAATCTCGTTTTCGGCAACCCACAAAAGCCCCTTCGCGTCGATGCAGAGCGAGACGGGATTGGACATCGCCTTCGGGTCGAACTTGCCCTCGTGCCGTCCGCCGGGATTGCCGATTGTGCGAAGATGCTCGCCTGTCGGCGAAAAAACTTCAACGCATTGGCGGCCTGCCGCGACATCTGAGACGTAGAAGTTGCCCTCGACGTCGATTGCAAGCCCGCGAGGATTTTTAACGCAGAGTCGCAGAGACGCAGAGTTGCCAGCGACCGCTTTGCATAATTCCATATTTTCACAATTCCACAATTTCACATTCGCCACGCCAGTGGCGCACGCCGCCCATATCGCCCCGTCGGGCGCAGTGGCGAGCTGCCCTGCTCCAGGAAGCGCGATTTCGCGTGTGAACTCAGCCATCTCGCGGGAGAAGCAGACGATGCGCCCGCCCTTGTCGGCAAGAGAGAGTACAATTTCGTCTTGCGTAAGCGCCATGCCGCGTATGCCGGAGAAGTCGCTCATATTTTCTTCTACAAAAGCGTTCTCCCGCTGCTTCTGGAGACCTACATGGTTGCGCCGCTTCGCGATGGTGTCTGTGTTCAGGACGAATCGGTTTGTCTTGAGGTTGAACCGGACGATCCGCAGCTTGTCCTTGCACCATCCGCCCTCTCCGGCAATAAAAAGCGTGTCGCCGTCGCGGGCGAATGCGCTTGCTCCGATGAGCGCGATCATCGACGTGCCCCAGACCTTGCGTCCCGTTTCCGCGTCGACGCGAATCATCGCGCACCCTGCCTCCGCCTTTGCCGCCCCGATGAATACGTCTCCTCCTCCAGTGGTGACGCAGAGAGGCGGCTCGTGGTCTGAGAGCCATCCACCGGCGCCGGTGGCGCTGATGTTCCAGACTCGGGCTCGCTCGCTCGTGCGCCAAGGCGGATTGCCCGGCGAGTAGAACGACCCCGCATAGCGGCTCTCGATCTTTCCGTGCGTAAGTCCGCGCCAGCGGTATTCGCCCGCCGCGCAAGGCTCTCCCGCGTCGTCGTATCCGTCCCAGGTCTCGACGTTCCTCCCCGCCTCGCGCGGCGCATCGGCGACAAGGTTGCGCACGCGCCTTCCCTGCGCGTCCTCGATGACGACGGTGACGTTCGCTGCATCGGGGAGAGTGTATGATATTTCACTCGCGCAGAGCCGCAGAGCCGCAGAGAATACAAGGACTATTATAGCCGGAAGTGGACGCATAATCTTCACCATTTCACTTCCTCATATCCTTCCGGATGCAGCCTCGCCTCCGTCGGCGTGTCGTCCACCATCGACGTCTGCGACTTTTCCTCGTTGTAGAGATAGACGCGCTTCATTGTTCCCACGCCGCGCCCGCCGTCGCCGGAGAATAGCGCCTCTGCGTCCCAAAAGACGGGTTTGGAGAAATCGAGTTCGAAAAGCGTTTCCGGCACTTCAATACGAACATCGTAGCCATCGGCAGTTTGCGAGAAAGCGACTGTCGCTCCAGGCGCGTCGCCGACGAAACTGAACGCAGCAGTTCCGCCAGCCGGAGTTGAATATTCCTGAGGACGCGACAAGCGCGTCCCTCCCTGCTGCATCGCAATCACGCGGTCAACACCTCCAATCCGCGCCGCAAGTATGCGGGTAAACGTCTCTTTATGTCCTTTGCGTTCTTTGCGGCTAAAAGTTCTTCCGGGGCCTATCTCGAACCCGACTGCATCGCCGCCCTTGAACACTGCGGAGGCGTCTGGCGCGACGTTCACGAGCGGTGTGTCGTCCACGACATGCGCGGTGAAGACCACCTTGCCGCAGACGCGCTCGATCTTCGCCTTCTCTATCGGCTTCGGCTTTGCGCCGGGCACGAAAAGCGGCGCGACACGCTCCAGCCTCACGACGCCGTTCGTCCTCCACTCGCCGGCGACGCGGCACTTCTCAAACCCCTTCACCTTGAACGACTGCCCTGCGTTGTACGCCCACACTTCACCGCGCCCCGAGAACGCCGCGATGCGTCCCGAGAAATCTTCGCCGCTGAAAGTGTACGGCTGTCCGCGCCCCGGCAATCCCGGCGCGTCAAAGAGCGTGTCAACAAAGAAACCGTCGGCGGTATAGACGGTAAATGTTCCCCACTCGCTCGCAGCAACGGCGTAATCGTCGCCAACCATCCCCGCAAACACCCAGTGGTGGAGCATCTCGCCGGGTTTCAGTCCGCCCGTCGCCTTGCGCCCGACGCGCCAGACCGGCGAACCGTCCGGCGCGTATTTGCAAATGAATACACCGTTGTATTCCGACGAGTGCCCCATGCCAAGCTTCATGGCCTTGGTGAGTTCCGGCGAGGCGTAGTCGAGATTGCAATCGACCGCCGCATAGAAATTGCCCGCCGAATCGCGCCGCAGTCCCAAAAGCCCTGAACGCCATGTATGGTGGAGCGCAGACTTTCCGGCGATGATTTCGGGGATCGCCACGTACGCAGCCGCCGCATCCCAGCGCGGCGCCCCTGTCCCGTCAAAGCCGCGGCACGGGATGCCGACGACCACGTTGTCATGCGTGTTGAGAAACAAGTCTCCGCTTTTCTCCATGCGCATCGCGCCAATCGTAGAAGACCAGCGCAGGACGCGACCTGCGACATTCGAGACGGCGGAGGACTCGCTTTCCTGTCGCCGTCCGTCGCCGTTCCTGTCCATCCAGAGACGCAGCGCCGTGACTGGCGATCCCTTCTTCGCCGGCGGATCGGGGAACACGCCGGCGACGGGCTTCATCGCGTCATCGTCGCCGACAATGCAGATCGTCATCGGCCTCCCGTCCGGGACAAGATACTTTCGTCCGTTGTCGCAGCGCATCACTTCCGGCATATTCATTGTGGACAGCACCGACCCGAACTCGCCAAGCCCCGCGCCGGTAAAATCCCACGCTGCATCGGGCACTTCTCCAAGTCGCTGCCGCGCAAATGAATTCGGGCCTTCAATCGAGTAATACTGGAGCCGTGGATCGTCGCAGTCCGGAATGTTCGACGGCGAATACGCGGTATCGCCAAAATAGCGCCTTCGCACCGCGCCTGTCGCGGCATCGAGAACAGTTATGACTTTCGGCGCAGAAGCTTCTGCCACAAGAAGCGCGCCGGTCTTGTCAACGGCAAGGCCGAACGGCATGAGAAAGGCGTCATAGTCGATTTTGCCGAGAAAACCCCGCCCGCCTCGCTTGCCGTATGCGCGAAGCATCTTGCCGTCGCGGGAGAACACCTTTACTTGCTGGCTGTCGCCAAGGTCGGAAACGTAAAGCGTCCCATCCTGTCCGATGGCTATGGCGTATGGGTTGGAAAGATTTTCATATTTCCACATTTCCATATTTCCACAATTCCACAATTTCACAATCCCCTTCCCGCTCACCGCCCACAATGCGCCATCCGGCGCGGCGGCGAGACCGCGCGGCGCATCGCACGAAATCTCGCCCTTCTGCACACCCGTCTTCGCATCGAGCGCGACAATGCGGTTGCCGTTCAAGTCGGAGACGTAAACCGCATCGCCGATTGCGGCGATGCCGGCGCAGTTGAACATGTACTTCTCCCTTGCCGCAAGGCCGGTATCGAAAACCGGACATTCTGGTCCAATGGCCTCGATCTCGACAAAAGGCTTTCCATTCGGGAAAAGTTCGCTACGCCCTGTCGCAGCGTCGATCTTGACGAGCGCCGGACGCTTCTTGCCGTTGGTCGGCTGGTGGATGAGCCATAGTGCGCCATCGGCCGCACAAGCCGCCGTGTATTCGTTCCAGCCGCCGCGCACGAATGGAGTTGTGCGCCAGACGACCTTGCCGGCGAAATCCGTCTTGACTATTCCGCGCCCCTGTTCGGTCATGTGCCAAACGAAATATCGCCCCGTATCGTCCGCCGCGCAGGCGACTGGCGGCCCGTGGTCCGCGCCCCATCCGCCCTTCCCGTCCGGCGTCTCGTATGGCGGCTCGCCGCTTGTTCCCACAGTGCCCTCGTAAACCACGTCAAGCCCGTCGTGCGCATACGCGCTCCAGCGGTAGTCGCGCTCGGTCTCGCACGGGAAACCCAGCGCGTCGCGTCCGTCCCAGCGCACTTCAATGCGTCCAGCGTCGCGCCATTCGCCACCGATCAGCTCGCGCACCACAGCGCCCTTCTCGTCAAAGACATTGACGCTGACTTTCGCCCGCTTAGGCAAATCGAATACGATTGGCGCCCAGCCCGACATATCCTGTTCCGCCCCGCCTCGCGCCTTCGCGGCAACTTCGGCATAGCGCTCCTTCAAACTCCGTTCCCACCCCTCTAGCGACCGCTTGCGCGGCTCGCTCCGCTCGGGGGATACGTTCCCCATTACCCGTTCCCCTCGAGATTCTGCCGCCTCAGGCGGCAAAATCTCGAGCCGCCCCCAAGTGTCGATGTTCATAAAGGCGAACGCGCCTGGATCCTTGCAAAAGACGGCCGCCGTCTGGTGTCCGTCAAAGCCAGGATACCACTTGACATCCACAACTGCCGGCATTTTCCCGCCGGCCGGAAAAGGACAATGGCCGTCTGGAACGCCGAGCGCAGACCATGGAATGCGCGCCTCGAGCACGAGTCGGCCCGGTGACGCAACGGACTTCACGGCGCTCCCCTCTGGATTCGTCGTTGTCTGGCAGTCGAACATCGCGCCCGGTGTGATGTGGCAGTAGTCTTTCCCCTCTTTCGTGTCGCGCCAGAGGTTGACGCAAGTGACGCGGGGGTTTTTCTTCAGCCGCGCATCCTTTCTATTCGGGAGCGGCCAGCCGATTGCAGGATCGGTGCAGAGACGCAGCTGAACGAGGTCGCCAACCCATATGCGGTCCAATGGACGGTTCTCGTTCTTGGGGCTGCGTCCGCTCATTAGAGTCATCTCGTAGGCAACGTAGAGATTCGCCTCGTCGTGCATGAAATAGAGCGTAGCATTTTCCGCCTCGGCGCACTCCTCGGCGTTCCATACGAGGATCGGGGCCGATCGATTCCAGTCCGAAAGGTCGCCATCGATGACCGGCGCACTGTCCGCCGCGACCGCCTTCGCAACGCCGTCCTTGCACGATGTGCCCGCGAACGCGGCAATCGAGAATACCGCACACCCCGCGAGAATTGTTCCGCACCGCAATCTCATTCCTTTTGTCCCCTTCCGTGGTCTATCTTGTCGATGTCGAAGCCAGATGCCGCATCGCCCTTCAGCTCGCACGACGGAACGACTGTCGCCGTGCATATTGCGCCAACGCGAAATTCGCCGACTCCATCCGGAACCGGGTCAAGCGCCCATTCGCGTTCTGTGCCATCGCCACACTCCCAGCCGTCCGCAAGCGCGTCACGCCAGAAAAAGAGCCGCCCCTTCCCTGCCCTGTGGTATGCATTGAAGTCGGCGATCTTCTTCCCATTGCACAGCACCTCGGCCGTGAGCGCCTTTTCATCGGCCTCGCCGAACACGGCGAAAAGATTGCCCTTGGCCTTCAGCGAGAGCGGCGAGCGCACATTGCCGGAGAAGGCGAGAATGCCGTCCATCCAGCGGGAAGAAAGACCGTCGTACCACAACGAAGTGCGGTACGTGAGCGCCCTGTGCCAGCCCTCACCACAATTCAGCGTCTCAGCGTCTCTACGCGAAACATTCGCCACCGTGCCGAACACGGGCTTTTCGGGAACACGGCAGACAAGTCCCCCGGCTACTGCTCTCTCAAATCCTCGAATCCCGGCATCTGCAAAGTAGCGGTAGCCAAGATCGCACGGATGCCCTCCGTCGATAGGCCATACTTCTTCCAACGACACCTTCCCGCCCTTCAGGTCCGACAAAAGCGGAGAATCTCGATAGACGTCGCCGACGCCGGTAGAATACGCGCCGACAAGCTGGCGATACGGAGCGATCCTTTTGTGTACGGTTTCCTCCGGCTCGCCATCGACCGCAATCCGCCGCGCCCATTCCCTGAACGTGAAGAATGTCTGCACGACAGGGACACCGGAGCCGATAATCCGCCGCAAAAGAGACTCGTAGCAGCATGTCGTCGCAAGTGCCTTTGCATCCCATCCGTCGTTGCACACGAAGTCCATGAAGACCAAGTCGGGCTTCTTCGAAAGAACGTCCCTGTCAAGCCGGAACACGCCGAGCATCGCGCCCGTTCCGCCTATCGCGGCATCGACGAATCGGAAATGCGCATTTGGGTATTTCGACTCCAAATAGTGCGACATTTGCCCTCTGAAGCCAGTGAGATTCGGCTCGGTTGCGTTCGCGCTCCACATGAGCGAGCAGCCGAAGTAGGCAACAGTAAGGCGCTCACCGGCCTTCGCCCTGGCGTCGAATTCCGCAAACGACGCCGCGCCATGCACGGGCAACGCCGCGGCCGCCGACATCGCCACTGCCAATGCAATTACTGTCACTCCGTTTTTCATTTTTCCATCTGCGCTATTTAAATGGGCTCATGTTCTATTCTCCTTTTCGTTGTCCATTTCTGCGTTGTGCACTTTTGCGTTGTGCACTTTTGCACAATGCGCGTGTGATACCACGAAAAGAATGCCCATGTCAACGGCCAACTCAAATATCGTCCATGTCGCGCCGTCTATCGGACAAAGATCATAAGTCCGCCTGAAGCAAGCGCATAGCGGATGATCACGACGCCGGAACCGCCGGCCGCCGCTGCAATGCCGTCGTTCGCGAAAATTCCACCGCCACCACCGCCGCCGCCCGTACCGGGTTCGCCTGCGGTTGCCGGAGTGTTGACGTTGCCGCTTGAATAGGTGTACGCACCTGTTCCGCCGCCGCCAAATCCGCCGGGGTTGCCCGCCCCGGCGGCTGCACCGCGTCCCGCACCACCGCCGCCGCCATAGTAAACGGACACCCCGGTAATCGCGCAGGCAATCCCGTCGCCTCCCTGCCCGACATCGGATGCCGTGTCTCCAGTGCGCCCCGGCTCCCCGGCTCCGCCGCCGCCGCCGGCTGAACCTTTGTTGTTGCCGCCCGTGCCGGGGAAATTGGCAGCACCATCGTGTCCCTGACCGGATGTTCCCAAACCGCCGGATCTGGTAGCCGTGTAGGCTCCGGCACCACCGCCCGAACCTCCATCACGGCCGGCGTACTGCCCGCGCCCGCCGCCACCGCCGCCAAGCGCTGAATAGGCGGTTCCGAACGAGGACATGCCGCCGTCACCGGCGGGATTGCCGACCGCGCCGCCGTCGCCGACCGTCACGGCGTGAACCACGCCTCCTTGGATGAACCCTGCCGGGACATGCACGACGCCGCCTGCTCCTCCTCCGCCACCCTGATAGCCGTTGGCGGAACCACCCGCGCCGCCGCCACCGACAACCAGGATTTCCGCTTTCACGCTTTCGGCAATCTCGAATGTTCCGCTTTCAGCAAACGTGTGTACAACATAATTCGTGCCGTTTTCCGTAATTCTTGAAATGATTCCGCCAGTGCCGGGTGCTTTCGCGGCTTCACGGTATTGCTGGTAGTAGATGCGAACGATGACAACGCCGTCGCCGCCGTCGCCGCCAGAGGAGTTTGTCGTGCTGTTGACGCCACCGCCGCCACCGCCGCCGCCAAATCCATCAACGCCTGCAGCGCCCGTCGCGACATTAATGCCTCCTTTGCCGGCGTTTGTTCCCCCTTTGCCGGCGGTTCCTGCTCTGCCACCGCCACCGCCGCCGGAGCCATAGACGCACGCCGCGCCTGTAATCCAGTTTGTGACGCCTTCGCCACCATCGCCAGCCTTTGACGAAATCCCATCCGCGCCTGGTGCACCAGCACCGCCTCCGCCGCCCGCCTTGTAGCCCAGAGACTTTCCGCCGCTGTTGCCAAGTTCGCCGACTTCGGAATCAGCCGTCGATTCACCGCCGTCTTTCACGGTTGTAGTAGCCCATGCGTCAACGCCTGCGCCGCCCCCAGAAGCACCGGAACCTCCAACGTTTCCGCCTCTCTTGCCATCAGCGCCCTTGCCTCCGCCATGCGCCGTAAAATCAAAGGCCGTAGAATCTCCGCCGACCGACTCTGAGCCGCCTGCTCCGACGCAAATTGTCGTTCCCTGTCCTGCGGAAAGGTTCACGCCTTCCTTGTAGAGGACACCGCCGCCGCCACCGCCGCCGCCACCATTGCCTCCCGCGCCGCCGCCGCCGACAAGAAGGATATCTGCCGTACCGGAATACGGAACCGTCCATGTTGTCGCCGTCGTGTTGGTGAACGTATAGACGATCGAACCGTCGGCGAGATAGTTCGTCGTCGCCGGTCCGTCCGCCAACGCGCTTGCCGCTATCGCGACCGAAGCCGCAGCCCCGGCCAACCCTGTCAACTTCATCATTTATTTGCCTCCTTTGTTTTCAAATTTTCGGCGTGCGCATATCCCCCGAGCGCGAAGCGCGAGCTGCGAAGCTGGCGCTAGCGGGGTGTGCGCGCCCGCCCTACCATATTTTTCGCTTTGCCTGTAACATCGCATTATTTCACAACCATTTTACACTTTACACTTTACATTTTACACTTTACACTCTACTCAAACACCGCCTTTCCCCATATCGGTGGATAGTAGCAGTAGCTCCACTGCTGGAACCTTATATACTTTTTCGGAATGTCTTCAGCAAGGTTTTCAACAATCTGTCCCGTGCAGACAACGCCATCCCCGTCGCTGAAATGGATGTTCCAGTTGTTTGCACGTGTTTCACCCTTTTTCGGAGGCACTATCGCGGCCGTCTCCCACTCGACTGCGTATTCAAACGTGTAGCCCCGCCCGTCTCTGTGCAAACGGTACGCGCCGCGCCACGCATCGCGCGCAAGCGCAATCCTTGTTTGTTTGCGCATGCCTCCATGTACATTGAGGTCCTCCCGTTCGAACGCTTTGTCGTAGTACATTACGAGCGAAACGAGTCCGACGTCGGGAAGAGGACGAGACTGCGGTTTGCGGGGATCGTAGATCATGCTGTTCGAGAGCGGATATCCGAGCGATGGATCGGCAGCGATGCGGCAGATGACGGAGCCGCCTGCAAAGGGATGCGTTCCAGACGCCGCGCTCATGTTGCGCATCGGGGCGGGCGTGCGGATGTCGCCGCCGATGTAGAGACGCTTCTCGTCCCACATCATGCGGATCGAGGCGCGGTAGTCCTGATCGTATGGCGGATTGCACGCCGCCTCGAACACGGGCGGCGTCCATTCGGAGAGGTCTCCATCTATCTTGACATCTTTCGGCGCGCGGCGCACTGCGATTTCATGCACCTTCGGAGTGTTGTAGGATATGCCGCCGGCAGGATCCGTCGGCTTTCTCGGCGGAAGGCGCATGACAAGATATGTGGCGACGCAGCCGGTGATCAGCCCAAGCGCGAGAAATATCCACGTTCCCGGGCGTCCAAGGGTCTTCTTTAGCATACCCGCGAGGACGTTCTTTGCGACGCTGAGCCGCCACTTTACCGTGCCGATAGGCCGATGCAGAACCTTAGCTAACTCCTTAAGCGGCATATCCATCAAGTAGTGCATGATGACCGTCTTCTTGTACTCCGGCTCAAGCCTGTTTATGGCCTCGCGAAGCGCTTCGCTGTCGGAAGATGCAAGTATTTCCTCTTCGGATCTGTTCGTGGAAAGCAATTCATCTTCAGCCATGTCGTCCGGGCTGGTAGGCATGGTGTTGCGGAGAACCTTGTCGCGCGCGTCATCCGCCGCAATATTGACCATGATTCTCCGTAACCAATAGAAAAGTGAACTCCTCTCTTGGAATGTCGAATATCTGCCGCATGCACGCTCCATGGTGCGGGAAACCAGGTCTTCAGCATCGTCCCTGCTTTCGCAAAGCGAAACCGCAACCGCCAAGAGACGGCTGCGATGTTCGGACAAAATCCGCCAAATTTCGCTGTTGTCATCGATTTTCTGCATTTTCAAGGAGACGGCGTTCTGGTTTGATCCGAACAAAACGCCTTCGTAAATAATAGACGGAAAAATCGACTCAAAGGTTGGCAGAAAATTTCACACTTCCTCCGCCAGCACGCAGTCGCCGCCGTGGAAGACGAGAACGAGGCGGTGGAGACGCACCCCGACTCCGGCCGGGGTGGGTTGAAAAGTTGAAAGAATGAAAGGTTGAAAAGTTGAAAGGTTGAAAGGTTGAAAAGTTGAAGGGTTGAAAGGTTGGCTAAGCGGCCGGGGCGTCGAGGTGGAGGTTGTAGGAGGCGTTGACGGTCGCTTCGAGGCGGAATTGCTGCGGGATGGCCGACAGCTGCGCGTCGGAGTCCTTGCCGGCGGCGTTGAACGGGGCGGGGTCGAACGTGGACCAGTCCTGGTCGGCGAGGGTGGAGAGGTTGCCGGCGGGGATGGTGATGTCGAGGGTGGTTTCTTCGTAGCTGGCGGTGTCGTCCACTTGCGTTGGGCCCTGGGCGCTGAAGAGGAAGCCGACGCCTTCGGTGATGGTCAACGAAGCCTTGATCGAGCCGTCCTCCGCCTTGCCGAGCGTCCAGGTCAGGGGTTTTTGGAAGGGGTTTGGGGCGTTCTTGCGTCCGCCCGAGAGATTGTATTCATGCCCGGCCTTTTGCAGGGTGGAAATGAACCCGTTCTTGACCATGCTCGGAGCGTATTGCGTGACGATCGACATCAGAAGGCCCGTCTGCTTCTTCACGTTGGCCGAGGCGGCCTTGTAGGTCGCCTTGTCGTCGCCGGTGATGAATTGGACGAGCTGGTCGCGCGCGGTTTCGTAGTTCGTGGTCGAGACCTTGCCGCCTCCCGGCAGGTTGACGGTCATTCCGCCGGCCACCACGTCGCGGTTGAACTGGTAGTGCACGCAGTCGAAGTCCTCGGTGCGGTTGCCGCCTCCGTCTTTCTTGACGAGGTGCTTGTTGACGAGGAACGCGAAGGTGTTGACGAGGTCCTTGCGGGTCTCTTCCTGCAGTTTGGCGTTGAAGCGGCCGAGTTTCTCCATGACGGGGGCGTTTTCCTGGGCTCCCGAGGCGTCGAGGATGAAGTTCTGCATCGTCTTGGCGGCGGGACTGGTGCCGCCGGCCGTCTTGGCGAGCGCCTTGTTGCCGGACTCCTCGAGGGTTTCGGTGAATTGGATTGGGGTCGATGTGGAAGAGCCGTCGAGGGCGACCGTGGTCTCCCAGTGGAACTTGACGGGCATCCCCTCGGGCTCGGAGTAGCGAATCGTGATGGCGCCGGTTTCGTCGTTGCGCGAGAGGGTGTAGGTGAGCGGGATGTGCTCGTTGCCGATGCCGCCCTGGATGCCCTGCTCCGGCAACAGCGGCAGGAGCGGCTGGTGCGCGGCCTGCGAAAGCGCGCGCATCACGCTGGACGCCTGGCTCACGTGGACCTTGCCGCAGAGGGTCTCGATCCTGCCGGCGATGACGGCGTTGCCCGCGCCGCCGTTTTTCCCGTCGGCGGTGAACGTCTCCTGTCCGATTTTGACGGTGAAGTGGTTCTGTTCCTCGCCGAGGATGCGCGTCCCGTCGAGGTATTTCGGGTTTTCCGGACGCACGAAGTCGCCCA
>DGHT01000066.1 GCA_002392765.1 Verrucomicrobia bacterium UBA3841 | reverse complement strand
TTTGGCGTATTGCGCCATTTCAGCCAGTCCTCCGCACTGAATTCGCCGTCGGGACGCCTTTTCATGCGCGGACGGTATGTATGCATGTCGATATATTGCCCGACCAGCGTTTTCGCCTCGCTGTACGTCCAGCCGTAGTGATACGCATACCAGTATGCCGAATGTTTATATTTTGCCGCTTCCATATTATTGTATATAAGTTGAAATATGAGGCGGCTCACAGAGAGACCTTATCCCCAGAGGCCGAAGTCGCCGAACCGTATTCCCCGAACGGAGTGAGAATTGCGAAGTAATTTCGCTAAAGGGGTTCTCAATGCGGGGTACCATCCCGCCCGTTGAAAAGTTTAAAAGTTGAATAGCGGAAAATTGTGAAATTTTGCAGTTGTGGGAACATTGACAATATCCAATTCCCAATCTGTAGATGACAACATTTGCATTGTCAACACTTCCATATCCAGACCGCCGACTTGCCTGTCGACTTGTCCGCCGCAACCTTGGCGAAGGAGAAAGCCTTGGCAAAGATGGTGGACGACATTCGACAAATCCCCCAGTCATAGATTGTTTGTGAATAAACGCCTTAGCACGGGCGCGCGGACGGCAGATGCATTCCTTCGGACGGACGATACGTCCGTTCCTCAAGCATGCGGTTTCTCTAGTATACTGTTCCTCAAATATGGAATCACCGGATCGCAAAAACAATAGAATACGACCGCTACCGCCGGAAACACCGCATGTGAAAATACGCGCCCTCCAACGAACTATGCACCCGTTAACTTTGGACATGTCAATAAAATGTTTCTGTTGCATATTCTTGTTTTTCGACGTTTGCATTCCGATGTTAATATTCCTTCTTATGTATTACGACGTTCATATCTCTGCTATCACTTAACCCGCATGAGGGATAAAACGTCTCTTCGATTTAAGCCGCATTCACCCCAGCAAGCACCGTACTCTCTTGTCAGATGGCGGCTCACCGGATTTAGCCCATCCTCATTCTCGCGTATGCCGCGCCCTCCTAACTAATTAGCTGGAAAACATCATAATTCCAGCTTATATGACATATTATACCATAAAATGAGAATCTTGTGCGGAAAATCTTATCGGGGGATGAAGAATTGTTGATTCGGGAGATGTCAACATTCACATAGGCAAGACTAAATGAGAATTATATGCGGAAATCTTATCGAGTGCAGAGAAATATTGGGCCTCGGGAGACCGCATCACAGTGAACGAGACTTGATGAGAATACATTGCGGAAAATCTTATCGGGGGATGAAGAATTGTTGATTCGGGAGATGTCAACATTCACATAGGCAAGACTAAATGAGAATTATATGCGGAAAATCTCGAAAAGAGCAGATGACTTTTCAAACACTAGGAGCATGACAACTGCGAAACCGAATATCACCGTCACCGCGACATCAAGCCCGGTGGCGCGCAGGGATGTCTTGAGGAATCGCTTACGATCATCTTTCTCCCTCTTGAAAGACAATGTCCGCGACAATCGGGAAGTGGTCGCTCGGATAGAGTTTCAACCCCGGACGGGGAGCGGCGATCGTACGGTAGGCAAGAACCCTTGTTCCGGGCGTAGCGTAGATGTAGTCTATTCTCTCGCCATCATCGCCTTTTGCACTTCGATTCTCCATAGGAACTTTAAGTGCATCAAGCGTCGGAAGTTCCCTTTCTCTCCAAGCCCAGTGCGTACACGTCCTCCACGGTCCCCCGGGCGGTGTTTCTGAGAGATACAGGGTGTCTTTCAGCCTCTCCTTCACGGACATTGCGCACTTGTCGAACTCGAGGCAGTTGTGGTCGCCCGTAAAGACTATAGGCACTCCGCCGCCAAACTCCTTCATCCTCTCGATGACGAGCAGCATGCCCTTTTCCCGCGCCACCTCGCTCCTATGGTCGGTATGCGTATTGGAAAACGCGAATTTTGCGCCGGTCGCCATATCCTTCAGCAACGCGTAGGAGCAGACGCGCGGATACCGCGCACCCCACGAAACGCTCCCCGCCACGTCCGGCGTCTCCGAAAGCCAGAAAGTGCCGCACTTCAACACCTCGAATCTGCCGGACTTGAATGCAATCGGCGAGGCTTCGCCGCTCTTGCGGTCGGCGTTCCTGTATTCGCCTACGAACGTGTACGCCGCCAGACTCGACTTCAGAAATTCCATCTGTTCGGGCGTGACCTCCTGAAAGCCGACCACATCGGGATCTTCGCGCTCAACAAGATCGGCAAGATCGCCTTTGCGCGCGTCCCAGTTGTTGTCCGGAGATTTCCTGTCACAGACCTCAGAGCGTATGTTGTACGTCATCACGCGCACTGCCGTATTCTTCTCCGCGAATTTCGCGGCAAATCCGCCGCCGGGCGCGAGCTTGACCTTGAGCGGTTCGCCCGCCTTTATGGCGAAATCGCGGCGGATGCAGCGCTCGGCGTTTCTGTCCGCGTCCGGCGCATCCTCGAACGCCTCAACCTGCCACTCGCCGCCGCCGAGGAAGTCCGTCGGAATCTCAAGCTCGCGCGCCTCCCAGCCGGTTATCGCGCCAAGCCACCATTCGCCACCCTTCCGACGCGCCACAACCGCGTACTTCCCAATCTCGCCCGCGACACCGCGCGTCCCGTCCCAGACGGTCGGAACCTTGCTGATGAACGCCGTGCATTCGGGCGCGGTCCTATACTGAGTGGGCGAATCGCAGAGCATCTGTGCAGGCGCCTCGAAAAGCGGGAACAGCGCGAGCTGATGGCAGCGTGTGCCGTAGCAGGCACAGGTGTCCTTTTCCGCGTCGAAAGGCGGCGCGTCGAAAGCGCGGTTGCGCATCGCCCCGGGCGTGTAGTCCATAAAGCCCGCGACCATGCGCGTGTAGACGAGATTGACGTCGTTGGATATTACGACCTTGCGTCCGCCGCTGCGCCCGCCCTGCTCAAGCCCGTACACACCCTCGTAGTTGAGGATGTTGGGGTACGCGCGCTGAAGCCCCGTCGGCTTGTGGATACCGTGGTACATGACGAGCAGATGGCGCTCCGCCGCATCCGCAGCGGTCTCTTCCAGGAATCTCTCGGCCTCCTGGTCATCGCGCTCGATAAAGTCGATCTTGAAGCCCTTCGCTCCCATTGCGGCGTAGCGGTCGAATATGCGCAGCCGCGCCTCGCGATCGGTCAGAGGCGCCCATGCGGCCCATAGAATGACATCTACGCCCTTCTCCTTCGCGTATGCAATTACGCCTGGAACGTTCACTTCGTCGCGCGGACGATCGAAGTCGAGTTTTTCGGACCAGCCCTCGTCCATGATGATGTATTCAATGCCGTTCGCCGCGGCGAAATTGACGTATTCCTTGTATGTCTCGAAATTGCAGCCCGTCTCTAGTCCGGGAACATCTGTGATCTTGAAACCATTCCACCAGTCCCACGCGACCTTGCCTGGCTTGACCCAGGTGAAGTCAGTGGGGGAGTTGGGAGTGGAGAGATGGGAGTGGGGAGTGGCGAGAGCATAAACGGCATCGGATTCGACGAGATCGCTCGGCCTGTCGCCAAGAATGAACACGCGCCACGGAAAGCTGCGCGTTCCCTTCGTCTTCGCAAGATACGGCTCGCGGTTCAAGACTTTTATCTTGCGACGTCCTTTGTCGACCTCCTTCGGCACGCCTGCCTGCCGCGAGCGCAGCGTATCGGTCTCGCCCTCGCGCCGGTAGAAGTTGAGCCCCGGATATTCGCGCAGGTCGGATTCCGTCACCGTGACAACACCCGCCCCCGCCACAGTCGCCGTGAAAGGCGTCATCACAATCTGCGGGTGCCCGGCGGGAACGCTTTCCACCGGTCCAATCACCGCAGGCTTTTCCCAGCCCGACATGAAACCATCTGCTACCGTATAGCAAAGCTCCGCGTCTTTCGGGAAGCGGACGGTGGTCGATTCTGCCGTCACGAGCAGCGGCTTGTCGCCAAACTCCGTCTCGAACCTCCATGCTACGCCGTCGTTGCGCGCGTGGAGCCGCACCGCCCAGTCGCCGAAATAGACCTTTGTCTCGTTCGCCGCGAGATCGATTGCAGACTTTTTGTAGATCGGAGTTGCAAGCATTCCCTCGACCTTGCGCGTTTCGGATTTCATCTCCGTGCCCGGCACGAACACCTCGCGTCCGTTCAGCCAGGAACCGCCGACCTTGAGCGCCAGTCCCGTCGGCTCCACAATCGCCTTGCCGCGCCGCCAGACGGAATACTTCATGCCCTTCTCCCCGATTTCAAGGCGCAGTTCGTTCAATCCGTCCGGCGAAACAGCTTTGAAGGTCTTGGCCATTGGCGCGAGCCTGTCGCCTTTGCATTCGGCCGTGGTCGATCCGCCGACCATGCAAAGCTGCGGCTCCGCCGCGAACGCGCCGCCTGCAGCGATGGCGAGCGATGCAATGGCAACTATTTTGATCAGACGCATCATATCACGCATTCCTTCGTTGAAAGTTGTTTGACAACAATATTATAACCTAAAATCCACGTCGCGGATAACCGGTTTAACCGGTTTTTCATCAACTGCGTCCGTCTGCCGCATCGCGAGACTCGCAGCGACAGCGCGCAATTCACAGCAAAGATCGGTCAGCTAGCGTGCTCAGCGCGCCAATCCATCAGCCGCAGGCTGTAAATCCAGCCGCATTCGCGGCGGATTTCATCTAACTTCCGGGCGTATTCTGCGCGCGGCCTTTTCGCGGGCGAAGCGGCGGGACTTCATCACCATGCGGCATACGCGCGCCGCGCTCGTGCGCACGGCATCGACCGTCAAGTTGTCGCCGTCTTCCGCACGCACGGCGAGCATGACGCCAAAGCCTTCCTTCGCAGCTTTGCGATCGATTTCGCCGCGGTCGGAGGGCATCTTCACGTCGTTGCCGGCCGCAAGCTCTCGCCAGAGAGGGACAGTCGTCCACCAGTCCGTCATCGTGACTCCGTCAAAGCCCCATTCATCGCGCAGTATGCCGGTGACAAGCCCGTAGTGTTCGCCGCAGTTGTAGCCGTTGATCCCGCTGTAGGCCGTCATTATCGCCCACGGCTTCGCCTCTTTGACGGCGCGCTCGAATCCGCGCAGGTATATCTCGCGGAACGCCCGCTCGCCGACGATATCCTTCTCGTATCTGCGCGTCGCCTCGCGGTTGTTTCCGGCGAAGTGCTTGAGCGTCGCGCCCACGCCGCGGGACTGCACGCCCTTGACGTATTCCGCCGCCGACACGCCAGAGACGAGCGGATCCTCGCTGAAATACTCGAAGTTGCGCCCGCACAACGGATGGCGGTGTATGCAGAGACCCGGCGCGAGGAGGATATCGAAGTCCGTCTCCGCCGCCTCGGTACCCAGGGCATCGCCGACTTCCCGCAGCAGCGCGGGGTCGAAGGACGACGCCAGCAGCGCCGCGCACGGGAAATACGTCGACTTGATGGAGCGGCGTATCCCTGCGGGACCGTCACATGTCTGCGCAGCCGAAATGCCGAACTTCGCCAGTGCGCCGATCGAACCCGTGCCGTTTGGATCGACCCTCGGATGCCCGTAGCAGAGGAACAGCATCTCATTGAGCGTCATCTGGTCGAGGAGCTGGTCCATCGTCGCCTTTCCGTCGGCGACGTCGTACAGCGTGACGGACGGCATTTCCACGGGCTCCTTGCGGACCTTGCCCTTCCCGAGTCGCCCGGGACGCGTCGGATAGGCAAGCGGCACGGCAGTATATGAGCCGTCCGCCCGCAGCCTGCGCGCCAGCGTATCGGTCCTCAACTTGAAGCCGGGCGTCTCCAGCACTTCCGGCGCGGCGACCGTGAAGCTCCCGACCGGCACCACATCGCGCACCGAGCCGCCGGCGAGAACCGTGTACTCGCCCTGGTCGAGAACCCAAGCGCCGGGATTCCCGCTCGCACCTTCGTCGTCGAAATACGCGAGGTCGCGCTTTGCGAAGGAAAGCGTCAGCTCTTCGCTCTCGCCAGGATCGAGGAGCTTCGTCTTCGCGTATGCGCGCAGTTCGATCGCCGGATGCTCCGCCTTCCCGCCCTTATGCGACGTATAGCAGAGGACCGACCGCTTGCCGGCGACCTTACCGGTGTTCGTGACGCGGACGGTTGCAAATGCTGCCATTGTGGAAGTGTTGCCAGTTCCAATATCCAATGCCAATCGATCATTGGCGACATTGGCATTGGCGACATTTTCACGTTGGCAGCATTCCAAGGCTTCAACCTTCCAATCCGTGTAGCTCAGCCCGTGCCCGAACGGATATACGACCTTCTCCTTCGCGCCGGGGATTGTCTCGAAATAGCGGTAGCCGACGAAAATGTCGTCTTCGTACGGCACGGCACCGCGATAGTCCACAAAGCCGCTGTCGCTCGGCCAGTCGCGGACGGCGCGCGCCAGCGTGCTTGCAAGGCGTCCGGAGGGATTGATCTTTCCCGAAACGATGTCGCCGACAGCCGCACCGCCTTCGCCGCCCGGATACCATGTCCACAGAATCGCACCCACCGTCGGATCTTCCGCCAGCGGCGAGAGGTTGATCGCGTGCCCGCTGTTGCACACGACGACGATTTTCGCGAATCCGGCAGACTTGATTCCGGCGAGCGTCTCGCGCTCCTTCTCCGAAAGGTCGAACCACGATTCGCTGTTGTCGCGTCCCTCCCTGGACGCGCGCTCGATGATCATGACGGCCGCCTCGCGGCTCTGCGGATCAAGGACGAATCCCGCCTCTTTCAAACCGGAGGGAATGTCCACAACGCGGACGGCCTTTACGTCCGACGAACCGCCGCCGCCGGCGCGATACTTTCCGGTAATGTCGAAGAGCGCGATCTTTCCGCCTTGAGCGAGCGGCAGCGTTCCGTTTTCGTTCTTCAGCAGCACCATGCTCTCCGCCGCCGCGCGGCGCGAAAGCGCGGCGCCTTTCGCGACCGTCGCTTCATCGAGCTCCTGCCCGAATACGGTTGCCGCTACTGTCATCGCCACAACCATCAGTGCGTTTCTAGTCTTCATTTGCCTTTTCTCCTGTTTGAATGAAGTACACAATTTCATATTCAATCGCTCCTTTCTCGCTTCACGCTTTACACTCTCACTGTTGTTCCGATCGTCTTGCCCTTTGTGCCAAGGCTGCTGACAGGCCTGACGGCGATGGTCAGCTTCTTCCCTGCGGGGAGTTCGGCGGCGGGTATTTCGACTTCCGTGATGCCGCGGTTCGGCTCGTGACCGATGCCTGCGTTCGCGCCCTCGAAAAATGCGTTCTTGAAGAGCTTCGCTTTCGGATCGTCTCCTACCACGACTATTTCGTATGCGTAGACGCGCGATTCGGGATTCCCGTCAGCCATGGGGATCTTGATTTTGATCGCCCCATTTGTCCCTTTATCGACGACCAGTTTCGCCTTGTTGCCGAACTGCGGCTCGCCGACAACCTTCTTCAATTCGTCCCGCGAAAACGGATGCTTCCCCGTTCCCCATTCCCCGTTCCCCGTTTCCCATCCCAGCGGCAGCACCCAGTCAGGGCCAAGCTTGCCTCCCTTGCCCACCTCATGCCGCTCGAATACCACCATGTCGTCATAGACGTTCACGATCATCGCCTGGCGGGACGGATTCTCAACTTCGCTCCACGCCGCCGGATGGTCGATTTGCTTAATAGTGAGATCACCCTTTGCAAGGCGCTCTTTGCTGTCCAGATAGTTTGCGCCGTCCATGCGGCATGCTCCGACCTGGATTGTCGGGAAGAAACTGAAGCCGAAGTCGCCGAGGAAGATGGTCTTCCAGTCCGCGTTGCTCATGTGCCAGTGCCCGCAGAACGCGACTGCGTTCGAATACTCTCTCAATGCATTGAAAAACGCAAAATGGTTCCGTTCGTGCGAGAGTATGAAGAACGGCTTGGTCCCCTTCAACGAACATTCCCCGGCCTTGGCGTTCACGAACTCCGCGAGCTTCATCTCGTCCGTTTCCCAATGGCGGCCGAAGAAGTGGCATCCCTTCACCTCCTTGTGCCAGACCTCCTCGTACTTCTCGCCCCAGACCTGCTCCCAGTGCTTCGGCAGGTCACCGCACAAGACATGCTTCGCACGTTCCACCGGGTCCTTCCAGATGTGCGGCGCCCACGCTCCGGCTCCGGCCGCCACGTTTCCGTACAGTTCGTGGTTGCCGACGACCAGCAACTTCTCCACCTTGTGGCCGTCCTTCGCCTTGCCATGCGGAAAGAACTTCTCGAAAATGTCGCGGTGGTACTGGATCTCGACGTTCTTGCCGCGATGCGCCGCGTCTCCGAGGTGCATGAACGCGTCGATGTTGCGCTCGCGGAAGAGCTTCATCGCGTTAGTGACGTAGGTGAGCGGAAAACCGTCGTGCGGAGTCACGCCGTCCCAACCCGACTGCAAATGCGTGTCGCTCAGGATGCCGAAAACGAGATTCGGTTTCTTCGCCGGCTTCCAGTCCGCAGGCGCGGCAAATAGAGGCGTGCCCGGCAGTGCCAGAAACCCGAGCGTCGCCATCGACTCCTTCAAAAACTCCCGCCTCGCCAGCTCCATCACTCCGTCTCCTTTCTTTCCATCGGCGCGGGGGCGGCCGTTGCGACGCCGCCGGCGAGTTTGGTGCGCCAAAGTTTTTCCAGCTCATCTGCAGTCTTGCCCGTCGCTTCCTTCCAGAACGTCCCGTCGTCGAACGCATGCGCGCGCAGCGCCGCGTTGGCCCTCGCCAGAGTGCCGCGATGGTTGCGCTCAACGAAGTCCAGGAAGGAGGCCGTCGCACGGCACGAGTCGCTGTAACGGCATGCGCCGACATCGTCGCACGAATAGTCGCGCTTGCCGGAGTATCGATCGAATATGTAGCACTTGGCGTATTCCGCAATGCCCTCGGCGAGCCATTTGGGGCAGTTATCCTCCGTGGCACCCGGCGTCTTCCCGTACCCCTGCATCACCTGCACGAGAGCGCGAAAGAACGCGCCCGCCGCCTCGCCGTCCTTGTTCTCGCGGAACCACTTCGCGTTCAGGTAGACGTCGGCGGGCGTGCCGTCGGCGATTCTCACGGGCGGCGCGCCGTCGTCATCCACATACGCGACCTTAACGCGACGCGGGACGGGCCACCCGGACGTGATGTAGATTGCGACGGCCGAGACGGCATTCCTCATGTATCTCGCGCCGCCAAGGACGCTTCTCGTCCATTTCTTCAGATCCGGCGCGGCGGTCGTGTCGAAATCCAGGTCAAGGAACACTGGCGAAACGTCTTCCCGCAGTTTCGCATCGCGCGGCCTGACGGAATAAAAGTACCTGTCCCAGACAAGAATGTCATAATCCTTCAGCGTATCAACGCAAATTAAGTTTTTCTGCTGGAACTTCTGATCGTCAAACTTGACTAGCGGACTCTTCAGGCTTATGTCAACGTCGCATGCCGTGACCGAAGTCGGCATCCCGCAGGCCATCTCGACTTTTCTGATTCCGTTTATGTCGCCCACTTTACACTCGACCTTCGTGCCCGGCTTCCATTGCCACCCCTGCCCGCCCATAAGCTGTGTCATGTTGCCCCCTGTGTCGAGGAGAAACGAAACTGGCTTTCCGTTCACGATACCGAAAAACGAGCAGATGTACTCCCCGCCCGGGACGTATCTGCCGGCTGTGTAGGACTTGAATCCCTTTCGCTCCCTTAGATTGAACACAAGTTTCCTGTCGCCGACGGATACAAGCGTCGGCACACTGCCGAGGACATCCAGCCCAAGTATCCCGTCTTTTTCATCCCAGTCGCTGTCCCAGTCGCCGTCGATCACCGTCACATCCAGTCCGCCGAACTCGACGCCGGAAATCGACATTGAAACCCCATGCAGCTCGAGCGCCGAACCGCTTTCGCGGATGGAATCAATGTTGGAAAAGGCGGCACGGGGGTCTTTCACGCTGCGTACGGCGACACGCCCGAATGCTCGCTCGACGAACGGCATGTCGAAAAAGGTGCGCGTGCAGCCGGTATCGACCAGCAGTCTGCACTCGACGCCGTTGACCTGGCAACGCACGACGAGCTGCCCCCAGCCGTTCGTCTCGCACGGCACGGCGAGTTCGCGCTTAAGGCGCTTCAGATCTTCGACTTTCAAAGCCGTGGCGGCTTCCGCCTTCGCAAAGGCTTCGGAAGACAGGTCGGCGCAGCGCTCGGAGTTCACGAGCGCCGTCTCTCCGCGCCAGACGGTCGCGGCAAAGGTCTCCTGCGAAACATCGGGGAACACGCCGAGGCGCAGCATCGTCAAGCCATAGGGCACAAGCTCGATCGTCTCGATGTCATCGGAGAGAACGAGCGGACGCTCCGGCAGGTCGGGCGTAAAGCGGTTTTCGTCCAGTTTCCAGTCGATGCGCTTCACCGAGACGCGCAGCTTGACGCCGGCCGGATTCCTGAAGAAGCCGTCACCGGCATCGCCGTTCCCCACGACCTCGGCGCGGCGCGCGGCGAGCGCGTAGTTGAACGGGCCAGCGGGCTTCAAATTCCACGACTTGAAATCGGGGTTCGCGCTCTTCTTGCCGTTCATGTTCCCATGCTCCTCGGTATCCTCGGTGCGCTCCGTCGGAATCGGATAGGCGAAGAGGAGCGGACCGCGCGTCACGACAGTCCCCTGGCTGGAGTTGGCGAACTTGGCTGCGGGACGCTTGACGAGGCGCTTGGCGACATCCTTGCCGTCCACGACAAACCGCCTCGGAATTTCCTCGAAGCGGACATCCATCGGCAAGTCAAGCTCGATGACGTCTCCATCCGCGAACCTGCGCCCTATCGTAGCGAACGATCCCGGCATGGCGGCGGCGACAGCCTCGCCGTTCACCTTGACGGACGCGCCCTTGCACCAGCCGGGAACGCGATATGTGAACGTGCTCTCCTTTGGCTCCGCCATGCTGAAACGGAAAACCACCTTGCCGTCGAAAGGATAGTCCGTTTCCTCCTTTATCTTCGCCCAGCCGAAATCGACCTCTGACGGACCGTAAAGCGCGGCGACCGACCCGCCGTCCTTGTCCTTTAGCCACATGCGCGAAATGTAGTTCGGGAGTATGCGGTTGACGTTGCCGGCACAGCACTCTGTCTCATGCGTCGGACGGTACTGCATCCACGTAGTACCATAGTTCTGGGGATTGTGGTCGGAGTTCGAGGTGGCGATGAACTGATTGACGTTAGAAAAATACTGGAGCGACCTGAAGTCATCCGCAATCGCGCCGAAGCCCGCGTTGAACACGCAGCGCTCTATTCTGTCCGCATAGGCGGCGTCGCCCGTCGTCTCGAGGAAGTAGCCGAGCGACCAGGTGTAGTCCACGGCATCGCAAGTCTCGTGGCAGATATGGACGCTGTTGCCGAGAGTGCGCTCGGCCGAAGTCGGGCAACCGTCCGGCAGCATGTGGTCGCGCACGAGCTTGCGCTCTACGTTGACGGCCTGGTTCAGATATTCCTTCTTACCTGTGTAGGCATAGAGGATCATTGGCACCTTCATCTCCTCGCAGTAGCTTACGCCGTGCATGTGGATCGCGTCGTTGTTCGCACAGTTTTTCGGCGCAAGCTCGTTCTTCTTCTCGGGCGGCCGCGGCTCGCGAAGGTTCCACGCCGCCTCCGCGAGGTCCAACAGCCGCTTGTCGCCGGTATGCGCATACGTCCATAGCAGACCCTCGACATTGACGATGTTGCGAACCTTTGACACGTGCTCCGTGCCGTAGTTGAGGAAGTTCTTCCGGAGCGCGGCGGGAATGCGCTCATCCGGTGCGGCGTCGAACTTCGCCTTCATCGCGCGAAAGAATACGGCGAGCGGCCACATGTCGTATCCATTCTTGAGTTTGTATCGCGTTGCGTCCCAGAGGCTTGGATGGCCGAGGTGCCCGTCCGGCGCAGCGTGTTCAAGCGTGTAGTCGATATTCTCCTCGCCCTTCTTTATGAACGATTCGTCGCCTGTCGCGTAGCCAAGGCGCAACAATCCGTCGACGTAATAAGCGGTCTGCTCGTAGCGCCACCAGTCCTGGCCGTGCCTGCCCATGCGAGGAATCTCACCCGCCCAGAGACAGGTGTCGTAAGGATAGCTAAGGGCCTCGGGGTGTCCCGTAAGTCCCTCAGACTGGAGTTTGCAGGCCTCGCCCAGCCATCCGGCGGGACACGTCTTCGACAGCATTCCGTCCGTGAACTTTGCGAATGGGGCAACTTCGGCGGAATATGCAATTGTGGAATTGTGGAAATATGCAAATATGCAAACGCCCAATGCCGTCAGGGAGCGAGACACGAGACGCGGGACGCACCCATTTTCATATTTCCATAATTTCATATTTCCACACTTCCACATTTTCATATCCATTTTCAAACTCTCCATGTTGTTCCGATTGTTTTTCCTTTAGTGCCGAGGCTCCTGACGGGCCGCACGGCGATGGTGAGCTTCTTCCCGGCGCATCCACCTGGCGAAGCGGCTCAACGCTGGATGCGCCAGAAACCCGAACGCCGTCAAGCCGTCTTTCATGAACTCTCGTCTTGTTGACATTCAATCCACGCGGTTGCCCATTGCATCCACCCACATCTCGCCGTTCCACGTCAGGGTCTTGTCGGTCGTCTTGTCGAAGTAGGTCTCGAGGTATTCGGGGTGCTCCGGACGCGAAGTCATGGAGTGGTCGAGGTTGACGGTGCGGAAGTTGTGTCCGCTGCCCTCCGCCCAGAATCGGTTGACCCCGAACGCCTTGCCCTGCATGGTGTAGGAGACGTAGCCGTGCCACGCGCCGGGTCTCTCCTCCTTCGCCGCGCATCCGTCGCCGTCGGGGCCGTCGGGGATGTAGTCGGCGTTGAAGCGTTCGATGTTGAAGTCGATTGCCGTCAGGTGTCCCTTGCCGCCCAGGAACGGCAGATACGTATTGCCCTCGTCGCAGCAGTTGATCCATGTCATCGTCTTCGGCGTTCCCGTCGTCGCGCGGTAGCCGTAGCAGCAGCGCGCCGCCGTGCAGGCCTTCATGACAAGGTGATCGACGCCCTGGAAGAGGAAACCGGTGTGCATCCCGCCGACATTAACCCAGTCGTAGGCGATGCGCGACGCCTCGTCGTTCGAGCCGCGACACGAGACGACGCCGATCGACCCCTTCGCGGGCGTCGCCGGCTTCTTGTGCAGGAAGCGGTCGTTGAAATACTGCTCGGTATAGACGCCAACCATGTCGATGTGCATGTTGCCGAAGCACGAGCCGTCGATGCCGCGCCAAGGCTTGGACGCGTCGTGGAACAGAATCTGGATGTCGCGGAAGTTCACGTTGTTCACGAACGTGTACTTGAAGAACGCCCCCGGCGCCTTCGGCTTCTTCGCCGTGCCGCAGAAGAGCCGGCACGTGCCCTTCGGGTCCATCGCGGAAACAGCCTTCTCCGTGACGTGGATGCCTACGCCGAAGCGCGTGTTGTAGGACTTGTTCTCCGTGCCGCCCACTACGTTGATTGTGCGCGCCCGCCCCTCGTTGTAGCCGAAAAGGACGGCGGTGTCGCCCTCGTAGGGGAACGCGTCGATGTAGTAGTCGCCGTCCGCGAGCTTCAGCGTCCCGCCGCGCGTCAGGGTCTCGACCGCCTTCGTCAGCACCGCCTCGTCGTTCGTTCCCGTGCAGACGAAATCGGCGGCGGCCTTCTCGGCCTCGGACGAATTGGCGGCGGCGACGCGGACGATTTGCGGCGAGTCTGGCGCGGCGGGGGAAATCGCGGCGGAGGCGACGGGGCGCGCATCCAGAGAAAGCACCTGGCCGTCGGCGACGAGGCGGGCGGCGAGCGCGTCGTATGGCACGTCCTGGACTGCGGAGCCGTTTGCGGCGGCCATCGCGCCAGCTGTTCCCGCCACCTGGCCGAGCGCGAAGAAGACCGGCTCCATGCGAATCGACCCGAACGCCATGTGAGAGGCCGAGAGGCACACCGGCACGAGCAGGTTCTCGCATTCGCCGCGCTTCGGGGTTATCGCGCCATAGTCTATGCCGTAGGGCCTCATCCTGCCGCCCTTCGCGCGCTTGGCGGCTTCCGGACCCCACGCGCTGTAGCGCTCGCGATCCTGCACGTCGCCCTCGTTCTGCACATCGCCCATTGCGGTGACGACGCGACGGACATTGTGAGAATCCATCGTGTACGCGCCCATCGCGACAGGATGCGGCACGACGCGGTCGCCCCTGCACTCGTGCTCGGTCATAACGTACTCGCCTACCATGCGCCGCGCCTCGCGAACGTAGAGCTGCGACTGCCAGCCGTCGCCCGGGCCGTCAAAGAACTCGTCCTTGCACGTTCCCCATTTCGACACCTCGGCGCGAATCTTCTTCGGGACGCGCGGATGGTTCGCGAGCGTCCACATGAGTCCCTGCTGGTAGTCGAGGTGCGCCTTGAAGATTTCGGCGCGGCGCTCGTAGGACGCCTCCGGCCATTCGTAGTTGCGTCCGATAAAGTCGGTCGAAAAGCCCAGCCTGTTGTTCGTGTCCGTCTTGCGGTTCGGCATCTTCGAGTTTATCCACGGCACAGCCTTTTCACCCCTCGCGAAGTTGCGGAAGAGGAGTTCGTATTCACGCTCGTCGTAGTTCGCGGGCTTCTTGAACGAAATGCGGTTCTCGGGGTCATCGGTGAGGCACATGCGGAAGTTGTAAGCCTGCACGCGCTTGTCTCCGTCGCCGTCCTTCTCGTCCGGATTGCAAGGCTCGATGCCGGGGAGAAGTCCGCTTTCGGGCTTGCCCTCGACGACATACGGGCTGACATGACGCTTCAGCTGATGGCTCTTCGCCTCGCGAAACTGAATGCCGCTTATCGTCTCGCCATAGACACTGTTCGACTCGCGTCCGACGGTGTAGCTGACGCCCGCCGCCGCCATGAGGTCGCCTTCGTATGTCGCGTCGATGAACACCTTGCCGCGATAGACATTGCCCGAGAGCGTCTTGACGGACACGATGCGTCCGTCCTGCTTCTCAACTCCCTTCTCGCGGTCGAGGAACTCGCCGCGCCGGATGTCGAGCCTGCCCTGCTTCTCCCAGCCTTCGAGAATCGCGAGCGCGGCGGACGGCTCGAACGTCCACATGGAGTCCTTGCCCATCGTTCCTGCGGTCTGACCGTGCGGCTTGTACTGCTCCGGCGTCTGGCGCGTCCAGTGTGCGCTATCGGCATACCATTTCGCGACGTCGCTGTAGAACTCGAGCGCAATGCCGCCGAACGCGGACTTGTTGCCGATGTCGGTCTGTCCGAGTCCGCCCGTCGTAAGCCCGCCGATGCGCGACTCGGGCGAAACGATCACGGCCGACTTGCCCATGCGCCCGGCCTGCACCGCCGCAGAGATCGCCGCCGGGCTGGAGCCGTATATCACGATATCGCTCGTCGTCTCCGAGCAATCCCCTTTCGCTAAAGCTACGGAAGACGAGTATGCAAATATGCAAACGCCCAATGCCGTCAGGGAGCGAGACACGAGACGCGGGACGCGCCCATTTTCATATTTCCATAATTTCATATTTCCACACTTCCTCATTTTCATATTCATTTTCAAACTCTCCATGTTGTTCCGATTGTTTTTCCTTTCGTGCCGAGCGAGCTGACGGGCCGGACGGCGACGGTGAGCTTCTTTCCGGCGTATCCACCGGGCGAAACGAGCGCGAAGCGGCTCAACGCGGGGTGCGCCAGAAAACGAAGCGTCGCCAGAGATTCCTTTGCAAACTCGCACCTTGTCATCCCCATCACGCAGCCCTCCAGGGGAATTGCGCGCTATGCTTATTTGTGCAAATCCAAGGTTCAACCTTGCTTTTGCACCGACAAGTATGATATAATACGCACTGTTCTGAACATGAGGAGGAACTTTCATGATAGAGCGCACAATGGCGAAAACTGCGATCGAGCTTTGGAAACGATACCCCGTTGTCACCATAACGGGTCCGCGACAGTCTGGCAAAACGACGCTTGCGCAGGCTGTCTTCCGCGAGGCGGAATACGTAAATCTTGAAATTCCCGACGTGCGCGAAGAGGCTGTTCGCGATGCACGCGGCTTCATGGAGCGTCACAAGGCACCAGTCGTGTTCGACGAAATCCAGAACGCGCCGGAACTCGTCAGCTACGTGCAGGCGGAAACCGACATGGCAGGCCGCAATTCCATGTATGTGCTTACGGGGAGCCACCAGCCGGCCTTGCAGGCCGCGGTATCCCAGTCCCTCGCCGGACGCACGGGCATACTCGAGCTCCTGCCGCTTTCGCTGGAGGAATTGTCCGGCGCCGGAGTGAAGAAATCTCGCGACCGGTGGATGTTCGATGGTTTCATGCCGCGCCTTTACAACAAGGGACCGGAACCGGAGCGCCTCTATGCCGACTACTTCCGTACTTATGTCGAGCGAGACGTTCGGCAGCTCGTCAACCTCCGCAACCTGCGCCAGTTCGAGACATTCATACGGCTTCTGGCAGGACGCGTCGCGCAGTTGCTGAACATCGACTCCATCGCAGGCGACGCCGGGGTTTCCGCAACAACCGTCAAGGAATGGCTCTCTCTGCTCGAAGCATCCTATGTCATCCGGCTTTTGCGCCCATACTACCGCAATTTCGGCAAGCGCTTCATCAAGGCGCCGAAGATATACTTCACCGAAACAGGTCTTGTCTGCAACCTGCTTGGCATCAAATCCGCAAGCCAAGTCGCCGCACATCCGCTCGTCGGCGGCATCTTCGAGAACATGGTGGTGATGGAGGCGTTCAAGCGCCGGCTCAACAGAGGCGAGATGGACGATCTCTACTTCATGCGCACCAGCCACGGCGTGGAAGTGGATCTCGCTTGGGAAGATGGCGGGAAACTCGACCTTTGCGAAATCAAGGCCGCCGCCACGTTCCACGACGACATGGCCAGCAACATCCGATCGATCAAACGCCTTGTTCCAGACGATGCCGGGCGCGGATTCGTCGTTTATTCCGGGCGCGAGACCTCCACGGCGGACGGCATACAGGCAATGCCGTTCACCGCTTTCGACACCTGATGCCGCCAAGCCGCCTTTCGCAAACTCACGCCTTGTCAGATTCATGCCGCCCTCTCCATTCATCATCGGCGAATATCCGGCAAGCTCTGCGCCATCAAGCAGGCGACAGGATGGACAGCTGTTTTGGGAAGCATTCGAGCGTAGCAGGGCTGAGAATGTAACTTGCCGGAACAATTCCAACCTTTATTTCATACAGGATTGTTGTTGAATGTTGCCAATGTGAAAGTGCTGCCAATACCAATGTTGCCAATTTCCAATTTATCCTCCGCAGCCTTTGGCTAAGGAGGATTGGACTTTGGTATTGGTTATTGGCAACACTGGCAACATTTCCCGGCTTTACCTGACGATGAGCATCAAGCCCGTGGGCAGGATGTCAAGGACAAGCTTGGTGACGGTCGTTTCGTTCTCCGTCACTTCAACCGCCTCCACCTCGTATTTGCGGCTGTCGAGAGCCGTGCCGGTGATGTTCAGATGGTCCTTAAGGACGTAGCCACCGGGAAGGTCGGTGAGACTGCAGACGGTGAAGTCCTCGCCGCTCTTGAGCCTTTCCCCGTCGATACGAATGGTCGCCGCGCCTTCGGCGGGAAGCGTGACGGGGACGATGTCGGGCGTCGCGAACTCGCGCCCGGTGGATTTGAGCGCGAGCGTCGTGCCAGCCGCAAGCGAGATCGTGCCGTTGCCGGTGACCTTCTTGCCAGCATTGATCTGCAAGGTCGCCGTGTCCGTCACGTAAAGGGGCACGGCGTTGGTGAGGCACGTATGCCGGAAATCTTCGGGAACACTTGCATGCGTGCTTGATCCGGTCGTATCCACGACGACCGTTCCGCACCCCTTGATCGTCACGGGGTTGTAGGCGACGATGCGCCCTTCGAGCGTCACCGTTCGCCGCGTCGCAGGGGTGACATAGTCGGATGTGTCGATGACGAGCGACGACCCGGAATCGTCCGACACAAACAGATCGCCACGGGTTGTATTGTACTTTTTCGAATTGGCGAGCGTCCAGTCGTCGGCGGAATAGAGCGTGACGGCCGCAGATTCCGCAAAGAACGTCGTATAGTTCGCATTGCGGGAGCCCGGGAACGAAAAGCCGTCGGCACCGACAACCCAAGAGCCGGCCGTATTGCCGCTCGATTGGAGTTTCATTCCAAGCTGTCCGCTGCCGCCGCATTGGTAAGCGATGCCGCGCGCCTGAATCGGACGCGTGTTCTCCGTCACGGCGGCATACTCAAATACATCGGGATAATCTCCGACGTTCGTATAGCCGATGGCCTTGCCGCCGACCATCACAGCGCCCTCGTTGGAATGGAGGAACGTCCGGCTGCCGCCCTCCGACTCTATCATCGCAACAAGGTCGCCCGTTACCGTCAGCGAGCCGGTGGACGCAACCGCCAGCCTGCTCGCGTTCGTGAGACAGTTCACTGTGAGCGCTCCCGAAAGCGTGACGACTGCTGAATCATCGGGAATCGTCAACGTATTGGGGGCAAAGTCGCCGCTGTTCGTCAGTGTGATCGGGGACGACCACTTGATCGTCGGATTTTCCGTCGGCACGACCCCGCCGGACCAGTTGGACGCGGTGCCCAGATCGCCGCTGCCGCCGATCCAGAACGGACTTTCCAAACCATTGACCGCGAGTATCGACTTACCGTCCGGCGAAACGGCGAACGTGACGGTTTCAGTATCCGCCGGCAAATCGCTCGCGCTGAACGTCCCCTCGCCGGAAAGTCTCACGACCTCGCAAATATTGTTCTCGAGTCCCACAACCGTAATCGCGCCAAGCGCCGTCGCAGCGGAGACATCGGGAACGACCACGACCGTACCCGCTTCGACCGTCGTGCCGCCGGTGTAGTTTATTGCGCCGGAGAGCGTCACCGTACCGCCGCCCTTGAACGTCATCGCACCCGTTGCGCCAGCGGCGTTGTCCAGGTCTGCTGCAATCGTCACATTGTAACCTGCCGCATCAATCGTGCCACCGTTCGCGCCGACGGTGACGGGAAGAGTGGAGCGTATCAAAGCGTCGGACGACACTCCGTTCGCGACGAGCGTGCCGCCGTTGAACACGAGCGAGGCCGTGCCGCTGTCGCCGTCCTTCTGGATATCCGTCGCGATCAGCTTTCCGCTGTTGAGGGTTATCGTGCCGTTGGCCTTGCCAACATACGCCAGCATGCCGGATTCCACCTCGAACGTGCCGCCGTTCATTGTCAGCGTTCCCGCGCCCTTCTGCCCGAGAAGCAGCTTATTTCTGATTGACATGTTGCCGCTGTTGACCACCACGTCGCCAGTTGCACCTGCGAAGTCGCCAATGTAAAGTTCATTGGCGGAGCATGAGCCGCCGTCAATCGTCAGTGTTCCGTTGCGCGAGGCAATCTGCCCGACGAACATGTTGCCGCCGGTGTACAATGTCGCGTCGTCTAGAATATTCACCGTTCCGTTCTTCACATAGAACACCCCTCCGAAATTCATGGTTGTCGCAACGCCTCTGTCGTTGCCGATGATGAGATGTCCGGCGTAGCTGCTGCTGCCAATGTTGCATTCGGTTTTGAACTTGTCGTATTTGCCGCCGTTGAACCACGCCCATGCATCGGACTTGTCGGCCACATGGAGGTAGGAGGCGTAGTTTTTATTTGCGTTGTAATAAGGCGAAATGCCTTGGCTTGCCTTCTCGCAGTAGAACTGAACCGGCTCGTTCTCGGTTCCGGCATTGATCCACCAGCCGCCGCGCGTACCGTAAAACCCGGCGATGTCGATGCGGTATGACTGGATGTGGGCGGTATCGTAGGTATGATACCATTGCGTCATTCCGACAGGCGACACGTTGGCAGACCAGTTGCCCGCCGTGTTGTAGTCCGTGCTGGTCGCGCCTGTCCAGTATAGTTCATATACCTCTGCCGCCCAAGCGCCGGTGGTGGCGAAGGCGAGGGCGATTGCAAGCACCGCAGCGAGGCGGTGCGCCGTCCGTTTTGTTGGTATTTTCATCAGTTTGTCTCCTTGATAGTCGGCAGTCGTTAGTCCGTTAGTGGTTAGTCGGTAGTCGTTAGTGGCCCTGGAAGTCCGAAGTCCGAAGTCTGAAGTCCTCTGCGCCTCGCGCGAGACAAAAGCCGCCAGAAAGCCGCCCCACAGCCTCTGCGGCGCCGCCATTCGGCATGGCTATATCTGCATATTTCCGCATCAAGTCAATTCTTGTTGGATGATACACGCGGGCACTTTTTCCATTATTATACCAAAAAGTCAAAAGGTATCTCCAACTGGTTTAACTAGTTTTTTTTCGGACCGGGGGGATCGGGGGAAGAGTGGAAATTTGACGCGGAATCCCGGGTGCGATGAAATGCATAATGCACAAAACTCTGTTTTGTGATATAATTATGTGTATCGCAACGAGGTTCGCCGCCGCAACCGAACAGGAAATTACAAACAAAAAAGGAAACACGATATGACCATCATCCAGAACGCCCATGTAATCTCCCCCGGCATCGACCGGGAAGGACAGACGATCGTAGCCAAGGACGGCAAAATCGTCCAGGTGACGTCGCGCAAGGTCGCGCCGAAAAAATCCGACACCGTCTACGACGCCAAAGGCAAATACGTGATGCCCGGCTTCATCGACGTGCACACGCACGGCGCGCTCACGTACGATTTCTGCGATGCGGCGGAGGAGGCCGTGTTCAAACTGGCCGAGGCGAAGCTGAAGGAAGGCGTCACCACGTTCCTGCCGACGACGCTCACCGTTTCCAACGGGGAACTCAAAAAGGCCGCCGAAAACGCGCGCAAATACGCCGAAGCGGGAATGCCGTACGCGAAAATCCCGGGCATACATCTCGAAGGCCCGTTCATCAACATCAAATGCTGCGGCGCGCAAAACCCGGAATTCGTCCGCAAGCCCTCGATCGAAGAGGTCAAGGGGATCGCGAAAATCTATCCCGTGAAACTGATCTCCTACGCCGTCGAGACGGAAGGCGGCGACAAGTTCGCCAAGGAGTGCTTCAAGGCGGGCATCGTCCCCAGCTGCGGACACACCGGCGCGAAGCTCGCAGATCTCATGAAGGCGTACAAGAACGGCCTCAGGCACATGACGCACTTCTGCAACCAGATGACGCCGCTCCACCACCGCGAAATCGGCATGGTCGGCGCCGGATTCCTGATCGAGGATCTCAACACGGAGGTCATCTGCGACAAGATACATCTCTGTCCCGACATGCTCAAGCTGATATTCACGCGCCGCAGCCTCGAGCACGTGCAGATGATCACCGACTCGCTGAGATGCTCGCACTGCAAGGACGGGTACGCGTTCTCGATGGGAGGGCTGGAAGTCAAGCTTGAAAACGGCGAAGCGCGCCTCGTCAAGGGCGGCAACCTCGCCGGATCCACGCTCTGGATGGGAATGGGCCTCAAGAACGTCCACGACATAACCAAGATCCCCCTCAAGGATCTTGTGCGCACGACCTCTTGGAACCAGGCCATCGAACTCGGCATGGGCGGCGAACTCGGCAAGGTCGAGAAAGGCTACAAGGCCGATCTCGTCGCGATAAATCCGAGGACCTGGAAACCCGATGCGGTTTTCGTTGACGGGGAGAAACGGATTTGATATAATAATGAAAGTGTTTTACGGAGAGATGGCCGAGTGGCTGAAGGCAGCGGTTTGCTAAATCGCCATACGGACTAAAAGCCGTATCGAGGGTTCGAATCCCTCTCTCTCCGCCAACGGCAATGGATTCAGCAATCGCAATCGTCGGCATGAGTTGCCGCTTCGCCGGGTGCGAATCGCCCTCGGCGCTGTGGAGCGCGATAATGTCGGGCCGCAGCATGCTGACCGTGCCGGATTCCATGGCCGAGCTTCCCGTCGGGCGGAAAAACATTTTCAACCGGCCCTATCCGGTCCGCCTCGGACAGCTCGGCAGCCTCTACTCCTGCGTTCCCTCGATGCAGAATTTTCCGCGACAGGTGAACGCGGGGGAGAACCAGGATCTGTATTTCGCCACGCAGCTCGCGTTCGACGCACTGACCGACGCTTCGATCAGGCTGCATTCCACGACCCCGGTGCGCGGGACCGTGAGGCTCGGCTACGCGCCGCCCTTCAATTCGTCGACGGTCAACTGGCTCCAGCATACGGCGTTCCTCGACCAGACGATGGACATAATCCGCCGCTTCATGCCGAACGCTCCGCAGGAATCGCTCGATGCCACGCGCGAAAAGCTCAAGGAATCCCTGCCGGCGCCGAACGCGTCGTCTTTTCTTCTCGGAGCGGGCTACAGGTTCGTTTCGTGGATAGCGCGCGAATGCGCGTTTGGCGGAGCCGCGACGATTCTCGACGCAGGGCTCATAACCGGCGCGGCGGTTCTTATGTCGGCGATGGACGATCTCCGTCTCGGACATGCCGACATCGCCCTCGCGGGCGCGGTAACACCTCCGCTGGAACGGGCGTATCTGGAGGGTCTGTCGGGCGAGGTCCCTTTCTCCACAAAGACCGAATTGCATCCGTTCACCCAGTCCGCCGACGGCACCATACCCGGAGAAGGCGGCGCCTTCTTCGTGCTGAAGCGCCGCGAGGACGCCTTGAAATCGCACGACAGGATATACGCGCTGGTCAAATCGGTGGCGGTCGGACACAACCCCGACAACGACGGCTCGCAGATTCTCCGCGAAGCGATGGACGCGGCCGGCGCGACGACGAAATCGATCGGGCTCATCGAGGCGGACGGTTCGGGCGTCGCCGACATGGAAGAACGTGAAATCGCGGCCATACAGTCGCTCTGGGGAGAGCACCGTCCGGGGAGCCCCCTTGTCGGCATCGGCTCGGTGAAAGGCAACATCGGACACACTATCCGCGCTTCGATGGCCGCAGGGCTCGTCAAGACGGCTCTCGCCCTCCACTCGCGCGTTCTTCCGCCGCAGCTCGCGCCTGAAGTCCCTTCGGAAAAAATCGCCAATCTTTCGTCGAGCGCATACCTGCTCACCGAGGCGCGTCCGTGGATAACGGGCGATCCGTCCAAACCCCGCCAGGCGGCCGTCATCGCATCCAATTTCAATCCCGTCAATCCTTCCGGCGGGATGGGCAGGAACGGCAGAAGCGCCGCGATCGTTCTCGAGGAAGAACCGGAGAACAGGGTATGAATCCGACCGGCGCCATAACATATCCGACGGAACTCGTCATCGTATCGGCCGAAAACGACGGTGCGCTCCTCGAAGCGATTTCCGCGCTCGTCACTTTCATCGACAGGATTCCGGGCGCCTCGCTGACGGACATCGCATACACGTGCAGTCTTTCGAAAGGACCGTCGCGCATGGCAATCGTGGCGTCCTCGACAATGGACTTGAGGGAACGCCTCGCCTCCGCGCGTTCAAGGCTCGAATCCGGATCCGCCACAAGGCTGAAAGACAAGAGCGGCACGTATTTCTTCAAGGAGAAACTGCTCGGCGAAGGAGGGAAACTGGCGTTTGTATTCCCCGGAGTCATGTCGTTCTATCCCGACATGATGCGCGACCTCGTGGTCGAGCATCCCGAATGCCGGGCTCCTTTCGACGAACTCGACGAAGCGCTGTCCGGCGAAACGGACTTCACTCCGTCGAACTTCATCTTCCCCCCCGCCCCGTACTACAGACACGATGCCGACATCTTCAGTTCCGGAGCGTATTCCCAGGCGTTCGTATCCAACTACGCGGGCTGCGCGGCGATGTCGAGGCTTCTCGCGGCGGCCGGGATCAAACCCGACGGGATCGTCGGATGCGGCGGCGGAGACCTCGCCGCGATGCTGAAGTCCGGAGCGGCAGGACAGAACACCGCGAGAAACGGGCGCGTCGACATTCTCAGGCAGATTTACAAGATCATCAGCAAGGCGGTCGATCACGAGGGCCTTCCCAAAACATCCGTTCTTTCGATTCTGACGAGAGGCGACGACGACATCCACGCGGCGCTTTCCACCCTGCCCAGAGACTCGTGGCACCTCGTTGCCGACCTCTCGCCGCGCATGAAAACCCTGGCCATCGATCCGGCCGTGGAGGAAACCGCCATCAAGGCGTTCGCCAACTCCGGGATAAGATACATCAAACTGGATCTGGACAGACCGTTCAACACGCCAAGGTGCTCTTCCATCGTCCCGGTCATAAAGAAATTCGCCGCGTCGCTGATGAAAAGCCGCCCCGTGTGCGACGTCTACTCGTGCGCGATCGCCGGCAGGCTTCCCGAAAAACCGCGCGCGCAGAGAAACGACATCGCCGAACGGTGGGCGAAGCCGGTCCTTTTCGCCGGCACGGTGCGCAAGATGTACGAAGACGGCTACCGCGTATTCCTCGAGGTCGGTCCGCGCGGACTGATGACAAGCGCGATCGACGAAACGCTCTCGCAGCTGAACCTGCCCTTCGCCGCCATAGCGATGAACTCGATCCACCGCAGGGCGATGCTCCAGCTGCAGCACGCGCTTGCGCAGCTTGCGGCGGTCGGCGCGGACATGGACATATCGGAGTTTTTCAGGCGCCGCGGCGCGAAGAAGCTCGACTTCTCGGCGACCCTTTCGATGGAATTCCGCACCGTCGCGGAAAAACGGCTCTCGCGCGCCTTCCCGAAACTGACGCTGCTGGGGGAAATCGGCGGGGCCGAAACATTCCTCAACGAACCGAAGCAGCACGGGACGCGCGCGCAGGCGCGGGCGGCGGCGAAGGCGCGCAACGAGGCGAACCGCCTCCAGTACGAGGCCGGCGCGACGGAGCCGCTGATTTCCGACGCGCCGCCGACGGATTCGGTGCCGGGCGTAAGCTACTCGTTCGCCAAGACGTACAGACTGTCGAGCGCGCCGTTCATAGCCGACTTCGCCTACGGCTCCAGCCAGCTTTCGTATTCCGACCCCAACCTGCGGGGTCTTATAATGCTGCCCATTCCCGTGGCAGTCGAAATCATGGCGGAAACGGCGCAGAGGGTGGTCCCGAACTGGAAACTCGTCAGAATCGAGGATTTCACCTGCCGCAGAAGAGTTCCGTTCGTAAAAGGCGAATTGAAAATTTCCGCCAAATCCGAAAGGATATCGCCCAACGACCCGGCCACCGCCGCCGTCAAAGTGCAGATCAGGTCCGATTCGGCAGACTCCCAGTTCACGTGGCCGGTGATGGAGGCGACGGTCGTGATGGCTCCGAAGTCCCTAGACCCCGTCCCCGTCTCCGTAGACCCGCTCGTGCATCCCAGGACCGTCCACTGGTCGGGGCGGGACATCTACCCGCAGATGCTGGGTTTCGGCAAACGGCTGCGGGGGATAACATTCGCCGACAGCTGGGCGGAAAGCGGACTTAACTACGAAGTCGAGGTCCCGCCGCAGGCGGGCAACGTATCGTTCACCAGAATGCCGGTCTGGTCCGTAAACCCCCTTCTCCTCCAGATGATCGCGAGCGGCTTCCAGCTCTGGCGCTGCCACGAAAAATTCTCCGGCGCGTTTTCGTTCCCGTTCAGGTTCAGGAAACTGGAAATAAGGGGTCCGGCGCCGCTGGAAGGCGCGAGACTGAACTGCTACCTGCGTCTTACGGGCGTCACGCCGCGCTCGCACCTGTGCGACATAATCGCGACCACGGGGGACGGCAACTCGGCGATGGAGATATACGGCTGGGAGGAACTCACCGAGCGCGTGCCGAAATCGCTTTGCGGCATGGTGCTCCAGCCGGCGACGAGTTTCATAACGGAATCGCTGCTTCCAGAGACGTACGGAGATCCGGGCACGGACGTCGCATCGGCGTTCATCACGGACGTTCCGTACCGGATGTTCGAACGCAACGAGGAGATGTGGCTCCAGATCGTCAGCAACATCGTGCTCAACTCCGCCGAGCGCAAGGAATTCGCGGAAATGAAAGGCTCGGCCGCGCGGAGGACGGAATGGCTTTTCGGGCGCATAGCGGTGAAGGAGGCGGTGCGGCGGTATCTGAAAGATTTCCACCAGGCCAGATGGAGCTACGCCGACGTCCAGATATGGCCGAACGAAAACGGCAAGCCGCAGGCCATAGGCGCGTGGGGCGACAATCTGACGTCGCGCCTCGACGTCGCCATAGCCCACACGTCGCAGTTCGTGGTGGCGCTCGCGGCGGCGAACGCGAAAACGGGCGTGGACGTCGAATCCGCATCGCGCAATCTTTCCGAGGAATTCACGTTCGGCGTGTTTTCCCGCGAAGAGCTGCAGCTCGCCACCGGCGGCGCGAACGCGTCGACGACGATAATCAGATTCTGGTGCGCGAAGGAAGCCGTCTCGAAAGCTCTCGGCACGGGCATAAGATATTCGCCGAAGGAAATGGTCGTATCGGGCTACCAGGCGTCGTCCGGCACGGTGACGATGAGACTCACGGGCGCGTGGGTCGAAGTGTTCAAGAATTTCAGGGGGCGCGACATAACGGTATCCACCAGAATAATGCGCGAACACGCTCTCGCTTTCTGTTTCATCCCGGCATCGCTTTTCAATGAAGAATGACTTTCCCGAGTTCGCCTGCCCGTACGCGGCGAGGCTTGCCGAAAAATCGCCGCGCTTCGCCCTGCAGGTATACGATCCGCCCGGCGCCGGCGGCGCGGCGGCCGGATCCGGTTCCGCCTTTCAGGAAGATCCGTTCGGCGAACTCCGGACAGACGGCGCGCCGCCCTTCGTCCACCAGAGGTTCCCGGACCGGATGCTCGTCACGACCGCGAAAAAATGCTTCATGAACTGCCGCCACTGCACGCGGCGCAACATACTCGCGAAAGAAAAAGCCGCGGAGACGGACGCGGAAATCCGCGAAGCGGCAGAATACGCGAAAGCGCACCCGGAAATCCGGGACGTCCTGCTCTCCGGCGGAGACATCCTGACGCTCGACGACGGGCGCGTCGGAAAATTCGTCGGCGCGTTCGCGGCGCTTGATCAGATCGACATCGTCCGGGTGTGCACGAGAGCGCTTGCCGCGAATCCCGGGCGCATTACGCCCGGTCTCGTCTCAATCCTCGCGAAAAGCGGCAAAGTATGGGTGAATACTCAGTTCAACTGCGCCGACGAGGTGACGGACGAGGCGAAAAAAGCGGCGGCTCTTCTAGTAAACGCCGGCATCCCGGTCTCCTGCCAGACCGTCCTTCTCAAAGGCGTGAACGACTCGACGGAGGAAATGCTGAAACTTTTGCGGGCGCTGTCCGCCGCGCGCATACGCCCGTACTACGTGTTCATGTGCGATCCGGTTGCTGGAACGGAACGGTTCATGGTTCCGCTGGAAACGGCGCGGCAAATCGAAAACGGATGCGCAGAACGGATCGGAGGGCTTTCGTTGCCGCGATTCGTGCGCGACATTCCCGGCTCGAAACGCAAAACCCCCATCTGACCGCCGCCGGCCTTCTTCTCCGCCGCCCGTCGCTTGATCGCCTCTATCGTACTTGTCCACTTTGGATATTCCACAATTCATCTTCCCTCTTCACAATTTTTTTGGACGAGATTTACAGGATTGACTTTATATGCCGGAATAGTGTAAAATACTTGATGCCGATAAATCATCCCGAAAATCAGTGGAGAAAGAAGAGCCTTGACATTCGTAATTACAGCCGGACCCACCAGAGAGTTTCTCGACCCGGTGAGGTTTCTGTCTAATCCGTCGACCGGACGGATGGGATTTGCGATCGCACGCGCCGCGCGCGACCGCGGCCATCGCGTCATACTCGTTTCCGGCCCCGTGTCGCTGCGGACTCCGTCCGGCGTGGAACGCGTCGACGCGGTGAGCGCGCTTGACATGTACCGGGCGGTGCGCAAGGCGGTCGCGCCCGATTGCGTTTTCGTCGCAAGCGCGGCTGTCGCGGACTGGCGTCCGTCATCCCGGGCCGGATCCAAACTCAAAAAAAGCGAAATGGACGGCACGTTAAGACTGACGAGAAATCCAGACATCCTGAAGAGCGTGCGATCGAGGGTGAAAATCGGATTCGCGGCAGAAACAGGCGACCCTGCGCACGAAGCGGCGCGCAAACTCAGAGAAAAACGTCTGGACATGATAGTCGCGAACGACGTCTGCGAAAAAGGCGCAGGGTTCGCCGTCGCAACGAACAAGGTCGTTTTCATCAAAAAAAACGGTGAAACGGTCCGTCTGCCGGTCATGGACAAGCTTGCAATAGCGCGGAAGATCGTCCGCGAAGCCGAAAGGATATACACGGAAAATGCTTGAAATCGACATCATATCCGTCCATCCCGGAATGTTCAGAGGATTTCTGGAGGAAAGCATAGTCGCGCGGGCCGTCAAGAAAGGCCTTTGCAGGATCCGGATGCGGGATTTGAGGGATTACACCCACGACAAACACCGCAAGGTGGACGACAAACCTTACGGCGGCGGTCCGGGCATGCTGATGGCGTGCCCACCGTGGTTCGAGGCCGTCGAGAGCGTTTTGTCCGAAAACGGCGGCAAACGTTCTCGCATCGTCATGACATCGCCTGCGGGAGTCCGTTTCGACCAGCGTATGGCCGCGGAATTTTCAAAGGAAGAGCACCTTGTGTTCATGTGCGGACACTACGAAGGATTCGACAAGCGGATCGAGACTCTCGCGACCGACCTCGTTTCCATCGGCGATTTCGTGATGACCGGCGGCGAACTGGCCGCGGCGGCAATGGTGGACGCTACCGTCAGGCTGCTCCCTTCCGCTATAGGCGGGGGGATGGCGGCGATCGCCGACGAAAGTTTCGGGGCGTCGGGGCTTCTGGAGCATCCCCAGTATACCCATCCACCGGAATTCCGCGGAATGAAGGTGCCGGAGGTCCTGCTGTCCGGCGATCACGCGAAAATCGAAAGATGGCGCAAGGCGGAGGCTCTCGAAGCCACGAGAAAGGCCGGGAGACGATGAAAAGGTTTTTCCTGTCGGTTTTATCGCTCGCCGCACCGTTTGCGACCGCGGCGAAGGACATTGCTGTCGTGGCGCACGACCCCGGTTACTACACATCCCTCGGGAAGCATATCGGAAGATGGCTGGAGATGCACGGACTCGAATCTTCCCTGGACACGCCGTCCACGATGTCCGCCTCGCTCGCCAAAGCCAAGATAGCGTTTCTGGTCGGATTCGACAATCCTGCCGACGCGGAAATGTCAGCATTGACTTCTTTCGTTTCCCGAGGCGGGAAACTTGTAGTGTTCTACTCTTCGTCTCCGCGGCTCGCCTCGCTCATGGGAGTGCGAACCTTGGGCTACGCCGCGGCATCATATCCGGGAAGGTGGAGCAGAATGGACTTCCTTCCGGGCGCTCCGGACGGCGCGCCCGCGTCGATACTGCAGACTTCCACCGTCTTGCAGAGGGCGCAGAGCATTCCCGGCAAGTCAAGGACGATGGCCGTATGGAAAGACCGCAAAGGCGCATCCACCGGCGACGCAGCCTGGATATCGTCGAAGGCCGGATATTGGATGACGCATGTGCTGCTGGCGGACGGGGACGAGAGGCTCAAGGCCAGACTTCTGGCCGCCATCGCAGGCGATGCCGCGCCGGGGCTGTGGAGCTACGCCAAATTCAAAAAAGAACGCGCGGAGGAAATCGAGACCACCCGGCGGTATGCCGCCGCACAATCTCCGAAGACGGATGAAATCCACGCCGTATGGGACCACTCGGGATGCGGGCTCTATCCCGGAGACTGGCCGAAAACCATGAGGATACTCAAGGCAAACGGCGTGACAGACCTTTTTGTGAACGTGGCAGGAGCCGGATTCGCCCACTATCCTTCGGACGTGCTGCCGCGCTCCAAGACGTACGAACAGGAAGGCGACCAGCTGGCCGCCTGTCTATCGGCGGCTAAAGGAAGCGGAATCCGCGTGCACGCGTGGATACTTTGCTTCAACGCCACGAGATCCACGGCATCAAGATTGAAGGATTTCGAAAAAAAAGGCTGGCGGCTGAAAGCGAAAGACGGCACGCTCACGGAATACCTCGATCCGTCCAACGCTAAACTGCGCAAGTACCTTCTCAGCGCGATAGACGAACTGCAGGCCAAATACAAGGTGGACGGAATCCATCTCGATTTCGTGCGCTGGTACGAAAAATCCGTCCGCCCCCCCGACGCGGTCCAGACGATTTCAAAATTCGTCGCGGAGGCGAAACTCCACGTCTTGCGTCCGGCCCGCTTCACCGTCGCGGTTCTCGGCAAATATCCAGCGTGCATAGATTCGGTCGGACAGGACTGGGTCGGATGGCTCGGATCGAACATTGTCGATTTCGTGGTGCCGATGGACTATACGGAGGATTTCAAGAAATTCGATTCCTTCCTCGCCCAGCACGCCGCGCTCAGGACGCACGCCGCGAAAACCATCGTAGGCATAGGCGTCACGGCGAACGAATCGCGGCTCGACGCCATGCAGGTGATGAACCAGATACGCCGGACGCGCAAGTACGGTATGGCCGGTCAAGCTCTCTTCGATCTTGATACAACTCTCGAAAAGGACATTCTTCCTTATCTGCGTCTCGGTCTCTGGCGCCGCTGACCGGCCGGGATTTACGTTTGCGCCGACATTGCCCAACGACGGTTGTTCCGCTATTGCACTCTAAACGAGCCCTCTCAATCAACCCTTGGCGACTTGCAATTTCACTTGCCGCAGCTTGCAGAATCAGCCAAGGCCGGAACGACGGTCATGCGGTCGATGTCAGGCGTCCATGCCGTCGCGTTGGAAATGCGTATCGTGTGCACGCCGCTGCCGAGCCTGGCGCGCGTCGCGACCGCGGCTATTGCGCCGCCATTCGCCGCCGGCGCCGCGATGCGAACTCCTTCGCCTCCGTCGATCGACAGGTCGAACGCGCGGTCGTCTTCCGCCGCGTAGTGGAACGTAAGAACATAGTCGCCCGCGGCGTCGACCTTCACCTCGCGCCACACAAGGTCGTTCGTGGCACGATTGCCGAGGTAGCGCACAAGAACGCCGCCGGACGCCCCCTCGCGCTGCGCAGGAAACGCCGTGCCCGACTTCGCGCCGTCGCTCAGCTCCTGATAGTCGGAAAGAAACGCGCTTTCCGCCTCGTAGACGACGCGCGGCAGACGGCGCGCGGCGTCGAAGCGGTAGAACTTCGAGCAGTGCGGGGCGACCGTGACTGAAACGCTGTTTTCGAACTTGCCGACGTCCGCCATCTCCACCAGATCGAATGCTTCGACCGTTCCGCCGAGGTCGAGCTCCCCGGCGCGCACCGTGAATTCATGCCCGGCGTCGGATCCGTTGTAGAGCGCGACGTACCGCGAAGTGCCGAAGCGCGCGCCGGCGTCCTTGACCAGAATGTACGCATCGCCTTCCCGCCTCGCGACATAGGCCTGGCAGCCGAGGTCGTTCTGGTTGACGGCGAGAAGATATGGATTCGTTATGAGCTTCATCGTACCATCGGGAATATCGCGCACGTCGCACCCGATCAGGAGCGGAGAAGACAGCATGCACCACATGCCGAAGTGGGTCGTCTCCTCGTCCTCCGTAAGCCCCGTGTCGCCGTGCTTGCCGAAGACCGTCTTCATGCGGCCCGCAAGCTGGCCGACCTCCAGCATGTCCATGTCGTTGTAATGTCCGGGCTTGGCGTAGGCGCTCAGATAGAGGTTTTCGGCGATCAGATCCTTGACCGACTTCCAGTTCGCACGGATGTCCTTGGTCGTCCGCCATGATTCGGCGATATCTGCCGCCCACGCGCCGGGGAACGCCCAGCGGCAGATGTTGAACCGCACGTCCGTCCGACCCGTGGCCTTTATCGCGTTGGCGATTTCGGTATAGCGCGCCTTTTCGTCTAGCTTCAGCCGCTTGCCGCCGCAATAGTCCACCTTGATGAAATCGAAGCCTAGATCGTTGAAGTGGAGCTTGCAGTCCGCCGCATCGTGCCCGTAGAGTCCTCCGCCGACGCCGCCGCTGTCCTTGCCGCCCGAGCCGCTTCCGCCCCACATGCTGCCGCACGTGTCGGCGCCCGCGTCGGAGTAGATGCCCGCCTTGAGCCCCAGAGCGTGGATGCCGTCGACAACAGGCTTCATGCCGTTCGGGAATCGCTTCGGATGGAAGCGCAGAACGCCGTCCTCGCCATGGCCCCAGAAGAAGCCGTCGTCGATGTTCACGTATGTGTAGCCCGCGGCCTTGAGCCCGTTCGTCGCCATCGCGCGCGCCGTGTCGAGTATGATGTCCTCCGAAATATCGACGCCGAACGTGTTCCAGCTGGACCAGCCCATGAGCGGACGTATCTTCGGGTCTTTCGCGGGCGCAATCCTCGCCGCGTCGAGAAGGCGCGCCGCGCGTGCCGCCATCGCCTCGCGGCAGGCACCCTCAAGCCTCGCCAGGTTCACATACGCCTTGCCCGCGCCAAGGTCGATGCGGATGCGCTTGTCGCACTTCGGGCACTCGCGGAATTCCACGCGCCCGTCCTTCTCCCACGCAGCGCCGGCCAACTCGGCACGCCCCAGCCACGCCGCAAGCACACCCGCCGCCGCGGCAACCATCAGTCTCTTCATTTTCGGTTTCTCCTTTCGCTTTTGGATCATATGTCATGTCTTTCTGCAGGCGCCTCCGGCTGCTTCACCCAGAAGCCGAGCCGCCTTGCCTGCCACTCGCCTCTCGCCGTGTCACCTGCTTTCCTCCCTGAATCGAACCTGGCTCCCTGCACCACGCGCCACGCGAACGAGTTCGTGCGGCGCAAGCGACAGCCGCATGGTTTCGCCTGTGCCGAACACGCGGCATTCGACATTCTGACTCTTGTCCGTCAGGTTGGCCGCGAGGAGAACGATTTCGCCGTCTGCCGTCCGCCACCAGTTGCCAATCACGTCCGCCATCGCCGCGAATTTGCCTGGCGGCAATTTGAACGTCTTGTCGAAAAGGCGGAAGTGCGGCCTCCGCCCCAGCCACTCGTAGGTCGAAGTGCCGATAGAACCGGCGAAACGCAATTCGTCGAGCAGATTCCCGTATGCCAGAGCGTCCAGGTTCTTCTGCCTGAACGCGCACAATTCGCGCAGGATTTCACACTTGTCCGGGCGATCGAGAATATCCTGAAGGAACCAGCCGAGCGAATTTCCCCAAAGGAGTTCGCGCGTCTGGAGCGCGCGGAACGCGGCGGGGGCGTCGTCGTTGTTTTCCGGACTGCAGAAATATGTCGTGTAGCCGGAGTAGACGGCATTGTGGAACGGCACGTCTTCCGGCGTCCTGCGAACGACCTGGAGAAAACCGTCCACCATGCCGATGTACGCTTCGCCCGCGCCTTCGGTGGTGACGAACGCGCCCTTTGTGTTATATGCGCAGCGGATCGGCTCCAGCGTCTTTTCATAGCCGTCGTACCACCACGCGCCGCCGCCGACCGGGTGGCCGTGAGACGGGTCGTAGCATGCGCAGCCTTCCGCCGCGCCGATCTGGTCGATGAAGATCGACTTCGCGCCAAGGTCGTCCAGTATGCGCCCGGTGAAATTCCGCATGACGCGGCACCACTCGGGACATGACGGGCACATCACGGCCATGGGCGGCGTCCACGGCGCATACTTTTCGATATAGTCCGAACCGTCGGCGCGCTTGACGGAATACGGTTCAGCCATGAGGAATCCGCTCGTCGTCGCCGTCCAGAGCCGTCCGTTCGTGTAGGGCATCGGTTCCTGTCCGATCGACTCGCAAAACGCGATGCACTCTTTCACGCCCGGCTGTTCCGGAAAATATTCCGGGTAGTTCACGTCGTGGCCGGAATGCTGCCACAGATGCCAGTGAAGCCCCGTCGTCCATTCGGGGAAAAGAGCCTTCGCCTTCGCCAGGACGTTCGACGCGACGTCCGGCCCGCCGTGGATGTTGATCCAAAGCGGGATTTCGCAGATGCGCCGCGGATAGGACGGGATGTCTTTTACGGGCCCCTTTGCCGCCCATTTCTGCCTGAGCGCAAAATCGCGGTAGCGGCGCGCAGCCGCCCACCAGTCGCCCTTCAGCGGCGCAAGCACGACAGGATGGCGCGGCCCATCGGCGCCAAGTTCCGCCGGCGTCTCGAAGCGGACGTTCTGCTCGCCTTCGATTATGAAACTCTTGATTCTCGCCTCGGGGTCTTCGGCGGCGATGTAAAGCCCGTCTTCGCCGATGAAAAACGCGCTGACCATCGGCGCGTGTCCGAGATAGTCGCGGCGGACGGGCTTCGGCTTGGCTGTGCGCTTTTTGAAGAGCCGCGCGCCGTGGTCGCAATCCGGCAACATCGCATCGCCCTCGCCATTGCGCGTCACGCGGTTGAGACGAGGGAAATCGGTCGAGAAAAGTTTCCAGTCCTGCGACCTGTTGTCGAAGACGAGCCGCCACGCCTGCGAACCGTCTGGTCGTTTTTCAATCGCGACCTTCGCATCCAGAACGCCGCGTTCTCCGCCGAGCGGTATGTCGCGCCAGGTCAATGTAATCCCTTCGTCCGTCTCGCGCTGCTCCACGGATGCGGCGTCGTGCGCAGCAACCTTCACGCGATTCGTCAGGTTCCCGTCCTGCGCAAACGTGGCCATCCACAAGTCACCGCCACCGGTCGCAAACATGGTCTTGTCGATGCGTATGCCTTTAAGGGCGTTCCTGCCGTCGAACGAAGCGTTCATCTTCTCGGCGAACGATTCCATGTGCCGCAACTCGCCGTGCGGGCCAAACAGGAGATACCCCATCGCAGGGACCGTCTCTCCGCAAATGGCGAACGGCTCCGCACGATAGTTGCAGACCGTCCGCGAACCATCGGCATAGTACGTCTCAAAAACGTCCTGCGCAATTTGACGGTGCGAAGCCATCAGTTCACGCTGAAGATGGCGCACCGGGACGAACTCGTTCCATGCCTTTTTGATGCGCGGCACGTCCGCGAACTTGTACGTATAGAATATCGGACGTCCGCCAAACTCGATGATCTTCAGCGCGACGTACGGATCCTCCACGCCATCGCCTTCCATCCAGCGGGGGTCTCCGCTTTTCTCAAGCTTGTAGAGGCACTTGCCTCGCGTGTGGTTCTGGGTGGCCCTGTCTGAATTGTAGAGAATGATGCCATGATAGACAAGCTCCCACAGCGGAAACACGCCCTTGACAAGCGGACTTGCCTTGCCTTTCAGCAGATTCTGGATGTCACGCCCGACATAGTTGATATAGTCGATGTTTCCCGCCACATGGTCAAAACCGGCCTCGCTCGCCGCCCCGCCCATGAGTTCCCTGCCGTAGGCAAGGATTCGGTTCTGCAGCTCCGCCGTCCTTTCTGGCGTGCAGAGATGCTTCGGATCGCCGCATGGGATCGGATATGTCGCCGAATACACATCAATGTAGTGCGGCCCCCTGATGCCAAGTGCGGCCATCTTGCGCATCTCGTCGGGCAGCCACCTTTCCCATGCGCACCGCTGGCACACCCAATAGCATTGACCGCCAGCCCAAAGTCCGCCCTTGCAGAACGAACCATCCGCGAACTTGCATACCCAATCCTCGTCCCATTTGCGGGAACACATGTAACCATCCGTGTTTGTGGCATGAAGAGCAAACTGAAAACCAAGAGCCTTGGCCCTTTCGATCAGCCGCCTGTACGCCTCCTCTCCGCCGGCCTCGGCACCGACGGGGAAATGTCCCGGAACGCGCCCGTCATAGCCGCCGTCCTGCCAACCCGCCGAACAGATCGAAAGCTTGTCAATGCCCGTATCCTTCAGCGCCTGAAGGAACTCCTCCGTCACGCCAAATGGCATGTGCACCGCTATCGGCGGCTCTTCGCCGACCTTGTAGAACGTCTCCTTGTCAGGAATCGGTTTCGCCGCATGGGTTTGGATACGCACGACGATCGCGTCGCACAGGTAGTCAAGCTCGGGATTGAGCCTGTCCTTTATCGTGCGCACCGCCCCATGATCAAGCTGGTATTTCCTGTATGCGCGGGCAACGCCGTTGTAATCCGCCTCCGCGCCATCCAGACGGTGGAAGTCTATCACAATGTCATCATAGTAGTTTCGGAAGAATCTGCGCACCTCATCGCACCGGAACCGCGCATATGTCTCATATTCGCCATCCTTGGCCATCGTCACGAAATCGTAGTTGAAGCGCCATGTCTTCACGTGTGCATACCACATCGTGCCGCCTTTCTTCATGGCATAGATCGGCATCACCTGGCGCGCGGCTATTACACTCCCGGACGCCTTGTCGAAAAACCCGTAGTTGCCGCGTCCTTCCAGCCAGTAGCCGTCAGTGTCCTTGCGGGCTTTCATGAACGGCGGAACGATCTCCACGCACGTCGCATCGGAGGGAATCTCGCCCTTCGGCACGGTCACACGGAAGTCGGCGGCGTCCGTACGCACCATATCTATGGATCTTGACTCCGTGCGTGACGGCTTCTTCGTGTCACCCCACAAAATGCGGAGCTGCGCCGTATCGGCGAGTCCAGCGCAGACCGCCACGGCGGCCATGAGCGAAAGAGCATGTTTTTTCATCGCTACAGCACAAACGTGCATTTCGCCCCTTTCACGTCTTCGAGGCGGGCGTCCCAGACGGGATTGCGCTTTTCCGGCGCGACGGGATTGCCGAGGAAGAAATCTTTTTGCACGAACTTCGCCTGGGCGACTTTGCGGCCGTGCCAATTGCCGGCGGCCACGCGCATCGTGACATATCCGATGTCGCCCCAACATCCGTTGGACGGCAGTGTCAGCCACGGCACGGTCTTGGGTTCGCGCCAGTTGGCGACATTCGTTTTCCAGATGTGGTCGTGGCCGTGTATGTAGCCGCGGCAATTCGGGAATTTCACGATGTAATCATGCAAACGTTTTTTCCCGTCCGCGCCGAATTTCAATTCGTAGATTGGATGGTGCGCTCCTATGAAGAAAGGGCGCGGCCATTTCGGCAATTCCGAAAGCACCCATTCTTGCGATGCCTTGGAAAGCGCCCCGGCCGTAGGATTCCACGCGTCGACTTCGTCCTTTTCGTTCAGCGAGTCGAGCATGACCAGATCGTAATCCGGCAAAGACGTGACGGTATGGATCGCGCCGGGGACGAGCGTGCGCTGTTCGTATTCGGGCCAGACTTCCAGAAACGCCTTGCGATGGTCGTGGTTGCCCATACCGATGGTCAATTTGATCCCGGCGTCGATCAGCAGCCTCAAATCTGGATACGACCGTTTGTAGTCGACCAGTCGCCCCTGCAGATGCGCGAGGTCGCCGAAAATGAACACATGGCGCGGCAACGGCTCCATGCGCAATATTTCCGCGACATTCTCTTTCAGCCAGTGCCGCATGGTGGTTTTGAACGGCTTGCCGTTTCCCGGGTCGTTGTCAAGACCGTTGACATGAACGTCGGAAAGGAATACGGCGAACGTCTCGTCGAAATCCGCAGGCGCAGCGGCGAACAGCCGGCGCGGCGTCGCTGCAGCCGCCAGCCCTGCCGCAGCAAACAATCCTTTCGCGAAATCCCTGCGCGTCACGTGCATACAGGCGTCACCTTAGTATCACCATCGTTCCAAGCGGTGTCATCGTCACCTCGGCCGTAGCTTCTTCGCCAAGCACCTCCGCGCCTTTCTTGCTGAAGACTGGCGTTACAGCGTAGACGACAGGCCCGCCCGCCGATTTCGGACTTTGCCACTCGATCGTGAGTGTCTCGCCCTCCTTGCCGTCAATGACTTCGCCGTTCCTGGTCCAGATGTAGCGCACCGCACCGGGCGCGAACGCAGTCAATGTCGCACTCTTCCTCGCCTTGACCGCCGTATCCACGGGATCAGTCGTCAGCACAGTCTTCACGCCCGCGAACTTGCCGTAGCCGGGTCCGCCACCGTAGGTGAACGCATTGCCGTCTGCAATATCATTCGTCTTCACCTCGCCAGTCATCGTGTCGTAGATGCCGACGACATCGCCATTCTTGTAAGGCAGCCACTCGTGCACCAGTTTGCCCGCCTCGTAAATACGGAAGGCGTAGAGCTTCATCGCCGTGCGGTGCTTCTTCTCGCCGCCGCCAAACGTCGCGCCCTCGCCCTTCGTGAAGAGGGACATCACGAGTGAAGAGTTCCTGTTGCAAATGGTGTCGCTGCTGAAAGCGAACATCCCCTTCCCGGAATATCCGCACTCGCGGTTTGCAAGGTCGAGAACGGCGACATGGCGGTTTAAATCAGACGCGACGCCAGTCGTCTGTCCTTTCCACGTGTTGCCAACGCCAAAGGCGACATTTCCAGAGCCGACCTCTTCACCTTGAATGTAGAGTTCGGCGCTCAAGTCGCCGGCGGCCGCGCCGAACGGGCGGTTCTGCCCGCGAATCGCCGTCATCTGGTAGTCGATCTCGTAACGCGTCTGCGGCGTTGTGAAGTAGCTCATATCAATGCCCTGCGTTCCGTCCGACTCGATGTAGGCGTCTTCGGCACGCATCGGCGCTTCAAAGAAGGCTTCGTTCAATGCGTTGTTGCTGGTAAGTCCCGCAAACGCAACCGAACCTGACGCCTTCGTCAGAACCTTGCCGCTCACCTTGTCAACGAGACCGTACTTTCCGCCTTGGCAGATCGGCACATAATCACCGACAAGAGCATCGTCTTCATACACCTTGAAGCTATAGAGACGCCCTTGCAGATAATTGCCGTTGGCGGTGCCGTTGCTGAAAATCTTGAGCGTGTTGCTGGACTCATTAGGACAGTCAAACGCGGCAATCGTCATCGTCTGCACCGCATTGTCATAGGGTGAGCCGATGACGAACTTGTTGTTCTTCGCGTCAAGAGTCAGTTCACGCCTAATGTGCTGTCTGAACGCAATACTGCTCCCTTTCCATAGTTGACCGCCGCAGGCATAGGCATACTTTCCGCTTCCGCTCCCATACGTGCGCATAAACATGCGTTTCTGATCGTTTGTCGCGGTCACCGAATCGCCGGCCTCGAACGGGAACATCTGATTTTTGACGATGAGCGGCATAAAGTCACAGACAATCTTCGTTTTGCCTGTTACCTTTAGGCCTGTGTCGAACGAGCCCTTCGAACTTGTGTTGTTCTCGATATACATCTCGTCACATTCATCGATCTTGCCACCAGCCTTGAACCCTTCTCCGGAATTGAACTTGCCGGTGATTTCCTCGTAGAAACCCGCAATTCCGCCCTGTAACGCCGGCTTGAAATGGCGGCGGAGGGTATATGTCTTGCCGTTATCGTCAGACTCCCATATCTTCACGTCGTAGATGCGAGCCTTGGCATTCTTCTGCGTCGTTCCATATGCATGGTTGGCAGAGCCGAAAAGTGTAAGCGGCCAAGATGACGTGCCTGTATAGGTCTCGCTGTCGGGCATTCTGCCTTTCACTTCCACCGCACCGCCAGGCCTTTGCATTTCGATATTACGGGCAGGCACGTCCATCACGAGCTTGTGGCGCGCAACATCGCATGTAAGCTTAGGCGTGTCTATGCCAGACTTATATGTAGCGTCCTGCGCCTGCGGACGAAACTTCACAGGTGTCTCGGTATTGCAAAACAGGAACATGGTAAAACCTGGCGCACCGTATTCACCGAACGGAACCACTCCGCTCTGCACCGAAACCATCTGGAAATCCACCTCAACCTTGGTCTTGTAGTTCGGGAAATAGCGAGTATCCAAAATGCTGTATGTCGTGCCATCTGACTCAATGTACGCAGGGCCTGTCATCTCTTTGGCCGTATTTTCGCTCGCGACCAAACCATCGCAGGTGTAGAATCCGCCGCCTTCCACATCTTCGAAACCTGCAACGCCGTCGATGCAACGCGGTGCGAGATTGCGGATCAACTCGCCACCGGCCCATATCTTGAGGCCATAGACCTTCATCTTCGTGCACTGCTTGAACGCGGAGCCGTCATCCGCGTTCGTGTTGCCGAAGAGGGCGAGCGGACGCGTCGCGCATTTCGTGCAATCTTCCTTCGTCGCGCCGTAGCCATACCAGTTTGTCGTCACGCCGGTCATGTAAACATTGCGGAGGGCGACATTGTCGATGACAACCGTATGACGCGCCGTGTTTGTGGCAATGCCGGTGGATACGTTGTTGAAATTCGTATCCGTGCCACCCGCGAGGGCGATGTCTCCGTTGACGTTGATGTAAACCGAAAAACGAGGCAAGCTATCCTTCGTATCCTGTCCGAAGAGCCGGTCCTGCAACGCGTTCCCCTCCAGAAGCGCGTAGTCAAGCGCAATCTTAAGTTTAGGCGAGGCGCTGACGCCGAGGTTGATCGCGCTTGTGCCGTCCGATTCAACGTAAGGGTCGTCGTCGATTGTTTCGATGTCGCCGCCGTACGCGAACGTACCGGCGCCGGTCGTGCGCGTGTCGTAGAGGAAGTCGCCCGTGACGGAATCGAGAAAGCCCGCGATGCCGCCCTTCACGACGGGCATGTAGGAATGGACAAGCGTGTAGGAGGCACCGCCATCTTCGCTTTCCCAGATTTTCGCACCGTAGATTTTCGCCTTGACGCCCTGCCTCGCCGAAGTGCCGGAAGCATGATCGCAAGAAGCGAAGAAGGCAATCGGCCATATTGCGGTATTATTGTACGTCCATTCGTTATTGAATGCAACCGTTCCCTCCACCAATCCGCCCGGCGCGTAGAGAGTCCCTTGCTTCTTCGGAACGTCGATGACCACCATGTGACGCGCCGTGTCGATGGCGACTTTGGTGTTGACGCCTTGCCAAGTGCCATCCTTGCCGGCAAGCTGGAAATTCGTCTTAGCGGGATTGGCGTAGAGAAGGACGGTAAAATTGTCGTCGTTCCCGCCGTAGTTGCCGAAGACGCAGTCCTCGGTCACTTCCACGCTTGTCAGCTGGAAATCCACTTCGATTTTCGTCTTCCCGCTTGGATAGTAGCCCGTGTTCATGAACTGCGTTCCGTCCGATTCGATATACGCATCCTCGGCGGAAACCGCGCCTGCGGCGGTGATTACTGCGACCGCAATGATTTCTCTAAAGACAATAAAGCGAAACGCTCCCCGCGCCGCTTTGACAATTTTCGGCATTGTATTCATATCTATCCATCCTGTTTGGGGTTCTTAAACAAACCGGCGGAATCGCGGTCTGAAGGTCGGACCGCTTTTCTGAACCAATTATATCATAGTGCAACAATGTTGTCATTTGTAAATTTGACTGCGGAAAGTTGCATTTTTCACCAATATCATCCATCACCGTCAAGATTTTCCGCATAGTATTCTCATTTCATGTTGCAGGCTTTTCCTGCGCAGGGCGCGCAACAAGGCTGCGCGCTCTGCGCAGCCGCCGGTTCCCAACCTTCTCGCACATTACAGGAAACAGTTGCATCTACGCGGGGCCAAGTGATATAATAAGAGGTGATGAAACCGCCATCCGTACTAGTGATAATGGAACCCGTGAGCCTGCCGAGGCTCGAAGGGATTGCGCAATTCGCCCGCGAACACCGCTGGAATCTGATGTTCGACGACAGACTCGCCGTAGGCGTTTCCGACTGGCGCGGCGACGGCGTCATCGTTACACTGCGGAAGAATTCGCCGCGTATCGCGGCCGTGCGCAAGCTGCTGCGCGCAGGGATCCCGGTCGTCGATCTGACGGTGGAATGCGAACGGCTGCGGCTGCCGCGCGTGATATCCGACCATACCGCCATAGGCCGGCTGGGCGGAGAGCATTTCAAAGTTCGCGGTTTCGAAAACGTGGCGTGGTTTTCGTCCAGATGGTCGGAGGTCCACCGGCGCCGCTATCAAGGATTCTCCAGCGTGTTCGGAGCGAAAACGCCCAGATTCGGACAGCGCGATCTGCGGCGGAAACTGAAAGAACACCCCAAGCCGCTAGGAATTCTCGCTCACAGCGACACTGACGCCGCGCTTGTCGTTTACGCGGCGCGCGAACTCGGATTCGACGTCCCCGACGAAGTTTCCGTCCTGGGAATCGGAGACGATCCGTTCCTCTGCGAAAACCAGTCAACACCGATCTCCAGCGTCCGCCAGGATCTCGCGCGCGGCGCATACGAAGGCGCAGCCCTGCTGCAGCGTCTGATGGACGGAGAGCCGGAACCGCCGGAACCCGTTCTGATTCCTCCGACGGGCCTCACGCCCCGCGCTTCGACGGACACGCTCGCACATTCCGATCCGTACGTCCGAGCCGCGCTCGTCTACATATACCGCAACATCGGCAAGTCGTTCGGCACGCCGGAGATCGCGTCGTCGCTGGGCGTCACCCGCCACAAACTGGACCGGATTTTTGCCGAAAAACTCGGCCATTCTGTCGGCGCGGAAATCCATTCGCGCCGCATCTCGCGCGTCAAGCATCTGCTGGAAGATCCGTCGAAATCCATTCAGGAGATCGCGGAGGAATGCGGATTCTGCAACACCGCCTATCTTTCCAACGTATTCCGCAAAGAGACCGGTCTCTCTCCGCGCGCATGGCGGAACCGGACATAGGGGCAGGCGCGCCGCAGAACGCCGGCCGCACCCCCGGCCGTCAATCCAGCACGCGAACCGTCGGACCTGCGCCCGAATACGAATCGAGACCGCCGGACGGAGCCCCGCCGCCGTCGTCGGACGATGCGCGCACCGCTTTGAGTTTTGGACGCTCCCCGAAAAGAACCGTGCCCAGGCGGACGAACGTCGCGCCCTCCTCCACGGCAACTTCGAAATCCCCGCTCATTCCCATCGAAAGTTCCGGCAGTCTTGCGCCCGTCGTCGATTCCAGACGGTCGCGCAATTCCCTCAAGGCGCGGAAATGGGGCCTTGCGTCCTCGGGGTTGGGCGAGAACGGAGCCATGGTCATCAGGCCTTCGACCGTGATTCTGGGACACCCGGCCGCGATATGCTCAAGCACCGCAGCGACCTCCGAAGGAGCGAGGCCGCTCTTGGACTTCTCGCCGGAAACGTTCACCTCGAGAAGAATGCGCGGGGAATATCCGCACTCCTCCGCGACGGCTTCGATCCTGTCCGCCAGTTTCGCCGAGTCGACAGAATGGATCATGTCGAAAAGGCCGAGCGCCTGACGCACCTTGTTGCCCTGGAGGTGTCCTATCAGATGCCACTGGGGGCCGGACACGGACATCCCCTTCTTCCACGCCGCCTCCTGCACCTTGTTCTCGCCTACGATCGCAAGACCGTTCGACCAGGCTTCCTCCACAACCTCCGCGCCGTGGGTTTTGGTCACGGCCACGATCTTCACGTCCCCCGGTTTGCGACCGGCCCTCGCGCATGCTGCGTCTATCCTGCCGCGCACAGATGACAAAATTTCGGCGAAGTCTCTCATTTTGCGTTTTCCTTGAAACATATTCTTCCCACAAGGTGCGCGAAGTCCTCGCGGCCCTTGATGATGTCTATGGCTATCCGAAGATAAAGGCATTTCACCGGGGACGTTTCGAAGCGCGGGAACCTTACCGCGTCCTTCTCCGTCGTCACCAGCGCGTCAGCGCCCATGTCTGACGTCCTGTTCAGCGCATACAGTATCTCGGAAGGATCGTAACGGTGGTGGTCGGCGTAGCGCTCGCACCATACGACCTTCGCGCCCATGGCCCTCAGGGAATTCTCGAAGCCTTTCGGAGACGCGATTCCGGAAAGCGTGCATACCGTTTTCCCGCGCAGCCAGTCGAGCGGGAGTTCCTCCCGGCTCCACACGTCGCGCAGAAGGCGCGGCGCGTGGCGGCATTCGACGATTTCGGCGGTCGTGTTGTACCTGCGGATCTCGCGCGTCACCTCGGAAGTGTCCGAATTGCATTTGGTCAGGAATATGATGTCGGCGCGCTTCAGGTGGCGCGCCGGTTCGCGCAGGATTCCGCGCGGGAGCATGTTTCCGTTGCCGAAAGGGTTCGTGGAATCGACGAGAACCACTTCGATGGAATGCTTGAGGCGCTGGTACTGGAAGCCGTCGTCAAGTATGATTGTATCGCATCCGAGACGCTTGATCGCGTACCGTCCGGCCTTCACCCTGTCTCGATCGACTATCACCGCGACACCCGGCAGGTTGGACGCCAGCATGTAGGGCTCGTCTCCGCCCACGGAAGAATCGAGAAGGACGCGCTTGCCGTCCGACACCACGAGCGGCTGTTCGATGACCTGCGTGAACATCCTCTGCCACCATGGCGCCTCCTTGCGCCTGTACCCGCGCGAAAGTATCGCGACCTTGCGGCCTTCCTTCGCGAGCGTCCTCGCGAAAATCTCCGTCACCGGCGTCTTGCCCGTTCCGCCCGCCGTGACATTGCCGATCGAAATCACCTGGATGCCGAGCGGATAGCGGCGCAGGATGCCCGTCCTGTAGAAAAAGTATCTGACCGCCACCACCCCCGCGAATATAAAGCTCAGGAACTTGAGGAAGGCGAGAAGAACGCGCATCCCCCCGCTCTGGTTGAGATCCGCGCCCTTCTCGAGAATCACCTTGACCAGGTATTTCTCGAGACGCTCGATGCCGTTCTGTTTCGCCTTCCTCATGCCGCTATTTCCCGAACAGGGTGCCTGCCGAAGGGCCGAACGCCCTCAGATACACGCTTACGTTGAAGCGCCAGTCGTCCTTGTGCTCCGAGCCGTCTATGCGCCTGTAGTCGTTTTCGTAGGCGAACGAAAAACGGAGGCCGAGACAGTCCGTCCTGATGTCGAACCACGCGCCGGCCTCGTCGAGTTCGTTCTCCCTGAGATCCCAGCGCACGTACGGACCCCACGCGAACGTGTCGCATATCTCGTGTTCGAGCCCGAGACCGGCGTACGTGAATCTGGTCCAGTTGAAATCCTCGTTGCGCTCGACCGAAGGATCGTACGGAGTGGACGAAAAATCCCACCATCTCTGGTCGCGCGCGGAGAACGACGACGTAAAGGCGATTCCTTTCGAGACCTGTTCGCGCCACGATGCGTTCGCGTACGCAAGCCTGTCGTTCTGTCCGTCCCACTCCGTTCTGAGCGCGAGCGTGGAATCGCGCTTCGGCGTCCACTTCGCCCTGACGCCCGGAGCGGCCGTCGCCTTGGACGATCTGCCGTAGTTCGGATTCTCCTGGTTCCTCGACAGGCGGTGGAAGCGGTCCCCGTCCGTGTAGGTGGTGTCGTTGAACTGCACGGCCGCGTAGAAATCCAGATCGAAGAACGGTTTGGAGCTGCCGGTCTCGTCGATCTTCCTGAATGCGTTTCTGACGCCCGGGACTACGCCGTGCCACGAATAAGGAAGATTGCGGCTGGCGCCTGCGAACTGGTCCAGCCAGTCCTGGCTGCCGTCCACGCCGTCGAAAAGATATCCCCGCGCGCCGCGCCTGAGTCCGGAATACTGAGCCTGCTGCGCAAGAACGTCCGCGTACGGCTCGAAGATGTGGCGCCACTTGCCATCGAAATCCGCGACGCCTCTCGCGGCGAACGTCGCGCCTCCTTCGACGATGGATCTCAAAACGGGGTCGTCCTGCCGGCCGGCGCGCGAAACGCCGTCGAGGTTTTCGCTTCCCGAATCGGACCAGAACGTCCCCCTCAACCCGATCCTGGGAACGACCGACAGCACATCGGCGACCTTGAACGGCGTCGTGAAGCGGTGGTAGGTGTCGAAGCGGAACGCCTGATAGTCCGCCCAGCGGCCGGGATCGTACCGGTACGGCAGGGCCGTCGATGATTTCCCGTGCTTCGCGTACTCGCGGTTCAGCCACCCGATGCGCGAGGACGATTCGTAGTTCGCCGGAAGCGTCCATATCTTCTGCGGCATGACGGACAGATGGAATTCGGGCAGACGCGCCGTGCCGCCGTAGAAGTCGTTGAGCGGACCGGCGACTGAAAGGCCGAAGCCGAACGTGTTTTCAAGATGCTCCCACGCCAGTTCGTTGCGGTCGGCCGGGAGGTAGCGGTTGTCGAGGCCGATGGCGACGTCTTTGAGAAAATCGCTCCTGAAATGGGAGTCGCTGTAGTACGCGGCGCGCGCGCGGATCCTGTCGCGCTCGGTCGGTTCGAGCGAATGCTCGAACATAAGGCCGTAGCGCTCGTCGGGGACGGTGCTGCCCCAGTTGGAGTAGTGCCAGCGCCGGCGGCTGTTCCAGTGCCTGTCGTAGCGGTCGGCGTCCTCGTCCCATGCGTGGTACACCTTGAACTTGCCGCGCCCCCAGTCTCCGAGCTGCCACCTGAGCGACTGCCCGAGCGCCACGCCGTTCTTGGCGCGCAGGTCGAAGCGGGTGTTGCCGGAAAGGCCCCACCGTCCCTCTTCGAATCCGCCTGCGATGCGGTAGACGTACTTGGTCAGCAAGTAAGCGCCCCAGCGGCTCCTGTAGCCGGGAACGACGCGCCAGCCCCAGTCGGTGTCCAGCGGCTGCCACCAGTAGGGGATGTACATCACCGGGATGTTCCACAGCCTCAGCGTCATATCTCTGGCCTCGACCTCCTTGTGGCCGCCGAGATCGCGGAGTTTGACATCGCCCGTCATCGACCAGTGCAGGCGCCCGTTATCGTTCGTGCAGGACGTCACGCACGTCGGATGCCTGAACTCGTACGTGTCGCCGTTCTTCGCGACGTACGACGACGTCATCTTGAACGGCGACAGGGTCGCCACGACGTTTCCGGTCGCGACAAGCGTTCCTGTCGCGTTGTCCGCGGCCATCTTGTCGGCCGAGACTTTCAGCTGTCTTCCCGACAGCCTGCCGGCTGCTCCGGCGCACATCGCGGCGGAAGCGGCCGCCGCAAGGATCGCTATTCTTGTTTTCATGTCTGCGAATACAGGACTTGCGATGTTGCCGCGTCCAGGATCGAGAATGATTCTGGATGGCGGTGGAGTTCTGAAACGAACGTAAGCCTGGTGTCGAAATCTTTCTGGAGCTTCGCGAGAATCGCGGAGTCCTCCGTCCTCAGGCGCTGCATCACCTGGGGCGCAATCACGATCTTCGGCTCGAAAGGCTTGCCCGCGGCGGCGGCCTTCTTGAGGAGGGCCGTCAGCTGGCGCTGCACCTCGATGGATATGGCCATCGGGCTTTTCACCACGCCGTGTCCCTGGCAGAACGGGCATGTGGACGTCAGCATGGACAGAATCGACTTGTCCTGCCTCTGCCGCGACATTTCGAGAAGCCCCAGCTCCGATATCTCGAGCACGTTCGTCCTGGCCCTGTCGCGCTTGAGCGCATCCTTGAGCGTGCGGTACACCTGCTTCTGGTGCTTGCGCGATTTCATGTCGATAAGGTCGAGGACGACGAGTCCGCCGATGTTCCTGAGGCGCAGCTGGCGGGCCACTTCCTCCACGGCCTCGGTGTTCACCTCGAGAATCGCGTCCTCCTGGGACCCGGAGCCTTTGTAATGGCCGGTGTTGACGTCGACGGCTATCAGCGCCTCGGTTTCGTCTATGACAAGGTACCCGCCGGACTTCAGAGGCACTTTCCGGGCGAAAGCCTCGTGGAGCTGCCGTTCGAGTCCGTAGTGCGCGAATATGTTCGCCGCGCCGTCGTAGCGGCGTATCCTGGAACGCGCGCGGCGCGAAATTTTGGCTGTAACCTCGCGCATCTGCTCGAACCTCTCGGCGTCGTCGATGACGATGGCGTCGACATCCTCGGTAAGCCAGTCCCTGACGACGCGCTCGCAGAGGTCGGGCTCCTGGAAAATGCAGCACGGAGTGCGCAGGTTCTTGATGTTGGCCTGCATTTCGTTCCACACGGAAAGCAGGTTCCTCAGATCGCGCGCGAAGGCGCGCGCGCTCGCGCCCTGGCCGACGGTCCTGACGACGAGTCCGACGTTGTCGGGCAGAGGGAGACGGTCGATTATCTTTTTGAGCCTCTGGCGCTCTTTGGCGTCGCCGATCTTCTTGGACACGCCCCTGAGCGTCGCCCCGTGCGAATCCTTCGCGCCTGGCATCATCACGAGGTAGCGTCCGGGGATGGAAAGGTTCGCGACTACGCGCGGCCCCTTCGTGGAGATCGGACCCTTCGTGACCTGCACGATTATCTCCGACCCCGGAGGATAGCGCTTGGCGATTTCGGCGTCGGAAAGGCGGGATCTGCCCTTGCCGCCCTTGCTCTGCCTTGCGGAATCGTCGTCGTCCAGCGCGGCCTCCGCGTCCGGGGACATGTCCCAGTAGTGGAGGAACGCGTTTTTCTTGAGGCCGATGTCGACGAACGCGGCCTGGAGATCGTTCTCCAGATTCTGCACGCGCCCCTTGAAGACGCTGCCGACAAGCCGCTCCTCCTCGGTTCTCTCGACCATGAACTCTTCGAGACGGCCGTTCTCCACGACCGCCGCCCGCGTTTCGAGCTTCTCGACGTTCAATATTATTTCGCGCTTCGTCTTCGAGCGCTTCAACCATCCGAACAGGTTCATTATTCCCTTTCCTTCCTGTGAAGGGACACGCTTTGCACGAGTCCCAGGGCGCACATCACGGTGACAAGAAACGTGCGGCCCAGTGATAAAAACGGCAGGGGGAGACCGGTTATCGGCACAAGCCCGAGCGACATGCCTATGTTTACGTAGACATGCGCGAATATGAGCGTTGCCACACCCGCCGAAAGCAGTTTCCCCCTGGCATCGACCGCCACCGCCGCCGTCCATGCCGCGGAAAGGCACAGAACCGCGAAAAGCGCCAGCAGCAGCAGCGATCCCTTCAGATATCCCATCTCCTCCGCCCAGACGCAGAAGATGAAATCGTTCATTATACCCATGGGCGGGAGGAGTTCGCGGCGTATCGATTCGCCTTTGCGGAACCCTTTGCCCATCAGTCCCCCGGAGCCGATCGTCATGGTGGCCTGCCGGAGATTGTATCCGGAGTCCAGCCTGTCTGTGTCCGGGAAAAGGAATGTCTTCACGCGCACGATCTGGTGGTCGCGCAGCGGGACGTACTTCAAAATCCGTTCGCGCCGCTCGGGGTCCGTCCCCGGGCGTTCCGCTTCGTAAACCGCGCCAAGGACAAGCGCGGCGGCGACGAATCCCGCCACCGCTATCGCGGCCAGGCCTTTGCGCCACACTCCCGCGAGCAGCAGCATCACGCTCGCCGCCGGTACCAGCGTCAGCGCCGTTCCGAGGTCGGGCTCCATCAAAATGAGCAGGCACGGTATCCCGACGACCGCCCCCGCGAAAAGGAACCCGGGGAAGCCCTGCGTCCACGGGCGGCTTTCGACTCCGCCGCCGAACACGTGCGCCAGAAACGCGATGACGCAAAGCTTCGACAGTTCGCTCGGCTGGAAGAACCAAAGCCAGCGCTTTCCGCCGAACTGCACCGTACCGACGGCGAGCACGAGCACGAGCATCGCCACGGCGAAAAGATACGACGGCATGGATATCCAGTCGAGAATGTCGCGGTAGTCGACGAACGCGAAGGTGAAATAGAGCGCAAGCCCGACGCCGCTCGTGGCGAGCATCGCCTTCCACTTCCCGGCCATCGCGGCGCCGCCGCGCGCGGCGCCCGCGGAATTGAGCGCCATCGCTCCGATGACGACGAGCGCGGCCATCGAAGCGAAAGAGAGCCAGTTGAAATTGCGGAGGAAGTTTTTCACATTTCCTCCTTCTGGTCCGCATCGGACGGATTGTTGTAGAATCTGCGGAGCACCGCCGCGACTTTCGGCGCCGTGGTGCCGCCGCCCGATTCGCCGTTCTCGATCACCATCGCCACGGCGAGCGGCTCGCGCGTACGCGATTCCGCAACGGGCGTCGCATACGCGATGAACCATGTGTTCTTGCGCCTGTTGCGTCCCGTTCCGACCTGCGCCGTGCCGGTCTTTCCTATGACCTTCGCCGCCACGTCCTCGCCGGCCCTTCGTCCGGTGCCCCCGTCGACGACCTGGCGCATGCCTTCCCTCACGAACGAAAGATCGTATTCGGGGACGGACAGGCGCACGCCTTCAGGGGGAAGCGCGGAATTGAGCCGCGGGACGAAAAGCGATCCCGTCCCGAGCGCGCCCGCGAGACGCGCCATCTGAAGCGGCGTGACGAGCAGCATGCCCTGTCCCATCGACATCTGCGCAAGATCGCCCAGCCTCCATCTGGAGCCGGGATCGAGCCTGGCCTTGGCGGAAGCGTCCGGGACGAGCCCTGCGGCGTCAGTCGGGAAATCGATCCCCGTCCTCGCGCCGAGACCGAACGTTTTCGCCATCCTGCACAGGGCGTTCGTCCCGGTGGCGACTCCGAGCGCGCAAAAATACGGATTGCAGCTTTCGCGGAGCGCGCGGATCATGTCCACGTCACCATGGCCCCACGTCCTGCCGCATTTTATCTTCATTCCGCCGAGTTCGTACACGCCGGTGCAAATGCGCGTCTCGCGGGGGGAGCGTCCGGTCGACATCCCGGCCAGGGCGGTTATCGGCTTGAATGTCGATCCCGGAGCGTACGTTCCGGACGTGGCTCTGTTCAGGAGAGGCTTGGCCGGATCTTTCGCGAGCCTGTCGTACGTTTCCTTCCTGAACACGGGAACGCAATCGTTCGGATCGAACGCCGGCGCGCTCGCGAGCGCGCGCACCGCGCCGTTGCGCGGATCTATCGCCACGAGCGCGCCCCTTTCTCCTTCGAGCTGGCGCTCGGCCTCGCGCTGCAGCTCCGCGTCGAGTTCGAGTTTGAGGTCGAATCCGTCGCGCGCCTCGACAAGCGTCTTGCGCGATTTCGCGTAGCCGCGCGCGTCCACGAGAAGAATCTCTTCGCCGGGCATCGCGCGCAGATATTCGTCGTACTGGAGCTCCAGCCCCTCGCGTCCGCAGAGGTCCTTGTCCACGAAATTGATTTTCGTATCGCCCGATTCCACGCGGTGCATGTCGCGCCCGACGCGGCCGACGAGGTGCGCGGCCAGTTTTCCGCACGGATACACTCTCTCCGCGCCCGCCGTGCAGTCGAATCCGGGCAGTTCGCGCGAATGCTCCGAAAAGCGCGCGAGCTCCGCCTCGCTGACGTCGCGCCATACGGCGACCGGCCTTGCGAGTTCGCGTCCGAGATGCCTGCGCAGCGTCTTCTCGTCGAGATTGGACGGCCTGCCGACCACCTTGGAGGCGCGTTCGATCGCCTTCATCATGTTTCCGATCGTCGTCTCGCCCTTCGCGGAGGCTTTGAATGCCTCGGGGTTCGCCACGATGTCCAGCGACAGACGGTTGTCGGCCAGGACCGTCCCGTTCCTGTCGAGAATCCTGCCTCTCAGCCCCGCCGTCTGGACACGCCTGAACGACTGGAGCTGCATTTCCTGGCGGTGCTTTCCGGCGTTGTCGACCTGCTCCTCCTTGAGGCGGACGGCGAGGACGGTGAAGCCGGCCGCGAAAACGGCCGCCATCGTCCAGAAAAAGATGCGGGAAGGCTTGTCGGCGTCATCTCTCATCGATTGCCGCCCTCCTGTCCGTGCGCGCCACGACGGCCGTCACCGCCCATAGCGCCGCCGCCCCCAGCGGAACCGCCGCGAGGATCCTGTTGAATATGCTGCCCTCCAGCCGGGCGCCGAGCCACACCCAGATCCATATCTGGTGCAGGGCGTGCGCCGGCAATGCGTACCAGACCGGAATCTTGAAGGCGCGGACGATGGATGCCGCGGCCACGAAAAAAGATATGCTGACCGCGAACGGCAGCGCGCTCGCGGCGTCCTCGGCCGCGCCGGCGGCGGCGGCGAAAAGGACCCCCTCCAGCGGTTTGCGTCTGGAGGCGAACACTATCGCGAACGAAAGCAGGAACGGGAACCCCGCGCCCGAAAGCTTCGGCAAAAGCTCCTCCAGCGCCATCCCGCAAGACAGCGCGAAGAATGCTATTGCGAATTTGGCGATATCGTTCTTCATATTCTGATGAACACGCTTTCAAGCGATTGGAAATCGACGTGCGAACGCACGCGCCCTTCGTATTCGAGCCACTGGTTGCGCGTACCGTCGCCATCCCCGTCCTCTCCGCCGCGCCAGTCGCCGACGGTTATGCCGCCCGGGAACACCCCCCCGAGTCCGGACGTCACCACGCGGGAGAGCGGCTCCACGTCCCCCGTTTTCATGTGCTTGAGGGAAAGCGCGTCGCCGGGGCCGCCGGAAAGTATCCCGTACACTCCGCCGCCGCCTTCCACGAGACACGATACCTTCACCGACGGATCGGTGATCGGCATTATCTCGCACGTGTGGAGCGTGACCGACACGACGACCCCGACGAGTCCCTCGGGGACCTCCACGGCCGCTCCTTCGCGGATCCCGGCCAGACTCCCCTTCCCGGCCCTTATCAGATTGTGCGCGCCCGCCGCGCCGCCTCCCGTGGAAAGGACTTCGGCCGCGACCCATTTGCCGCCTCCGCGCGCGGAAAATCCCAGTATCTTGCGCAATCGCGCGTTTTCGTCTATGAGACGCTGGTATTCGTTGCGGTCCATTCCGAGCGACGCCACCTCGCGCTTGAGCCGCACGTTCTCGGCCATGGCGGACGACGCGGCGAAAACCCCCTTGATCCTGGATCCCACGCTCGCGGAAAAAGATTTGGCCGCGCGCTCGACGGGATACGCCATCTCTATCGCCGCAGACCGGAAAAAGACAAAAAGAAGCACCAGCATCGCCGCTATGGCGATGGCCGCTGCCGTTGCTGCTGTCTTTGGCTTCTTTATGGCAAACTCCTTTTACGCGGAGTCCGCCGGAAAACCTCAATCCCTCTTGCCTTTTGTCAGGACGCTCAACTCGTTGATGACGGCTCCCGTGCCTTCCGCAACCGCGGAAAGCGGGTCGTCCGCCAGGGTGACGGGAAGACCCGTTTCCTGGCTGAGAAGTTTGTCCAGACCGCGAAGCTGGGCGCTTCCGCCAGACAGAACGATGCCCCGGTCGACGAGATCGGCCGCGAGTTCCGGCTCGCACTTGTCGAGCGTGGAACGCACCGCGTCGACGATCTGCGTCACGGGATCCTTCAGAGCTTCCCTTATTTCTTCAGAGGAGATGGTCAAGGTTCTCGGCAAACCCGCCACGATATCTCTACCGCGTATCTCAAGCTTCTTTTCTTCGCCGATCGGGAAGGCGCTGCCTATCTCGATCTTTATCCATTCGGCCATGCGCTCGCCTATGAGCAGGTTGTACACCCTCTGGATGTACTTCATGATGCACTCGTCCATCGCATCGCCGCCCGCCGCGCGCGCGGAGTAGCTGTGGACTATTCCGGCGAGCGATATGATCGCGACCTCGCATGTTCCGCCGCCTATGTCGACTATCATGGAGCCGGCCGGTTCGGAGACCGGAAGGCCTACGCCAATCGCGGCGGCCATCGGCTCTTCAATCTGGAATACCTTGCCGGCGCCGGCCTGCTTGGCCGCATCCTCCACGGCCCTCTTCTCCACCTCGGTTATGCCGCTGGGGACGGCTATGACCATGCGCGGACGCGCGCATTTCATATTGGAATAGAAATGCTTCGGACAGACCTTGCGGATGAAGTAGGCGAGCATCGCCTGCGTTATGTCGAAATCCGCTATGACGCCGGACTTCATGGGACGAATGGCGACAATGTTGCCGGGCGTCTTGCCAAGCATCCTCTTCGCTTCCTCGCCGACGGCGACGACATTCTTCGTACCCGCCTGTATAGCGACTACGGACGGCTCCCGCAATGTAATACCGCGGTCTTTCACGTATACAAGAGAGTTCGCGGTACCCAGATCGATACCGATATCCGTCGAAAACAGCGATTTTAGTTTTCCGAACATGACTGTATTTTTATTCCTTTTCCAATTATAATATCGAAAAAAAGGTAAATAGTCAAATAGTTTTCGCGTTTATCTTGAAAATTTCGGACTGGAACGAGGTCTCCCGTCCTTCGACAGGCGCCGAAACCAGTCAATCCGCAGGAGCCTCCGCCCGGACGATTTCGAAGAGATGTTCCCTCGGACGGACGGCATCCGCAAGCGCGGCGCGGTCTTTTGCGACGGACTTTTCGAATTCAGCATGGCGCGGCCAGTTCTTCAAATAGGCGCGGTACGTCCTGACGTCGTACGAATCCTCGCTTTCCCCGTCGGCAAGCAGCCTCTCCAAAAGCCCCTCGACCGCTCCCGGCGCGTCCGGATCGAGCTTGTAATGCATTCTCATCCAGCGCCGCCGCGTGGCAAAGTCGCGCAGCATCCGCTCTCCGTCCCAGAGACTCCGGCAGATTTCCGCCGCCTGCGCCGCCTGGCGGTACTGCGGAGTATTCCCGTTCAGCGCGAGATTCACGCCGTTGGCAAGCTCTTTTGCCGTCCATACGCCGGCCTCGGCTCCGTCGATCCTGACGGAATAGCGGTCTTCCTTCAGATTTTCGACGCGCAGGATTTCGCGGTTGAAGTCGCGCTCGAACGCGACAAGCCCGAGCGCGCCGCGCATCTCCTCCGTCATCGGGAACGGCAGAGACTTCTCCGTGCAGGAGAACGCAAGCGAATCCGCGCCTTTTGCATCGCGCACGATCTCGTCGACGGTTCCTTCCGCTCCCTGCGCCTTCAGTATCTCGTAGAGCATGACGGTATGACCCAGCGGACCGGGATGGACGCGGTCGAACGAGGTCGGCGAGCGGCGAACCAGACTCGAAGACGGATCCTTGGCCTGCATGTCTTTGTTGATCGCCAGCATAGTCGCCTGGAGATCGACGCACGTCGCCTTGTCGCGCGCCGCCCACGAACGGACGCGGTCCGCCAGAATCGCGAGCCCGTCGTTGCAGACGATGTCGGACGGCTTTCCGTCCACAAGGCACGTCTGGTCGTACGGCGACGGCGTGAAGTAGATTATCTCGGGACCGCCGGCCTCTTCGCGGACGCGCCGGACGAGCTCGCCCATTTCTTCGTCATACCTCTTTATCGCCTCCTCGCGCTTCGCAGCAAGCTCCGGCGTGTCGCCTGTGCGCGGCCAGGCGGGGCGGTTGATGTCGTTCATGCCGAACATCACCGTAACGACCGTCGGCTTCTTCGCGACCACGTCGTCTTCAATGCTCCAGAGCCCCTGCCTGGCCGAGGCTCCCGACCACCCGGAGTTGGAGAACCAGATGTTGCAATCCGGGTAGCGTGTCGCGTAAAACAGATTCACATACTCGCCGTAGCGTCCGCCGTGCGTTATGGAATCGCCGAAGAATACGACTCTGTCGCCGTCCTTGAACGGTGCCGGCCAGGTGGTCGACGCCACCGAAAGGCAGGCGGCCGCAGCAAGCCTCCGCCACATCGCTTTGGCAGAAAATGTTTTTGTTTTCATAAGGATCCTCGATGCTGATTGATTTGGCGCCTGGAATTGCGACTGGCAATATCATTTATTCCGCGGAGCCGAAGAACCGTCTGGCCAGCCGCTTGAGAAGCGGATTGCGGCGGATGAAAGAGTGGATGCACCCTTCCGACATCTTCGCGCGTAGTATGTCGAGCGCGCGCACTTCCTTGCGGAGATCGACGCCCCTTTCGCGCGCAAGGTCGAGCTGGTGTCTGGCGAACAGGTTTTTCTTTTCGTTGGCTATGGTTTCCGCGATAAGCCTGCGGCGGACCTCGCGGCGGTACTTCGGGATGTCGAACACTCCCGCGAAATCGTCCAGCCTGCCGAGGATTTCCAGCGTGAGGAGCGTCCTGGAGCATTTCGGACATACGGAGCAGTTGGTGTCGAGCGTGTCGTGTCCGTAGCAGACGTTGAGATATTTCCTCGCGGGAGGATAATCCGCGACGGCGGCCGTTTTCTGCGAGCGGTCGAACATGTTGCCGTCGTCGATCAGATCGACGCTTTCCGTCGAAAGCCACGGAAGGATCATCATGTTGACGCGTTCAATGGCGTCGGGTCTGCCTCCGTCGCCGAGGAACTTCCACAGTTGGCGGTACGTGTGCCCGGACGAGGCGACGTAGTATCTGCGGATCCCCTTCTGCAGGAAAAGCACTGCCGATACCGTGGCGAACGTCGCCGTTTCAAGATGCCCCCACGGATGGAACTTGTGTATGTCGGAATCGACCGGAACGAACGGAAGCCCCGCCTCCTGCGGGAACGGCTTGAATTTTTCGTACCGCGCGCGGAACTGTTCGGAAATCCTCGCCATGTCCCCTTCCTTCTTCGGAACGCCGTGCGCGCCGACATTGAAGAAAAAGAGATGCGTAAGCGCGAATCCCTCGGGAACTTTCCCCGGCAGATGCCCCTGTATCGTGAAGAAGGAGTCGATACCCGCGGAGAATCCCGTCCCGACCGCTCTGGCGTCCCCGTAACGCGCGTCGCTCGTTTTCGCGGCCTCGATCCTCACTCTTTTAAGCCGGGGATCGCACACGGACATCATTGGAATCAGATATTCGTTCAGATTGAAGAGAAGTCTGGCGGAGACCGTCCCCTCGACGAAAACGTCCTCTCCTTTGCGCATGGCCGGATAGATGAACCCGGCAAGGAAGCAGTCGGATCTTTCAGTGTCCACGAATCCTTCGTATTCGAGCGGCACGGAATAGAAGCATGTGTCTTTCCGGCCGGCATCGGCAATCTCCGCCGTGAGTTTCAGCCAGCCTCCCGCACGTTCCGCTTTCGGATTTCCTATGATTATCTTGTCCATTGTATATCCTGAACCTCCCGTTGTCCATCTGCATTTATTATATCAAAAAGACAACGTAAACGCGAGAGCAATCCCTCGTTGCGGGAAAAGGACGTCCGGTTTCAAGGCCGGCGGATCGACCCTTGGAGATATTCGAGATAGACGGTGTCGTCCTTGCGCAGAAGGTTCGTATCGATGCGCGGATCGCGCAGACAGCCGTTTCCGCCCTTCTCGCCCGTTTCAAGAACGGTGTTGACCGCCGCAGCGTCTTTAAAGGAGATTTGCATGTTTTCAATCTGGACGTTGAATCGCCCCTCGCATTTCACGGCGGTGTGGCGGCGTCCTTTCGTCGGCGCATACCAGAAGACGATGCACGCGTCCGCCACGCCGCCTCCCGCCGCGCGGCCGAAAAGAAAGCCGGTCGAGAAATGGTCGCTGTAGCAGCGGTCGTAGCTGTTGTTGCGCGAATCGTCGTGGAACCCCGCGCTACCGTCGTACTGGTCCATGGGGCTGGTATAGAGAGGATGGATGTTGCGCAACAGATTCCCGGCGGCCCGCCGCGTCAGCCTGACGCCGGTCTGCATGTCGGCGATGCGCATGTTCGCGAGCATGTTGTCGCATGCGTCTATCAGCACGCCGATGGACCCCGGCTTCTTGTTGCCGACGATGTTCACGTCCGATATGTCGCAGTCGGACGAGTTGTTGTTCGCACCATGCTTGATGTGAAGCCCGAGGCTCACGAACTTCATGGAAACATCGCGCACCTTCGTCTCGCGGCCCGAGTCGATGGACACGCCCTTCGCGACGCCGCTGCCGTCGATGACGCCGCCGGTCAGCGAATAGCAGCTCCCGACAAGGCGGATGTTGTTCGCAGGATGGATTCCGCCGAGGCGCACCATCGCCTCGGTGTTCGTCCATCCTGGCGCGGCCTTGAGGACGGCGTAGTTCGAGAGGCGCAGATCTACGCTCCGCTTCGGGTCGGCGGGCGTGCAGACCGGCTTGGAAATCAGGTATGTCCCGTCCGGGAACCAGATTGTCCTGTTTGGATGCTCGTCGATAACGCGCTGGATTGCGTCTGCAACGTCGGTCTTCCCGTCCGCCGGCATGAAGTCGGCCGCCGAAACAACGCCGCCTGCATGGTATGGCGCGCTCTCCGGACGCACCGCGGCGGCGGACGCGAAGTCCGTCGCTGCAAAGGCCGCTATTGCCGCAAAGACAATCTTTTTCATCGCACGATTACCGCCGTGCCTTTCGGTCTGGGCGACCACGTGACGCGCACTTTGCCCATAGTCTCGCTATACGTGAACGACGATCCCTCGTTCCTTGTTTTCCCTCCTCCCCAGGCACTGCCGTTCCACGTTTCAAGGAAGTATCCGGTTACCGGCTTCAGGACATCGGAAGAATCCTTCACCTGCGTCGCGGAGAACGTGTACGTCCCCTCGACCTTGTAGTTGCCGACTTCCTCGGCGAGCGTCTCGCCCGTGCCGTCGCCGTACTTCGTAGCGATAGTCACGTTCGCTTCCGGCGGATTGCCCTTGAATCGCGCCTCGTCGACCATGCGGTTATGTTCCAGTTCATCAGGCAGGAGCATACGAGTATAGACGCGTACAGCCTGGATTTTGCCGTTGAAGCGGCGCTCGTTCGTCTTCGTGGCGTCGTCCGGGAAATACACGCCACCGATATAGAACGGCCTGTTCTCGAACTTGGTCCAGTCGCTGCGCCATTTCCCCGTCCAGTTGTTCAACGTTGGCGATGTAGTTTCAAACACGGTGTATGCACCGGCATGATAGATGGCATTAACATATTGCTCTCCCCAATTTGGCACATACACGGCTCCAGCGTTGTGCACTTTGAAACGGGCTTGCCTCCCATCGGTAAACATCCCCGCGTAGATATTGCAATAGTCGTTGGTAGAGCCAAATATCGTCGGATAGGCAGTTTGCTTGTTGTAATCGTCGCAGACGACCTGAATAGTCAGATAGCATTGGCCGTCAAAGTCAGGATTCGCGCCGAGCGTTGCGAACTTGCCGCCGTTGACGAAGTTGTAGCCGTCTTTGACCCATCCGCCGGAGTTGGAGCCCGTGGCGGAATCGAAAGTCGCGTTCAGACTTGCGCCGCCCGTGCCGAGGTTCACCCACTCCGTCGCGTTCAAGTCGTGGTCCGCCGTCGCGCCGGCGTTGCGTTTGCCGTCGTAGAAGAGGTAGAGGCCGTCCTGCACGTAGTCGCCCACGTCGTAGTCTGGAATCTTCGTGAGGTGGCTTTTCACAACCCAATTCCACGTGAGGCGCTTGGAGGCGGCGGCGACATCGGCGGAATAGGTGCCGGACTCGCAGGGAACTGGCGAGCCCCAGGCGGAGCCGTTCCATGTTTCCAGCGTGTAACCTGCAAGTTTGTATGGGATGCCATTGAAAACGACTTCGGCCTGCGCTGTGAACGCATAGCCAGCGACCGGACGGTACGTACCGCATGGCAGGTCGCCGCCGAGGCCTTCGACGGTTGATGCGACCACAAGATCGCCAGCCGCCGCAGGAGAGCGCCCGAAGAAGCGAATCTCGTCCACCGCGCGGTTCTGCTCGAGCTCCGCGTTCGTAAGCGCGCGGTTGTAGATACGCGCCGACTTGTAGGTTCCGTGGAACCGGCGCAGATTATAGCCCATCGCACTAGAGCCGCCATCGCCGTTGCCGCTGGCAAAGGTGATGGTCTGCGTGCCAATGGACTTGTTGAAAGCCCTTGTGACGCCATCCTGTGCAGCCGTCTGGAAGAGCGCGGCATTGACACCATCCGACCATCCTGTCATATACTCGCCGTTCCATCCCTTGAGGCTGGGGTCGCGCGTATGCGTGTTCGCAACCTTGAACTGCACACCAGGCGTGTCATTGTTATTCTGGTTGTAGTACATAGCGAAGGGATCTCCCGACGCGGCCTTTGTGCCAAAGAGCGCTGGCCAGGCCGTGACAATGCACTGCGACGTGCTGCGGCTGAAGTTGACGACCGCCTGCACCGTATACTTGTTTCCTATTGTGCGTGTCGTGTTCATGACGGCATACGCAGGGTTGGTCGTCCGCCCGTCGAAACGGTAGCCGTCGGCCGTCCATCCACAGGAGGAATCAACGCCTATGAACTTCGCGTAGTCGCCATCATTGGCGAGGTCGGCCCATGTCGTCGCCGCGCTGTCGTGAATGGCCTGAAGACCAGTGTTGCGGATGCCGTCGAGATGGACTACGAGGCCGTCCGTGACGTAATCGTTGAACGCCGCGTCGTAGCCCGGACCCGCCGTGTGCGTCCACTGCCATGTGAGGCGAACTTTCGCAGTTGTATCTGTGAGCGCGACGGACGTCCCGCTGTACGCAACAGGCGCGCCCCATGCGCCGGTCGTCGCATCCCACGTTTCAAGCGTGTAGCCCGTGCAAGAGTATGTGTCATCGCCGACAGTCACGCTCGCAGGCGCGGAGAAGGTATGGCCGCCCGCCGAAAGCGCGTATGCGCCCTCCGGCGTGTCGCCCGAAACACCGCGCACGGACGAGGCTACGATGACATTCGCGTCCGCGCCGATGCCGAAGAAGCGCGCATCGTCGATGGCGCGGTTCTTCGCAAGCTCGGCATCGCTCAGCACCCTGTTGTAGATCCTGATTGACTTGATCGTGCCCTTGAACCACCGTGCGCTGCGCAACTCCACCGAGTTGCCGGCACTGCCCACATAGACGGTTGCAGCGGGGATATTATCGCCGTTTTTGCCGGTGTTCGACTTGGCCCCCGTCAACGCGGCGGTTTGGGTGATATATTTTGTCAAACCATCGCGCGCCACCGTCACATAACGTCCTTCCCACGTTCCTTTATTAAGATAGAGATTGCCGCCATCCGTGGTGGCGCACTTGAACGTCATCTGATGATAGGGATTGGCTTGGTTCAAATCGTAATACAAATTCATCGCATCGTTGTTGTTGCAACCGACAAGATGCGGCCAATTGATGCGCGTGGTCTGGGCGATTTTGGAGGCGTAAAGAACGTTGGTATCCGCTTCGCACACAACCTGCACCGTCACCTGCTGGCCAAGGCTTTCGAGCTGTTCGGAGAACTGGGCGAAACTGCGGGCGTCGAAGTAGTAGCCGTCGTCAAGCCATTCGCTCGCGTCGCCTTCATCGCGTGCGATCTTTGCCACTTTGCCGGAAGCAAGGTCGATCCACTGCTTGGCGGAATAATCGTGCGGAGAGTTCTTGCCGGCGTTGCGGATGCCGTCGAGATGCAAAACAAGGCCGTCTGTCTCGTAATTGTCGAAAAGCGGATCCAGCTCGGAAGATTTCGAGCCGCTTGCATACTGCCACTGCCAGACGAGGCGCACCTTTGCGGCCATATCTGTAGCAGTGTAGCTCGTGGCATTGAAGGAGACCGGCGCGCTCCAGCCGGTGCCGTTCCATGTTTCAAGCGTATAGCCGGTGCAAACGTAGTCGGCGCCGTTTTTCGTGGCCTTGCGGGGCGCGGTGAAGGTGTAGCCCTCCTTGTCGTACGCATATACGCCGGTTCCTTCATTGCCCTCGAGCCCGGCGACGGCAGTTTCCACGACGACGTTCGTGACGGGCATGCCGGTGACGAAACGGATCTGGTCGAGATCGTAGTTCTGCTTCACCTCCGCCGCCGTCAGCGCGCGATTGTAGATGCGCACCGAATAAAAAGTTCCCTTGGTGGGATAGTGTGTGGTGGAATAGGCGCAGCCGATATTGTATTTGCACCCCGGAAGGCTCTTGGAATCCGTACGCGTCTGCGGCGTGCCTGCAACGCCGCCGGTGTACAGGACGGCTTGTTTCGTGTCCAGCACGGCGGAAAAGCCCTTCCCGTCCCAATTCGGGAAGCTGGGGCGCGCACTCAATGTCAAACCTTCTACATTGGCTTTCCACCAAAGCGTGTTTTCGCCTTTTTTAATCCATATTCCGTGGTCGGCAGTATTTGCACGGGAGATGTAGTTTGCGTAGTCTTCCATCGATTTCAAGCTGAGGTCGCCGAACACCTCTATTGTTGTAGTGGAACTGCCGCCAAGCTCCGCAATGGTCTGCCAGTACTTGTCGCCGTCGAGATAGTAGGCGTTGTCGCGCCAACCGCTGTTGCCGGTATTGGTCTTGTACTGGTTCAGCGTCGCGCTTGTTCGCGGGTCGACGAGGTTGAACCATGTGGTCGCCGCATTGTCGTGCGCCTTGAGAAGACCGGTGTTGCGGATGCCGTCGAGCTGCAGGAGCAGATTCCCGCGCGCGGCGTAGTTGGACGGCTCGTACATGAGCGCGGCATTCGCCTGATGCGCGCCGAATGCGATTCCCGCCGCAAGCACGCCCGCGGCCAGCTTTGCGCGTCCGCCGCAATCATTCCAAGATAGAAGTTTATTCATAGCGACTTTCTCCTTGAAAAATATTTGTGAAATTTCTTTTCAAGAGAATTATATCAGATAATCAATTGCCGTGTCAAACGGATTTGTTCTGTTTCGCGAAAGATTTATGTTCCATTTTGCGCAATATTTTGGTATACTCCGCGGCATGGCAAAAGAGAGTTACAACGTACTGGCCGTCTACTCGCTCTTATACTCCGCGTGCAGGGAGCATTTCTCGGGAGTTCTGGAAGAAATGTCCAACACCAGCAACTGGCGTCTGACCGCGGTCCCCCCGGAATGGTTCGCCGCGCGCGGGAAACTGGAGAACGAGATCGGGGAACCTTTCGACGGCATCATACTGTCAATGCCGGGGGATCGCGAGACGATGGGAAGAGTCGCAGAGTCGCGGATCCCGACGGTTCTCGTGGACATCACCGACCGCAGAGTGACCGCGCGCCGGGACGCGGTATCGACGGTGTGGACGGACAACGCCGACGTCGGACGGCGCGCCGCGCTGCATCTTCTCTCCCGCGGCGAATACAAGTCCGCCGGATTCGTCCACGCCGCCGGACGCCCTTTCTATTCGGAGGAGCGCATGATGGCGTTCCGGCGGACGATGCGGCGCGCCGGATGCGCGACAAGCGTGTTCGACGGACCCGCAGGCGGCCCCGGGTCGCGCGAGAGGCTGCGAAAGTGGCTTCGCTCGCTCGCCAGGCCCGCCGCGGTCATGGCGTCGGACGACATCCGCGCGGCGGACGTCGTAAACGCATGCAGGGAGGAAGGCATCGCCGTGCCGTCGCAGGTCGCCGTCGTCGGCGTGGACTACGACATTTCCCAGCACGCGAGATGCGGCATGGGCATTTCGAGCGTGATACTGAACTCGATGGCGATGGGGCGGCAGGCCGTGCGCGAACTCGATTTCCTTTTGAAACATCCGAAGTCGAGGGGGCGCATGCACGAAGTCCTCGTTCCGGCCAGGGACGTTTTCGCCGGCGAATCGACGGCAAGGTCGGTTTCCGCCGTGCGGCTGGTGAACTCCGCGCTCGAGTTCATATCGGCGAACTGCGCGAGACCTGTGACGGCAGCCTCCGTGGCCGCAGGCATCGGGTGTTCGCGGCGGCTTGCGGAGCTGCGCTTCAGGCAGGCGGGAGGAACGACAATCCGCAAGGCGATAGCGGACGCGAGGATGGGCGAAGTCAGGCGGCGGCTCCAGAGCGGGGAAAGCGTGAAGAACATCGTCCGCGAGATGCATTTCGCTTCGCCGAACCAGCTTTACCGGATGTACAAAAGGCGTTTCGGCGAGACTACCCTCGCCGCCAGAAAAGCCCGCGGGGACGATAATTAGCGCGCACGTCTCCGACCGGGGAAACATCCCGCGCGGGGAATCACGGCAGCAGCCAGTATCCCGGCAGTTCCCGTATGTCTTTCGCCGGCTCGCGCGCCGCGGCGGGAGGCGTTTTTGCGGACGATATCATATAGCCGGTCACGCTCGCGGCGGGCGCGATCGTCTCCCACACCGTGTATTCGCTGGCCGCCGGAGTAAGAGTTTCGAGATTCCCCCATCGTCTCCATATCGGCCATTTCGAAGCGACATGCCTGTTCGAATGCCAGACCGCTTCGACCGCTTTCCGAGGCAGGATGTACGTCCACCTGTACGGAGTTATGCCGCCGACCGGTTCGGCAATGCCGTCGACATACGACGGAAGGTCGAGGAAGGCTACGGGATAAGTTTCGCCGAGTCCGCTGGTGAGGGTCGTCCCCTGCGGATTGCATCCGTTGTGGAAATCCATCGCGACTGATATCGCGTCGAGGTAGCGCTCTTCCCCTGTTATCTGGTGCGCGGCCACGAGATACTGCGCGCGCACGAGCGGATGGCTGTGCCCGAATCCCATCGCATGCACCCATCCTTCCTTTGCGCGCCACCATGGCGCGCGGTATGCGTACGCATCGTCCATCTGGCCGAGAATCCCCTTTGCCATGTTGACTTTGCTCTTCTCCCACTGCTTGAAGAATGCGTTCATCTCGAACGGGATTCCCAGTTCCCGCTCCCCCGCGAAAAGAAGCGGCGGGAGTTTCCAGCCTTCCTTCGCGAAGGCGTCGCAGACGGATTTCTTCGAGGCGAGCGGCAGCTCGAGGAACCGGGTTTCGCCTGTGAGCGCGTGGAGATTGACGGCGGCCTTCAGAAGATACGCGGCGGGAAGGTCGCGGTCCTCGGTCCATGCCACGCGCTTCATTCCGCCATTTCTGTCGCGCACCTCGAACGTGTCCGTCTGCGGCCGGGTGCCTGTCGCGAAATCCCACGCGCGCAAAGCCGAAGCGAGATACTTTTCCCTGAACGAAGGATGGCAGCGGGCGAGAAGCGCGGCGTGTGCGGCGTACATGATCGAACTGCGGCGGGTCGCCCGCGAAATCGCGTACGGCATGGGATCGCGCTCCGCGACATTGCCGGGGCCCGGATGTCCCGTCGTCTCGATCCAGGTTCCGACGCCTCCGTCGCGGTTCTGCACGGCCAGAAGATGCCTCAAGCCCCATTCCGCCTCGTCGAGGATGTCGGGGATGCCGTTTTCGCTCTCGGGGATCGAAAGCTGTCCGTCGCAGAAATTCCCGGGACGCATCAGATAGACCGCGCAAAGGTCGTTTACGATGTTCAGGTGCCAAGGACGCCTGTCGTAGTCGGCGGCGTCGTGCCAGCCGCCCGCGACTTTCACCCTTTCCCCGTTCCAGTCCGTCGAATCGCGGATTATCTCGAACCACTTCACCTTGGGTTCGAGTTTCCCTTCTTCCGGGGGAAATCTGCCGCGCACGGCCTCAAGGTGGCACGCGCCCGACGGCCAGCGGGTCCGTCGAGGCGATTTTTCGATGCCGCAGCGCTTGTGGTAGAGGCCCGACATGTGGACGCGGAACGCCTCGATCGCGGCATCGGACGATATGCGGAAATCCGCGCTTCTCCCGACGCCCGGAATGCGGACGAAATACACGCCCTCGTCCTTCACCTCCGAAAAATCCATCTCGTACGTCTCCTCGCCGGTGAAAGGGATCCCCTCCTTCGAAACGCTGTCGGGGACGCGAACCTTCGGCTCGCCGGGCCCTTCGCGCTTCAGCACGGCGCGTCCGCTCGCGGCGTCTACGAGTTCCCACCCCGCGAGCGGCGCTTTCGGCTTCCACGCTCCAATGCGCGGACCCAGCCAGGCGCCGGCGTACGCGTACTTCGGCCGGTCCGGAAGATACCCTACCTGGTTGACCTTGAAAAGCGGACTCGGCTTGTTTTCGTCCCAATCCGGGAATCTCTCGTCCGAAACGCGGAAGCAGGTGTGGATGACGCGGGGGGAAGGTTTGTTTGCGAGCGGATCGACAAGACCGCACGGCACGGCCCAGTACCCCTGCTCGAAGGACATGTCCAGCCCCTTGCCGGGTTCGTCCGTCTGAACCGCCTGCGTCCATGGGTCTAGAAAGCGCACGAGCGAGGCGGCAAGAATTATGCAGTTCATTTGCGCGCGCTCCGCATTTCGTCCGCCGCGCACGCGGCGAGAATCGTCTCGCGCAGATACTTGCACGCAAGCGCCGTGGATCTGCCCGTCGGATCAAGCGGCGGAGACAGCTCTACCATGTCCAGCGCCACGACATTGCAGTTGCGGATTACGGACAGAACAGCGTCGAGAAGCGCGGCATATCTGACGCCTCCCGCCTCTGGAGTCCCCGTTCCGGGGAATTCCGACGGATCGAGCACGTCCATGTCCACGGAAAGGTATACCGGATTCTGCACGGAGAGCGATTTCGCGCCTTCCGCGGAGAACGGCTCGCGGCATATCCCGCGATTCTCCTTCATCGCAAACTCTTCGCGCGTTCCGGACCTTATTCCGAACTGCCACAGTTTCACGCCGTCCCCCTTCAGCAGCTCCAGGCATCTCCTCATGACGGTCGCGTGGGAAAGACGGTTGCCGAGGTAGTCGTCGCGCAAATCGGCGTGCGCGTCGAAATGGACTATCTTGAGACCAGGATGCCTCGTCAGCGCGGCCCTGACAGCCCCGAGCGTGACGAGATGCTCGCCGCCGACGAGATACGGCATCTTGCCCGCATCGAGGATTTCCGCCGCGCGCGACTCGATCGCCTCGAGCGGCTTTTCCGGCGCGCCGAAGGGGAGCTCCAGATCGCCGCAGTCGAAAAAGGAAACATCTTCCAGATCCGCGTCCTGCAAAGGCGAGTACGTTTCGATCCCGTACGACTCGCGGCGGACGGCGTCGGGGCCGGATCTCGTCCCCGGCCTGTACGAGCACGTCGAATCGCAAGGCGCGCCGAAAAGCGCGATGCGCGCGGCGCGGAAATCGCGGCCGCTTGCGATGAACTGGTTCGAAGGCACGTCCATCTTTTCACCTCCCGGTCGTTTCGTCTATCAAGAGTTCGCGCACGTAGTTCGGCAGCATGAACGCGCCGCGGTGCACGTCCGTGTTGTAGTATCTCGTGCGTATGTCGAGCGCCTGCCACCTGTCCGCGTCGAGGTTGTCTAGCGGCCCGTATTTCCTGGAGGCGAATCCGAAGAGCCAGTGTCCGGACGGATAGCTGGGGATGTGGCACTGGTAGACGGTGGAGATCGGGAACTCCAGGGCTATGTTGCGGTGCGCCTTCTGCACGGACATCTTGTGCTCCTGGTAGAACGGGGATTCGTGCTGGTTGATAAGTATCCCGTCGCTTCTCAGGGCCTTGTAGCACGTGCCGTAGAACTCGCGCGTGAAGAGTCCTTCCGCCGGGCCGTACGGATCGGACGAGTCCACGATTATGAGATCGTATTCCTCCTTTTGGCCGCGCACGTACCTGAGCCCCTCCTCGAACCAGACTTTGACGCGCTTGTCTTTCAGCTTGGACGAGGTGAACGGCAGATATTTCTTGGACAGAAGGACGACGTCCTTGTCGACCTCGACGAGGTCGATGGTCTCTATCGAACGGTACTTGACGAGTTCGCGCACGGTGCCGCCGTCGCCTCCTCCGATCACAAGGACGTTCTTTACGTTCGGATGCACCGCCATCGGGACGTGTGCGAGCATCTCATGGTAGATGAACTCGTCCTTCTCGGTGATCATGAGCCCGCCGTCGAGGACGAGCACCCTTCCGTACGCGGGCGTGTCGAGAATGTCGATCTGCTGGACCGCGCTCTTCTTCGAGGCGATTTGCGCGGTTGTTTTCATTGAGAAACGCACGTCTTTCGTGTGCTCGTCGGTATACCACAGTTCTGTCTGCATTTAAGGTTTCCCCCTCTGTCAGGGTTGCTGTCCCCCCGATATTCTGTACTTCTTCGCGGCCTCGCTATACCGCCTTGCCTCCTCGCACAACCGGCGGGACATCCCCGCTCCGGAGGGGTTTGTCCTCAGCCGATAAGGGCTTTATTGTTTTTGTGATAGTATATCAAATTTCGATCTGGCTTGTAAAGCAGGCTTTGCCAGAAACAGAGATTCAGCATCCATGGGAGGCACGCGCGCCCGCGCATCCGCCCGCCCGGGGAAATGCTTCGGCCTTTGCGAGCCTTCTTCTGCTTGACCGTGTACCCTCCCGTCAGGCGTCCCGAATTCCTTGCTGAATCCGCTCGGCTAGCCTTATTCTGATTGATTGTGCACCTTATGGTCAGTGCGGTTATCCTATCCACAAGGTCCCGCCGCATCCACTCGCTCATCTCCAGGGCGAGCGACTTAAGCTCCTTCCGGTTTCCCGCGAGCCTGCGGACCTCCGCCTCCATCGACTTAGAACACTGGTGGAATTTCCGTGGCGCGTAAATGCAGTACATAATTTTCCGCATATAATTCTCATATAAAAACACAGTAATATCACATGCCATCGGCAAAAATGGATTTAGCTGCAAAGAAGGTCGCATGAGACCGCGAAAACACCCTGCGTGCGCGACGCATCCTCTCGCCGCCTCAACAACAAACGCAGGACAAGAATCTTCCGCATTGAATTCTCATGCGAAAAACGCAGAGATATCCCATCCCCGGGGGAAAAGATGCATTTAACTGTAAAGAACGCAAAGCTCGCAAACCTACCCCTTCACCTTCACCTGAAACTTAACCTTCCTCTGCGGCTTGTCAAGAAACACGGTCTCTGGCGAAAGAATATACTCCAATTCGCTAAATACGTGCGAGAACACAGGGTCCGCATTGTCGAGAATTGACGCAAGAATCTTGTTGCGCGGCTTTTCGTCGAGAAGTTCGGACGTCGGGATGGGATCGAACGTATTTGTCGCCTGCCTTACGCGAATCGCCATCGCTTTGTAGCGCATGAGCG
>DGHT01000027.1 GCA_002392765.1 Verrucomicrobia bacterium UBA3841 | reverse complement strand
TCCCGAAAAAACCGGGATAAGCGTGCATAATTACACAATTTGTTTCCACATTCCACTTTTTTTGATATAATAATCTGCCGATTATGCAAGATATAACAGAAAAAGGGATTTCAGTCGCCGACGCCGTCCGCGCGATGGGCGAAAAGGCGCGCGCCGCGGCGGCGTCTCTGCGCCGCATGACGACGGCTGAAAAAAACGCCGCGCTCGAGAATATCGCAAAGACGCTCGAAGCCGACAGGGAGGCAATCGCCGCCGCGAACGCTGCGGATGTCGCCGCGGCCGAAGCGGCCGGGCTTTCGACGGCGCTTGTGGACCGTCTCAAACTTACCGAATCGAGATTCAGGGAGATGGTCGACGGCGTGAGAAAAGTCGCATCGCTTCCCGACCCCGTCGGCGAAACGATCTGGACGCGCGACATGCCCAGCGGCATCCGCATAGAGAAGCGCCGCGAGCCTTTCGGAGTTGTTGCGGTCGTGTTCGAGTCGCGTCCGAACGTTTTCATAGATACCGCCGCGCTTTGCCTTAAGACGGGCAACGCGATAATCCTTAGAGGCGGGAAGGAGGCGGTCCGGTCGAACGCCGCGCTTGCAGCGTCGGTCGCCAGATCGGGGCTTGTCGAGAACGCCGTCCAGTTTGTCGGCATCCCCGGACACGAGGCGGTCCGCGAACTCGTCCGCGCGGTCGGGCTCGTCGACGTCGCGATACCCCGCGGCGGGGAGCGTCTCATACGCGCGATGTGCGAAGCCGCGCTCGTGCCGGTTCTCAAGCACTACAAAGGCGTCTGCCACACGTACGTCGATTCGAGCGCCGATCTTGCGATGGCGCTTTCGATAATCGACAACGCCAAGACCCAGCGTCCGGGTGCCTGCAACGCGCTCGAATCCCTGCTTGTCGACCGTCCGCTCGCTCCGCTCTTCCTGCCGATGGTGGAGGCGTGGGCGAAGGACAAGGGCGTGAAACTCCACCGCGGCGACGCGCCGCTCGACACCGAGTTTCTGGCAAACGAGATGAATGTAACCGTCGTCGACGGATGCCGCGCCGCTATCGACCACATCAACAGATATTCTTCGCACCATTCCGACGCCATTGTCGCGTCCGACGCCGCGAAAGCGGAGGAATTCCTCCGCGACGTCGATTCCGCCTGCGTCTACCGCAACGCCTCGACGCGATTCACCGACGGCGCGCAGTTTGGCATGGGGGCGGAAATCGGAATCTCTACGGACAAACTGCACGCGCGCGGTCCGATGGGGCTTGAAGAGTTGACGACATACAAGTATGTGGTGACCGGAGACGGCGCCCTGAGGAGCTGACGCACATGTTCATAAAGATTCTTTTGACGCTGGCATTCCTGGCCGCCATGATAGGCGTGGGGGTGTATTCGCGCAAACATTCGAGAAGCGTGGACGGATTCGTGCTCGGAGGAAGGTCGGTGGGCGCCTGGCTCACGGCGTTCGCATACGGCACGAGCTATTTCTCCGCCGTCGTGTTCATCGGCTACGCCGGACAGTTCGGCTGGAAGTACGGCATCAGCGCATCGTGGATAGGCATAGGCAACGCCGTGATCGGATCGCTTCTCGCGTGGCTGGTCCTGGGCAGGCGCACGCGGCTGATGACGCAGAAGATCGGAAGCAGAACCATGCCCGACTTTTTCGGCACGCGCTTCTCGAGCGAATCGCTCCGCGTGGCGGCGTCCGTCATCGCGTTCGTGTTCCTCATTCCGTACACGGCAGGCGTGTACAAGGGGATATCGACGCTCTTCGAGATGAGTTTCAACATCCGCTACGAATATTGCGTCGTGGCGATGGCGGCGCTTACAGCGGTGTACGTGATCCTCGGCGGGTACAAGGCGACCGCGATAAACGATTTCATCCAGGGCATCATCATGATATTCGGGATTTCCGCAGTGGTGATCGCGGTGCTCGGACTGAAAGGCGGACTCGTCGACGCCGTCCACAAGCTGTCCGTCATGCCGTCCGACGCGAACCCCGCCGCGAACGGAATGTTCGCCAGCATGTTCGGGCCCGACCCCTGGGGGCTTCTCGGAGTCGTGATCCTCACGTCGCTTGGCACGTGGGGCCTGCCGCAGATGGTCGGCAAGTTCTACTCCATAACGGATGAATCCGCCATCAGGCGGGGTACGGTTATTTCGACCATATTCGCTTTCCTCGTCGCGGGCGGCTGCTACTTCCTCGGAGGCTTCGGCAGACTCTTCGAACCGACGCGCCTGCCGGACGGAAGAATCGCGTTCGACTCGATAATCCCGTCGATGCTTTCTTCGCTTCCGGACGCGCTGATCGCGCTCGTGGTGCTGCTCGTCCTTTCGGCGTCCATGTCAACGCTCGCATCGCTGGTGCTGACGTCCAGTTCGACGCTGACGCTCGACATCATCTACCGAGACAAACATTCCGGGGAAGGGGAGGTGGCGTCCGGGCAGATCGACGATTCGGTCGCCGCCAGAGTGGAGCGCCGCAAGGTTGTCGTAATGCGCGTTCTCATTCTTTTCTTCATCGCGATTTCTCTCATGATAGCCTTGAATCCTCCTACGTTCATCGCGCAGCTGATGGGAATTTCATGGGGGGCTCTCGCAGGCGCGTTTCTCGCTCCGTTCGTCCTGGGTCTCTACTGGAAAGGCGTCACGAAGGCGTCGGTATGGGCTTGTTTCGTCTGGGGCGTCGGTCTCACGGTTGTCAACATGGTCGCCGGCAATCCGATAAATCCGATAAACTGCGGCGCGATCGCCATGCTCGGCGGTTTCATTGTCGTGCCGGCCGCAAGTCTTGCAACTTCGAAGCCAGACGCCGAATTCGTGGATTCGATTTTCGCCTGCTTCGGCAAAGGCAAGCCCCTTGGAGCGCCGCCGCGCGAAACGCCCGCCGCGGAGAACTCCGCGTCCGGGCTTCCGGCGTACGAAATCTCCGGCATAGAGATTCTGGCGCGCGGCGTGGCGTTTAGGGACGGAAAGGCCCTGCTGTGCCGCGCGAAAGGCGCGGGGCGGACGTATCTTCCCGGCGGCCACGTGGAGTTCGGCGAAACGGGACGCGAAGCGCTCGAACGCGAGATGCGCGAGGAGACCGGTCTTCCCTTCAAAGTCGGCGAGTTCCTCGGCGTCCTTGAAAATTCCTTCATGCAGGACGGCAAACGCCACTGCGAGGTAAACCTCGTATATTCAATGGAGGCGCCGCAGGGCGATGTCGCGTCGAAAGAAGACTGGATATCGTTCGAGTGGTGCGCCCCGGAAGGTTTCGCCGCGGCGAATCTCCTGCCGGAACAGTTCAGAGCCGTCACGGCGGGGAAAGGAATTGTTTTCAAGCCATGACGCAGACTTTCAAGACGTTCCTGGCCGCTGCGGCCGCGGCGGTTTCCCTCGCGTGCGGCGCGCGGGTTTCCGTGTCCGGACTCGAACCGGCGAACCGGATCGGCGGCAGGATGGCTTCTTCCGGATATCTGCGCGGGAAGGTGGTGGTCATCGATTCGCGCGACTATCTCGACAAGTCCAACATCGAGCCGCTCCGCCGCCTGCAATCGGTGTGGAGCGCCTACAAGACGAAACCGTTCGTGCTTATCGGCTGTCACACGGGCGCGGCGAAACTGAAGCGCGTGGGGGCCATAGTCGACAAGCTCGGCGTCACCTTCCCGGTATACCGCGGCGTCAAGGTCGATTGCGGCGGACAGACTCCGCCGGACGGGAAGATCCTCGTGATCGATCCGACTTTCTCGAAGGTGGTCTACTGCGGCGCGGACGAACGGCAGGTGGCCGGCGTCGTCGGTCCGCTCATCCTGTCGCTGAAAGTCCCGTCCACGCCCGTGCAGTGGAAAAGCTACATGGACTACGAACTCGACAACCTGCCCGGCCGCGCGGCGCTTCGCATCGAAGCGTTTCTCTCCGACAATACGGCGGTGGCCGAGATGGACGCGAAATATCCAGGCGCGTCGAAAGAGTACAGGGAGAAGCTTGAAGCGCTTCTGAAAAACCGCAACGTGAAAAAACTTTCGAAACTCGTCGAGATGTCTGAATCGTTCAAGGATATGGACACGTCTTCGAAGAAGGGCAAAAAGCCGTCGGCGCAGGCGATCGACGACTTTATCGAAAAGAACAAGGATCTTCTGGAGAGCGACGATCCGAATATCGTGCAAGAGGCGAAAAACGCCATAGCGGACATGCGTTTCTCGGCCGCCGCAATCGGCGGAAGGACAAAATGACAAAGCGGAGGGAATGCCAGTGAATTTCGCGAAGATATTGTTGCTCGCCGCCGTTTTACCGCTCGCGGGATGCGGTCCGTTCTGGGTCGATCCCTACATATCCGTTTCGCAGAGCCAGCTGAACTGGATCGAGATCCACTACTACAACACGAACAGGAATCCTGTAAAGCGCGTTGCCGTCTACCTCAACGGCATGGGGTACGTCAAAGTGTCCAAGGGCGCGAGCGACCGCGTGTCGAACGACTTTGCGAAAATCACGGACGATGCTAACTGGGAAGATTTGAAGACGCAGACCAAGATGACCGATCCCAGGCATGCGCAGGATATTTTCCAGGCTCTCGTCAACGAAGGTCTCCTCGACAGGGAGAAGTGGGGCAAGAAATCGAAAAAGAGCGAATTCAAACGGTTCATCGCCGTCAAGACCAACATTTCCAACTATACGTATTCGGAACCCGACAACATATTCGAGGTCAATCCGGATCTGGCCGAGCTTCTCCTGGACGTAGTCCGGGAATTCGAGTAAAGAAAACAAGAAAGGAACAAGCGACAATGGAAAACCTGAAAGGCAAGACAGCGATCGTGACCGGCGCGGCGCGCGGCATCGGAAGGGCGATAGCGGAGGAGCTTGCGTCTGCGGGCGCGAACGTGGCCGTGTGCGATCTCAAGGAGGAATGGTGCGCCGAAACGGTCGCCGCCCTCGAAGCGCTCGGAGTCAAGGCGAAAGGGTACGGCGTGAACGTTTCCGTGTCGCAGGAGGTCGATGCTTGCGTGAAGACCGTAATCGCCGATTTCGGCGGGGTGGACGTCATGGTGAACAACGCCGGCATAACGAAAGACGGCCTTTTGATGCGCATGAGCGATGAAGACTGGGACAGCGTCCTCGACGTAAACCTCAAAGGCACGTTCCTTTTCACGCGCGCCGTTTCGCGTCCGATGATGAAGAACAAGGCGCCCGACGGTTCGCAGGCCGGCGGATCGATAATCAACATAGCGTCCGTCGTCGGCATAATGGGCAACGCGGGCCAGGCCAACTACACGGCCTCCAAGGGCGGCGTCATCGCTCTGACGAAAACGACGGCGAAAGAACTCGGCAGCCGCAACGTCCGGTGCAACGCGGTTGCGCCCGGTTTCATACAGTCGAAAATGACGGACGTTCTTCCCGACGACGTGAAGAAAGCCTATATGGACACGATACCGCTCAAGCGTTTCGGCACGGTTTCGGACATCGCGAAGGCCGTCCGCTGGCTCGCCGGCGACGATTCCGCGTACGTCACAGGCCAGGTCATTTCCGTCAACGGCGGCATGATCGGCTGACCCCGCGACCGTTTTCCGCAGAATTTTCTTCATTGAAGGTTCTTTTTTTGATATAATTTCCGAAATCACCAACAAAACAACAGGAGTTCAAAAAATGGGCGAAGTAATAGGAGCGGGAGAGCTTCACAAGGGCGTCAAACTGCTTATCGACGGCGAACCGTGGGAAATCACGGAGTTTGACTTTTCGAAGCCGGGCAAGGGCCAGGCCATCTACAACTGCAAACTGCGCAACATGATTACCGGCGGCGGAATGTCGAAGAGCTACAGGTCTGGCGACAAGTTCGAAACGCCCGAACTTCTCCAGATGTCCGTGACGTATTCCTACGACGACGGATCGGCGTTCGTTTTCACGGACGAGAACTTCGAGGAGATCCGCGTCAGCTACGACGTCATGGGAGACAAGAAGTACTTCCTGATGGACGAGATGGAAGTCAAGGCGCTCTTCTTCAACGACAAGGTGATCGGCGTCGATCTCCCGCAGCTCGTCGAGCGCAAGGTGATCAAGGTCGAGCCGGGCGTCAAGGGCAACACGGCTTCGGGCAAGGTGACGAAACCCGCCACCGTCGAAGGCGGTTACGTGTGCCCGGTGCCGCTTTTCATCAACGAAGGCGACCTGATCCGCATCAATACGGAGACCGGCGAATACAACGACCGCATCTCCACCAAGTAGGTTCCCCGCGCGGCCTTGAAGTACAAGTATCTATATCAGACCCGGGAGAACGAAAACCGGGAAGGTTGGATACATGCGAAAAACCGCGCCGACGCGTATGCGCAGTTGCGCAGGCAGGGCGTCAAACCGTACCGTCTCATAGGAGACGATCCGGTCGAATGGCGTCCATGGGCGATCGGCGCGGCTTTCGCGGCTTTGATATCCGCAGTCGTCGTTCTGGCCTCGCGCGCGGGCGATGACCGGCGCGTCGAGACCGTTCCGCTCGCCAGACGCCAGCTGACGGGAGACAGGAAGGAGATATCCAGGGGTCTCGAAACATCCTGGTCGGGAGTGTTCCGCACCGGACTCGACCGGCATCTTGCCGCGTATGCGCAGCCGGGGTGGCTCGCGATACCGCCCGAAAGGGGCGGCGATTTCGAGAAACGGTTCGCTGAGGACCTCGGCACGCCTCTGGAGTTTTCCCCGGACGACGGCGAGGTGGCCTCCCAGATGAAAAGGATCGTCCTGTCGATGCGCAACGAACTTTCCCGATATCTCGAGAGCGGCGGAACGATTGGGGAGTATCTGGATTTCCTGGACGGAAGACTCGGCGAAGAGATCGACTTCAGGCGCAAGGCCGAGGCGTCCATCGAAACGGCTCCGCCGCAGATGCGCGAGCGGGTCAGGGCAAACGTAAACATGCGCCTGAGAGACATGGGAATGTCCGAATTGTGAAAACGTCTCAGTTTTGGTATGCATTGCCGCAGAATCTGATCGCCCAGCATCCGGCAAAGGAGCGCGGCACCGACAGAATGCTCGTTTTGGAACGTTCCACCTGCAGGCTGTACCACAGGCACATCGCCGATATCGCGGAGTACATGTCCGCCGGGGACGTGCTGGTGGTGAACGATACGAAAGTGTTTCCGGCCAGGCTCCTGGGGCGTTGGGCGGACACTCCCGGCGAGGTGGAAATACTCATGGTCGGCGCCGCTCCGCGCGACGGCGCTCCTGTCTCGACGGGCGGGGGCGATGCGCTCGACTCCACCGTGTGGAACTGCATCGTAGGAAGCGGACGCAAGGCGCGTGCGGGGCAGGTCGCGGTTTTCGGCCCCGCCGGAGAACTCGAGGCCCGGCTCGAGGCTCCGCTTCCCGGAATCGGCATGTGGCGCGTGACGTTCTCGTCGTCCCGTCCTCTCGCCGCGCTTCTCGACGAGTTCGGACACACCCCGGTGCCTCCATACGTAAAGCGCAGGGGAACTGCGGAAGAGGAAATGGAAGACCGCCGGCGCTACCAGACCGTGTACGCGAAAAACACCGGTTCAGTCGCCGCGCCAACGGCCGGACTCCATTTCACGCCGGCCATCCTCGATTCGATAAGGGCGAAGGGGGTGGGCGTGCATTCCGTCACGCTCCATGTAGGACCCGGCACGTTCCGTCCCGTCAAGACTGTCGAAATCGAAGACCACAAAATGGATTTCGAAGCGTTCACCGTCCCGCCGGAGACGGCCGATGCGATAAACGCGTGCAAGGAATCGGGCGGCCGCGTGTTCTGCTGCGGTTCGACGGTGGTCCGCACGCTCGAGAGCGTCGCGGCGTCGACACCGGACGGGCGCGTCGCGCCGATGTCGGGCGCAAGCGACATTTTCATCTATCCCCCGTACGAATTCAAGGTGTGCGATGCGATGCTCACCAACTTCCATCTGCCGCAGTCGACCCTCCTGATGATGGTCTCCGCCCTGGCCGGAAGGGAGCGCATTCTTTCTTCGTACGCCATCGCGATAAGGTACGGCTATAAATTTTTCAGTTATGGAGATTGCATGTTGATAGTATAATTTGATATAATATCATCAGCCATGCCAATATTCGTACCTCGAGACCGTAAATCGCTTTTCCGCCAGTTTCTGGCGGGAATGTATGATGCCGTCATTATCACCGACCCCAACGGACACGTCCTTGAGATCAATCCGCGCGCGGAGGAATACTTCGGATACATCCAGGATGAAGTCCTAGACAGACCCGTGTCGCTGCTCATCCCCGGGCTTTCGCCCGAGATCGTCCAGCGAATCCGCAGAGGTCTCGAAGCCGACCGCCACATGATGATCGACGCGAAGGGACTTGCCAAGAGCGGTTCGAAGTTTACGTGCGAGGTCACCGTGTCTGTAATCGACCTGATGGATCCAGGCGATCTTGTTTTCACCGTGCGAAACGTCGACAGGCGGCGCAAGACCCTCGAACTGCTCCGCGCGAAGGAAAGCGCTTTCGACATTTCCCCGTGCGCTCTTTTCTCCTGCGATTCCGAGGGGCGTTTCACGACGGCGAACAAGGCTTTCCTCGACATGTTTTCTCTCGAGGACGAAGACGCCGCCAGAGAGAAGTCTTTCTGCGAAATTATGTCGGACGATCCGCTGCCGGAGAATTTTTCGAAGGCTCTCGCGGGCGAGACCGTGACCGTGGGGATCGTCGCCCAATCCGACGACGGCGGCGACGACGAGGAGGTCGAGGTGACTCTGGCGCCTCTTCGCGATTCGCGCAAAGTCCTCGGAGTCGTCGGAAGCGTAGTCAAGGTGTGATATGCGCCAGGCTCCGCGTCACGCGTCGAATCTTGCTTCTTTCGCCGTAGGCAGGAACGACCCTAAGATTCTCCAGGATTTTCTCGCGCAGAAACTGTCCGTCTCCAGAAGAACGGCCAAGGCCGTCATCGACGGCCGCAATGTCTGGGTCGACAGGAAATGCGTGTGGATCGCCCGCTACAGTCTCGAGACGGGTGATGTGGTGGAAATGCCGAGGACGGTCGCGAACGCCGCGGTCGCGCAGGGAGGAACGCGCGCGGGCGCCGCGCGCGAAGTCGAAAGGGGGCCGCGCCACGTGCGCGTTCTGTGGCAGGACGATGCGTATCTCGTATGCGACAAGCCGGCCGGTCTCGTGAGTTGCGACGATCCCAGATCCGTCGAGTCCGTTCTGCGGACGCAGGAATCGCTTCCGAATCTCGAAGCCGTACACAGGCTCGACCGCGACACCACCGGCTGCCTCCTCTTCGCCAAGAACCATGCCGCGTTCCTTGCCGCCGTCGAGGTTTTCAAAACGCATTCCGTGCTTAAAACGTACCACGCCATAGCGGCCGGGGATTTCAGGTACGACTATCTCAAAATCGACACGCCGCTCGACGGCGAAACGGCCGTCACGAAAATCGCGCGCGAGGCGACCGGCGACGATTCGTCGCTTTTGCGCGTCAGGATAGACACCGGCAGGACGAACCAGATACGCCGCCATCTCGCTTCCGTGCGCCATCCCATTCTCGGGGACAGGACGTTCGGCCTCAAAAACGCGCGCGACGCGAGACTCATGACCGTCCCGCGTCAGATGCTGCACGCTTCGACTCTCGAACTGCCAAACCCTCTTTCTAAAAAGGACAGAATCAAGGTCCATTCTCCGCTTCCCGCCGATTTCAGGGCCGCTCTGAAAGCTTTCGGCATGGGCAAGAAGCGGAATTCATCCAGAAAGGAAGAAAAGAAATGAAGACTATCATTTTTGCGGCGATGTCCGCTTTTGCGGTTGCGGCATCCTGCCTTCATGCGGAGCCGAACGACTGGGAGAATCCGCAGGTGAATTCGAGAAACCGTCTTCCGGCGCGCACGTATTCGATGCCTCTTGCGGACGAATCCGCCGCGTTCACGGACGCGATCGAACCCGACACCCCGTACAAGAAATCCCTTAACGGGAACTGGAAGATCAAGTGGGTCGGCGACCCCGCCCGGCGTCCGACCGGTTTCCAGGCGGCGGACTACGACGATTCGGACTGGAATACCGTCGACGTGCCGAGCTGCCTCGAGATGCGCGGCTTCGGCAGTCCCCAGTATACGAACGTCAATTATCCGCACAAGAACGAATGGCCTGCGATACGCGACCGCTTCACCGGACGCGCCGACTACAACCCCGTTGCGAGCTACCGCACGGTTTTCGACGTTCCCGCGGAATGGAGCGGGCGCCGCATCATCCTCCGCTTCGACGGCGTGTATTCCGCGTATTATGTGTGGGTCAACGGAAAGATGGCCGGCTACGCGGAAGATTCCAAACTTCCCTCCGAGTTCGACATCACCGATTTGATCGCCGCGGACGGCGAAAAGAACATCCTCGCCGTCCAGGTGTTCAGATGGTGCGACGGATCGTTTCTCGAAGACCAGGATATGTTCCGCTTCACCGGCATATTCCGCGACGTTTCCGTCTGGTCGATGCCGCAGGACGGCATCTGGGACTTTAGGGCGAATGTAAAATTGAAAATGGGAAATGTAAAATGCGAGGGGGCGGAGCTGACCGTAGAAGGCATCGGCGGCGAGTGGTCTGCGAAGCTGTTCGACGCAGACAAGAAGCCGGTCGGAACTCTCGGCTCCCGGCTCCCGGCTCTCAATTTGCGCCCGCATCTCTGGAGCGCGGAGGATCCATATCTGTACACGCTTGTTGTGAAGAAGGGCGGCGACATCCGCACCAGGAAAGTGGGCTTCAAGGAGCAGAAAATCGTCGGGAACACCTTTTTCGTCAACGGACGTCCCGTAAAACTGAAGGGCGTAAACAGGCACGAATGCGATCCTGAAAACGGACGCACGGTATCGCTCGATTGCATGATGAAGGATATCGAACTTTTCAAGAAGTACAATATCGACACCGTCCGCACATGCCATTATCCCGACCATTATCTTTGGTATGATCTCTGCGACCGCTACGGCATATATGTAATCGCCGAGACGAATGTCGAGGGACACGAACCCGGCTACGGAGACAAGGGGCTCGGGCGTTTCAAGGAGTGGGAGCGCACGATCGTCGAACGCAACGAGCGCCAGGCCGTGTTCTACCGCAACAATCCGTGCGTGACAATCTGGTCGATGGGCAACGAAACCGGCCACGGCGACTGTTTCCGCCATGCCATAGCCGCCGTGAAGAATATCGATCCCTCGCGTCCCGTCCACTGGGAGCGCGGCAACGAAGACGCCGATATCGATTCGTCCATGTATCCCGCCGTAGAATGGCTTGAAAAGCGCGGCAAACTCGGCAATGAAACGGCCGGCGGTCTTTCGAGCGAGGCGGGCGGATCCGGTTTCGCGATTGCCGGACAGACCGCGGGCAAGCCTTACATAATGTGCGAATACGCCCACGCCATGGGCAACGCGCTCGGCAATTTCCAGGAATACTGGGACGTGATCTACTCCTATCCGGCTTTGATGGGCGGATGCGTCTGGGACTGGGTCGACCAGGCGATATGGAAGTACACGGACCGCGTCGACCGCAAGACGGGAGAGCGCGAACGCTATCTGGCCTACGGCGGGGATTTCGACGACAAACCCAACGACGGACCTTTCTGCGTAAACGGCGTTGTCGATCCTATGAGGAATGTCACGCCGAAGCTTGTCGAAGTCGCGCACGTCCACCGCAATCTCGTCGTTGAGCGCGACGCCTCGAAAGGGGACGCGGCGCCTGGTTTCGTGCTTTGGAACCGCTATTGCTTCACGAACGCGGGCGAATTCGACGGCTCGTGGGAGGTTCTCGCCGACGGCAAAAGCATCGCTTCCGGCGTGTTTGCGGTTCCCCCGGTGGAGCCGCTTGAACGCGGAGCTTTGAAAATCCCCGAACTCGAAAAAGCGCTTTCGTCCGGGGATGCCGCACAGGCAGGGGAGGTTTTCGCCAACTTTGCCTTCAAAACCGCGAAGGATGCGCCGCTCGTTCCGAAGGGGTGGACGGTTGCGCGCGACCAGATCGCCGTAAAACTTTCCAAGCCTGGCGATGCCGGAAACAAACTTGCCGAAGCCGCCTCCGGGGATGCCATGGTTGTGGACGACAAGGAATTCTTTCTGACCGTCGAGCGCGCCAGGACGACAGCCGTATTCGACAAGCGCACCGGAACGCTCTCGTTCCTGATGATGAAGGGTGTGCGCATATTCGAGGATCCCGCCCCCGGAATCCCCGCCGGTCCGCTCCTTACATGCGCCAGGGCGTTCGTAGACAACGACAACTGGATGCGCACCGGCAACAAATGGGGCGAAGCCGCGGGCGGATTCGAAAATTCCGGATTGATGCAGCTCAAGTACCATCCCGGACGTCTTGTCGCCGACGGCAACACCGTGAGGGTGACGACAGATGTCGCCGGAGCAAAGGGATGCGGTTTCACGCATACCGCAGTGTGGACGTTCAACGCCGACGGGTCTGTCGAAATCGCGAACAAGGCCGTCCCGTACGGGAACATGCCTGAAGCGCTGCCGCGCCTGGGGCTTTCCATGAAACTCCCGCCCGCTCTGGAGCGGATGCGCTACTACGGACGCGGACCTTTCGAAAACTACATCGACCGCTGCACCGCAAGTTTCATCGGCATTTGGGAATCCACCGTGCGCGACCAGTTCGTCGATTACGTCCGTCCGCAGGAAAACGGCGGGAAGACGGATGTCAGATGGGCGGAGTTCTTCGACAAGCACGGGCGCGGCGTCCGGTTCAGCTCGTCGACACCGCTCTTCATGCGCGCGCTCCACTACGGCTGGGAGGATCTCGAATTCGCGCGTTTCCGCAACGGCGCGCGCCGCCACCGCACTCCGCTCGTCCCGCGCAGCGAGATATGCCTCGATCTTGACGTCCGTCAAACCGGGCTCGGCGGCGCGAGCTGCGGTCCCGCGCCCATGTCCAAATACCGCTTCAATCCCAGCGAGACAGTTGAATGGTCGATGAAGATAGAGGTGCTGCGCGACAAGTAGGCGAAGGACGCCGCGGATCCGTTCCGGACGTTGTCAAAGGCGCTCTTGCGATTACTGCGAGCGCCTTTGGTTTTGCCATGATGGCCGCCTTTGTGAGACTCTGCGACGATTTCGGCGGAAGCGTTTCATGCTTCCAGAAAAGCTTTTTCAGAAACCTCGTGGCGTTCGCGATCGCGCTCGCGGTCGTCGTAGGCGAACTGCGCGGCAGGAGAATCGCCCTGCCGTCGGGTATGAAGCAGTGGACTCTGGTCGTTCTGCGTTCTGTCGCCGGGACGGTCGGGATATTCGGAAACTTCTACGCTCTTTCGAAGATACCGATCGGCGAGGCGATGGCGCTGAACAAAACGGCCCCGTGGTTCACAGTCGTCTTTTCCTGGATTTTCCTGCGCGAAAGGGCGGGCATGAGGCAGCTTTTGTGTCTGGCTGTAGCGTTCGCGGGCGTCCTGCTCGTCCTGCGTCCCGGCTTCCGCGGAGCCGAGACGTTCCCGTCGCTTTGCGCATTGGCCGGAGGTCTCGGAGCAGGGATCGCATACACCTGTCTCCGGGAACTGGGGACGATGAAAGTCGATTCAGCCTTTATCGTACTCTTTTTCAGCGCTTTTTCGTGTATCGCCTCGCTGCCTCCGGTGATGTGCTCCCCCGATCCGATGACTCCTGCGCAGATCGCGATCATGCTTGGCGCGGGCGCTTCCGCCGCGATCGGACAGTTCGGCGTCACCGCCGCTTACAGGTATGCCGCACCCCGGAAGATCGCCGTTTTCGACTACACCAACGTCGTGTTTACGGCTGGATTCGGATATGTCCTCTTTTCGCAGGTCCCCGATTTGATCGCGACACTGGGATTCGTTCTCATAGTTCTGGCAATCTCCATGCGCCGCTAGAAACGTTTTTTACGAATTTATTTGACTGAATGTGCGTATTTTGTTATTCTTTTGGGGTCCCCCAATGTCAATCAAGGAAAAAGCAATGAATAGAATTCCAGCCATTCTGTCCGTCTTGGCGATCCTTTGTCTGTCCACCCTGCATGCCGACCAGGAGTCGCCTGCGAGGAGAAGACCGTGCCCGATCGGAATCGCCATCGTTGAAGAGGCCCAATTTCCGGCGGATGACGTAGACATCATGGGAATGCGCTTATGCTTCCTTTACGGAAGGTGTGCGAACATGTACGGCCTTGACATGGGCATTTTCGGCTGCGCCGTAGACGGCAACGTGTTCGGTCTGCAGCTGTCGGGCATTCTCAACGACATTGGTTCGGGCACCGGCACTTTGCAGTTCGCCGGAATCGTAAACAACTGCAGTGGGGAATTCTACGGTTGCCAGCTCGCCGGCATTGCCTGTTACGACGGAGACGAGATAAGGGGAGGCCAGCTTTCGATATTCAACTCTGCGCAAAAACTCGTCGGCGCCCAGGTCGGTGTTTTCAATATGACAGAATCGACCATGGGCGTCCAGATCGGTCTAATCAATATTACGGACAAGATGAAAGGCCTGCAGCTCGGGGTTGTGAACATCATCAAGCAGAACAAAGCCTCCTTCGTCCCGATTGTCAACATGTATTTCTAACGAGTCATGTCTGTCCCGGACAATCCAATCGCTTCCGAGCCTACGATAAAACGCAAACGGGCGGGTGCGCCGCCTTCGGACGCAGCGTCAGCCGGCGGCTCCGTGCTTGCTGCCGGGGTGAAGGTTTTCGGACGATACCGCGTCGAAAAGCCTATTGCGGGCGGTGGAATGGGGTCCGTATATCTCGCGGTGGACGAAGAAACGAAACTCGATTCCCGCCGGCATGTCGTTCTCAAAGCGCTGAAAGCGGAAAACGCCGGGGACGAACGCTTTAGGAACCGGTTCGCCGCGGAGGCGGACGTGCTTTCCCAGTTCAAGGACGAGCGTATCGCGCTTTGCTACGATTACGGACTTTTCGGGGACGTCCCGGTACTCGTCATGGAGTATGTGGAAGGACAGAGTCTCGAAGAGTGGCTCGCAGGCAACGGCGGACGCGTCGACGAGGAAACGTGCCGGGATTTGCTCGCTCCCATAGCGGAGGCGCTCGACTTGGCGCACAAAAGGGGTATATTCCATCTTGATGTAAAACCGGCGAACATCATTGTCCGCAAGACGCCGCGAAACGGCATCAAGACCTGCCTTGTCGATTTCGGAATCGCCAGACGCGAAAACGCCTCCGGCGCCACCACCGGCGTGTGGGGGACGCGGGCGTACATGGCGCCCGAATGCGCCGCCGGGGATGCGCCTTCCGCAGCGATGGACGTCTACTCGCTCGCCGCGACCGCGTACGAATGCGTGACAGGCGCGAAGGCTTATCCGCAAGGCTGGCGCGCGGAGCGGGACGTCCCGCCGATCGAGACGGAATCGCCTTTTTCCTTTTCCGTCATGTTCGCGCTTTCCCTTTCGCCGGAAGACCGTCCGTCGTCATGCATAGCGGTTTTGGATCCCTCGCTCGACGATTGCGACACCAGGACCGGCGAGATCAAGCCTAAGCGCCGCCGCCGCAGAATACCGCCGCCTTCTCCGGCCGGTCTCCGGTTCGTCCGGGGCTCGGACGGCAAATGCACGGCGCAGTGGGACTGGCCGGACGATCTCGACGCCTGCGTTTGGGCTGTTGCCGACTATCCCGTCGAATCGCTTTCGTCTCTTGCAGAACACGAACGGTTCTGGATATCGCGCGATACGTATGAATCGAGAGGCGGCGTGAGCGTGCCGCGTACTGCCGCCGGACCGCAGTCGAAATTCCTCGTTTTCGGCGCTACGATGTGCTTCGGACGGCTTTTCGAATCCGCGGCGCATTGCGAGGTGCCGCTGGCCGAAAACATGATCAAATGGCGTGTCGAGACGCGACGCGACGGTTGGCGCTTTTGGCGCAGGAGAAACGTGCTGACCGTGACTTCGTCTTTGGGGAGCATCCCTGAAATCGAAGTTCGCGCCGCCGCAACGCCGGCCGTAGTTCTCTCCCGCGGATCCGGGCGGCGTCTCATGTCCTTCGGGCCCGGGCCCTTGAACGGGAATCTGGATGTTCCGCTTGACGGGAAGGCCGCGCGCGGCGAATTTCTGCGTTTGTTCATCGTAGGTTCCGCATCCGGCCAGGAATACCTCGCCCACCCGCCCAAAAACGAAACGGAGGTGAAGTAGCATGTTTGGCTCGATGAAGAAGGTTACGTGTCCGTTTTGTCTTATGGAATGCAAGGTGCGCGTTCCGTCGCGCTCCGGCAGGTTTGCGGCGCAGGCCTGTCCGAGGTGCTCGAGTCTGATCCCGGAAGAGTCGCTTTACAGCGAACTCCTTCCGATAGCGGTCGTGGGTCCGTCCCGGTCGGGAAAGACGCATTTTTTGACGGTGATGGCGCATCTGATGCTTGAGGAAGTCGTGTGGTCGTCGTATTGGACCGCCTCGCGCGTAATGCGGAAAGTCGCGCGCAAGAGCGGCGCTGACGGCGGCGGACGGTTTTCCGACGACGAATTCCTCAATTTCGAGGAATGTCTGTATCCCCAGTCCGGAGCCGGGCTGATATTGCGCCAGACGGAACGGCGAAATGCGTCGCGTCCTCCGCTTTCGCTTGTCATGCACATATCTTTCAACAAACCTTCCGGCGTGTACGGACGCGAACCGTACGGGCGGCGCAATGTGCTTCTTTCGTTCACCGACACGGCAGGGGAGGATTTGACCCGGACGGGATGGGGCGACGTCGTGAAAAAGTATCCGGTCCTGTCCGGGAACCGGGCGAAAGCGATGATCGCCCTGGTGGATCCCGCGGAATTTTCGGCCGTGCGCGACGAGATACGCACGAGCCAGCATCTGGCCGGGAAATATGCCGATGTCGGTATCGAACTTAAGGTTCTGGCGACGATGGAAAGCGTCTTGGCGATTCCCCAGATACGCAAGACGATGCGAGAGGTCCCGCTGGCCGTGTGCATGGCGAAAACCGACGCGCTTGTCAGTCTGGGGAAGATCGACGCGCAAAATCCGCTCGCCGGCCCTGTCGACGCGCTCTACGGACTCTCCGGCGAGGAAGGACGGATCAATCTTTCTACGATCAACGATCTTTCGGACGTCTCGGAGGCGTTCTTCGACACGCTCAATCCGGGCGGGACGATCGCATCGTCCGCGTCGCTTTTCAAGTACCGTTCTTTCTTTTCCGTCGACGCTCTCGGCCTCGCGATAAAATCGGTCGAAACGGTCGACGGACAGCGGATCATAAAATCGATGCCGCGCCCGCGCAGGGTGCTCGATCCGCTGATGTGGATTTTGTGGCAGCACGGGTATGTCGGCGGAGCCGGCGGCTGAACGAATGCGTTAAGGGGGGAGGCAGAATGGCTATCGAACAATTTACGTACACAGGATCGCCATGGGGGTACACGGCCCCGGGATGGACTGTATTTCAGCGTTCTCCGGGCATATCGCCGAACCGGGCGGAATCATTCTCCGGGATTTTCGGATATTCCGGAGAGGATGGCGATCCGGTCCAGTTCGTCCACATCGCGGACAAAGGCGAAACGGTTCTTTCCCAAAGTCTCGATTCCGGTTTGAGGTGGTACGACAAGAACAGGGGACACGACTATTTCGCGCACGTGTTCGCCGGTCCGTCGCCCGACGACCGCAACGGTCTGCCTTCTCCGGACTTCACGCCGATGAGTCTCTACATGTCAAGCGCGTTCCAGCGGGAATTCCCGGAAGATTTGCGCGGCAAGGCACAGGAGGTTTTCGACGGCAAGCGGGCAAACTCGGAACCGCCGCATCTTGAACAACTTGATTCCTTTTTCGACATTCCGCAGAATCCTGATTTCCGCCGGGAGGCCGTTGCCCGCCGGATTCCGGCAGGGGGCCTGGAGAAAATACCGTCCATAGCGGAGTCGATAAAAAGACGCATGGAACGCAAACCTGGCGCAAAGGCGGTTAGATTCGACGGACGCAACCCCCATGCGGCGGATACGATGGCTTTGGCTCTCTCTCTGCTTCCGCCGGACATGAGAATGCGGGCGAATTTCGCGACATGGATGTCTCCCGCGGCTCTGGAGTCCATGCCGGGATTCGCCAATCTGGATTTCTACGGGACGGATCTGCCGGCGGGTTGCAATGTCGATCCGGATACGGGCGTTGCGGATTATTCCCGGATCGACGGCATGGTGCGCTTGACGGATGCCGGCGAACTGCTGAGACTTGCCTCGCGCATAGACCGCAATCTCGACGATCTGACATTCAAGAAACCAAAGCCGCAATACAATCCGTCCGCCGCGGACGAATCTTCAATTCCGGAGCCGGCGCAGTGGAATGACGCGGCAACCGTCGAACTCCTGAGGCGCCGGCTTCACGCGGCCGAATCCAAGGGAGGGTTCTTTTCCTACGCTATAGCAGTCTGCGCCGGAATATTCGCCGGAATAGCTTTGTGTGTCTCGGCATGCATCTGGTTGAAACCCATGGCCGGCGCCGGAGAGAATGCGGATGCGAAAGCGCTTCGGAAACAGGTTCAGGATTTGGAGGCCGACCTCCGGAACGCAAGACTTTCCGCCGAGTCCGCCCGAAAGGAAGATGGACAAATTGAAGCGTCCGGCGAACGGAATGCTTTGACTGAACAGGAGGAATCGCAGAAGTGCGACGGTCAGGGAAGCGATGACGGGTCTGATTCGCAGGAAACACGGGGAAATGACGCACAGACAGGCAGTGCCGCAGAGGAAGACGCGCAGACAGGCAGCGTCCAGGAGGAAGGTGTGCAGACCGGAGATGAACAGAAGGAACGTGTGCAGACCGGAGAAGAACAGAAGGAACGTGTGCAGACCGGAGAAGAACAGGAGGAACGTGTGCAGACCGGAGATGAACAGGAGGAAGGTGCGCTGACCGGCAATGCGCAGGCCGTCGTCACGGACGATGATGATTCCGACAGCGACATTACGGCCCGGATGCTAGAGCTGAAAAAACTGCAAGACGACCTCGATCTCGAAAGGCAGCATTTCGAAGATGAAATGAAATCCGAAAAAAAGAAGCTGAAGGAGCAAAACGACCAGCTGGACAAAAAGAAGAAAAAACTAGATGATCGCGAGAAGGATTTGAAAAAACGGAAGTTGGAATTGGATCAGCGCGAAGCGGCACTGTTGCAACGCGAAACCGCCGCAGCGTCGGCTTCCGGCAAGGGTGCGAAATCTGCGGAAAGAAACAACAGCGCCGACGGCGGGAGTGATCGATGAAAGTCCGCAAAAGGCCCAGGCTGATATGCGATCTGCGCAGGAGGCGGCTGCGTAAGTCGGTGCTCAAAGCGTTTTTCTTTCTCGTTTTCGCCGCCGCCGGCGTCTTTGCGGCGCTGAATTACAGCATTAAGTTGAAGCGCGACGGGGAGAAAATTCTGGAGGAGTACGAGATCGAGATCAGGAAACTCCCGGCGTCCGGAATGGGCGATGCTTTGATAAGCCTTCGCGGTGATCTCGGAAACGTCGAACAGAAAGCGCGCCGGATCATCGAAATACCGGCGTACAATGCGCCGCAAGATGTCAGTTTTCTGGCCGGTACGCGCAAGTCCGCGATGATGAACGAAGCGAGAGGCTACACCAACGATTACTGGAATGCGCTGGAAAAACGCTCCGGCGCCGTTGAGGGACTGCGGACGCTGCTTGAGAGGGACGCGCGTGAAATCGCCGGTGCTATCAATGCGGTCTCCGGGAAAAGCCTGGGTTCGCCAGCCGTCGACATGTCCCGGGTCAAGTCCGCATTGGCGCATTTCCGAAGCGCGAATACGATCCGCTATCCCGTTCCGGGAATATGGCACAAAGCCTTGATCGATCTAGAATCCGCGCTCGACGCGGCGCGGATAGAGTCTTGCAATGATCCTCTGGCCGCGGAGATCGATTCCGTTAGAAAGAAAATCGAAGAGTTCGACGGCAATGTCGACAGGTTGCGCAGTAAAATCGAGGAATGCGACGCTTCCGCCAGGCACGCGTTCGATGCTTTGGCGGCGCTGCCGTTCGGCGGAGCGGAACGCATGGCGGAAATGAACAGATGTCTTGACAATGCCGTGGCGGACTTCGATCAAAAGCGCCGGGAAGAGGCGAATCGGTACAGCAATGTAAAGTCCCTCTCTTCGATAGTTTTCGGAAAAGGTAATGAATTGCGAACCGCATCGGAAAAGATGGACGAACTCAAGACATGCCATGGAACGAATTTCATAAAGTACGCGGAGTTCTCGGCCGCCTTAAACGATTTTAACAGTGCGGCAAACAGCTTGAAAGACAGGCTCGCAGAACTCGCGAAGAAGTACTCTGCGATGGAAGGCGAATGCGAAAAGCGCATCAAGGACGTACAAACGTTCAAGAAGGAATCCTCAAGTGCCGAAGCAGGCGATATCGCCGCGATAGAAAGAGCCTGCGGGCGTATCGGAAATATTGTTGCGGAAATCGGCAGACAAAATTTCACTTGGTATTCGAACGACGATCATCGCGGCGTTCAAGACGACTGCAAGCGAGCCATTGACTTTTTTAATTTCGCGACGAATGCGCTGAAGTATTCCGAAAACGCGGTCGGCGACTGGCAAGAGGTCGAAAACAATATCACCCGGAATTTCCGTTCTCTCGCAGCCGATGCCCGGAGAGCGAGCGAGATTGCCGTGAACGCCAAGTCGGATCTTTCGTCTGCCGACGGAGATGAAGTCCGTAAATTCACCGGCAGGGCGGACGAACTGCTGGATCAATACAGAGAGTTGGCCGGAGACATCCCCGATGCGGCAAGGATAGAAAATGGATTGCAGGCAGACGGTCTTGCAGACAGGCTTGAGACTCTGCGGCACGGCGTGGAGGACTATAAAAAACGGTGCGAACGTTTCAAGAATGATTTCACCTCCGCCGAAAAAGGCGGCGGATTGCGGATAATGCGCTACGAGCGTCTGTTCGAAGGTCTTTTCAAGCGTCTCGAGTTCGGCGAACGGACTTACCGTTTCGCCCTCAAATTCCCGGAGGACGGACGCCACAGGGTGCAAATCCTCGCCGGAAAGCGCAGAGGACTGCTTTGCAAGGCGAACCGGAACGCGCGCGAGGTAGTGATGTCCGCAACGATGAAAGGCCCCGGGGGTGGCCCGGACTGCAGCGGCAGCCTTGCATTTTCCAACAATACTGCTGCCGACATATCGCTGCTGGCGGGCGGCGAATTCCAATTTCCCGCAGGTTACGGCGAAATCACCGTGAATCTAGAATTAAGGAGCAGAGACAGGGAATTGCAGAAGGAAACCGCGTCCGAATGGAATGTTTCTGTTCTTGATTTTTATGTCTATGTAGACGGCAGACCGGTGAACGACTTGTACGTCAGAGAACGGACCGTGAACATTCCGCCGGCGCTTTAGCCGAAAGCCAGTGCGCAAATAACAAACAAGAAGGAGACTGGTGAAAGAAGTGGAATCGGAGAAATCGAAATGCCGCCATTGCGGCGCGGTGCTCGGGCCGGGATGCGTATTTTGCGAAATATGCGGCAATCGGGCAGAGCAGGATTCAGCGTCCGCCGCGGAGCCGGAGAACGCCGGGCCCGACGTTCTCGATCCGGCCCCGCCGTTCCGTCTTTCGGCCGCGCTGCCGCAGGCTATGCTTGCCGGGTTGCGCTCGGCGGTCTACATCGGGTTCCGGGCCTGCAAGGATATTTACGATTCCGTCAAATTCGTTCTGCGCAGCGGAACGGATGAACTTGCGGTCAGGCGTTGCTGCGACGGGCGCCCGCTGACGGCGAACCACTGCGTTTCGATCGATGTAGTGCCGGAGCGCGCCGGAAGCGTCCGTCTGGCGCTGGATGTCGTTTGCGGGTTCGAATCGGAGCAGGGCGCCTGCGAAGAGGTGCATACGGCGTTTTTCGATATTGTCGTGGAAGACGCGAACGGAGCGGCGCCTGTCATTAACATAAACCAGACGCAGACTTCGGACAGGGCCGGAGACACCAAAGGCGGCAGTATCAACGTTGTTATAGGCGGCGAGAATTTCGTCGCGGAGAAAAATCCGGACTATTCGCGCTATGCCGCCGATCCCGCCGCGCTCTCTCCCGTCCCGACTAGACTGCGCACCAGCCCTGCCCGTCTTACGCTCAAGGCGGGAAACGTGGCGCTGCAGCTGATTTCGGATGCGTCGGCGTCCTTCGGACGCCAGTCGGACAACACCGTTCCCCTGCGCATATACGGGCCTGACGGTCGGCTGGACGTTGATGCCAACAAGTACGGGGACGAGGGATGGCGGCTTTCCCGATATCAGTTCAGGATTGCGGTGGAGGGGTCTGACTGCATGGTTTACGACGGAGGCGCGCCGGCGTCGCAGGGGCCGGACGCCGCGGCATCGCCGTCGTCCTTCGGAACCTTCGTGAACGGGCGCCGCGCGCGGCACGACTCCGGAACCGGCATCCCCGCAGGAATAGAGACGGTGATATCCGCAGGACCCGGCGACGCGCGTTTCGAGATGAGAGCGGTCTTTCTCCGCGACGGCATGAACCGTCCGCTTGGCGTCCGTCTGACGCGCACGGACGGTGCCGCCCAGACGGTGTGCATCGTATGCCGCTCGCTGCCTCTGGAGAGCGGCTGTTCGATAGCATGGACCGGCGGCCGCTGGATGCTATGCCGCGAAGGGAGCGTCCCCGAAACTCTCAATACGGGCGGGACTGTACGCATCGGCGGGACAGACTACGGAATCTACCCGTTCCACAGCACGCATATTTGATCTGCAAATCACTGAAAGGAAAACAATCGGCATGTCCTGTAAAATACATTCACTTCTCAGCGGCCGACGGACCGAGACGCGAACGGCGACGCCGGATCCCGTTGCGGCGACCTGCTCTTTTAAACGGATCGGACCGAGGTGACCGGGTCATGGGCGGCGAAATCTGCACGATCTGCGGGCGGGTTCTCCCGAACCGCTGGGCGGTGGCCGGACGCTGCGGGGCGGACGGTTGCGGTGCTGCTTTCTGCGCGCTTCACTGGCATGCGGGCAACGGGTTTTGCCGCAGGCACGGATGGAGGGAGGAAAACCGCGCCGGATGCGGAAAGAAAGAATATTCAAAGGAGGAAAAAAAGATGGTTGACGCAAATGACGAAAAGGCCTTGTGTAAAAAGGCGGACAGCAGTCTGCCGGAGGCGAAACGCACGTCCATCATAAAGCAGATAGGCGCGTTGGCGGTAAAATTCGGACAGGGGGCGGGCTCCCTGGCGAAGAAGCTCGCCGGAATCAAAAGCGCGGACGAGGCGTTGGCGGAGATAACCGGCCAGATAGACGAAACCCGCAGACGCCGCGAACCACTGTCCGGCCGTTTCGAAGAACTTTACCGCGAGATAGTCGCAAAGAAGAAAGTATACTTGACGGCTCCCGGCGCCAGAAAAAAGATTCTTGAGATGGAGCTGAAGAGCGCTATCGCCGAGTACCAGTCTCTGGAACGCCAGATTTCCGCCTACCTGAAGAACGAGACCGTCCTCGTAAAGGTGAAGGGCAGGATGTGCGAACTTGTGGCGATGAACCTGAAGTCCGTCACGGAAGACCAGATCGACATACTGACCGACCGCATAGAGAGCGCGGCGGACGAGAGCGAGGATATCGCCGGCGCCGTCGCCGAGATGGATAAGGCTGGAGTCCGGCGGGAACACGAAGACGCGTCTTTCGAGGATGCGCTCGATTCTTTCGGTGACGACCTGCCCGAGACTCCGGCCGCGGACGGGACGGTTCCCGATCCTTTGCGCGAAACACCGTCCGGAACAAACCCTGTATCCGATTTCTGATCAACCCCAGAATGTTAAAGCCATGTCATTTTTGAAATACTTCATGTTTCCAGGTGCGCGCCGCCGCTACGAGCGCCGCCAGCGTCGTCATGCATTCCGCGATGCGGAAAATGCCAAGCAGGATGTCATAGATCGCCAGAAGCGGCTCGACAAGGAGGCCAGGGAAAACTGGGAGAAGGCCCGCGAATCGCTGAAAAACGGCGAGAAGGCGGCCGCAAACCGCGCGCTTACAGCTGCGCGCGCGGCGCAGGTTCTCGCCATGAAATTGGAGCAGAAACGCTGGGTGTTCGAGCAGTATCTCACCAAGATGGAGGTGGCTCAGTCGGACAACCAGTTCGCCGAGGCTCTGGGCGCGATCAATAAAATCGTTCGCATCGACCCCGAACGCGTTGAGGACGTGTTTGGCGAGGCGCAGGATTTGCTCGGAGAACAGATCGACGCCGACCGCTTCTGGAACAAGATGTATGAAAGCGAGATGCAGGGCGCGAACGGCGCGCTGCAGGACCACATTCCGTCTTTCGAGGATATGGAGGCCGAACTTGAACGGCAGGTCGCCGCCGATGTCGGAGGAGGTGCGGCGCCGGCGTCGGCCGGGAAAGAAATAGACGAACGCATCGCCGCGGGCCAGCAGCGCGTCAAAAACCTTCTGGAAGGAAAGTGAGGAGGCGATGGGCTATCTTTCCGACAAGAAAGAAGAACACGAAAAAGCGTGCGAGGCGGCGATACGCGCCGGCGACGCGGCGCTCGCGGGAATGCATGCCGCGAAAGCCGCCGATTTCTGTTTCGCGCTTGCGAAGCAGACCGGCGGCGCCGTGTCTTCCAGCTACGTTTCCACCGCCGAAGGCTGGCTGGAAATCGCGGAAAAGCTGAAGACGGCCAGGCTCCCGAAGGCGCCGCAGCCGGTTGGCGACGTCGGCAAGGCGGCGGAGCCCGCGTCCGGTGCGGCGGCGGGTTCCGAATTCGAGGTCGCCGAGATACCGTCCGTCTCCTTCGACGACATCGCCGGCATGGCGTCCGCGAAGGCGACGATCATGGAGATGATCGTCTACCCGATGCGCGAACCGGAGAAGGCGAGGGCGATGAAGCTGAAGCCGGGCGGCGGCGTGATTCTGTACGGCCCGCCCGGAAACGGCAAGACCATGTTCGGCAAGGCGATCGCCCACGAGATCAACGCTCCGTTCTTCTACGCGTCGGGCGCGCAGCTCCGGTCCAAATGGCACGGCGAGAGCGAGCAGAACCTGAGCCGCCTCCTCAAGGCTGCGCAGGCGCATCCCGTCGCGGTGCTGTTCCTCGACGAGATCGACGGCCTGCTGCCGCGCCGCACCGCCTCTTCGTCGGTGGTCGACAACCGCATCGTCACGCAGTTCCTCGCGGACGTCGGAGGCTTCCGCGAAAGCGAGAACGCGCTGCTTATCCTCGGCGCGACGAACGAGCCGTGGTCGATCGACGAGGCCGTCTTCCGCACGGGGCGTTTCGACGAGAAGATATACATCGGCCTGCCGGACGCCGAGGCCCGCGACGCGCTCTTCGCCAAGGCGTTCGACGGCGTGTCCTGCGCCGCCGATGTCGATCTCGCGTCTGTCGCGAAGTCGCTCGAGGGCTACACCGGAAGCGACATCGTGGGCATCGCGAAGAAAGCGCGCCAGGCGGCTTTCCGCCGCAGTATCGAGCAGGCTGCGGACCCGCAGGTCACGAAGGAGGACGTGGAGGCGGCCCTCCGCGCAATCCCTTCGTCCGTCACGCCCGCGCTCGTGGCGCGTTACGAGAAGTTCAACCGCGAACGGTTCCAGTGAGGCGAATGAAAAGTGTAAAGTGTAAAATGTAAAGTGAAAAATTTGAGACTGGAGCTGAAGGATTGTCATGAACTACGATACGATCGATGACGCAGTTACGATGGCGGGCGGAGCGGGTACGCTCCTCGCGGGGCGCTACCGCATCGTGCGTCAGCTCGGGCAGGGCGGCATGGGCTCTGTGTGGCTCGCGGAGGACACGCAGCTCGATGACAAGCCATTCGCCATTAAGATGCTGCCGAGCATCCTCGTGAGCAACAAGCGCGCGTACCGCCAGTTGAAGGACGAGGCGCTTGTGGCGATGAAGCTCACGCATCCGAACATCGTGACGTTGCGCGCATTTGAGGAAAACAACGGTAATCCCTTCCTCGTGATGGACTACGTCGACGGCCAAACCCTTGATGACTATTTGGCCGATTATAATAGCCGTGTAGAATTGGCATTGAATGATGCCGACGCAGCGATAGGGTCACGCGTCCCGCGTGACCGCATCGGTAGGGCGGGCGCCCCGCGCCCGCCGCAAGGCGGCCTCCCCGAATCCGACGTCCTGCGCATCCTGCGTCCCATCGCCGCCGCGCTCGACTACGCGCACGCGAAGGGCGTCGTCCACCGCGACGTCAAGCCCGGCAACGTGATGATCGCGAAAGACGGCACACCCTACATCCTCGACTTCGGTATCGCGCGCGAAATCCAGGAGACGATGACGCGCGTGACGGGCAAGCTCTCCAGCGGCACGCTCCTTTACATGTCGCCGGAGCAGCTGATGGGCGAGTCGCCGAAGCCCGCGCAGGACATCTACTCCTTCGCGGCGATGGCCTACGAGTGCCTGAAGGGCGAGCCGCCGTTTGTGCGGGGTTCCATCGAAGACCAGATCAAGAACAAGCAGCCGGAGCCGTTGTGTATAGCAACGGGCGAGACGCCCGTTGCGGGAAGCGACAAGAGTGCCGCTTCCCCGAATTGTGCTTCCCATCGGGGAAACGGCGCTCTCGCCGCTTCCGTCATGGCCGGCCTCGCGAAGAAACCGGAGGATCGTCCGCCGACTTGTGCTGCGGTGCTGGAGGGGAGTGGTTTTAGCCACAAAGAACGTAAAGAGCGCAAAGATGTAGTTGCAAATGGAAATGGCCGTGTAGAACATGTAGAACGTGTAGATGGTGTCGGTAGGACGCGGACTCTGGCCGCGCCGCAGGGAGGGTCGCGCTCCCGCGCGGCCGTGATGGGCATCCTTGTCGCCGCGCTTCTTGCAATCGTTGGCGGTGTCTGGTGGGCACTTAGTAGAACGGGCAACCTGCCTGTTCGCGAAGTGGCCGCCACCCATGAGACGGTCGACTCTTCCGTTCGCGAAGCATCCCCCACCGGTGGCACGGATGACAACGATTCCGACAACGGCATTAGGGCCCGGATGCTCGAGCTGAAAAAACTGCAAGACGACCTCGATCTCGAAAGGCAGCATTTCGAAGATGAAATGAAATCCGAAAAAAAGAAGCTGAAGGAGCAAAACGACCAGCTGGACAAAATGAAGAAAAAACTAGATGATCGCGAGAAGGATTTGAAAAAACGGAAGTTGGAATTGGATCAGCGCGAAGCGGCACTGTTGCAACGCGAAACCGCCGCGCGCGCGAAAGCGCGCCTCCGGCGGGGCGGACGCAAAAGTGTACAGGAAATTATGGTATAATATCACTTGGAAAGCATTAATATGACGAGAACATTAGATATTCCAGAGAAACTATGCCGACGGGTCGAAAGACGCATCGGCAGTATTGGCTATACACTTCCGAAGTTGACTGTAAAGCTTTATACTATCTGGTTGGACGGAGGAATCAAGCTGGATGATGAACCGGCCAGAGCGCCATTGTCTTCGGATTATACCAGTATATTCGGAATCGTTAAGGATGAGATAGATCCGGATGCGCCGCACGACATGGATTCAATACGTGCGAATATCGCAAGCCGCCGAAAGGATTACGCACGATGAGGTATGGAGTCGACACATCGATTATCCTGCGCGTCCTGACAGGACAGCCGACTTCGCTCGCGGCGATTGTGCGGACGCGTCTTGAGTCGTTATGGCTGTCGGGCGCTATTCTCGATGTGTGAGATCTGGTTGTTTCTGAGACCTATTTCGCGTTGCAGCATTCGTATGGGTTGACGAAGGAAAGCGCTCTGAATGCTCTGTTGAAGTTGTCGGTTCATCCTGGGTTCAGGATTCCGAATCAAGTTGTCGCGGCGCTTCGGACAGAGAATCTCGCGCGGGCGAAGCCGCGATTCCTCGACAGGGTCATTCACGGAACGTATGTCGCCGATGATGATTCCGTGATGCTGACGTGCGAGAAGGGCTCGAAGAAGCTTGCAAACGTTGAAGTGATAAAGGATGGTGCCAAAGGTGGTCAGGATCAATAGGTTCGATTCTTGTCGCAGTGAATCTGCTTTTAATAAACTAGACGAAGATTAAGGGTTGGTGAGATATTTCCCAAACAGAAATTACAAAACCCTGATTTGTCGAGATAGCTAGCGGACGGGTATGCGGCGTTGGCATCGGGGCGGCAGGGCGTAAGCCCGCCCGACGCAGAGCCTGTGTACCAAGAAGATATGCGAGGCGCTGCACTACTACGACTTCAGCGAAATGGAAATCGTCACGGTGTACCTCAACCACGAATACGAGCGCACCATCCAGACGGAGTGACACAAAGAGGTTCGCCCGGCCACCTCAAATAAAACGCCAGGGGATTTGAATCCGGTTGAACGACCGGGCTGGCCGCGCTTTGCCTGTAAACGACATCTCCGCGCTCTCCGCGCCTCTGCGTGAGACAAAAACCTGCGCGGCGGACGCACAGGGTATCCCCCTCGCACGGCGAGTCCGCGAAGCGGATGCTCTGGCAGGGGTGCGCGTCCCTCCCCGGGTTTTGTAATTTCTGGTTTTTTACGAATTTATTTGACTGAATGTGCGTATTTTGTTATTCTTTTGGGGTCCCCTAATGTCAATCAAGGAAAAAGCAGTGAATAGAACCCCAGCTATTCTGTCCGTCTTAGCGATTCTTTGTCTGTCTACCCTGCATGCCGACCAGGAGTCGCCTGCGAGGAGAAGACCGTGCCCGATCGGAATCGCCATCGTTGAAGAGGCCCAATTTCCGGCGGATGACGTAGACATCATGGGAATGCGCTTATGCTTCCTTTACGGAAGGTGTGCGAACATGTACGGCCTTGACATGGGCATTTTCGGCTGCGCCGTAGACGGCAACGTGTTCGGTTTGCAGCTGTCGGGCATTCTCAACGACATTGGTTCGGGCACCGGCACTTTGCAGTTCGCCGGAATCGTAAACAACTGTAGTGGGGAATTCTACGGTTGCCAGCTCGCCGGCATTGCCTGTTACGACGGAGACGAGATAAGGGGAGGCCAGCTTTCGATATTCAACTCTGCGCGAAAACTCGTCGGCGCCCAGGTCGGTGTTTTCAATATGACAGAATCGACAATGGGCGTCCAGATCGGTCTAATCAACATTACGGACAAGATGAAAGGCCTGCAGCTCGGGGTTGTGAACATCATCAAGCAGAACAAGGCCTCCTTCGTCCCGATTGTCAATATGTGTTTTTGACGAGTCATGCCAGTCCCGGACAATCCAATCGCTTCCGAGCCTACGATAAAACGCAAACGGGCGGGTGCGCCGCCTGTGGACGCCGCATCCCCGGGCGGCTCCGTGCTTGCTACCGGGGTGAAGGTTTTCGGACGATACCGCGTCGAAAAGCCTATTGCGGGCGGTGGAATGGGGTCCGTATATCTCGCGGTGGACGAAGAAACGAAACTCGATTCCCGCCGGCATGTCGTTCTCAAAGCGCTGAAAGCGGAAAACACCGGGGACGAATGCTTTAGAAACCGGTTCGCCGCGGAGTCGAAGGTGCCGCTCTTGATGGCGCAGCCGAAATACTGCGGCGACAACGGCGCGATGATCGCGGGCCTCGCCTACTGGCGGCGCAACCACGTCGGCGACGACGCGCTCCGTCTCGACGTCTGCCCGTCGCTCGAAGCCGGGATGGAATAGGTTTTTCCGATGGTACGCAGACCGCAGACGCAGGCTCCGGCCGCCGTGCGCGCGAAGGGCGCGGCGGGTGGTGTGATGAGGTCGTTTCCGCAGTATGTCCAGACGGCGGAAACGCGCGTCGTCGACCTGACGCCGGACGGTGTCGACGCCCTGCCGGTTCTTGGCGAGCACAAGTACAAGCAGGCGGGCGGCGGCACGCGGCCGCACATCCACCCGGGGATGATCGAGATCATCTGCTGCCGGCGCGGCGCCAACCTGGCGTTCGACAGCAAGGGCCAGACGGTGCGCTTCCCCCCGGGGACCGTGTTCGTGGCCCAGCCGGAAACGCCCCATTTCCTGCGGCGCTATCCCAAGAGCCTGTCGACCGTGTGGATCTGGTTCCGGCTCCCGAAGAAGGGCGAGAGCGTGCTGGGCCTCTCGGCGGAGGAAACGGCGTGGCTCGTCGGCAAGCTGCGGAAGATGCCGGTGCGATTCGACGCCTCGGATGCCGTGAAGCAGTCGTTCCGCCGGCTGTGGCACCTGTATGACACCGCGCCGCACGGAACGATCGAGCGCCGGCTGACGCTGCGCCACGCGGCGATGTGCCTGCTGATCGATCTGGTCGAATCGTCGTCGGAGAAGAAGGCCGATACGTCGTCCGTCCGCTTCGAGGCGCTGGTCGAGGAGATGCGGCGCGATCCGTCGCGCGCCTGCAATCTGGACGAGCTGGCCGGCCGCGCCGCGATGTCGGTCGCGAAGCTCACCGTCTGCTTCCGCCGTCACACGGGTCTGCCGCCGCATGCGTTCCTCATGTTCTGCCGCATCGCGAAGGCGAAGGAGCTCCTGTCCGGCACGGACCGGAGCATCGGGTCGATCGCCCGCGAGCTGGGCTATTCGTCGGCGCAGCATTTCGCGACGCAGTTCCGCCGCGAGACCGGCCAGGCGCCGTACGAATGGAGAAAGGCGCACGCCTGACGGCGCCGCACGGCGGCGCGGCCGGGAGTGTTCGTTTTCTGATGATTGTAAGATTGTGTACCTTTTTCTCTCGCCGTTGTGCTACAATATTCGATAACGGAGGGTAGCATGAACTTAAAAAGAAGAGAGTTTCTGACCATGGGCGCGAGCGCCGCCGTCGCGGGCGGCCTGGCGGATGAGCTGGAGAGTCTGCGGCCGAACGCCGCCGCGCCGTCGCTGCGCGTGCCGGACGGCAGGGAGTTTGAAGGCATGGCGGGGGCGTACGCCGCGCTGGTGACGCCCTATCGGCAAGACGGGTCGCTCAACGAGGAGATGATCGAGCGGCTGGTCGAGTTCGGCCTGGCGAACGGGCTCAGGGGCTTCTACCTGACGGGTTCGACGGGCGAAGGATTCCTGCTGTCGGCGGACGAGCGCGTGCGCGTGTACGAGCGCGCGGTGAAGGCCGCCCGCGGCCGCGCCAGGCTGATCGCGCACGTCGGCTGCGTGTCGACGGACGAGGCCGTGAGCCTCGCGCGCCGCGCGGCGAAGGCGGGCGTGGACTGGGTGTCGTCCGTGGCGCCCGTCTACTTCGGGCAGAACTTCGACGCCGCCTTTGCGCACTACCGGGCGATCGCCGGCGCGACGGACCTGCCGTTCATGATCTACTCCGTCGGCGCGCAGGTCGTGCCGGACCGCGACGTGCGGTTCTTCGAGATTCCGAACGTCAAGGGCATGAAGTACACCGGCTACGCCTACTGGACCGTCAAGGAGCTCCGGCGGCGCCTGCCCAAGCCTGCGATCTTCTTCGCCGGCGCCGACGAGCAGGAGCTGTGCGCGTTCGCGTACGGCGACACGTTCAGCGGCTGCATCGGCACGACGGACAACATGATCCCCGCGCACCACGCGCGCATCTGCGCGCTCGCCGCCGAAGGGCGCTTCGCCGCGGCGCAGCCGCTGATGGACGACGTCGTGCGGTTCGTCGATCTGGTCGTCTCCGCGCCGAACGCATCCTACTGGAAGAGCGTCATGCGCTACATCGGGCTTGACTGCGGGCCCGCGCGCGCGCCCGCCGGCCAGCCCCTGAGCGAGGCGGACTATCAGGCGTACGCCGCGAAGATCGACGCGCTCGGCTTTATTGAAAGGAGAGACAATGCCTAGATGCGGATTCGCGCTCGCGCTCGCACTTGCGTTCGCGGGACTTCCCGCACGGCCGGTCGCCGCGACGGACGCGTGTCCTTCCGTCGTCGTCGCGCCCGTGGCCGAGGCGGCGCGGCTCTTCGCGCTCAATCCGCACCTTGAAAAGGCGTTCGCGTTTCTGGACCGTCCCGATCTGAACACCCTTGCGCCGGGCCGCTATGAAATCGACGGCTCGAACTGCTGGGCGAACGTGTTCGACGCCACGCTCCGGCCGTGGACCGACGACAATCTCTTCGAGGCGCACCATGCGTACATCGACGTGCATGTGCCGCTGTCCGGGCCGGAAACGCTGGGGTCGATGGTTCCGCCGCGGGAAACGGCGCAGCGCTTCCTGCCGGACCGCGACATCGTCCTGTGGCGCGCCGCCGGCGAGCGCCTCGACGTCCGCCCGGGCGAATTCGCGGCCTTCTTCCCGCCGGACGGCGGTCACGCGCCCGGCCTGGCCGACGGCGCGCCGCGCACGATCCGCAAGGTCGTGCTGAAAGTGCTGGCCAGTCCCGCGGCCGGTGTCGTCCGGACGCTCGACCTGCCGCCCGGCCCCGGCAACCCGCGCAACAGCGAAGGCGCGTTCCTGCCGCTCAAGGACGGACGGATCCTGTTCGCGTACTCGCGCTACTGCGGCGAATCCAAGTCGGACCACGCCGCCGCCGAGATCGCCGCGCGTTATTCGTCCGACAACGGCGCCACCTGGTCCGACACGGACGAGATCATCGTCCGCAATCCGGGCGGGATGAACGTGATGAGCGTCAGCCTCCTGCGGCTCAAGAGCGGCGAGATCGCGCTTTTCTATCTAGTCAAGAATTCGCTCGCCGACTGCCGGCCCGTCATGCGCCGCTCGTTCGACGAAGGGCGCACCTGGAGCGAGCCGGTCGCGTGCATCACCGACGAGATCGCCTACTATGTCCTCAACAACGACCGCGTCATCCAGCTGCGCGACGGGCGGCTCCTCTTCGCCGTGTCGAAGCACACGTTCCCGGACGGCCAGTTCGACAACACCGGCGTCGTCCTGACGTATTCGTCCGACGACAACGGCGCGACATGGCGGCGCGGTCCAAGCGTTCTGTCCGTGCGCGGCGCGGACGGCCGCACCTTTGCCGCCCAGGAGCCGGGCGTCGTGGAATGCACGGACGGGAGCGTGCTCCTCTGGATCCGCACGAACGCCGGCTGCCAGTATTTCAGCCGTTCGACCGACCGCGGCGACACGTGGAGCGAACCCGCGCCCTCGCCGCTCGTCTCGCCGCTTTCCCCGGCGAGCATCAAGCGTCTGCCGACGGGCGACCTGCTGGCGCTCTGGAACGATCACGGCGCGCGCCCCGAAATGAAAACGCACCGTCCGACGGAACACGTGTGGGCGAACGGCTGGCGCTCGCCGCTCGCCGCGGCGCTGTCGTCCGACGACGGGCGCACCTGGCACGGCGTCCGGATGGTCGAGGACGATCCGAACGGCTGGTTCTGCTACACGGCGATCCAGCCGCTGGACGACGGAACGGTGCTGCTCGGCTACTGCGCCTACGACATGCTCGCGCACGCGCGTCTCGTCAAGATTCCGCTCGACTGGTTCTACGGACATTCCGCGCTGTCGCGCCGCGCCGCCGCCGACGGGCTCGTGCTGCTCAAGAACAACGGCGCGCTGCCGCTCGCGCCCGGTTCGACCCTTGCGCTGTTCGGCGCGACGGACGGCCTGAAGCCGGGCGGAGGTGGCTCGTCCGGCGTCAACGCCGTCCGCCGCGTCACGCTGGCGGACGGGCTCGCCGAAGCCGGTTTCACGATCGACCCCGCCTGCCGCGAAACGGCCGTCTTCGTCGTTGTCCGCGACGCGCTGGAGGGCGAAGATTCCCCGGACGGCGTCTATGCGTTCACGGACGCCGAGCGCGCCGCGCTCGCGGAGATCAAGGCCGCCGGCTTCAAGCGCATCATCGCGCTCTGCGGCGGCGGACACGTCTTCAATCTGAAACCGCTGGCGGACGACGCGGCCGTGGACGCCGTCCTCTGGGCGTGGTACCCCGGCGGCGAGGGCGGCGCGGCGATCGGCGACGTCCTTTCGGGCAAGGTCAACCCGTCGGGCCGTCTGGCGGAGACGATTGCCGAACGGGTCGACGACTATCCGACGCACCGCGGCTGGCGGGAGTCGCGCTGGTACGTGCCGTACGAAGAAGGCATCTTCGTCGGCTACCGCTATTTCGAGACGATTCCCGGCGCGGCGGACAAGGTGGTCTATCCGTTCGGGCACGGGCTGTCGTACACGGACTTCGGACTTCAGACGTCGGACATCCGGATCGGAGAGGACACGATCGCGCTCGATGTCACCGTCGTCAATCAGGGCGCGGTCGCGGGGAAGCGGAGCGTCCTGTGCTATACATCGCTGGAAGGCGGAAGGGCGGAGCATCCCGCGCGCGAACTCAGGGCCTACGCGAAAACGCGTCTGCTGCAGCCCGGCGAAAGCGAAACGGTGACGCTCGCGTTCCCGCAGAGCGACCTCGCGTTCTTCGACGATGACGAGACGTCCCCGACCGTCGGCGCGTGGATTCTGGACAAGGGGCGCTATTCCGTCTTTGTCGGCGGCTCCGTCCGCGACGCGGCGGAAGTCGGTTCGTTCGACGTGCCGCAGGAGAAGGTGCTGGCCGCGCCCGGGCTCAAGCTGCAGGCCGACCGTCTGGCGCGGCGGCTCAAGGCCGACGGCACCTTCCAGACGCTCCACACGATCTACCCCGGCCACGTGGAAGAGCCGCAGCTCGTGCCGGTGCGGACGAACGCCCTCGACACGGTCGCGGTGACGCTCTTCGATGTCGCCGACGGCCGCGCGACACTCGACGACCTCCTGGACGGCATGTCGCTTCAGGAGATGCTGCATCTCCTCTTCGGCCATCTGCGCGAGGATCCGGCCGGGACCGGCTCCATCGGCGCGCTGGAGAAGTTCGGCATCTCCGCCGTGCAGACGTGCGACGGTCCGGCGGGCGTCCGCCGCGAAGCGCCGTCCACCTTCTTCCCGTGCGCGGCGCTGCTCGCCTGCACGTTCGACGCGCCGCTCGTGCGCGACATCGGCGCGGCGATCGGCGACGAGGCGGCGGAGGCCGGGTTCGACCTGCTGCTCGCGCCCGGCATGTGCATCCACCGCCATCCGCTGTGCGGGCGCAACTTCGAGTATTTCAGCGAAGATCCGCTCGTCTCCGGCGTCGCGGCGGCGGCGTATGTCCGCGGCGTACAGAGCCGGGGCGTCGGCGCGACGCTCAAGCACTTCGCCGGAAACGGACGCGAAACGACGCGGCGCATCCAGAAGGACGTCGTCTCGGAGCGCGCCTTCCGCGAAATCTACCTGCGCGGCTTCGAGCGGGCCGTCAAGGACGCCGCGCCCTGGGCCGTCATGACGAGCTACAACGGCGTCAACGGCTACAACGCGGGCGAGAACTACGGGCTAGTCACCGGCATCCTGCGCGACGAGTGGGGCTACAGGGGCCTCGCGATCACCGACTGGCTCACGACGATCCCCATGTGGCGCGAGATCGGCGCCGGCAACGACGTGAAGATGCCCAAGGACATCGAGGACACGAACCGCAACATGCTCAAGCGCGGCGACGCCGTCGACGAGGCGCTCTTCGCCTACAACCGCTGCTATCTGTCGCTCACGCGCATCCGCGAGAGCGCCAGACGCGTGTGCGAGCTTGTCATGAAGTCCAACCGATTTGCACGCGACCGCGCCCGGCGGTCGTCGCCAACCAACCCGTGACAAAAACACTTCTCAAGATACAACAACACGACATAATCAGAAAGGAACATCAAGATGAAAAAAAGACTCATCCCAATCCTGACGGTCGCCGTAACTGCCGGTTCGGTCATGTCCGCTCGAGCAATCGAAGCTCGCGACTCGTCGCAGTTCACGTACAAGTACGAGATGGATGTTCGTCCTGACCAGCAGGATCTCGACGCAGGCGGGGCGTATGACTTCACGGGGTGGAACGACAACTTCTTCACCCTCGGCGATGGGGCGATGACCATCGACGCTTCCAGCAACGGCAAGAATCTCATCAGCAATCAGGATGTCGGGACCAATGGCGACATTTGGCGAGCTCTCGGAGCTTCCTCCGCAGACGGTTTCACCGTGGAGGCGCGCGTCAAGGTGACCGCATGCACCGGTAACAACGGCGCGATCTGCATCGAGGCCGGACCCAGCGATTCGAAGGTCTATGCCCGCCTGAACCTCTTCGGCGACAAAATCGGGTGGAACGGCACGACGCTCACGAATCTGGACACTTCGGCCTGGCATACGTATCGCATCGCCCGCGAAGGGGGCAAGGCGACGCACGCCGTGTGGGTGGACGGCGTCCTTGTGGCGTCAAATCTGGGCACGGGCTTTACGTACGACAAATCCACGCTTTATCGAATGTTGCTCGGTTCTCCCGGCGGTGGCTGGACGGGCAAGGCGCAAATCGACTATCTTCGTTTCACGAAGGGCGCGTACGTCCCGGTGCCGGTGCCGAAGGCGTCGATCGACTTCCCCGTCAAATACGAAATGGACGCCGATGACACCAGGATTTCGGCTTCGGCGAACGCCTCCGACTGGACGATCAGCGGCCAGTCCGGCGCAACCATTGCCATGAATGGTGTTCTTTCCGTCGTTCCAAACGGCAAGCAGCCCTATTGGCGTACGACTGACTCCGCTTGGAAAAACAGCGTGACGGCAGACACGGCGTTCACGGTCGAGTTCGCGGCTAAAATCAACAGTTGCACACTGGGAAATGGCGACCGGACTCTCCAATTCTGGGCCGCCACTCCGCGCGACACGGGCAGTGGCGTTCTCAATATCGGAATGAACCATGTCTATTGGCAGCCGACATCCTCAATGGATGCCAACATCGAACTGGATTCTTCCGACAACAGCGACCGCAAGCATGTCTTTCGCATCACGTACGACGGAGCTTCGAGCACCGGCTTCACCGTTTGGCGCGATGGCGTGAAAATCGGCGAAAATCTGGGCGGCAACCAAACATGGACCGGGGCAAATTTCAACATGGTTCGCTTTGGAATTCCCGGAACCACCGTTGGCGGAGCATTCAACATTTACTACATCCGCTGGGACACGACCGGCGCGTATGATTGGAAGGAATCGCGCAAGGGGATAAAAGTGATACTCAGATAATATGGCGGAATCGATCACTTTCACGCGGCGGACGTTCCTCCGGGAGGTCGCCGCCGCCGGATTCGGCGCAATGGTCGCGGGCGGCGCGCGGGGAGCCGCCCGCCCGTCCGACGACGTCGCGCCGGAGTCGTCGCGCCCGATCCTCGATCCGAATCTCTGCGTCGTGATGAGCGACCTGCATGTGGGTCAGCCGTGGGCGGAGCAGACGTTCAAGACGGACCGCAGCTACGACTACATCAATGACACGGCGCGCCGTCTCGTCGCCGAGATTCTGGGGATGAAAACGCTCCCGGCGCACGTCTTCGTGCTGGGCGACATATCCGTCTGCTTCGGAGAAGCGCGCGACTACGAGATCGCGCAGGAGATTCTGAACCCGCTCGCCGCCGCCGGCATCCGGCTCGTCGTGACGGCCGGCAACCACGACCGGCGCGCGCCGATGGCGAAGGTGCTGGGCGACTGGATCGCGCCGTCGCCGGTCGCGGGGCGGTTCGCCTCCGTCACCCGCCTGCCGACGTTCGACATGATCCTGCTCGATTCGCTCGTCGAGCCGGATCCGGCGGCGGACGACAACAGCGTCGGGCGCGGCAAATGCGAACTGGGCGCGGAGCAGGCGAAGTGGCTCGATGCGTTCCTGGCGGACACGGCGCGCCCCGCGCTCGTTTGCGCCCACCATCCGGCCTGGTCGATCGGGATCAACAAGCAGATGGTCAAGTCGCCGAAGGTCTGCGGCTTCCTGCACGGGCACAACCACAGCTGGCAGGAGAACATCCTGTTCAGCAGCTACGCCCGCAAGACGATGATCCGGATGGTCGGCATTCCCTCCATGGGCATGGACCGCGACATCGGCTTCGGCGTGGTGCGCGCGTTCGACGACCGGCTGGAGCTCGCCCAGGTGGCGCGCGACTACTACTTCCCCGTTCAGGTGCCGAAGGCGGAGCGGCTGCCGCTCTGGGACCGGCTCGTGAAGGAGCGTCACGGCCGGCGGCTCACGTTCCCGTTCGACAAGCTGGCCTGACGCGCCCGTTCCGGGCGTCGACACCGTCAATCTTTTCAAATAAAACGACATGAAACGGACTGTGATCTTCTGTGCGGTGCTGGCGGCGGCGCTGGCCGCCGACGCGATGCTCGACGACGACGCGGCGCTCGCGGCCGCCCGCGCGACGCTGGCGAAACTGACGCTGCGCGAAAAGACGCGCCTCCTCGCGGGCTCGGGGACGATGACGCTCCCGGCGGTGCCGGGCGCGGCCACGGCGCGCGAATGGACGATGAGCGATTCGAGCTCGACCGTCCGCGCGTCGCTCGACCGGTGGGGCTGGGACTATGTCGAACCGCAGACGGAGAACACGCGCCTGCCGTCGCTCTCGGCGCTCGCGCAGACGTGGGACGTCAACTGGGCGCGCCGCCACGGCGAAGTGCTGGGCGCGGAGTGCCGCGACCGGGGCGTCGACCAGCTGCTCGGTCCGGGCGTCAACATCCTGCGCACGCCGCTGTGCGGACGGAACTGGGAGTATCTCGGCGAGGATCCCGTCCTCGCGGCGAAGCTGTGCGTGCCGCTGATCAAGGGCGTGCAGAGTTTCGATGTCGCCGCCACGGTGAAGCACTTCTGCCTGAACGACCAGGAGCTGGCGCGCGGCACGGTCGACACGCATGTGGACGACCGCACGCTGAACGAAATCTACCTGCCCGCCTTCCGCGCCGCCGTCAAGGAGGCGGGCGTCCTCGCCGTGATGACGAGCTACAACCGGATCGACGGCATCTGGGCGAGCGAGAACAGGTATGTGCAGAAGGGGCTCTTGCGCGACCGGTGGGGATTCAAGGGCCTTCTCGTGACGGACTGGGGCGGCCAGCATTCGACGGCGTTCGCGGCGACCAACGGCGGCGGCATCGAGATGCACTGCGGGGAGCGGATCCGGCGCATCTGCAATCCCCGGACGGGGGCGTTTCCGCTCGCCGAGGCCGTGGAACGCGGCGACGTGCCGGCGGCGACGGTCGATGACATGGCGCTGCGCACGCTGTTCGTCATGGCGAAGACCGGCTTCCTGACCGGCGCCGCGCGCAGGCGCGGCGCGCGCAACACGCCCGAGCACCAGCGCGTCGCCCGGCAGGAAGGCGCCGAATCGATCGTCCTTCTCAAGAACGACCGCGCCGTCCTGCCGCTGAACGAACGGTCGCTGAAGAAGGTGCTGGTGATCGGCTCGCTCGCCGACGAACCGCAGTGCCGCAAAGGCGGCTCGGCCGAAGGGAACGTGCCGTATGAAGTCACGTTCTTCGCGGCGCTGACCAACCGGCTTCCCGCGGCCGAAATCACGCTCCTGCCGTTCTGCGCCCGGACGGAGCTGGCCGAGACGGACGCGACGAACGCTACCGAGGCGGGCGCGCACGTCGAGATGAAGACGGAGGAGGCGTTCTGCGACGAGGCGGAGCTGCGCGCGGCGGCGGAGGCGGCCGACACCGTCTTTGTCTTTGTCGGCACGGAGCTGGGCGTGCAGGAGAACATGGAGGGCGAAGGGCGCGACCGCGTCGCGTTCGACCTGCCCGCGCCGCTCCAGAAGGCGATGCACACGATCCTCGACTGGAAGCGGCCGCGCACGGTCGTCATCTCGCGCAGCGGCACGCCCGTCGGCTACACGTGGACGGACAAGGCGGACACGCTGATCCAGACGTCGTATCTCGGCATGGAGGAGGGGAACGCGATCTGCGACGTCCTCTTCGGCGACGTGAACCCGTGCGGACGGCTCGCCCAGACCTGGCCGGTCCGCTACGCCGATACCGCCGTGGCGCAGTGCGGCACCTACAACGCGACGAACGTCATCTACAACGAGCGCTTCTACACGGGCTACCGCTGGCACGACCACGCGGGCATCCGCCCGCTCTTCCCGTTCGGCCACGGTCTGAGCTACACGACGTTTGAATTTGGAGAGTTGAAAGTGGCGAGTGGAAAGTTGAGAGTTGAGAATGGAGAGTGGAGAGTGATGGTGCCCGTCACCAACACGGGCAAGGTCGCGGGCAAGGAGGTCGTGCAGCTGTACGCGGCCTATCCCGGCGCCACGGTCGAACGGTGCGCGAAGGAGCTGAAGGCGTTCGCGAAAGTGGCGCTGGCCCCGGGCGAGACGCGGATGGTCGTGCTGCCGCTGACGGTGCGCGATCTGGCGTACTGGGATGATTTTTCAAACAGGTTCCGCACCGACGCGGGCGATTACGACATCCTGATCGGCGCGTCCTCGGCCGACATCCGTTGCCGCGCGCGCGTGACGGTCGAGAAGACGGCGTTCTTCGCCGATTGACGCCGAGCGACTTCCGGCCAAAAAAGGACAGCATGACGAAACGGTCCATTGGAGGATTCCTGGTCTGGGCGGCCCTCGGATCCGCGGCGGCGTGAGGTCACGCCGTCCTGTCAGTCTGCACTGCGTCGGCGGACGCAAGAAGGCCGTCGCGAACGAGGGCCGGGCATCATTCTGCGGAAGGCAGATTGCCCGGAGCTTTTCTGTGTTCGCTCTTCCGCCACTTTCCGGGACTGGTGCCGAACTTTCTGTTGAAGATATGGTTGAGGACGATGGACGATGAAAAGCCGCACATTTTGGCTATGTTGTTGACCGGGTACGACGTCGTTTTGAGAAGGCGGCAGACTTCGTCGAGGCGGGTTGCAATAAGCATGTCGCGCGGAGAACGGTTCTGCACTTGCCGAAAGCGCAGCTTGAGCAGGCTTGGCGAAACCCCGAGCCGGCGGGCGATGTCGCAGACGCGGATCCCGTCCTTTACGTGTTCTTCGACGAGTCGCTGCGCACGATCCACCAGCAGACGGGCCGGGGGAAGATAGGTGGTTGAATTGCGGACGATGACGTCATGCGGGGGCAGCTCTTCGTTTGCCCGGGTTTTTTTGCCGTCCATGAGCGCGTCCAGAGCCCTCGCCGCGGCGAGCCCCAGGTTTTCGTGTGCGAGGCGAATGCTGGAGAGCGTCGGAACCGTGCTTTCACAGAGGGACGAGTCGTTGTCCACGCCAAGAACCACGGCATCGCCCGGAATCGACATGTTAGCCCTCCGGCAGATTTTCAGTACATTTGTTGCAAGCAGGTCGAAGGCGGTGAAAATCGCCATAGGAGTTTCGAGCGCCGGCAGTCTGCGCTCAAAGTCGTCTAGGGAAAGTATCGAGACGCGAAGGTTCTGTTTCCGCATTGCATTTTGGAAGGACGATCCCCGAAGCCGGGACCACTCGTTGTCGTTTGGGTCGTGGATGAAGATATAGCTGGCGAAGTTGCCGAGATGCGACAGGTAGTCGGCCGCCATTGCCCCGACCTTGCGGTTGTCAATGCCGATTACGGCGAAAGGTCTGCCAGGAACCCTGAATGCCGCGAGCTGCTCTCGCTGCGGTCTTTCGAGGATTACCAGGGGAAGCCGCTTCGACAACTGAACCGGAGTCATGTCCAGCGCACTGCCGATCTTTATGATCGCACCATCCACATTTGCAGAGATGGACTGCAGAATGGCGGGCTGAAAGCGCGGGTCGTTGCTTGGAATGAGCGTTATGTCCCAGTTGCGTTGTTTTTGCTGGAAACGGTAGATTCCCGCCAGTTGCTCGCGCGCGGACTGGTAGGACAAGTCCAGAACGATGAGAACGGCCTTTCTTGCGGTTTTTCTTCTTGCTTGTCTCATGCTGGTATTTTATCAAATCAGTGTCGGAAAAGTCAATAATATGCTGGCGAAAAAGTAAATCGCGATTTGATATAATCAATGGTATAATGAAACGGATTTCTATAGTTGCATTGCTATCGCTGCTTGCAGTAGAGCTGTCGTATTCCGCTGCGGGATCGATTAATGTCGTATCGATTGGCGCGAGGAACGACGGCTCCGCGGACGTAAGCGCGATAGTGAATGCAAACACTGCGCGCGGATCGCTCTTCTTCCCCGCAGGTATCTACAAGGTGTCACATCCGCTCGTGCTGAAGAACCCGATTCGCGGCGAAGGGTATTCGCGCTCAGACAGGGTTGACGCATCGAGGACGTGGCTGGTCTCCGACATCGCATGCACGAACGGCGCGGTCGGCGTCGTGGAGTTCGAGGGATCCCGCCCGGTCAATCTCGAGAACCTGAACATCAAGTGCAACAGCCGCGAGTGCGGCATCCGTCTCGGCGGGCATCGTCTCGTGCCGTTTACCCACATAGACAAGGTGGGTATCTTCAACGTCGCCTCTTGGGGACTTTTCGTGAAGGGACAGGGTTCGCGCAATGTATTCGTGGATACGGCCACGATTTGGGGAACCAAAAGTGATCCGATGTCTCGTGCAAGGGGAATCAGAATTGAGGGTGTATGCGACTGCCGGTTGTCGAACATCGAGATAATGAGCGTCTGTACCGGTCTGGAGCTCCTGAATCCGCATACATACGGCGACAACATCCACATCTGGACTGGCATCGAGGGCAAGCGCGAAAACGGATGGTGGCGCGACACGCGCGGAATCGTGCTTGGCGAGACGGCGCACTTCTCAGGTTCCGGTATCTACGTCGACACGTGTTACCATGCGTTTGACATGCGGGGCGAGGGTTCGCTTTGCGAGATTGCGAATTTTGTGTTCTGGGAGGACGGATCGGCCGGTAAGGACTTGTTCGTCAAGGAGGGACGAGACCGCACGGGAAGTTTCATGCGCGGCGGCGGGAAGCTGGTCGTCAACGGCGGCATGATCGGCGTCGCGGGTAAAGACGGACGCCTTGGCGCGATGACGCGCTTTTACTCGCCGTCCGCCGTGTTCCGCGACGTGATCCTCAAGAGCGAACACGCCGTCAAAGGCGAGAACATGGACCGCCTATGCCTCGGGCGCGAACTTCCCGACTACACCGTCCGCTACGCCGACAAGGGATGGTGCAAGGTGGCGGACGTATTTACTGTTGCGAAGACCGGCGCGTGCGCGGCGACTCTCACGCTCGGCGGAGGCGCTGCGTGGCGCATCGAATTTCTCAAGGGGGCATCGGGCAGGACGGATTTCTCGGCAACGCCCCTGAACGCGCTTTGCGGTACGCGGGAGATTCGTATGATCGAAGAGGACGGCGTTGCGAAGGTGTTCGTCCGCTGCGAGGACTCTTCGCCTGTCGAGGCGCGTTTCACCACGACCTACAAGTGCGACAGGTTCCGTCCGCTCGACCATGCTTCGCTCCGCGACAGGCAGGGCAACCCGCGCTACCGCGACGTGCGGGAGTCGCTAGTCTGCCGTGCCGCAGGCGCCGTTCGTCCGGTTCCAAGCAAAGCGCTCAAGGCAAGGATTGCCGAGGGCGTCGACCTTATTGGCATCGTCCACTGGGGACCCAACACGTTCACAGACCGCGAATGGGGATATGGCGACGAAGATCCGGCGTTGCTTAACCCTTCCAGGTTCAACGCCGATCAGATTGCAGGCGCGTGCCGAGACGGCGGGTTGAAGGGACTTGTCGTCGTTGCAAAGCACCACGACGGTTTTTGCCTCTGGCCGACGAAGACGACGGAGCACAATATCACCAAAACTCCGTTTTGGAGGGGAACGGGACGAGACTATGTGAAGGAGATGGAGCAGGCGTGCCGCAAGGCAGGGTTGAAGTTCGGCGTCTACATTTCGCCATGGGACCGCAATAGCGCCTACTACGCCACGGAGAAGTACGTGGAAATCTACCACGCGCAGATCAAAGAGCTTTTGGGCGGCGAGTACGGCGAGATATTCGAGGTCTGGTTTGACGGTGCGAACGGCGGCGACGGATATTATGGCGGCGCGAGGGAGAAAAGAAAGATTGACGGCGAATACTACCGCTTCGACGAGGTGTCGCGCTTCGTGCGCGAACTGCAGCCGGGCGTCACGGTGTTCGAGGGTTGCAGGGACTCAGAATTCCGCTGGCCCGGCAATGAACGCGGTTTCCTCGATTCGGGATCTCGCGCGACCACCAAGAGGTGGGGGCCGGAATACAGGGCGCAGAGAAACACCGGGTCTCCGGATGGGCAGCGTTTCAGGATGTGCGAGGCTGACTTCCCGCTTCGTAAAGGCTGGTTCTACCACGAGAGCGAGCGCGGCACTACGAAACGCGCGGCGTATCTCGCGCAGCGCTATATTGGAACGGCCGGCAACGGCGGAACCATGAATATTGGAATAGCGCCGAACAAGGACGGTCTTCTTGACGAGGATGACGTGCGCGAGCTCAAGGCATTCAAGCGGATAGTGGACGCCCTCTTCGCCAACAGAGCAAAGGACGGCGAACCATTCAACATCGTCGAGATGCGAGAGGATCTCGCGAACGGCGAGCAGGTGGACGGGTGGCGGATAGTGGCGGACGGACGTGAGATTCTTTCCGGTACGGCCATAGGCAGCAGACGTATCCGAATCCTGCCAGAGCCGGTCGCGGCGAAGGACGTCAAACTGGAAATTACCGCGGATGGAGGAAACGCCAGGCCGGTTGCGCTGCTCCTCTACAGCGCAGATCCGCAGCTCGTAAGATCCGTTATCGGTGCCGCCGGGGACGGCGGCGAGACAGAAACGGCGAAAATGATGGCAGTCACAGAAGTCAATAATACAAGTACAGAAGGAGGTCAGAAACATGGGCAAATTCGCAAATAGCGCAAGGAGCGCGGCGTTAGGTGCCGTCTTTATTGCAGCGCACTACCTGACGGCTTTTGCTGCGCCTACGGCGGGGCTTGACGGGGACGTTTATTACGTGGATGTTCCGGCGGGCGAGACGGTGAGCGACTCCGACGCCAGTTGGTCATCGTGGGTTTCGGCGGCATCTGGACATCCTTTCGCCAAACGAGGAGAGGGAACCCTTAAGGCGGGTGCCGCGATGGCGTCGTTTGCCGGTGAAATTCGCATCGAGAATGGAGTTTATGCGGTGATGACCGACGACGGCCTAGGCACGACGGCCGGCGGCACGGTCGTATCCAACAACGCCACGCTTTTGATAACAGGCGGCGTGTCGAACGGTGCTTTTGGATATAACGGGGCGCATCAGAACGAGAAGTTCTATTTCTCCGGCAACGGTTGCGCCAACGGCAGGTATTCCGGGATTAATATTCGGGGTGCGCTTTATATGTGGAGCCCAAGCAAACAGCTCCGGTATGTTTCGCTATTGGGCGATGCCACATTCTGCGGACAAGCGTTTACAGTCTGTACCTGGGGAGGAACTTTGAATTTGAACGGACATGAATTGACACTTGCGCTATCGGAGCAATCCCAACCGATGCAACTTCTTTACGGTCAGATTCCGACGATGGGAAATGTAACGGTCGAAAGCGGGAGCATCCAGTTTGCCGAACAGCGTACGGTTTCCGGCGGAAGTGAATGGACTTTGCGGATAAAGAAAAATGCCGTTTTGTACACGTACAATACCTACCAGTATAACAACAACGGCCTTCAGTTTCCTTGGCGGCTCCAGCTTGACGACGGTGCAATCGTCAGGAATGCGAGGAGCAACCTTGTCTGGTCCGGGCCTGCGACGGTGTCGGGAACGGCGTCAATCGTGCGGCAGGAAGATTCGTGGGGCCAATGGTTCAAGGGTTTGACGATTGGCGGGATTCTTTCCGGCAATGGCGCTTTCGATGTCCAAAGAGGCCAGTTCCTGTCTGTGACGAACGTTCTGAACGACTTTGCCGGTTCCATAGCGCTGAATGGCGTAAATGCAACCACCAATTCAACGCTGAAGATATCCAACAACGCGCTTCCTGCAACATCCGCCGGGGTGACAATGAACTATGGAAATGTGGAACTCAACGGATCTGTCTGTTATTCAGGAATAGACACCAACAAATTCAGCCTCCCCAAACTTACGTGCACATCCTCCGGTTCTGTTTCTTGCAAGGGAACCATCGAAGGATCTGGTAACAGGCATACGGTCAAGGAGATCGCCAAGTCCGGTTCGGGCGTCCTGACGCTGTCGGGGCCGCTTTGCGTGACGGGGCTCACCGAGGTTGCGGCGGGTACGCTCCGTCTTGGCTCACGTATTCCTGCGGTGGAGACGGGACTTGAATGCTACTTCCTCGATGTCGTACATTCACCCTATTACAACCCGAACGCCAACAGTGGACCATGGAAGAAAGTGTCAGATGGGGACAATCCGCCCTTTAGTCGCCAGGCCGGTTACTGGAACAACTCCAGCGAACTCGATACGACGCTTGTCGAACTGCCATACATGGGCATAGACACGAATGGCATTTCTCTAGCCTACACGGATTGGCCGGTCAAACAGATGGACGTTGTCTACCGCGGCTATTTGTGGGTTGATGGCGACGAGCCGGTCACATGGAATTTCGCCGCCAACATCTACTGTGCCTGCTGGCTCAGAATAGATGGCCAGACCGTCATTTCCAATATTAACATCCAGCGTCCGGGAATATATGACAGACTGTCAACATCAAAAGCGATCACGCTCAGCCCTGGAGCGCATCAGTTCGTTTTGTACATGGCCACTTATTTCAATCCTACGAAAATTGGGCCGGCAACCGGCGGTGACTGGGCTCCGCACATGGGAGTTGCCTACAACCCGAATCCCGGCGCGGTCATTTCGTCCAACTCGACGGACTACGTGAAGTTCACTGCGTCCCAGTTCTCTCCAACGCTCAATCGAGGCAAGGCGGATATTGATTCCGGCCGCTATCGCGCATCGTTCGAGGGCGGCGCGAAGTTCGCGGCCGGGACGGTTTTCGACATCGGCGATGTTGCACCTTACACGCCGTTCACAATCGAAAATCTTGAAGGCGCGATGACAGTCACGAACGGAACGCTTGTCCTTTCCGGCAACTGGAAGATTGACGCCGCTGACATCAACGCAGGCGGTCTTGTGCTTGCGGGCGATGCAAACCTCGTTTTTGCCGACGGCGCGACGCTCACGGTGACGAATGGCGGGGAGATCGCAAATGTGCATCGCGACGGCATGCCGCTCGTGACGTGCAGCGGGACGGGTTCAGTCACTGGCAAGCCGAGAATTCTGACGGACGAGGACGGTTGGAAAATCGACGAAATCGACGGGAATATCAATATTCACCAGTCGGTTGGATTTATCATCATTCTTCGCTGAAATTGATGCGAAATCTCAAATGAGAACATTGTGCGGAACTTTCCCTGCCTCGGTGTCGTTCGTGCTTGCCGCCGGAATCTTGCTTGCGGATGCCGACCGACTCGAGAAGCGCCCGGCAATGGCCGACACGCCGGAGGAGCGCGCGGCAAGAACGGAGGAAATCGCCGCCTGGCTTCCGGTCGAGCCAGGGTCTGACGGAGCGCGTATCGGGAATCGCGCGGCGTGGGAGCGTCTCGCGCGGATGCCAGGCGCGGCGGATGTTGTCAAGAAAGCCGAGGAAGTTGCCTCTGCGCCGATTCCCGCACTCCCGGACGATCTTTATCTTGAATTCTCAAGAAATGGAAACAGGCGCAACTACGAGGATGCGTATTTCTCCCGCGAAAGGGCGCTCGGCGCGCTCCTTCTTGCGGAGTGCCTTGAGAACAAAGGGCGTTTCCGGTCCGGGATTCTCGACTATGTGAACGCCATTCTGTCCGAGCGCTGTTGGACGATTCCGGCGCACGACGAGAAATTGACGGCCTTCAACGGCCTGCCGCACGTGGAGCTGATGAGCGCCCAACGCTGCTGTCTCCTGGCGTTTGTCTGCGACTGGCTGTACGGCGTCTTGCCGGAAGAGACGCGGATGCGGATCCGGGATGAATGCGACAAGCGCATCTTCCAGCCCTATCTGATGCTTTCGCGCAACTTCCGCAATCCCGCAGTCCGCAAGACGCTCGTGAAGAACGAGTGGTACGACTATCCGTGCAACTGGTGTTCTGTATGCCATTCGTGCGTCGTCCGTGCGGCTCTTGCGATCATTCCCGACAGGAGGACAAGGGCGGAGATCGTTGCGTCTGCCGAGTATTCGGTTCCGTTCGCTCTTGCAGGATATCTTTCCGACGGCACGTGCGTGGAAGGCATGGGCTACTGGAACTACGGTTACGGGCATCATTTGATGATGGGGCTTGCGGTCAGGGCCGCGACAGGCGGGAAGGTCGATTTCTTTAAGGATCCAATGAACCGCAAGACGTGCGAATGGGCGTACGGCTTCCAGCTTGAAAACGGTAAGTCGCCGAACGTTGCAGACGGGACCGGTCCGCCGAGCATTGTGATCCTTTCCCTTGTGCGGCAGGTGTTTCCCGACCTTGTCCGCCGCGATGTCGCGGAATGCGGGTTGTTCTCTGCGGACGGCAACAGGGGAATCAACAGGCAGCTTCCGATGTATGTGGCATTGCGCGGTTTTGGTCAGGATCCCGGGCCGGATTATTCGGGCGGCGTGGATATTCTTCCCCCGCGCTCGTGGTTTCCGGCGGCGCAGACTCTGATTTGCCGTGCGCCGGTGAAGGATGGAGCCGGAGGGCTGAGCTTCGCGGTAAAAGGCGGGCACAATGGCGTTCCCCACAATCACAACGACCTCGGCTCGTACACGCTTATGCTTGACGGCGTGGAGATGGGCGGAGACCCCGGAAGGGAAGTCTACACCAAGCGCACGTTCTCGAATCGCCGCTACGAATCCAAGGTTCTCAACTCGTACGGTCACCCCGTGCCGGTCGTTGCCGGACGGCTTCAGCAAGCGGGTCGCAAGTTCGAGGCGAAGGTCGTGAAGACCGACTTTGCGGAGGACCGTGATGAAATCGTCTACGATTTGGCGAAGGGCTACGATGTTCCGGGCTTGAAGTCTCTCGTCCGTCGCATGGTCTTCGACCGCAAGGGTGGAACGATAACAATAGAAGATGCCGTAGAGTTCGCCGAGCCGTCGAAGTTCGAGGTGCCGTATGTTACATACCGCGACTATGCGAAAGACGAAGCGGCGCGGCATTTCGTGCTCCGCCACCCTAACGGCGGGCGTTCCCTCGCGCTTGACGTCGAGTCGTCCGCTCCCGTCGTTTTCCGCGACGAAAAGATTGAAAACCCCGGATTCCCGACCATCACGCGCCTCGGTTTCTCTTTCGCCGAGCCGGTGACGACGGCATCCCTAAAAATGACATTCAGGGTCGGTGAGGGACGGACCCCGCGGAACGCGCGTTTTACAGGGCTTTCCGCGATTTCAACCCCCGGAATGACCTCGGAATCGGGTAGAAAACCCGCGAAGCGGCTGTTTCCGGGCGGGCGCTGAAACAGTCGCGGCATCGCGGCAGTCTGACCCTTTTGCCTAATGCCTTTGCAAATGTGTAGTGAACTGCATCTGCCATACTCTCGCAAATGTGTAGTGAATGGTATTTGCCATGCTCCAGCAAATGTGTGCAGAAATTACAAAACCCTGATTTGTCGAGATAGCTGGCGGACGGGTATGCGGCGTTGGCATCGGGGCGGCAGGGCGGCAGACGCCCCAGCCCCCAAAATTTTTTTTGCCTGTAAACGACATCTCCGCG
>DGHT01000041.1:411-32754 GCA_002392765.1 Verrucomicrobia bacterium UBA3841 | reverse complement strand
CCGTGAATGCGTTCCCGGGCCTTGTACACACCGCCCGTCACATCATGAAAGCCGTCTGCACCCGAAGTCGGGCATTTGTCCGCCTAAGGTGTGGGTGGTGATTGGGATGAAGTCGTAACAAGGTAACCGTTGGGGAACCAGCGGTTGGATCACCTCCTTTCTAAGGAGTTATGGGCATGGCGTCCCTTTCGGGGGATGCGGTCCAAAGGTGAATCTCTTCACCGTAAAAGAACATGTCTGTCCTTTACCGGTTCTGCCGAAGAGCGAAAAGGCGCAGTCTCCACCGAGACCGCGCCTTTTTCTTTTTGAATTTCCCCCTTTTTTTTTGAATTTCCGCCATTTTTTTGATATAATATTCCGAAATGATGAAAGTGACAAATTCTTTGACTCGCAGTCTGGAGGAGTTGAAGCCGCTCGAAAACAACGAGATAAGGCTTTACACCTGCGGACCGACGGTGTACAACTACGCGCACATAGGCAACTTCCGCGCCTATGTCTTCGAGGATATTCTCCGCAGGACGATCCTTTTCAACGGTATGAAAATCCGGCAGGTCATGAACCTTACGGATGTCGACGACAAGACTATCCGCGGAGCGAACGCAGCGGGCATTCCCCTGACCGAGTACACGAAGAAGTACAAGGACGCCTTTTTTGCAGATCTGGAGACCCTCAACATCCAGAAGGCCGAGGTCTATCCGGCTGCGACGGATCACATTCCCGAGATGATCGCCCTCGTTTCCAAGCTTGTCGAAAAGGGCATAGCGTACAAGAGCGAAGACGGCAGCGTATATTTCAGCGTCCGCAAGTTCCCCGGATACGGGAAGCTCGCGCACATCGATTTCGACCACCAGAAGACCGGCGCCAGGTGTCTTGGCGACGAATACGACAAGGAGAACGTCGGAGACTTCGCGCTTTGGAAGGCGTGGGAGGAGTCCGACGGACCAGTCGGCTGGGATTCTCCGTGGGGCAGGGGGCGTCCCGGCTGGCATATCGAGTGTTCGGCGATGTCCATGAAGTATCTCGGCGAGACGTTCGATTTGCACACGGGCGGCATCGACAACCTTTTCCCGCACCACGAGAACGAGATCGCCCAGGCGGAGGCCGCTACAGGCAAGCCTTTCGTCTCCACGTGGATGCATTGCGCCCATTTGCGCGTAAACGGCGAAAAGATGTCCAAATCCCTCGGGAATTTCTTCACCTTGCGCGATCTTACGGAAAAGGGATGGACCGGAAGGGAAATCCGCTACGTTCTCACGAACGCGCATTATTCGCAGGGACTGAATTTCGCGTTCTCCGCGCTTGAGGACGCCCGCAAATCGCTTCGCCGCATAGACGAATGCACGGCGAAGGCGACGGAAGGCGAGGCGCCGGACTGGGCGAAGAAGCATCTCGACGATTTTACGGCCGCCGTGAACGACGACTTGAACACGCCCAGGGCCTACGCGGCGCTTTTCGGTCTTGTGCGCGATACGAATGCGCACGGCGGCGGTCCCGTGCTTGGCGTTTTCCGCCGGATGGACGAAGTCCTCGGCGTCGTATTCTTCGGCAAATCCGCCGAGGCGGACGTTCCCGCCGGGGTGAAAGCCCTCCTGGATGCGAGAGCGGCGGCGCGCGCGGCGAAAAACTGGGCCGAATCCGACAGGCTCAGGAACGAGATTGCGGCCCTCGGCTGGGCCGTGAAGGACGGCAAAGAAGGTCAGAGCGTATCTCCACTGAAATGAAAATCGGCTGTCATCTCTCCAGCTCCGGCGGATACATGGCGATGGCGCAGACGGCGGAATCCATCGGAGCCAGCGTATTCCAGTTCTTCACGCGCAATCCGCGCGGCGGGGCGGCGAAGCCTGTCGACAAAGGGGACGTGCGCGATTTCAACGAATACGCCGCCGCGAAGGGGATCGGCCCCATTCTGGCGCACGCGCCGTACACTCTCAACGCGGCGGGCGCCGAAGAAAAGGTGCGGGAATTCGCGGAAGCGACGATGCTCGACGATTTGAAGCGGCTTGAGGCGACTCCCGGCGCCATGTACAATTTCCATCCCGGCAGCCATGTCGGGCAAGGCGCCGAAAAAGGAATCGCGCTCATTTCGGACATGCTTTCGCGGATATTCGCGAAGGGTCCGTTCTCGACCGCCGTCCTGCTCGAAACGATGTCGGGCAAGGGAAGCGAAGTCGGACGCGATTTCGGCGAAATACGCGCCGTCATCGACGCCACGCTGGAAAAATGCCGCGCGTGCGGCGTCAACGCCCCCGAACTCGGGGTCTGCCTCGACACGTGCCACGTCTGGGACGGCGGCTACGACATAGTCGGAGACCTTGACGGGGTGTTGGAGAAGTTTGACGGGGAAGTCGGGCTTTCGAGACTGAAGGCGGTCCATCTCAACGATTCGATGAACGTCCTTTCGTCTCACAAGGACCGTCACGAGAAAATAGGCAAGGGCAAGATCGGTCTTGATGCGCTTGCGAGGGTGGTCAACCATCCTCTCCTGAAGCATCTTCCCTTCTACCTAGAAACGCCCTGCGATCTGCAGGGATACAAGGAGGAGATTGCCCTCCTGAAAGGACTGGCGAAATGAAGATTTTCAACGATGCCGCCAAATTGCAGAAATGGTGTCTAGGGCGCAAACGTTCCGGCGCGAAGATTGCGCTGGTCCCCACGATGGGCTACCTCCACGAAGGACATTTGAGCCTTATCGCCGCGGCGAAGAAAACGAAGGCCGACGAGATCGTCGTCAGCGTGTTCGTAAATCCCGTCCAGTTCGGTCCGAACGAGGATTTCGACAAATATCCGCGCGACGCGAAGGCCGATATCGCAAAGTGCCGCAAAGCCGGCGCCACGGCGATATTCATGCCGGAGCCGTCCGCCATGTACGCGCCCGACCATTCCGTGTTCGTGAACGAAGAGCGCCTTTCCGCCGGATTGTGCGGGGCGAGGCGTCCCGGGCATTTCCGCGGCGTATGCACGGTCGTCGCGAAGCTCTTCAATATTGTGCAGCCGGACACGGCCGTTTTCGGTCAGAAGGACTACCAGCAGGCGCAAGTGATAAAGCGCATGGCGCGGGATCTGAATTTCCCGGTCGAAATCAAGGTCGCGCCGATAGTCCGCGAGAAATCGGGGCTGGCGCTGTCGAGCAGAAACACGTACCTGAGCGAAGCGGAGAAGGAGTCCGCGCTCGCGATATCGCGCTCGATCGCCTCCGTCGAACCCGGCAGGCGCGCGGCGAAAGAACGTCAGCGCATCTCCAAGGCGCTTGAAAAGGCCGGGCTCAAGGTCGATTACGTGGAATTTGTCGACGGCGCGACCCTGGAAAACGTCAAAACGACGGCGGCGGGCGTGTGCGTGCTTGTCGCGGCGTTCGCCGGACGGACGAGATTGATAGACAACAGGGTTCTGTAGGAATATGGACGACAAGATTGTCATAGACGTGGCGAGACTGGATCCGGAAGGCGAGACGCTTTCCGGCGAGGCGGACATCGTCAAGCTCGACGAGGAGTTCGTGAAGTCCAAAGGCCCGGCCAAATACAGTCTGCACGCCAGAATGTTCGGCGACGAACTTCTCGTGAAAGGGCGTCTCGAGCAGGCATGGACGATGGTTTGCAGCCGCTGCGCGCGCGATTTCGAGTCGGTTACGGTCGTCGAGGATTACGTTTTTTCCGCCGAAATCGGAAAAAAAGAGCAATTTTTCGATTTGACCAATGACGCAAGAGAGTGTATAATACTAGATTTGCCGAATTTCCCGCTTTGCGACGGGGAGTGTCCGGGGATCGCCGGGAAGAGCGAAAGCAGACCCGACGAGCGCTGGAACGCCCTCGACGCGATGAAGCTGGATTGAGGCTTGGAGAAACAGGAACAACGAAGGAGAAAAGAACATGGCAAGTCCCAAGAACAGAGTGTCGAAGATGCGCAAGCGTCAGCGTGTGGCGTCCCTCGAGAAGCCGATTCTCGCGGAAGTCTCCACGTGCCCGGAGTGCGGTGCGGCGAAGCGTACGCATCGCGCGTGCCCCAAGTGCGGCGCCTACAACGGCCGCAAGGTTCTCAAGTCGGCGGAGTGATTTTCCGGGGTCCCGGCCATGATTCGCATTGCCCTCGACGCCATGGGCGGCGACTACGCCCCCAAGCAGATAGTTGTCGGGGCGGTTGAGGCCGCCTGCGGGATAGCGGACGTCAAGATCCTTCTGGTCGGCCAGATGGCCGCCATCCAGAGGGAAATCGACCGTTTTGCGAAAAGCCGCAAAGCGATGTTCCAGCGCGCCGTAGAAACCGGCTCGCTGGAAATAGTCCATGCGCCCGACCAGGTGGAGATGGACGATGTGCCCGTGGAGGCGGTCCGCAAGAAGAAGGACTGCTCGATAAACGTCGCCATGCGCCTCGTAAAGGAGCGCAGGGCGGACGTATTCGTGTCGGCCGGCAATTCCGGCGCGGTCGCGACGAGCGCGATCCTGAATCTCGGGAGGATACCCGGCGTCAAGCGCCCCGCGATAGCGATGGTGCTGCCGACGAAGTCTCCGAGCCGTCCGCTGCTTCTGCTCGACGCCGGAGCGAACATGGACTGCCATCCGGAATGGCTCGCCCAGTTCGCGGTGATGGGCAGCGTCTATTCCAAATCGGTGCTCGGACGCGACAATCCGAAAGTCGGACTCGTCTCCATCGGCACCGAGGAGTGCAAGGGCAACGAACTCATACACGAGACGAATCCTCTGCTCCAGAAGATTCCCGGCATCAATTTCGCGGGGAACATCGAGGGGCACGACATCTGCGGCGGCGAGATAGACGTGGCCGTGGCCGACGGATTCGTCGGCAATGTCGTGCTCAAGACGGTGGAATCCGTCGCCAATGCGATCGGAGGCTGGATCAAGGCGGAGCTCAAGAAGAGCCTTTTCAGGAAAATCTGCGCGCTGATGCTCAAACCGGCCTTCAACTCGCTCAAGAAGCAGATGGACCCCGAGGTTTACGGCGGCGCGCCGCTTCTCGGCGTTCCCGGGGCGGTGATCATCACGCATGGCAATTCAACGCACAAAGCGATATTCTACGCAGTGAAAGCCGGCGTCACGGCGGCGATGAACGACGTTTCCGGCCAGATCGGAAAAGCGATTAACGAATGCGCGGGCGAACAGAAACAGTCATGAGCGATTACAATTTCACGTCGATAGAGAAAAAGTGGCAGAAGAGATGGCTTGAGGAAAAAACCTTCAAGACCGATGTCCGCGCCCCGGGAGAGAAATTCTACTGTCTGGACATGTTTCCGTATCCTTCGGGGGCGGGACTGCATGTCGGGCACCCGGAGGGCTACACCGCTACGGACATCCTCTGCCGCTACAAGCGCATGAAAGGCTTCAACGTCCTGCATCCGATGGGATGGGACGCATTCGGCCTTCCCGCCGAACAGTACGCGGTCGAAACAGGCACGCATCCCGCCGTGACGACCGCGAAGAACATCGCGCGCTTCCGCGAACAGATCCGTTCGATCGGCCTCAGCTACGACTGGGACCGCGAAGTAGACACGACCGATCCCAAGTACTACCGCTGGACGCAGTGGATATTCGAGCAGCTTTACAAAAAGGGGCTTGCGTACGTGGCCGAGGTTCCGGTCAACTGGTGCCCCGCGCTCGGCACCGTGCTCGCGAACGAGGAGGTCATAGACGGACGCTCCGAGCGCGGCAACCATCCCGTGATCCGCCGCCCGATGCGGCAGTGGATGCTGAAGATCACGGAATACGCCGAAAGGCTTCTGAAGGATCTGGACAAGCTCGACTGGCCCGAAGGCATCAAGGAGATGCAGCGCAACTGGATCGGAAAGTCCACAGGCGCGCTGGTCGACTTCAAAGTTGAAAAGTTGAAAAGTTGCGAAGTTGAAAAGCAGGAAGATACCGTAACCGTCTTCACAACCCGCTGCGATACGCTTTTCGGCGCCACGTACATGGTCGTGAGCCCCGAGCACAAGCTGGTGGCGAAGTGGCTCAAGGAGGGCCTGATAGAGAACGCCGGCGAGGTCTCCGAATACATCCGCAAGGCTTCTATGAAGAGCGATCTCGAGCGGACCGAACTCAACAAAGAAAAGACGGGCGTGGAACTTCGCGGCATCAAGGGCGTCAATCCCGTGAACGGGGACAGGCTGCCCGTGTTTATTTCAGACTATGTTCTCGCCAGCTACGGCACCGGCGCGATCATGGCGGTCCCGGCCCACGACGAGCGCGACTTCGATTTTGCGAAGGTATTCAATCTGCCTGTCTACCAGGTGGTGGCGCAGAGCGGGGAACAGGGAACGGGGAACGGGGAACCGGGAACCGGGAACGGTCGCGTGCCCTACACCGGTTCCAAAGCCTTCACCGACATCGCGTCCGGGGTTATGGTGAATTCCGGCTTTCTAAACGGGCTTTCCGTCGAAGAGGCGCGTCCGGCGATGATTAAGTGGCTTGAAGAAAAGGGCGTGGGCAGGGCAAAGACGCAGTACAAGCTCCGCGACTGGCTCTTCTCGCGCCAGCGCTATTGGGGCGAACCTTTCCCGGTCATCCACTGGGAAGACGGCACGCAGTCGCTCGTTCCCGAAGAAGATCTGCCGCTTACTCTGCCGGAACTTGCGGACTACAAACCCACAGGCACCGGCGAACCGCCGCTCGCAAAAGCGAAGGAATGGGTGAACGTCGTCGATCCGAAGACCGGCAAGAAGGGTGTTCGCGAGACGAACACCATGCCGCAATGGGCAGGCAGCTGCTGGTACTACCTCAGGTACATCGATCCGCTCAACGACAAATGTTTCGCCGATCCGGAGCTTCTTAAAAAGTGGCTGCCGGTTGATCTGTACGTCGGCGGAGCAGAACATGCAGTGCTGCATCTCCTGTACGCCAGGTTCTGGCACAAAGTGCTGTTCGATCTGGGATTCGTCCCGACGGACGAGCCTTTCCGCAAACTTGTAAACCAGGGAATGATTCTCGGCACGGCGTACAAGACGAAGCGCGGCGTGCTTGTCCCCATGGACAAGATAACGTGGCGCGACGGGAAGCCGTGGGGCGCGGAGCCGGCGGAGGAGGGGAAAGAGCCCAATCCCGAGGAGGAGCTCGTCGAATTCCCGGCGAAGATGTCCAAGTCGCTCAAGAATGTCATCAATCCCGACGACGTCATCCGCGACTGGGGAGCGGATTCGCTCCGTCTGTACGAGATGTTCATGGGTCCGCTGCAGGCCGTCAAACCATGGTCCACGAAAGGCGTTGAGGGCGTGTTCCGTTTCCTCAAGCGCACGAACAGGCTGGTCACGGAGACGGCAGTCGAGGACAGGGATATGTCCAGGGAAGAGGCCGCTTCGCTCGCCCGCATGGTGAAGAAAGTCTCGGCGGACGTCGAGACGATGAATTTCAACACGGCGATTTCGGCGATGATGATTTTCATCAACGACGCGGAGGCGCAGGCGAAAAAGGCCGGAAACCTGCCGCGCAGGTATGTCGAGACGTTCGTCCTCTGTCTTTCCCCGTTCGCACCGCATCTCTGCGAAGAACTTTGGGAAGGGCTCGGGCATTCGCGCTCCATCCAGTTTGAAAAGTGGCCCGGCTACGACGAGTCGGCCCTCGTGGAGAACGAGGTCGAGATACCGGTGCAGGTCATGGGCAAATTGAGAGGGCGCGTGAAGATCCCGGCCGGCGCGGCGGCGGATGTCGCGGAAAAAGCGGCGGCCGCAAATCCGGATGTCGCGAAGTTCCTGGAAGGGAAAACTATCGTGAAGACGGTTTTCGTGCCGGGGCGCATGGTCAATTTCGTTGTCAAATAAACAAACAAAGGAGAAAATAAAGATGAAGAAGATAATGGCGGCTTTCGCCGTGCTTTCGACGGCTCTCGTACTCACGGGATGCGGCGGAAAACCCAAAATCCCCGCGGATACCGTCGCGGCTGCGTACGTGGATCTCGAGACATCGGTCGACAACCTTGAGGACGTGATCGAATGCGTCATCGACGAGCTTCCCAAAGAGATGCGCAAAGATGCCGAGAAAAAATTCAAGGAGTTCAAGAAAGAACACGGGAAAGACATCAAGAACTTCGGCGCGGAATGGCTCGTCGTGACAGTCGGCAAGGGCAAGTACGGTCCTGAAATTGCGGCCGTTCTCAAATGCGACCTCGACGGCAAGATTCCCTCTCTCGACAACAAGAAGGTTCGGGATCTCCTGCCGTTCGATGAAGTCGGCGAAGAAAGAGGATGCAAGCTGTACCGCGTCATGGGATTGCCGGTTCCCTTGTCCAAGGCCGCGCTTGTAAAAGACGACTACATCATCCTCGCAGACAGCGAAGACAGGCTTAAATCGCTCATCGCCCTGTACAAAGACGGCAAGGGCGAGACCTCGGACGATTTCGACGATCTCTGCGACATCGGCGGAGATACCATCGCCAGAATCCAGACGGCGAAGGTCGAGACGCTTCTCAAGATTGCAGGCGAAGAGGATTCTCTTGACAAATTCGGCGAGGCCTGCGGCGACAAGAAGCTTGCCGAGATGATCAAGGACATCGAGAACGTCACGCTGGACATCAACCTGTCCGACGACGTCTTCGGCTCGGTTCTGACCGTCGACGCCGGTTCCAAGGAGTTCGCCAAGGTTGTCGAAAGCGCGTTCAACATTCTGGCGTTCTCAAACCGCGTATTCATTGATATGCTGCATAACGACGGGGCAAGGCGCGCGCTCGTCTTCGCAACGAGGAAGATACCGGGAGCGGGCGAACTGTTCAAAGAATTCGCCAATGACGACAACGCGGTCGAAGCGTTCAAAGCGAGCGCCGAACTTCTGCGCGAAGCGACGGAAGTCGACCGCAGCGGTTCTACGGTCAAGTACACGGTCGAAATCGACACCGAGGACTACCTCGAGAAGATCGTCCCCGTCCTCTGCAAGTGAAAATCCGCTTTTTAAAGACGGCCGGATCGTGGCGCGAGGTGGCTGACGCCGCGCGCACCACGATCCGCAAGGACGAGGGGGACGGCGAGCCGTCCTCCCGCTGGAAGAAGCGCATACTCCTCGCGGAGCATTCGCCCGTGAGGAAACTCTGCTTCAACTGGAAGTGGGAGGATCTTCCCTACTGGGTGTCCGTCCACTTCGTCCGCCACAAATTCGGAATCGAGCATTTCGTTTCCACGCAGCGGACCGACCGCACGGGCGAAGTGCGCGACGGACTCAGGCAGGACGCCCCCGTCGTGCACGAATGCTTCGCCAACGCGCAGGCGGTCATGTTCATTTCAAGGCGCCGGCTCTGCGGTCAGGCGAGCAAAGAGACCCGCGAAGCGTGGAGAGCCGTCGTCGAGGCGATTCGCGAAAAGGAGCCGGAAGTGGCCTCCGCGTGCGTGCCCGAATGCGTGTACCGCGGGTTCTGTCCGGAATTCAAGCCCTGCGGCTACTGCGGCACGGAAGCGTGGAAGAAAGCGGTGGAAGCGTACAGAGACGTAAATACAGTTTCAGGAGACAAGTAACCATGAATAGTGAACTGCTCAAGAAGGCGCACGAGAAGATACAGTCGACGCCCGTTCTGGTAAACCTCATATCGAAGCGCGAGCGCGAACTCATAAACGGCGCAAAGCCTCTCGTCAAGCCGGAGTCGCTCGACGAGGACAAGTGCGACATCGCCTTGAGGGAGGTCGCCGAAGGCAGGCTGATCGCGGAAATCGATTTCGACGCGATCGCCAAGGCCGAGGACGCCAAGACCAGGTGGAACCAGAAGCACGTGAACGTGAATTCGCTTTTCGGCGACTGATTCCTTCGTGAAAAACGGGAAATTCGATCCCGTGTTCGCCGAGAACAGGAAGGCGAGGCACGATTATGCCGTACTCGATACCGTCGAGTGCGGTATCGTGCTTACCGGGACGGAGGTCAAAAGCGTCCGCCACCGCGAGATTTCGCTTTCAGGCGCGTACGCGGCGGTACTGGGCGGCGAACTGTGGCTCCTCGGAGCCGACATAGCCGCCTACCGTTTCGGAAACAGATTCAACCACGAGCCGAAAAGCAGAAGGAAACTGCTGGTCCATGCCCGCGAAATCCGCGATCTCCGCCTCAAGACCGAGGCGAAAGGCCTGACTCTCGTGCCTTTGAAAGTCTATCTCAAGGGCGGACGCATCAAGATTTCGATCGGCGTCTGCCGCGGAAAGGCCGAATACGACAAGCGCGAGACGCTGAAAAAGAAGGCGTTGAGACGCGATCTTGAAAGAGGCGTTTGATTTTATTTTCCTTTTTTGATATAATAATAAAAATTTTCATTCCCTAAGGAGAAAAACAACATGTCGATGATGAAAGGTTTTTCGAACGCGTTCCGCATCCCGGAACTGCGCAAGAAAATATTGGTTACGTTCGGCCTCATATTCGTGTGCCGTCTCGTGGCGCAGATTCCCACGCCCGGCGTGAACTGGAACGAGCTCACCACGATCATAAACAACCTGCGCAATTCCGACTCCACCCTTTTCGGCTGGTTCGAAACCTTCACGGGCGGCGCGCTGGGGCAGTGCTCGATCGGCTTTCTTTCGATCTGGCCCTACATTTCCGCGCAGATCGTCATACAGCTGCTCTCGTCCATCATCCCTTCGCTTGAAAAGCTGAAGAAGGAAGGCGAAAACGGACGTCAGCAGCTCGCGCAGATCACCCGCTATCTGACGATCGCGCTGTGCGTCGTCCAGGCGTGGGGCATTGCGTCCGTTCTTTCCAATCCCGCGATGATCGACTCGAGCCTCAAGGGTCACGTCCTCGTGCCCAATCCGGGTCTGGGCTTCCATCTGATGACCGTTATCGGCATGACCACCGCATCGCTGTTCGTCATGTGGCTCGCCGACCAGATCACCACTTTCGGCATCGGAAACGGCGCTTCGCTGATCATCATGATCAACATCACCTCGCGTCTCCCCGAGGCGCTGATGCGCGCGTACGACAGGTATTTCGTCGCCAAGACCGCCTCCGTGACGGGTCTCGGCGTCCTGATCTGCTTCTTCCTCCTCGTCGTGATGGGCACCGTCATGCTCACGCAAGGCGTCAGGAAGGTCGCGATCCACTCCACGCGCAGGTCCGTCGGAGGCGGCGGCGCGTACGGAATGAAGCAGTCGTTCATGCCGCTCAGGGTCAACTACACGGGCGTCATGCCGATCATCTTTGCGCAGCCTCTCATCCAGATCGCCGCCGCCGCGGTCAAGTACTTCGCGGCGCCCACCGGCAAACTCCACGATTTCGCCATGGCGCTTTCGGAGACGACCTGGCTGCACATCTCGATCTATTCCGTCCTGATCGTGTTCTTCACGTTCTTCTGGGTGGCGACGCAGTTCAACGCGATCGACATTTCGGAGAACCTCAAGAAGGACGGCAGCTACGTGCCCGGCATACGTCCCGGACGCGCGACGGCCGAATATCTCGACGATGTGATGACGAAGATCACGCTCATCGGCGCGCTCGGCCTTCTCGCAATCGCGCTCATCCCGATGCTTATCATGAGCTGGACGAAGCCGCCGCTGCCCTGGGCGATCGCGAGCTTCTTCGGCGGCACTTCGCTTCTGATTATCGTCGGCGTCGCCCTCGACACGCTGAGAATCATGGAGTCGCATCTCCTGGTCCGCAAATACGAAGGCTTCCTCAGCCACGGCGCGCTGAGGGGACGCGGCGGACGGTGACGCCGTCCGGCCCGGAGCCGGTAAGGGGCGCGGACTTGGATGTCCGCGCCTTTTCGATATAAAGGAGCATCGCGCCCGCAGCAGGCGCCGCTTAACCCGCATAAAAGGAAATCGCAAAATGCAGAACGAAATTAGAGTGAGATTCGCCCCTTCCCCGACGGGAAAGGTCCATATCGGCAATATCAGGGCCGCCATATACAACTGGCTTTTCGCGCGGCACACCGGCGGGAAGTTCCTGCTGCGCGTGGAGGATACAGACCTCGAACGCTCGACTCCCGAGGCGATAGCCGTCCTCTTCGACTGCATGAAGTGGCTCGGACTCGACTGGGACGAGGAGGTGTTCTACCAGACGAAGAACGTCAAGCGCCACCTCGAGGTCGTCGACCGGCTTCTCGCGAGCGGACACGCCTACAAGGTAGAGAAGACGTCGCGCGACGGCAAGACCGGCGTCGTCACGATGTTCAAGATGCCAAAGGAGGGCGTCGTCGAGTTCGACGACATCGTGAAAGGGCACATGGCGAAGAAGGCGGAGGATATACAGGACTTCGCGATCGTCCGCTCCGACGGCTCCCCGATCTTCCACATCGCCAACGTCGTCGACGACATCGACCAGCGCGTCACGCACATCATCCGCGGCGACGACCATGTCGAGAACACGTTCAAGCACATCTGCATCTTCCGCGCGCTCGGCGCGGAGGTCCCGAAGTACGGACACCTGTCGATGATCGTCAACCAGCAGGGGAAACCCTACTCCAAGCGCGACGGCGCGGCGTTCGTCGGCGAATACCGCGAACAGGGGTATCTGCCGGAGGCGCTTTTCAACTACCTCCTTCTCCTCGGGTGGAACCCGGGCGACGACCGCGAGGTGCTGACGCGCGAAGAGATGATCAAGCTTTTCGAACTCGAGAAAGTGCACGTCACCGCCGCGATGTTCGACCCGAAGAAGCTTGCGTGGATGAACGGGGAGTACATCAAGAAGATACCGCACGAGGAGTTTGTTGGCGAGGTCAAGTCCCGCGCAGGCGTGGCCCCGGCTCATGACGATGCATGGTGGTCGTATCTCGCCGATCAGCTCCAGCCGCGCACGAAATTCCTCAACGACATCCCCGCGGCGGTGAAGTGCTTCGTCTCGGACGACTTCGATTTCGACCCGAAGGCTGTCGAGAAGCGTCTCAAGAAGCCAGGCGTCAAGGCGACGCTTCTCGATCTCGCGGAGCGCTTCGCCAAAGTCGAAGACTGGAAAGCGCCCGCTCTCGAGGCCCTTGTCAAGGAGCTTTCGCAAGGCAACGGTATGGGACCGTGGGTGCATCCGATCCGCGTCGCCGTCTCGGGCCGCGGCGAGGGCATCGGGCTTTTCGAGATGCTCCAGCTTCTCGGAAAGGAGAAGACATTGTCCCGTCTGCGCCATGCGGCGGAGACGCTGGCCTCCTGACAATGGGTTGAAAAGTTGAATGGTTGAAAAGTTGAAGGGTTGAAAAGCAGTGAACATTCTGCTCGTCGGATACAGGGCGAAGGATCTTTTCGAAACCTGCAAGCACGGCAAACGCAGGACGGCGGCGTGGGCTGCCGCGGAGGGCGTCGTATGCCATACTCTCGACATATACGACCGGCATGCGATAGAGAAGACGCATCATCTTAAAACGCTTTGCTCTGCCCATCTCCCCGACGGCGCGTGGGACGCGATCAAGTTCAAGACCGGACCGAAAAGAATGTCGGGCGAACTGGCTCTCGACCTGCTGCAGGAGATTCACATTCTCGCCGGAAAGACCGGAGCCAAGGTCGAAATCGATTTCGAAGGCAAGGAGCGCGACAAAAACGGTCTTCTCGCGAAAATCCGCGACAATCCGGACCGGATCAGGAATTTTTCAGCCAAATGGAAGGCGAGCGTCCCGGGTCTGGAACCCCTGGAATTCACATCCTTCCCCGGCTGCTTCTGCCATCGCAGAATGGACGAAGGGGGAATCGCGCTCGCGGAAGTGGTCAGCCGCGAGCTGAAAGAATCGGGCAAGGGGGCGGTCAGGCTTCTCGACATGGGATGCGGCTCGGGACTTGTCGGGCTCCTCGTCGCAAAGGCTGCCGGGAACGTCGATCTCGTGATGGTCGATTCCCATTCGCGCGCGACCGAGGCCGCGCAGCTCAACGCGAAGAATCTGGGCGTAGAGGCGGAGGTCGTGCTTTCCGACGCCGGCACTCCCGCAAGAATGGACGGAACGTTCGACGTCTTCGCCGGCAATCCGCCATACTACTCCGACTACCGCATAGCGGATCTCTTCCTCGAAACAGCCGCGCGCGCGCTGAAGCCGGGCGGAACGTGCTATACCGTCTGCAAGAACGCGGCCGGACTCGAACCGGTGCAAAGGAAGCGCTTCGGCAGCGCGGAAATCGTCAAGCGCCGCGGCTACGCGGTGATCCGCAGCGTCAAGGCGCAATGACAACGAAACTTTGCGCGCTTCCAATGCGCACCTGCGTTTTTTCCATTCTTCTCTTTTCCTGTTTTGCATATTTTGGTATAATATTCATAATTAAAGAAGGAGATTGAGATGGAAGAACAAATCAAGAAGAAACTTGAACAGATGCGCGCCGGGCTCCAGGCCGACGGCGGAGATCTGGAACTTGTCAAGATCGAAGGAAAGGTCGTCTACCTGAAACTCGTCGGACATTGCGGGACCTGCCCGTATGCGATGATGACGCTCAAGCAGGGCATCGAAATGGGTCTGCAGGAGATCGATCCCGAGATCACGGTCGAACGCGTCGGAGGCTGATCTTTATGGATACCGTAAACGTCACTCTCGTGGGAGTGGGCGGACAGGGCATAATCCTCGCGGCGGACATCCTTGCGAAGACCGCCGCCATTTCCGGCCTTGACGTCAAGAAAAGCGAAATTCACGGCATGGCCCAGCGCGGCGGAAGCGTCAGTTCGCAGGTCCGTTTCGGCGACAAGGTGCATTCACCTGTGATCCAGGCCGGAAAGACCGACATACTGGTGGCGTTCGACAAGCTTGAGGCCGTGCGCAACTCCGGGCTTCTCGCTCCGGGCGGAAAGGCCGTCGTCAACAACGCGTATCTCGTGCCGGTCACGGTTTCATCGGGCCAGCAGGCGGATGTCGCGGACCTCGATTCGCGCGTCGCCGCGATACCGGGCCTCGTTCTTGTTGACGCGGCGGAAATCGCCGGGCGCGACGTCGGAAACATCCGCACGGCCAACATGGTCATGGCGGGCGCGCTTTCCTCGTTCTGTCCGTTCGGCGAACAGGCGTGGCTGGCGGCCATGGAGGAACTTTTGAGCGGACCGAAGGCGAAGCTTCTGGAAATCAACAAGAAAGCGTTCGCGATCGGACGCGAAGCAGCCGCGAAAGCGGGAAAGGCGTAATCCCATGGGCATGTGGAACAGGGCGGCCGAAACGATGCCGCGCGAACGTCTGGCGGAAGTCCAGCTTGCCGGACTGAAGAAATCGCTCGCAAGGGTGTGGACAAACGAGTTCTACCGCAAGCGCCTGGCCGCGGGCGGAATCGGAGGACCGGAGGACGTTAAATCCCTCGACGATCTCGCCAGCCTTCCTTTCTTCACGAAGGAGGATTTCCGCGAGGCGTATCCGCTGAAGATGTCCTGCGTCGACAGGCGCGATCTTCTCGAGTTCCACCAGTCGTCCGGTTCCACGGGCACTCCCGTCGTGATGGCGTACACGAAGAACGACCTCAACCAGTGGGCGGAATGCATGGCAAGATGCTTCGCGATGGCCGGGCTCGAAAAGGGCGACGCGTTCCAGATCATGCCGACGTTCGGGCTTTTCAACGGCGGATTCGGCTGCTACCATGGCTGCCGCAAGGCAGGTCTCTTCTGCGTTCCGGCCTCGAGCGGAAACACCGCGCGCCAGATCAAACTCCTCCGCGATTTCCGCGTGAAAGGGTTCTGCTCGGTCGTTTCCTACGTGCCGCGGCTTATCGAGATGCTCGACGCGATGCCGGAGGGCGAGCGCGATCTGCCGTCCCTCAAAACCGGCATATTCGGATCAGAGACGTTTTCCGACGAAATGCGCCGCCGCATAGAAACGCGTCTCGGCATCGAGTGCTACGACATCTACGGAATGACGGAGACGGGCGGCATCGGCACCACCGGACAGGACTGTTCGCACCACTGCGGCATACATGTGTGGGAAGACCAGTACATCACCGAGATTATCGACCCGTCGACAGGCAAGACCGTCCCCGACGGGGAGTACGGCGAAGTCGTTTTCACCTCTCTCGCGCGCGAGGCCATGCCGATCATACGCTACCGCACGCACGACATCTCCCGCATCGTTTCGCGCGAGAAGTGCGAATGCGGCCGCACGTCGCTCAGAATCGACAGGATAACCGGCCGCACCGACGACATGCTTATCGTCAAGGGCGTCAATTTCTATCCGCGCCAGGTCGAGCAGGCTCTAATGGAGATCCCCGGTGTCAAGGACGAATTCCAGATCATCCTCGAAAACCGCAACGGAATGACGGACGTGACCATCAACGTCGAGGCCGAACCGGGCGTGACGGGACATGCCGTCGCAAAGCACCTGCGCGAGCGTCTCGGATTCCTCCCGAAAGGCGACGTGTTCCCTGTCGGGTCGCTTCCGAGAAACGAAGGCAAGGCCAAGCGCGTGATCAAGATAGACGTGCAATGAAGATCACGCTCGCGAGCGCGAGTCCGAGAAGGGCGAAGATACTCGCCTCTCTCGGTGTCGATTTCGAGACAAGGCCGGCGGATTGCGCGGAGACGTCCATCCCCGACGACCCGGAAGGCACGGTGGGCCGGAACGCTCTCGCGAAGGCGGCGTGCGTTCCGGGACGTAACGTCCTCGCGGCGGACACGATCGTCTGGATGGACGGCAGAATCTACGGAAAGCCGCGGGATCTCGACGAAGCGGGAAAATTCCTCGGAGAGCTGTCGGGCCGGACCCACATTGTTTTCACGGGCGTCGCCTTCAACGGACGGCTCAAGGTGGAAAAAAGCCGCGTGACTGTGCGCAGACTGGATCCCGCCGCGATCGAAGAGTACGTCTCCTCCGTCCGGCCTGTCGACCGCGCCGGCGCGTACGACATAGACGAGTCCGGCTCCAAGATCGTCGAACGCTACCGCGGCAGCTATGAAAACATCATGGGCCTCCCTCTCGAACCTCTCGCCGAATGGGGGATAGTAGATTCGCGCCCCGTCGGTTTTTTCGATTCGGGATGGGGCGGGCTTTCCATTTTGAAGGAGTTCTGGCGGACATGTCCCGGCGAGGATACGCTGTATCTCGCCGACAGGAAGAACTGCCCGTACGGCAACCGCGGCGCCGACGAAATCCTGCGCATTTCGCGCGAAAACACCGGGATCCTTCTCGAGCGCGGCGCCAAGGCGGTAGTCGTCGCATGCAATACCGCAACCGCCGCCGCGATAGAAACATTGCGCCGCGAATATCCGTCCGTTCCGTTCATCGGCGTGGAGCCCGCCGTCAAGCCCGCAGTTTCGGATTCCAAAACCGGCGTAGTCGGAGTGATCGCGACGGCGGGGACTTTGGGCGGCGGACACTACTCGCGCACGAAAGGCAGGTACGCGTCCGGCGCGAAAATCGTCGCGAGCGTCGCAGACGGTTTTGTCGGAATCGTGGAATCCAAGGACAGGGACGACATCCTCGACGGCACGGTCGAGTGGACCGCGTCCGACAGAGCCGCCGTGCGCGAGGTCATAGCCCCGATGCTCGACGCCGGATGCGACACGATCGTCCTCGGCTGTACGCATTTTCCGCACCTCGCTCCGCTGATAGAGGCGGAATGCGGCGAAAGGGCGAAGATTGTCGATCCGTCCCGCGCGGTCGCTCTCCAGATTGCGCGCGTTATCGAGAAGAACGGCCTTTCGGCGGATCTGGCGCGTCCGCCGGTCCGCATGTTCATGGAATCGTGACGGGGAAACGCAAATGCAGAGGAAACAGGTACGGCAGGAACAGGGAATAAAAGCCGTCGTCGTGATGAGCGGAGGACAGGACTCCGCGCTCTGCGCCGCGCTCGCGGCGCGCAATCACGGACCGGAACGTGTCGCGGCCATCACTTTCAGGTACGGACAGCGCCATTCTCTCGAAACAAAGTACGCCCGCTTCCTTGCCCGCCGTTTCTCCCTTGCGATGCACAAGGTCGTGAAACTCGATTTCTTCGATTCCATAACGTCCAGCGCGCTGCTTTCGAAAAACGCGAAGATAGAACGCGCGGGGAAATGCCCGAACACGGTCGTAGAAGGGCGCAACGCGTTCTTTCTCATGGCCGCCGCCGTATGGGCGAAGAGCCTCGGCGCGGACGAAGTGTGGACCGGAGTTTCCCAAACCGACTATTCCGGCTATCCAGACTGCCGCGCGGCGTTCGTCCGCGCGCAGGAGAAGGCGGCGCGCCTCGCGCTGGATTTTCCCGTCAAGTTCAAGGCTCCTTTTCTCCGCAAGACCAAAGCGCAGGAATGGGCTCTGGCTGATTCCATGGGGCTTCTCGATCTCATCCGCGAGAATACCCTCACTTGCTACAACGGCATCCCCGGCGACGGCTGCGGGAAGTGTCCCGCATGCATTCTCCGCCGCAAAGGACTGGAGGAATATCTTGGCGGGGCCGTTCCGTCGAAGCCCTAGCTTCGCATTCCTCATTTTGCCCATTTTGCCAAAATAAGATGAATTTTGCCGTTCATAAACGAACGGCATTTTGCTATAATCGAATAAAGAATTATAGTCTCACAATGTCCACAGAACATAAACGAGGAGTGAAAATACAATGAATACTGGCTTTTGCAAGTCGGTTGGTTCGCGTTTCGGCCGATTCGCCGTCGCGATAAAGTCGTTCGTCGCCATTGCGGCGCTTGCGTTCGCAGGCGCGGCGTGGGGCCACACCCAGAAGGTGGGTCAGCAAACCTGGACATACGATCTTGTCGTTGCGGGTAGCGACATCGTCGCCAAGGTTCAGGGTGTGACGCCGATAACGGCCGAACAGCTGACAATCCCCTCGACGCTAGGCAGCTACCCCGTGCGCATCATCGCGAGTAATGCGTTCAAGAGCCAGATTTGGTCGGGCGTGACGATTCCCAGTTCCGTGACGAACATCGAAGCGTCCGCATTCTATGGATGCAGTTACATGACGGGCAGTCTGACCATCCCCGCCAACGTGATTCGCATCGGCAACTCTGCGTTCGCAGGCTGCAACGGCCTTATGTCGCTGAACATCAAGGATGGTGTCCAGGCCATCGCATGGGAAGCCTTCCGTGCCTGCTCGTCGCTGACGACGGTCTCGATACCGGACAGCGTGACGACGATTGGCTCGGATGCGTTCAAGTCTTGCGACAACTTGAGGAAGGCGGACGTGCTGGGTTCCACCTTCGACGGGTCGCTCACGAAGGACAAGGCGTTCAGCGGCACGGCGTCCAACTTCTTGCTCGTCTTCCGCGAGACGGTCGGCGACATCACCTTCTACTACACCGTCAACAGCAGCAGCAAGGCGACGATCGAGAACGGCGGCGAGAGGGCCATGAAGCCCATGGCGGCCGCGAGCGTGGCGGTGCCTGCGAAACTCGGCGGCCACGACGTGATCTCAATCGGCTCGAGCGCTTTCGAGTATTGCTCCATGACGAGCCTGTCGCTTCCCTCCGGGCTGATGTCCATCGGCGAGTATGCGTTCCTCAGCTGCAAGAATCTCGCGGCGGTCTCGTTCCCCGACTCCCTGCTGATGATCGGCAAGGGTGCGTTCTACGACTGCGACGCCCTCACCTCCGTCAATCTGAACAAGGCGGGCGTGATCCTCGGCGACTATGCGTTTGCGCAGTGCGACAAGATCAAGACCGTGAAGTTCCCGGACGCCATCGTCGCCGCGGGCCTTGGAACGGGCGTGTTCAGCAGCTGCGCCTCGCTCGAGTCGGCGACGATGCCGGCGAGCGCGCTCAACGCCATCTCGGAAAAGCAGGTGTTCAAGAACTGCCCCTCCACCGCGAAGCTCTCCTACGTCGGCAAAACGACGGTGGACGGCGTTGAAATGGCCTATGTCTATATTGACGGTGAAGGCCTCCAGATCGGCAACGGCACGTCTTGCGCCATCGACGCCACGAAGACGGGCAGCGTCACCATTCCGTCCATGATCGAGATCGGCGGCGGCAGCTATCCCGTGAAGAAGATCGCCGCACATGCGTTCCACCAGTGCAAGATGTCCAGCGTGACGATTCCCAGTTCCGTGACGGCTGTCGATTGGGAGGCTTTCTCGTCAAGCAGCATCACGAGCGTCACCGTGCCGAGCAGCGTGAGAACGCTTGGCGCCGGCGTATTCGAGAACTGCAAGAGCCTCAAGACCGTCACCCTGGGCAGCGGCATCAGCTCAATCCCGACCAGGGCGTTCAGGTACTGCGACAAGCTGGCGAGCGTGGGCTACATCAACAACGCCAACGCCGTGACGAGCATCGGGGACAACGCCTTCGACGGCTGCGCCTCGCTGACCCGGTTCACCACCACGCGCTCGTTCACGAGCCTCGGCAACGGCGCCTTCAAGAACTGCACCAGCCTCGAGTTCATCACGCTGCCCTACGACGTATTCTACCCCGGGCTCTACACCAATTCGGAGCTCCGCAGCAACATTTTCGCGAACTGCCAGCTCTTGGAGATTTCGTTCCTGCCCTCCGATTCCAGCTCGCCCGAGCGGGTATCGCTCATCGGCGGCACGTACAAGGCATGGACGGTATGGGCCTACTCGGTCGTGAACAACACGGCGCGCCTGGGTTGCACCCCTCCCACTATCCCCTGCACGCTTCCAAAGGCGGCCGGGGGGCTTTTCACCATTCCTGAAAGGCTCGGCGGCTATCTCGTGACCGAGATCGGCGAAGCCGCGTTCAAGGGCTGTACCGGCCTGACGGGCATCATGGTCCCCGACGCCGTCACGCGGATAGGCCCCAATGCGTTCGAGGGATGCACGGCGCTTCTCGGCGTCAAGCTCCCCGCCAACCTGACGACGATCGACGATTCCGCCTTCAAGGGCTGCACCACCTTCACGGTCGTGAACGTCCCCGACAAGGTGACGAGCGTGGCCGCCAACGCCTTCTCCGGCTGCAGCAACCTTGAAAAGATCATGCTCCCCAAGGCGCTCTACGATGGTCTCCATCTGATTGACGGCTATTTCACCGGCTGCCCGGACGATATGTCGGTTGTGTACCGCTGGGACGACGGCGGCTACAAGGAATGGGTGAACGGCGCCGGCTGGATCTACACGGTCAGCGGAAACGAGGCCACGGTAATCGGCGGCTCGTCGGTGGTTTTCGACGCGACCATGCCCTCCAAGCTCGGCGGATGTTCCGTGACGGCCATCGCCGGCGATGCGTTCTCCGGCAACACGTCGACCAAGAACATGCTGAGGACGATCGTTCTGCCTGATACCCTGAAGACCATCGGCGCGAATGCGTTCAAGGACTGCGTGAAGCTGGAGAGCATCACGCTCCCAGACAGCGTGACGTCCATCGGCGCCGGCGTGTTCAGCGGTTGCACATTGCTGGAGAACGTGTGGCTCAACGGCAACATAACCGCGATTCCCGAAAACGCGTTCTACGGTTGCACCAACCTTGAACAGGTGCTCTACAACTACAACGTCGTTTCGATCGGCGACTCTGCGTTCTCCGGCTGCAGCAGCCTGCAGTGGACTTTCCCCAATCTCACCACCGCGAAGATCGTCTCCATCGGCAAGTATGCGTTCGCGGGCTGCACGTCGGACTATTTCAACGACATCATCCTCGGCGACAGCGTGACGACGATCGGCGATTATGCGTTCATCAACTGCAACTACAACCTGAGGGCCATAAGCCTTCCCGGTTCGCTCTCCGGCGTGATAGACGAGTCGAAGGTCTTCCGGGACTGCTACAACATCAGCGTCACGTACCGCTTTGCGGACGGCGAATTCGCCGAAACGATCAACGGCATCATCTGGCGCTACAAGTTTACGGACGGAAACTCGAAGGCGGCGATTCTCGGCGTAACCATTCCCACTGGCAAGAGCGGCAGACTGTCGGCGCCGGCGACACTTGGCGGCAAGACGGTTACGGCAATCGCGGAGAATGCATTCAAGGACAATTTGCGCATATCCGGCTTTAACGTCCCCGCTTCAAGTTCGATAACCGCCATCGGCGCGGCCGCCTTCAGCGGATGCTACAATCTGGAGACCCTTTCGCTCGGTCCGGTCACGACCATCGGCGAGAATGCCTTTGCGGGATGCCCCAAGCTGACGGCGGTCGTGCTGGACAATGTGACGCATGTGGGCGAGGGGGCTTTCGAGAACTGCACCGGCCTCAAGAACGTCACGGTTCCGGACGGTATCGTGGATTTCGGCTATTCTGCATTCGAGGGCTGCACCGGTCTCGTGACCGCCAGCCTGCCGTCGAGATTCTATGCCGGCTTCGCAATTGAAAATTGGTTCGAAGGCTGCCCGGAGAGCCTCGTGGTCACGTTCCGCTTCGCATCCGGGGCTGTCAAGGTGCAGAAGATCGGCAAATTCAAATGGACCATGAAGGGCACGACCCTGTTCAGTGTGGACAACACGTACAATGCGATCAGTCCAAAACCCATGGGATCGGTGGAGATTCCCGCCCAAGCCTGCGGTTCGACAGTGAAGACTATCGGCGCGTATGCGTTCGCTGGCTGCACCGGCATGACGAAGGTGACGATTCCCGTTGGCGTGACGAAGATCGAGGAACATGCCTTCGACGGCTGCACAAGGCTGTCCGAGGTTGCCTTCCCGAGCACGTTGACGAGCATCGGGGACTATGCGTTCAAAGATTGCACGAAACTCACCGCTGTGGATATGCCGGACTACTTGCAAGGCAAGATCAATACGAGCGTGGTGTTCAACGGCTACTCGCCCACGATTACGTATTATACAAAGGGCGGCATCAAGACTGAGACCTTCGAGAGCCGCAAGTGGTACTACAGAATCAACGACGGCGAGGCGGAAATCTACAACAACGACAAGGTAGCCGTTGAAAATCCGCCGACATCCGGCATGTTGAACATCCCCACGACGCTCGGCGGAAAGCCGGTCACGCGGATCGGCAAGAATGCTTTCTACGACGATTACAATTACGTCGGATGCGAATTCTCCAGCGTGTTCATCCCCGACACGGTGACGTCCATTGGCGAGAGCGCTTTCCAATATTGTGCAAACCTCGCGCACATCTACGGCGGCGACGGGCTGAAGGATTTCGAGAAATATGCGTTCGCCAGTTGCAACGCGCTCGCCGAACTGCCGCTCAAGGAAGGGGCGAGAAGTCTTGGCTTGTACGCGTTTGCCCGAACTGCCGTCACGAGCGTGACGCTTCCGAGCACGTTGACCAGCATCTACGGCTGCCCGTTCGACAGCTGCCCGAACCTTACGGAAGTCTCCATCCCGGCGTCGCTGGATGATGTCATCTCCGACGAGAACTGTCGCGTGTTCTACTATAGCACCGCAATCGAGAACGTGACGCTGTCGACCGACAAGCAGGTCGAGCTGTTCAAGCAGATCCTGCCATATAGAAACGTCAAGCACGTGACGTTGGCGGAAGGCGTGACGAGCATCGCGGCCAATTCGTTTACAGATTATATCGGCACCGAGGCTACCGCCAACTACGTCAGACTCGAGAGCATAACGCTGCCCACCTCCTTGAAGAGCATCGGTGCGCGTGCGTTCAAGAGGTCCGATTATCTTAAGAACGTTGAGATCCCCGCCGGCGTGACGAGCATCGGGGCGGAGGCGTTCTATCAATGCAGTGCGCTGGAAAGCGTGAATATCCCCGCCGGGCTGACAGATGTCGGCAACTATGCGTTCTGCTACTGCGTGAATCTTGCAAGTGTGACTTTCGAGCCTGGTTTGACGGCCATCGGCGCGACGGGCGTGTTCTCGACCTGCACGGGACTTGCGTCCGTGACGATCCCCGAGGGCGTGACGAGCATTGCCGAAAGCGCGTTCGATCACTGCTCCGCTCTTGCGACGGTGACGATCCCGCAGAGTGTCGAGACCATCGGCGAGAAAGCATTCAGGAGCGCAGGCCTCGCGACCGTCAATGTCGCGGCGCGCGACACGGATCGCGTCAAGGCGATGCTCGTCGCGTCCGGCCTTGAGGAGTCGTTCGTGAACGGCCTTACGTTCGTCGAGGCGCTGCCGGACTTCTGGTTCATTACGTTCAACGGAAACGGCGGCACGGCGTCCGAGCCGCAGTACAACATCGCGCCGGACGCCAATCTGGGAACGCTCCCGACGGCAGAGCGCGCAAACTACAGCTTCCTCGGCTGGTTCACCGAGGCGGAGGGCGGCACCAAGATCCTTCCCACGACGAAGGCGACCGGCGACGTAACGTACTACGCGCACTGGAAGCACAATCAGCACACCGTCACGATTGACACGGGCACGGGCAGCACCACGTCCGTCCCGATCGACCACGGCACGACGATCGGCGATGTGCTTGAGACGATCACCCAGCCGACGCGCGAAGGCTATACGTTCAAGGGATGGGTCGATGCCGACGACGAGCCGCTTGACCTCTTGGCGCCTGTGACGGCGGACACCACCTTCATTGCGGTGTGGGCGAAGAACGTCGTGGTGGACTGCTATGCGGTTCTTGACGGCGAACTCCAGCCCAAGAGCGCCTGGTACTTGGGAGTCGACGGCGTCGAGGGCGACGTGCTCGACGTCGGACCGCAGTCCATTGGAGGCTATGTGTTCCAGGGCTGGAGCACGGAGCCTGACGGCGAACTTCTGACGGGCACCATCATCGCGGCGGAAGGCCTCACGCTCTACGCGCAGTTCATGCTCGACGCGTGGATCGTCACGTTCGACGCGAACGGCGGCGAGTGCGACACGATCAGCGTCAAGGTCGCGAAGGGGGAGAATCTGAATTCGCTTCCCGAAGCCACGAAAGCCGGATACAACTTCGGCGGCTGGTGGACAGGGATAGACGGCGGTACGCAGATCTCGGCTGGTGCCGGCATTGACGGGGACAATACGTTATACGCCCGTTGGAGGCATGCCGCGACGGTTGACGGCTACACCTACGAGTATGACATCCAAGACGGTAAGGCGGTCATTCACGAAAGGGATGGCGGGGTCGCGGTCGAGCCTGCTCCGGCGGGCAAATTGGTGATCCCTGCTGTTCTCAACGGAATTCCGGTGAACAAGATCGGCCTCGGAGCTTTCTCGAACCTTCCGGATATCGAAGAGGTCGTGATATCCGAGGGCATTGCGGAAATAGGTCAGGCGGCGTTCTATGGCGACACCAAGCTTACGACTGTGACTATTCCAAAGAGCGTCACGGCGATTGCTGACGCATCGGTGTTCTACAGCTGCCCGATATATACCATTAACGTCGCCTACGGTGACGCAGAACGCGTCAAGGCGTTGTTCACCAGCATTGGGTATGACTTGACTTACCTCAATTTCGTCGAGGCGGAGGCGCCCAAGTTCACGGTGACGCTCGATCCGAACGGCGGCTCGGTCGATCCGACGTCCGTCGATGTGGCGGAGGGCGCCAAGGTAAGCGCACTCCTGCCGACGCCTGCGTATCCCGGCTTCAGCTTCGCCGGCTGGTTCACGGCTGCCGAGGGCGGCGAAAAGGTGACGGCGGAGACGACCGCGACGGCGGATGTCACGTACTTCGCCCAGTGGACGGCGCTTACCGCGTACACCGTGACGCTTGACGCGAACGGCGGCACCGTCGCGCTCGACAACATCCTCGTGTACGCCGGCGAGAAGATCGGCGATCTGCCGACGCCCGAAAGGGTGGGATTCAAGTTCACCGCCTGGAAGGTGGGCTCCACGACTGTCACGAAGGACACGGTCGTGAACGCCGACATGACGATCGTCGCCCAGTGGGAGGAGATCTACGTGCCGTCCGAGTTCACGGTCACGTTCGATGTGAACGGCGGTACGCTTGCTTCCGGCAGCGCCTCCATCACGGTCACGGAAGGCCAGAAGGTCGGCACCAAGCTTCCTTCCGCAACGCGCACGGGCTACGAGTTCATCGGCTGGAAGGTCGACGCGGTGACCTGGGTTGATGCGGACACGGTCGTGACCGCGAACCTCAACTGCACGGCGCAGTGGCAGGCGAACATGTATGTTGTCACATACAATGCGAACGGCGGAACCATAGGCGGTGTGGCAACCCTTACATCCGACGTCTTTTACGACAGTGCCTATAGCCATCCGACCCCGGATGACCGGCCCGGCTGGACTTTCGCCGGCTGGTTCACGAAGGCGACTGGCGGCGACCAGGTGAACGATGGCGACACCGTAACGATCACTGCCGCCCAGACGCTCTACGCGCACTGGACGAAGGTTGTCGTTCCCAAGTACACGGTGACGTTCAACGCCAACGGCGGCTCGGTTTCGCCGGCGTCCGTCCAGGTGGACGAGGGTTCGGCCATCGGCACGGCCATCGCCTCGCTGCCGACGCCGACGTGGGATGCTGATCATGAATTCCTCGGCTGGTATCTTGGCGTCGATCCGGTCACGACCGCCACGATCGTGACGTCGGACATCGAACTCTTCGCGCTTTGGCAGGAGGCCATGGTCGGTGGCGGCACATGGACCGATCCCGACACAGGGCTTACCTGGGACTACAAGCTGACGGCCGACGGCGAGGGCATCGAGCTCTACAAGGACGGCGCCTGGTTCAGCGTTACGCCGAAGCCGACGGGTGTCGTGACGGTTCCCGCGACGATCGACGGCAAGCCCGTCACGGTCATCGGAAAGGAAGCCTTCGCCGGCTGCGATGAGCTGACGAGCGTGGTGCTCCCCGATACGGTGACCGAAATCGGCGAGTGGGCGTTCGAAATGTCCGGCATTACGGGCATCGAGCTTCCGGAGGGTCTCAAGGCCATCGGCGACTATGCGTTCTACTATTGCCAGAGCCTGGAAAGCGTGGTCATTCCAGACAGCGTGGAGACAATCGGCGAGCGTGCGTTCTCCGCATGCAGCGCCATGACGAGCGTGACGTTGCCGAGCAGCTTGACGACAATCGAAGACGGTGTGTTCGAGGGGTGCCTCGAGCTGCAGAGCGTCGTCATTCCTGACGGTGTGACTGCAATTGGAGACAATGCGTTCTTCGGCTGCTGGGCTCTCACGGAGGTGACGATACCCGCCAGCGTGACGAGCATAGGCTCGGATGCCTTTGGCGGCGCGCCGATCACGACCCTCCACGTCGAGGAGGGAACGTCTGCCGACGTCCTCCAGCTGATTGCGGACAGCGGCTTCGACACGACCCAGATCACGGATGTCAAGGAAGACGCCGGCGGGGAACTGGTTCAGTACGCCGTGACGCTCAACGCCAACGGCGGCACGTTCCCGCCCTCGACGGCCTCGACATGGCTGATGTCCGCCTACTACGGCAAGGCATACGGAACCATTGAGAAGCTGCGCACGCCGTCGAGAGACGGGTACACCTTCGCCGGCTGGTTCACGGCGGCCGAGGGCGGCGATCTGGTCACCGACGCCACGATCATGACGCGCGAGGAAGCCCACACGCTCTACGCGCAGTGGACGGAAACGGCGGGCGTCACGCTTACGCTCGAGCTCAACGGCGGATCGGGCTGCGAGACGGCGATCACGTACAATTCCGGCGACCAGGTCGGCTTCCTGCCGATTCCGGAAAAATTCTCTTCTTCCGCATTTGGAGGCTGGTTCTGGGACACGGATTACCTGCAGGCGCATGCAGTCAAGCCGACAGACATCATGACGGCCGACCGTACCTGCTATGCGAAGTGGGATACCTCACCAGACCTGAAGAGCGACCTGGTCGATGGCGTGAAGTGGACGTACTACATCATCGGAAATGTGGCTATCATCTACAACAACGGCAGAACCGCCATACCCGCCGACTACAAGGGCGCGTTGATAATCCCCGCCAAGCTCGGCGGCAAGAAGGTTATGGGAATCTGGGATCGTGCATTCTACGGCATGAGCGGACTCACCAGCGTGATTATTCCGGACAGCGTGGAAAGTATCCATTGGACTGCATTTGCCTGGTGCGAGAACCTTAAAGCCGTCCAGTTCGGCAAGGGCATGGTCCAGGGCAAGGGAATGATTGACGTCAATGCGTTCCAGGGATGCGTGAAACTCGGGGTGTTGGACTTCAAGGCCGCCAAGCCGCCGACTGCCTATCCCGGAGCATTCGAAGATGTCGGCACTGCCAACATGGGTGTGACCCGTGTGTACGTGCCCAAGACGGCGAAAGCGGTCGATTGGGGTACGACTTGGAACAACATGCCCGTGAACTACTATCCCTACAGCGCGCGCATCTCCGTAAGAGTCAAGTCCGGCATGGAGTTCTTCGGCACGTCCGAAGTGTCCGGCAAGGACACGACGATCGGTAAGAAGGTGACGATCAAGTCCAAGCCCGCCAAGGGTTATGCCTTCGCCGGCCTCTACGACCTCGAGACGGGCGAGCGTGTGACCCGTTCCGCCTCCTACGCGTACACCGTGACGGGCGAGGACAAGGACTTCGAGGCCGAGTTCGTCTCGACGCAGGATGACATCAACAGCCTCGCGGTCAGCCAGGGCAACGTCACGACCGACGACGACGGAACCGTCTTGATCGACCTCGGCGCGGCGACTACGTCGTACTCCGAGCCGAAGATCACGGTGAAGGGTCTTCCGTCCGGACTCAAGTACGACGCAAAGACGCAGAAGGTGAGCGGCAAGGCCACGAAGCCGGGCGTTTACACGGTGACCGTCACCGCCACAAACGTCTCGCAGAAGAAGGCGACGGCCAAGTCAACCGCCGTGTTCGAGATCGTCGTGCCGAACTTCACGAGCGAAAAGCTGCCGAACCTCCTGCAGGATCCCGACGCCTACGGCACGAACTGGTGCGGCGTCGCGTTCAACAGCGCGCTCGTCAACTGCACGCCGGCGTCCGGCTGGACCGTCAAGGCGAGCGGACTGCCGGCGGGTCTGAAGTGGGCGGCCAAGGCGGTCGTTGACAGCAAGACCGGCGCGATAGTCGCGCTGCCCAACACGATCTACGGCGTTCCGACCAAGGCCGGCAACTTCACCGTGACGTTCACGGCGACGAGCGGCAAGGAGAAGCAGACCGCCACGATAACGCTCAAGATCTTTGCGCTTCCTGCGTGGGCTGCGGGCGCGTTCGACGGCGGCAGCAGCATCTTCGGCGGCGCAAGGTTCGGCGAAAACGTGTCCGCGCCTATCGAGGGCATCGGATCGGCGACGCTCACGGTCGCCGCGAACGGCAAGCTGAGCGGCAAGTTCCTCGAAGGCGGCAGGACGTGGACGCTTTCCGCGACAAGCTTCGCATACGCGAACAACGGCTGCTACTATGCGACCCTCGACGCGAAGAGCGGCAAGGAGATGCGTTCGGTGAATGTCGAACTCTTCCAGGATGCGGTGGGCGGCATTGTCTCGCTGTCCGGCGACTTCGGCAGCATCACGCTCTTCCAGACGGCTTGGAAGGCGGAGCCGTGGAAGACGGTGGCGAAATCTGTCGGATTCGCGAATGCGATCAAGCAGAGCTACTACTATTATCGCAATGCCGAAGCCAGGGACGCCGAGTTGCTGCTGAAGTTCTCGGCGAACGGAACAATCAAGGTGACGGGCAACTTCAATATCGCAGGCGCCGTTTACAAGGGAACCGGCTCTGCGGTGCTGATACCGGTCTCCAACCCGGATCCGTCGAAGGGCTATGCGTTCAGCGGTATTGCATTCATCTACATCCCGCCGAAGGCCGGCAAGTTCGGCGGCTACTTCGAGTGCCTCCAGATCATGTGGGACGGGACGACCCTGTCGATCGTCGAATAACGTTCCGGACGGAGCGAATAACCGCGAAAGGAGAGGTGTGCGGAAACGCGCGCCTCTCCTTTTTCGATGTTCTCATTCCAAAGCGGTGCCGGATGCTTGGGACGGAGTGCGGCATCGATTTCAAATGCGTAAACCTGCCAGTACTCAGCACGCTTATCCCGGTTTTTTTTATAAGTGGAAATAATGGGCGCTTTTCGTGGTTTTCTATCCGTTTCGGCCCTGCGTGGCGGGGTGTTTCGGGCGAACGCGCGCGCCGTGGACGCTTTTTCATGTTGCAGAACCTCCGCGCGCGCTCGGTGAAGCCTCGCCAGAGTGTGCGCGTCTCCGTTTTCCGGTACGCATGGCTCGGCTTCAACGTCGCCGAAACGCCCCGCCTCTCCGGGCCGCGCGCGCCGCGCAAAATAGCAATGCCGCAAAGTTGTGGATGACTGACTGAAATCCTGCGTAGCGACGCCATCGCTACGCATAGCGGCTGCTGCGCAGCAGATCCCGTTCCAAGCTTTGCGACATTTTCAAAAAAAGTGCGGCATTCCCTTCGATTTTTCTGCTATCATTAGCAGGGTAAACAAAAACAAAGGAGTGCCGCATATGGATAATATACTAAAAAAATCGTTGAATGTCACCTATGAAAATTTTCTCGAGGGCGTTTTTGGCAAGACGTGCAAGCCTGCATGGACTGCGCTGAAGACATTGTTCGCGGCAATTGTCACCGGGAATTCGACTCTTGTGTCCGATATGTCAAGAGGGTTGCGGACGAATGCATCCTTGGCCGAGAGCAAGCGAGCGCAGGAGCGCGTCTCGGGCTGGTTGAACAACTATGATTTCGTCGAGACGACCGGTGGATGGCTCCTGAAGAACATTCCCCGGGAACGGCTCGACAGATGCACTTTCGCCATCGACTTCTCGGACATCAGCAAGATTTTTGGGGGTGCGGGTATGGAGGGAATGGCTATGGGACGCAGTTCCTTCGCAAGACAAAGGGGTTCAAGAAGATTCTGAAATTCCTTTCGGACAATCTCGAGACTGTATCGACGAAGACACATGCGCTTCTGGCCGGCATCCGCGCTCTTGTGGGGCAGGTGCACATCCGATTCATAAGCGGGCGGTCCCGCAAAGTAATCAAAGATGACAGGCAGATGATGCTGCCGGGACTCTAAACAAAGCGGATGTTGCGGCAAAACCGGTTTGATGGACGCGCATGAGACGCATGCGCGGCGGGAAACAGTTGTCAGAGCGAGCCTGTGAAGTTGCGGTCGGGAGGGAAATGGCGCGAAATCGGCATTTTTTGCTACATAACGCATTTGGAAAATAAAGTCTAACGCGTTTTGTCCTGAAAATATTTATCACCCGCTGTTTAAGCCCCTTTCAAGAAAAAGCGGGATAATTTATCCCGAAAAAACCGGGATAAGCGTGTTACGAATATCGTCGTTGACAGGCGTTGGCGGGTTTTGGTATAATATTCGACACAGCGGCAAAGCGAGGGTAAAATGCCATACACATTGCTTGAGAAAGAGATTGAAAGGCTTGATGAAGCGCAGCAGAACACCGTCGTTCTGTTCGTTCGCTTTCTGCTGTCTCAAAAAGCAGATTCGGCCAACTCAATCGATGACGGTGGAAGATCTCGCAAGTATGATTTCTCGGATCTGATTGGAAAAGTAAAGTTCGATGGAGACCCCGTTGCTTATCAAAGGAGTGTCCGCGATGAATGGTAGGCGCTATCTGCTTGACACCAACGCCGTCATCCAGTTGCTTTCCGGCAATGACTCGGTTCGGGCAATCATTGATGATGCAGATTTTATTTCCACTTCCGTGATTTGCCAAGTCGAGTTTCTTGCGTATCCTAAACTTGATTCCGAAACCCGCAATGCCTTTCTTCAATTTTTATCCCGCATCCATGTTTACGATGTATTGTCATCCAATGATGATCTTATGCGCGAGACTGTCTCCATGCGAGTTGAGAGCGGGTTGAAACTTCCCGACGCAATAATCGCGGCAACCGCTCTCATCAATGGTTGTGCAGTCATATCCAATGACGAACATTTTCAACGGCAGTCAAAAGTGGAAGTAAAGACATACTCTCTAGCGACATGATGGACAATAGACAGAGCAGAACGCGGAAAGCGGCAAGAACCGTCGCCCGAAAGGCGATGGCCGGGCGTTCTTCATCCGTGATGAAGCCGGAGTACCTCGCCTTGCTCGAGAATTCAGAAGAAGGGAGGCATGCCATGTGCGAAACAATGGAAAAAATCAAAGCCGAGGGCAAGCGCGAGACAATGCTTGCGACGGCGAAGCGGTTGCTTGCAAACGGCAAGCTCATGCTGAAGGAAATTGCCCAGTGCACCGGCCTTTCGCTTGCGCAGGTCAAGAAGCTTCAGGCATCGATGGCATGAGGGACGCAATGACTATGACTGCGCAAAACTGCCCGATCTCGCAGTGGGCTGTTTAGTTTGGCTGAAATCGCAAAAGCCAGGCTTCGTAAAGCGAAGAAAAGAGGTGTGTATGAGCATAACGATTGATATGCCGCCTGTCATGGAGCGGAAAGTCCGCAACTATGTTGCCGTCAAGGGAACCACTATTGAGCGGATGGTGTTTCGCTTTCTTGAAAACGAGGTGATCCATCGGCAAAAGACGGAGGCGCAATGTCGCGTCCGGAGATTCCGGGATCTTGTTGCAAGACAGACGCGGCTTGAGGGCGAACCATATGTTTTCCACAGGCAGGATGCGTATGAAGGGGAACTGCTTGCAGCAGCCGAACGGGCAGGTGCTGATACGTTTCTGTCGGAAGACCTTGCCGATGGCGAAACGTATTGCGGTATCAAGGTTTCCAATCCCTTTAAGTAGCCCTATGATAGCCACTTTCCATAATATCTGCACAGGTGAAGCTCCAGACGTCGATGGCGTGAGGAATGCAAAGAATATAACTGCGCAAAATAGCGATATTTCGTGGGGGG
>DGHT01000041.1:201-326 GCA_002392765.1 Verrucomicrobia bacterium UBA3841 | reverse complement strand
GAAAGTGTAAAGTGTAAAGTTGGAGCGTGCTCCGGCTTTACGGCACTTGCAGCAGACTTCGACACTTCCCGTTCATTCACGCGGCGCGAGCGGCCTTTCAGGTCGCCGCGCCGCGTTCGTTTTTT
>DGHT01000041.1:0-131 GCA_002392765.1 Verrucomicrobia bacterium UBA3841 | reverse complement strand
CAACCCGAAAGGAACAGACAAAATGGTGCGCCAAGCAAAACTTGGCTGAACTCGTAGAATGAAAGGAATCCACTCAACGAAGAGAATGGCACGTTGATAGGACGGCTGGCTGCGCGGAGATGCACCGCAGA
>DGHT01000058.1:9280-77874 GCA_002392765.1 Verrucomicrobia bacterium UBA3841 | reverse complement strand
CCACATAATCTCCGCAAAGGTCAATGCCCAAAGGCAAAATCTCCTCCCCGCACAGTGAAAAGGGAAAGAAAGGCATTAAGCTCGCTCTAAGTCCACAAAATTCATTATATCATATTTTTGCCGGGCGTGCATAAAATCCCAGCTGTCGCCGACTCCTGTTGACGGTATCTGCGGCGGCATCATCGATGCCGCCCTGCCGGGGCGGCGTGGATGTTTTGCAAGTGTTTCGTTATCGCCTCGCGTTTCCCAGCCACGACTTCATCTCGCGCGGGAAGTTGGTTTCAAGTATGGTGAAACCGTTTGCGACGAGCCAGCCCCAGCCGTCATCCGGCGATTGCAACAGCGAAACGCGGTCGTCGTGTCCAGCCGTGTGGTTGCGCCATGTCGCCGCCACGAAAGCGCGCGAGCCGCTCGCAAGGACCTTCGGCAAGAGCGCGAACGTGCGCGTGTCGGTCGAGGCAAAGCGGAACTGGAACGCAAACGGCTTGCAGTTGGCCAGCCACTCGTCGACATACGCATCGAGGTTCGAGAGCTTATCCTCGATTACCGGACAGTAAAGCACTTTCTCAAGGTCGTCGCCAAATACCGACCGCGCCTTTTCGTATGGCCAGTCAAGCACAAACACCGTCTCCTCAAGCGTTCCGCATTTCTTCGCAAGGTCGAGAATCTGCGGGACAAGCGCGCCGCCGTCCTGTCCGGCCTTGTCAAGATAAAGCCGTACGCGACCCTTGGCGGACAGCATGTATTCCTCAAGCGTCGGAATCTTTTCCACAGTCGTCTGGCCGAGCGCGTCGCGCAGGTTGAGCCGCTTCACCTCTTCTAGCGTCATGTCGGAGACATACCCCTGTCCGTTCGTCACACGCGCGACATGAGGATCGTGCAGAATAACCAGCACCCCGTCCTTCGTGCGCCGAACGTCCGTCTCGACGATGTCAACCCCGTAGCGGATGGCGTTTTCAAGCGCGGCAAGCGAGTTTTCCGGCGCGAGTTTCCAGTCCGCCCTGTGGCTCGCTATGAGAACGCCGTTCGTTCCCATGCCGCCGAATGACACGCCAGCCGACGCCATCGCCGCCACCGCGCACACAAGCATCCTCATCCGTTTTTTCATCTTGTCGATCCTTTCTTTGCGGCCTTTGCGTTCTTTGCGGCCAAAACTCATGGGAACTGGTCATTGTATTTCGCGTAAAGCGTCAAATGCTCCTCGGCAAGGCCGGGGCAGACGGAAGTCGAGTCGGGATTTGTCCACTCGAACGGGAACGTCCGGCACTTCTCGGGCTTCACGGAATTGATGCGGCAGAGGTTGTCGTCCGTCAGATAGGCGCACGAGCCGTCCGGACGACTCTTGAGAATCAGGCTCTTCCGGTCGGGCGCGACTTCCGTTTCGCGCTCGATAAACTCCGCTTCGCCCATTCCGAGAAACGCCGCGATGCGCGCGATCTCCGCGTCCGAAACGCGCACGATCCCGTCCTTTATGCGGCAGCACGCCCCGCACATCCGGCACTTGAAATCATCCCGATCCATGCGAAATCTCCTCCTACTGCGCGGCGGATGCGCCGCGCAGTCAGTCTGCCGCAAAGCGGCGGGAGGCGGCAGACCAGTCGAGATGCTTTTCGACAACGGCCTTGGCGTATGCCGCGCGGGCGTTCTGCCAGTCGAGGTAGTACGCGTGCTCCCAGACGTCGATTACGAGAAGCGGCTTTACGCCCGGCTTTCCGCACGGCGTTTCGGCGTTTGATGTCGATTCAACTGCCAGTTTGCCGTCCTTCGCGACAAGCCACGCCCATCCGCTGCCGAAGCGTTTGACCGCCGCATCCGCGAGCGCGCCCTTGCACGCATCAAGAGATCCGAACGCCGCGTCGACGGCCGCCTTGAGCTCGGACGACGGTTCGCCGCCTTTCCCTGCGGGCGCGAGCGAGTTCCAGTAAAAGTCGTGGTTCCATATCTGCGCCGCGTTGTTGAATATCGCCGCATCCCCGGCTTCGCGCGAGGCGGCGACAATCTCTTCGAGCGAAAGCCCTTCGTACTTCGTTCCTGCGACAAGTCCGTTCAGCGTCTTCACATAGCCTGCATGGTGCTTGCCGTAGTGGAACGACACCGTCTTTGCGGAGATAGCCGGCGCAAGAGCGTCGTCGGCGTAGGGAAGCGGTGCAAGTGTCGTCTCTTTCATGGTGGGTTCTCCTTTCGATATTTGACTGCGAATAGCCATAGCGGCACACGCCGCACCGGCGACAAACCTTCTTCTTGTCATCTTCACGACTGTGTTCCTTTCAAGAATCTGCGTCAATTGCGCCAAAGCCAGACTTTGCGTTTTGTCCTATTCCGGCCGTGCGACCTTCCGCCGGCAATCGGTTGTTTTCCTACATTCTACCATATATGGTCAAAACGTTCAATCGCAAATGCGGTTTGCCACGGATTACAAATGGCCTGCGCGCCTCGGCTTCGCCGTGCCGCGCAGGCCATTTGTAATCCGTGTCCGTAGTCCCGCAGACTTCCATTCCCGCACGGATTTTGATAGAATAAGCGCATGATATTTGCATCGGCAGTTCTCGCGGCGGCGGCTTGTCTGCCGGCCGCCGGCACGGCGGACGAACTTTCGCGCTCCGTATACGACCGCGAAGAGGTCGGGCGCGGGTTCGTGCTCGATGCGACGGCGATGCATGTCGAACGCGTGGCGCCCGGCGCCGTCCGGTACCATCTGCGCGACGCGTCGGGGGCGACGCACGTGGAGACGAAAGACTTCCCCCGCGGGCATCCCCGCGTCTCGCCCGGCGACAGGCTGGTCGCAAAAGGCGCCATCGAACTCGGCCCGCACACGCATCTGGCGTACGCCCGCTGCACGAACATCGCCGTCGTCGCGCACGGACCGGCGCCGGAGCCGGTCCGGACGACGTGCGCGGCGATCAACGCCGGGGAAGTCGACTTCCAGCTCGTGACTTTCGAAGCGGTCGTGCGCGCGCTCGTCGCAGACCAGATCGACACGCGTTTCAACTATCTCATTCTGGGCGGGGACGGCGCGACGATTCCGCTTTCGCTAACCAGGAAATACAGCCGAAGGCTCTTCGGGGACGCGAGTCCCGTGGGCGCGAAGATAGCGGTCACGGGGCTGTGCGACGCCGCCCCTCTCACCGACCGCCGGCAGTTTGGCAGGCTCGTGCGTCTGGCTGGAGAAAACGCGGCGACCGTCGTCGAACCGCCGGCGTCAGACCCGTTCGACGTGCCGGAACTCGGAGCATTCCGCCGTCTCCAGCCCGCGCAGGTCGCGGCGCTGGGGCGCCACAGGATCGCAGGGACGGTACTCGCCGTCAAGCGCCGCTCCACGCTGATCGTCCGGAGCTGCGACGGCGGAATCCACGACGTGCAGCTCGCCGGGGGGCCTCCGCCCGCGGCAGGCGCGCGCATCGCGGCGGTCGGGTTCCCCGTCTCCAACATGTACCGCATCAACCTTGCGAGGGCCGTGTGGCGAAGCGAACCCGGCGGGACGCAAACGCCGGAAGAGAGCGTGGTGGCGACACCGCGCGAAATCCTCTGCAACGAAGAAGGCGAACGGCGCATAGACGCCCGGTTCCACGGACGAGCCGTCAGGATGTCGGGCATCGTGCGCGGACTGCGCTACGCGGGCGAGGAAACGGCGTTCAGGATGGAATGCGACGGACATCTCGTCGAGGTCGACGCTTCGGGCTGTCCCGCGGCGCTCGACGGACTCGACACCGGCTGCCGGGTGGAGGCGTCCGGAGTCTGCGCGCTTGAGACGGAAATCTGGAGTCCCGACACCGTATTCCCGTCGATAAGCGGCTTCACTCTCGTCCTGCGCACGCCCTCCGACGTCCGCGTGGCAGCGCGCCCGCCGTGGTGGACTCCCGCACGCCTGCTTGTGGCCGTCGGCGTGATGTTCGCGGCGGTAGTCGCCGTTCTTGTCTGGAACTTCCTGCTCAGGCGCGTATCGGAGCGGCGCGGACGCGAACTCGCGTCCGAGCAGGTTGCGCGGGTTGAATCGGATCTGAAAGTAATCGAGCGCACCCGCCTCGCCGTGGAGCTGCACGACGCGCTTTCGCAAACGCTCGCGGGCGTATCGTTCGCGATCGACGCGGCGGCGCGGCTCGTCCCTTCGGATCCGGAGGGGGCGTCCAGGAGGCTGGCGTCCGCATCGCGCACTCTGGATTCGTGCCGCAGGGAGCTTAAGAACTGCCTTTGGGATCTGCGGAGCAACGCGCTGGAAGAGCGAGACATGGACACGGCGATCCGGCGGACGCTGGCGCCGTATGCACCGGATGACGCGCTGTCTGTGCGTTTCAACATCCCGAGGGAGCGCTTCACCGACGCGTCGGCCCACGCGATCCTGTGCATCATCCGCGAACTGGCGCTCAACGCGCTCCGCCACGGCGGAGCGACGCACATCCGGATCGCCGGGAGCATCGACGGCGGAATGTTGCATTTTTCGGTCAGGGACGACGGGAACGGCTTCGACGCAGCTTCCGCGCCGGGCGTGAAGGAGGGACACTTCGGCCTTCTCGGAATCCGCGAACGCGTGGATTCTTTCGGCGGCACTTTCGCCATCGACAGCAGTCCGGGGCGCGGATGCAAGGCGACGGTCTCCCTTAAAGTCCCGGAAGACGCAAAACCCGGCGGCGCTACGGCGTGAAACAAAACAGGATACGGCGATGAAAACTCCAATTCGCATTTTGATCGCAGACGACCATGCAGTCGTGCGCACAGGCCTTGCGGCCTTGATAGACACCGTGGCGGACATGAAAGTTGTCGGCGAGGCGTGCAACGGGGAGGAGGCCGTCCTGGAGGCGGTCAGGCTGAAGCCAGATGTCGTAGTCATGGACCTCATGATGCCGAAGAAGGACGGAGCGGCCGCGACGGAGAGCCTGCGCCGGCTCGCGCCGCGCACGCACGTGCTGCTGCTGACATCCTTCGCGACCTCGGACGGCATTTCCCGCGGGATCGAAGCGGGCGCGGCGGGCGCCGTTCTGAAAGACTCCTCCAACGACGTCCTGATAGAATCCATAAGAACCGTCGCTTCCGGCGGCAGGGCGGTCTCGCCGGAAATCGAGCGGCTTATCGCAAGCGATCCCCCGGTGGAGACGCTGACCCCGCGGCAGGAGGAAGTGCTTCAGTCGATGACACGAGGTCTTACGAACAGGGATATCGCACGCCAGCTTTCGATCAGCGAAGACCGCGTCGAACAGCACGTCCGCTCGCTGCTCGCCAAACTCGGCGCCGCGAACCGCACCGAGGCAGTCGCGATCGCCTTCCGCAAGCATCTGCTGAAGATATAGCCGGATATCCGCTTCTACCGCCGGGTGCCACCGTCCGGCACGCAATGGCAGAAACGCGGTTGCAGCAAGAATTTCCGCATGAAATTTGCATTTTATGATATAATTTCCTCTTGAAGGATTTACACACGGCCGCCTACCGGCCGGCAGGAGGATCGACAAATGAGAAGGATACTATTGGGCGTCACAGGCTCCATCGCCGCATACAAAGCGGCGGAACTGGTCAGGCTTTTCGTCAAAAACGGAGACGAGGTTCGCGTCGTAATGACACCCGCCGCGACAAAATTCGTCGCGCCGCTCACATTCCAGACGCTTTCCAGGAATCCGGTCTACATCGAAGAATTCGACCGCCCCGCGGAATGGCGTCCGGAGCACATCTCGCTTGCGGACTGCGACCTTGCGGTCGTCGCGCCAGCAACCGCGAACACAATCGCGAAACTGCGCTTCGGCCTTGCGGACAATCTCCTGACATCGACCCTCCTCGCGACGCGCGCGCCAGTCGCCGTTGCGCCCGCCATGAACGACGGAATGTGGGATAACGCGGCGACCAAAGACAATATTTCAGCTCTGGCGCAGCGCGGAGTCAAGATCATCGCGCCCGGCTACGGCAGTCTCGCGTGCGGCTCGGCCGGGCTCGGCCGCATGGCCGAGCCGGTCGAAATATTCAAAGAAACGGCGCCGCTGAATTAAAGCTGCGGCACGAGCTCGACGAGGATCGGATCCTTGAACTTGTAGGTCTTTTCCTTTTGGGTCTTGGGGTCGGTGTATGACGACATGGCCTCCGCCGCAATGCACCCCTTCAAGCCGGATCCCTGCACCCATACTCCCTCGAAGGCGACCTTCTTGGACGTGTGGGCGGTTGTTTCTTTCTCCTTGATGCCGTCGTACGCCGACATGTAATCGTACCAGAACGTGTACGACCCCTTGAAAATGCCGGTCGCCTGCGCGAAGGAAAGCGTCAGCGCGCCGTCGTTCGTTCCGCCGTAATGCCAAACCCCGTCCTTGTCCTTCACTGGTTTGGTGGCCTTCGCGACGACAAAACCCTTGTCGTTCACTCCGACCGTGCAACCGTCCTGTCCGAGCGTATCCGCCGCGTACGCGTCGGCGATGTAGGATCCTGTAACCTTCTTTTTCGTGTCGTCGTCAAAATACGTTTCCTTGAAGGTATAGTACAGGGCCGGCGCTTCGTCCATCTTGAATCGGAGCGTCTCGCAATAGTCGTTCAGCTTTTCGTTCTTGTCGTAGTACGCGCCCTCGGCATCGCATCCCATCCAAAACACCTCGCCGTAATCGCCGGTCGACGTGGGATTGCGGTTGACCCAATCGCCGTATCCGGCAAGCGCTCCGCGCTCCGTTCCGAAGTTGACCTGGAGATTGAAGCTTCCGCCTTTGTATGCAGACGGGGCCGCGTAAAGCGTCGCGAAATAGCCTCCCGCGTCCCAAGGATCGTACATGAGCGGAGACGTAGCGGAGACCGCGGTCCCGTCGCCGAGCTTTCCGCTCGCCTTTACCGTGCCGTCCTTCCCGACGGTCAGCGAAAGATAGCCCGCATTGTCCATCGACACCGTGTAGACGCCCTCCCATTTGGCGAGTACGGCCTTTGCGGTGAACGCTTTCGCCTTGTCCTTCCAGATATTGCGGTAGAGATAGAATTCGAGATGCATCTCGCCGTCCTCGTGCTCATCCTCGCCTTCGTCGGATCCCCCGAAGGCGTATGCGTTCTGAAGTCTGCCTTTCCCCTGGGCGGGCAGTTCGTCGTCGGAATAGGAACCGATCCAGAACGTAACGGGAATGACGGTCTTTCCGGACTTCAACTCGCCGCTCACGCCGCAGTCTTCCACAACCGAAATGAATTCGTCGTAAATATATTCTTCGGTAGCCTCATTGTAAATATAGTCGCTGTGGGCATCGATGTGAGAATAGCCCGATGCGGAGAAAGTGTAGTTCGTTCCGTTCAGCGAAACCTTCCCGCTCGTCTTGCCGTTGGCGCCTACGGTGATTGTCGCAAAGCCTCTGTCGCCGTTGTACGACCAATTCTGGCCCTCTGCGTTCCAGTGCCCGAGATCGACCCATCCGGTGAAGATTCCCTCCGCCCAGCTCGGCATTGCCTCGACATTGAGCGTAATCGTCGCCGTCTGCTTTTCCTTGCCCTTCGTCGCGGTGAACGTCACGGTATAGACGCCGGGCTTGGACGGGACGCCGGAAATCGTGCCGTCCTTGAACTCCGGCTTGCGCAGACTTCAGTCCCGGCGCCGTCTGGAGGAGAGAAGCGAGTCCGCGGCGTTGAATACGCCGGCCAGCAGCGCTCCGGAAACGGAATGCCATACGCAGGATACAGCGGAGGCGACCGCCGCTTCCGGCAGAGCGGGGAAATGGCGGCCGGCGAGGACCGTCGCAAGCCCGGCGTTCTGCATTCCGACCTCGATCGACACGGTCCGGCGCTTCGCGCGGGAGAAGCGCGCCGCGACGCCTGTCAAGTATCCCAGAAGGTAGCCGAGCGAATTGTGCAGCAGCACCGCGGCGAATACAATGATTCCCGACGACAGGAATTTGCCGCCGTGCGCGGAAACGACTCCGCCGACTATGCATGCCAGACCCAAAACCGCCACACCCGGCATCACCTTCATCGCCTCGAGGTAGGCGGGCCGGCGCCCGAACGCGCTGTTCGCGAAAAAGCCGACGACGACAGGCAGAATGGTCACGAACAAGATCGATTTGAACATGCCCGCCGCATCGACATCCACATTCTCGCCGGCCAGCCAGAGCATAAGAGCCGGCGTTGCCACGGGCGCGAGAAGGGTGGACACGGTCGTCATCCCAACGGAGAACGCGACGTCTCCTTTGCACAGAAAGCTCATGATATTGGAAGAGACTCCCCCCGGACAGCACCCGACGAGTATCAGCCCCGCGCCTACCGCCCTCGGAAGCCCCATCCCGTGTACGAGGGCCCAGGCTATGAGCGGCATGAACGTGAACTGGGCGACCGTTCCTATCGCCATGTCAAGAGGGCGCGACATGAGGATGCGGAAGTCGTCCCCTTTCAGCGTCATGCCCATCGTCAGCATTATTACGCCAAGGACGGCGGTCTGCGTGTCGCCGCGGACCCACGAGAACGCCTCCGGCAGAAAATACGTCCCGACCGCGACGCCGGCGACGAAAAGCGGCGTCCACTTGGAAAGCCACGAAGAAACTGCCTGCAAAATAACGATTGCTTTCATGATTGTCTGCTGTATACTGCGCAATATGTCATACTACGACACCGTGACCGCCGCGGCGGCCGCTGAAAGACCGGCCCCGAAGCCGGCCAGAAGAAAACGGCCCTTTTCCCCGCTTGCCGCTATCGTAAGGGGGATCGAAGCGGATCCAGGATTCGCGAACCTGCCTTCGCTCGAAAGCATTTTGTCCGCAAGCCCCGCATCCTCCGCCAGACGCCTTACCATGTACATGTTCGCCTGGTGCGGGACGAAACGGTCGATTTCACCCGCCTCCGCGGCAAAGCGCGACAGAAACGGCGCGACTTCCGCCGCGACGAACGAAAACACGCCGAAGCCGTCCATGGACAGGGGCCCGGCGGACGGACAGGAAAGCTCCCTGCCGTACTTCGATAGAAAAGCGAAATGGCTCCGTCCGCCGCTGCGGACGGACACGACCGTCGCGGTCGCCGCATCCGAGAAAAGCTCCAGCGTCCCCTCTCCCGGCCTGGCCAGAGGAGTCTGCACGTCGCCGTCGACGACGAGAATCTTTTTCCCCGTCGCGGCGCAAAGACAGCCGGCGACATACAAAGCGTAGGGATAGGCGCTGCACGCCATCTGCAGATCGAGCATCGGCGCGGAGGGATCCATCCCGAGCGCGCTGCCGATGCGGACTGCAAGGGACGGGAACCTGTCGGCGTACGAAAAAGTCGCCGCGACCACGCCACCCGTTCCGGCGATCGCGTCCGCCGGGATCTTCGCGGCGGCGGACATGGCAAGCTCGAACACGCCGGTGCCCGGCGCCGCCTCGTAGCGTTTCTTGAATCCCGTCGCCTCTATCGCAGCCCGGGAAAGGCGTCCTTCGTTGTCCACCTCGCGCTCCCCGAGGGCGTATTCGATACGCTCGAGAACGATCTCGCCGGTGGAAATCATGCCCGGCCGCCTTCAATCAAAGGCATCTTCGCAGACATCCATCTGCGGCACGCTTCGAAGATTTCGGCGGCCGTCGCGGTTTCGGGAAGCGTGGACGGTATCCCGGCGTATTCGTCCAGATCCGCGCGCGTGAGGGACGAAAGTACGCGCGATATGACCGGAATGTAGGATGCGCTCATCGAAAGCATGTCCGCGCCCATTGCCGCCCAGAACGGACCCAGCACTGGATCTGCGGCGCTTTCGCCGCATACGGCGACTTTCTTTCCCTCTTTTTTCGCCGCGTCGATCGTCATTTTCACCAGTTTCACGACGGCCGGATTGAGAGGTTGGTAAAGGTGGCTTACCGATTCGTTGCCGCGGTCGGCGGCAAGCGTGTACTGGACGAGGTCGTTCGTCCCTATCGAGAAGAAATCCACGTGCTTGGCGAATATTCCGGCATTGAGCGCCGCGCTCGGCACTTCTATCATCACGCCAGACTGTATAGATTCATCGAAAGCGATTCCGTCTTTCCTCAACGACTCCTTCGCCGCGTCAAGCTCCTCCGCCGCGGCGAATATCTCTTCTATGCAGGAGACCATCGGATACATCACGGCGACCTTGCCGTAGGCGGATGCGCGCAGGATGGCGCGCAGCTGTCGTCTGAAAACGCCACGTTCGGAAAGAAGATAGCGGATGGAACGGTTGCCGAGAAATGGATTAGATTCCTTGGAGGAAATGCCGCGCACGGTCTTGTCCCCGCCTATGTCAAGCGCGCGTATGGTCGCGACCGCGCCCGGGGCGAGCGTCGACGTGAACGCCGCAATGTCCCTGTATGCCTCGAACTGCTCGTCCTCCGACGGCTCGAGGCCGCGGTTGAGCCACAGATACTCGCTTCTGTAGAGGCCCACTCCCCGCGCTCCGTATTCTTTTATTCCGGCGACCGGCGCTCCCGGATGGACGTTCGCCAGAAGCATTACGTCTCCGCCGTCTTTAAGCATTCCGGCCGGACGGTCGGAGGGCGCGGCGGACGGAGTGCCGCCCTTGCGGGAGTCCGACAGTTCGGCGAATCTGGCTTTTGCGTCTTCGTCGGGATCGACCACTATATTCCCCGTGGATCCGTCGAGAAGAATCATCGTCCCGGGCTCGACGAGCGACGTGATATTGCCCAGACCGCACACCGCCGGAATGGAAAGCGCCCGCGCGAGAAGCGCGACGTGGCTGGTGGCCGATCCCCCGTTCATCGCAAATCCCAGAACGTATTCCCGGGGAAGCTGCACCGTTTCCGAAGGCGTGAGATCGTTTGCGATAACGACCGACGGCTCTTTGAGTTCGAGATGCGGCTTGCGGTCGTATCCGGTCAATTCCTTCAATATCCGCCTCTCGACATCGTCGATGTCCCTGACGCGCTCGCGGAAATACGGATCGTTCATTCTGCCGAAAAGAGCCCGCGCGGCGCCCATCGCCCTCTTGATCGCGCATTCGATGTTGACGCCGTCCTTCTTTACATACCCCTCGATCTCCTCCTGCAGGACTTCATCTTCGAGAATCATCAGATGGCATTCGAAAACGCGTATATCCTCGCGCCCAGTCCTTTCCCGCAGAACGCCTATCAATGCGTGCAAGTCGCGCCGGATGTTGTCCAGAGCCTTCCTGTAGCGGTCGATCTCCTCCTGCTCGCGCCCCTTCTCGACAATATACTCCGGAACCGGCAGTTCGCCGTCACCCCGGAAGACAAAAGCCTTCCCGGCGGCGAAACCGGACGAGACCGGAAGCCCGGTCGCGGAAATGTTCCGGTTACTGCTCATCCGGTATGTCGAACTTGCGCGCGATGAGCGCCTCGAGCTCTTCGAGCACCTCGGCGGCCTCCGGTCCGGACGCGGTTACCTTGAGAACCGTTCCGCAGGTGGCTTCGAGCGTCATGAGAGCCATGATCGACTTGCCGGAGACTACATTGCCGTCTTTCTCGACCTCGACGTCGGCGTCGAATCTGCTCGCAGTCTTTGCAAAAAGGCCGGCCGGGCGCACATGCATCCCGTACCTGTTCAACAGCGTGAACTCCCTGGTAATCTTATCGGCCATTCTTTATCCTCCTTTTTTTATCCTCCAGCGGCGCATCGGCGCGCTTTCGGAGGTGTTCTGAAAGTTCGTCCACGGGATCGTATCCCGACGATATAAGTTTCTGCTGCTGCACGGCCGTTTCTACAAGATTCACGAGATCCCGCCCCTCCGAAACCGGCACGATTATGTTCGGCAGCTCCACGCCGAGTATGTTCCGCTTTACGTCCCTCAATCCGACGCGGTCGATGTCCGCAACGACGTCCCCGAGCCGTTTGAAAGTCACGACAAGTTTCAACTGCCTCTCCCCGGCGACGGCGTTCACGCCGAAAACGCGCGATATCTTCATTATTCCGATACCGCGTATTTCGATGAAGCCTTCGGTCGCCTTGCTCGCCCTTCCGTACAGGATGTTGTTGGCGACATCCTTCCGGATGAGCGTGACATCGTCGGCGATGAGAGACGAGCCGCGCTTTATGAGCCCCAGGGCCGTCTCGCTCTTGCCCAGCCCCGCGTCCCCCTCGAACAGCACGCCGACTCCGAACACCTCCACCATCGTTCCGTACAGCTGCACGCGCGGCGCGCCGAGCCTTTCCAGAACGAACGTGGCAAGACGCGAAAAAACGCGCGTCGTGAGGGGCGTCTCCATTATGACCGCGCCCGATTCCTCGGCCAGGCGCTTTATCGAAGGTTTGGCGTGGTGTCCGCCGGTGAACACGAAAAGCCGGGCCTTGCGCTCCAGCAGACCCTTGAAGCGCTTCTCGCTCTCGGCTTCGCCGAGCGACGCAAGATACGAACACTCGGCGTTGCCTATGAGCTGCACGCGCCTCCAGGCGAAACAGTCGTAGAATCCGGTCAGCGCAAGGCCCAGTCTGTTTACGATAGGCTCGGCGATGACCATGTCCATGCGCCCGGCGCCGGCGACGACCTTGAGGTCGATGCGCCCGGCGGAGGATTTCACGAAATCCCCCACCGTGAAGCGAACCCCTTTGGAAAAGTCGCCTGCTTTCTTTCTGCCGGGCATGGACCGCGTCTTCCCCCGTTATCAGTTCTTCGCGGACGCGGCGCGCTGCTTGCGGACCGTTCCCTTGCGCGCCTTCACGCGCATTTTGAGAAGCTGGCGCTCCGCACGCGCGGCCGCGGTGTCGATCACGCTCTTGGCGCTCTCGGAAAACTCCTTCGCGCCGACTGCGGTCTCGCCGAGACGGTTCGCCACGACTTCCGCCATGTACATGTGCTTCTTCACATCGACGTCGATGACGATGTTTATGGTCGTCACCTTTGGAAATTTCTCCGCGAGCCGCTGCATCCTCTGCTCGGCATACTCTTTGAGAGCCTCGATTCTCACATCGCTGTGCCTCATCGTTACTTCTATGCTCATTCTTTACCTCCTTGTCTTTGTCTTGCTTGTTTGTTTCAACTTTTCAACGCGGCAAGATGCCGCATCTCCTTGACTTTTCAACTTTTCAACCTTTCTACGCGGCAGGATGCCGCATCTCCTTGACTTTTCAACTTTTCAACCCCTACATCCTGAACCCGTCGCCGAGATACCTGGCGCGCACGGTGTCGTCGCGCACCAGCTCGGCCGCGGTGCCCTCCTTCAGCAGCCGCCCGTCGTAGACCATGTACGCGCGGTCGACCACGGACAGCGTCTCGCGCACGTTGTGGTCCGTTATCACTATCCCGAGACCCGACTTCGCAAGCCGTTTGACGATTTCCTGTATCTCGCTCACGGAAAGCGGATCGACGCCGGCGAACGGCTCGTCCAGCATCAGGATCGAAGGGTTCCTCACCAGCGCGCGGGCTATTTCGAGCTTGCGCCTCTCGCCGCCGGAAAGCGTGTAGGCGGGCTGTCTGGCCACCTTCATCAGATCGAACGGTTCAAGAAGCTCTTCTGCGCGCTTCTTGCGATGCGCGTAATCGAGCGGCAGGGTCTCCAGGATCGCCATGACGTTGTTCCAGACAGACAGCTTCCTGAATATGCTCGGCTCCTGCGCGAGGTATCCTATGCCCTTGCGCGCGCGCATGTAGACGGGAAGCGAGGTGACGTCCTCGCCCTTGAATACGACCTTCCCGCCGTCCGGTCGCACAAGACCTACGACCATGTAGAAAGTGGTGGTCTTGCCCGCTCCGTTCGGTCCCAGAAGTCCGACGATCTCCCCGCACGAACAAGCGAAATCCATGCCGTTGACGACGGTTCTGTCGCCGTATATCTTGACAAGCCTCGTCGCCGCGAGATCCGGGGCGGTCGCGCGCGCGACCGGCGGCGCGCCTGCGGCGCGTCCCTCGGCCATGGCCTTCATGGCCTTCGAAACTATGTCATCGCTCTCGATCATCCGGCAGTCCCGACCTCCATGCTATTTTCCGAGAAAGCCTTTCGCTCCCTGCTTGCCGCCGAAACCTCCGGCGTCCACCGTAACCGTGGATCCCTCCACCTCGACCTGCTCGGTGTCTATCCAGTACGATATCTTGCGCCCTTCAAGTTCGCTCTGGCGCTTTCCGGCGTCGACGAGCCGCGCGGGGATCCCGCGCTCCGCGTCCGCGTACAGCACGACCTTCGACAGCGCCTTGTTGTACGTCGCCTTTGCGCAGGAGCCGTACCGCGTGCCGTTGGTCACCGCCACGCCGCCTATCGCCACAAGTCTCTTGAGGCTGTTCGTTCCGTCCAGGAACAGACTTACCTCGTCGGCGTGCATCTTGAACTCGACATCGTCCACGAACACGTGTCCTTCGAACGCTACAATGCCTTCTTTCTTGAGATACGAGGCTCTGTCGCTCGTTATCTTGACCGTGCGCGGCGCGGCGTTCGTACCCTTGCCCGCTTTGGGCGGAGCGGCCTCTATCAGTATCTCCGACGGAGCCGGCGCGGCGCCGGGAGACTCCGTACCGGACGCCGGCGCCAGAACCGCCGCGCCCGCCACTGACGCCAAAAACACTACCGTCTGGAATTTCACAGCTTGACTCCTTCGAATTTGATGTCGGTTGAGACTATGGAGACGTCCGACGTGATGCGCACGAGTTCGTCTTTATACGAGAAAAATATGCCGTTGCCGGACATGACGGTCGAACCGAACCTGCCGGCGGCCTGCCCGTCCAGCCACCCCGTCCTCGTCTTGCGGTCGAACAGACAGCCTTTCGCGGCCAGTTCGAGTTTGACGGATCCGTCAGTATCGTACTGCCTCACGGTGACGTCGCCGCACCATACGAGACCCTCGCGGTCGAAAAACTGCGCGCGCGCGGCCGTCACATCCGTTTTGACCGCACCGTCGTCGTAGCATTCTATCGGGACGATCACATCTTCCGCCGGACGGTCCACGCGCGCGACGATTTCGCCGTACATGTTTTTCAGCCTCGCCTCGTCGCCCGCCTGGACGTTTTCAGATTCGCCGCCGCCGGCAGAAAGCGGCATGCTTCCCGCCGCAATGACGGAAAGAATCGCGAAACGGATCGCGAAACGCTGTATTTTAGTTGAAAATATATTCATCTGCCGGCAACAATTATATCAAAATTACGGAAAAAAAACAGAAATAAGTTTAGCGGCGGCTTTTGTTTCCGCCTCTTTTATGCTCCCGGCGGAGCCGGTCGCCCTGCCTACGCCCTCAACCTCCGCCTCGACGGTGAAAACGGGCTTGTCGCACGTGCCGCGGGCGGACAAGACCCTGTACGAGGGGGTCTTCGCCGGACGCATCGCCTGCGTGATGTGCTGAAGCACGGATTTGGGGTTTGTTTCGGCCTTCGACGGTTCCAGCGCAACTCCGAGCCCGTCGAACACTTTGCGCGCGGCTTCGAGCCCTCCGTCGAGCCAGGCCGCGCCTATGACGGCCTCCACCGCGTCGGCGAACGTCTTGGAATGCGCCGGCAGCGGCTCCGCGCCGCGGTTTCTTTTGAGAACCGCCTTAAGATCCGCCCTTTCCGCCGCTTCGCAAAGGGCGGACGAGGAAACCATCTTCTGGCGGCGCGACGTCAACGCGCCCTCCTCGTCGCCGGGGTTTCTCGCGTACAGCCAGTCGGACGCGATCAGGCCGAGAACCGCATCGCCGAGAAATTCGAGTCTCTGGTTGTCTCTGGCGCCGGGGCGGGTCATCTTGTACGAGGGCGTGGTCAGCGCCTCTTCAAGGAGCGCCTTGTTTTTGAAGGCGTACCCGAAAATGGACTGCGGGACGTTCTCCCGCCCGACTGGCGTGCCGTTCGAACCCATGGCGGATCAGCCGCAGGCCGCAGACCCGGCAGCGGTCTCCTTCAGAAGGATGTCGATCGCCGCGTCAAGCTGCACATCCCTTCCAGCCGCCGCGTCGGCGGGAGTGAAGTCGACTTCCACGTCGGGCACGGCGCCCTGCATGTCCATGTCGGTCCCGTCGGGAAGGAACCATCCCCAGAATGGCTCGCGCAGTATGCCGAAATCGAGTATTTTCTTCTCGTACGTGGCAATCACTTCGCCGGCCGTCTGGCGTCCGACGACCTTGCCGCGCCCGAGCGTTTTGATCGCGTGGGTGAATATTTCCCCGTTCGACTGCGTCCTCTCGTCGACGATCACGCATATCGGCTTCGAGAATATCGGCTTCGTCCAGTAGGAGAAAAGATATCCCGTCAGGCCGTTGGGGCTTCTGGCGAACGAGTGGTCGGGGCCGCACACGATGGAAAGGAGCCTGTCGCCCGTGAAACCGCCGAGGTTTCCGCGAAGGTCTATCACGAGAGCGTCCTTGCCCCACGCCTCGGAGAAAATCTCCTCTTCGAACTTGTTGTAGTTCGCCACGTCCATCTGGCTGACGGCCACGTATCCGATTCTGCCGCCGGTCGCTTCGTGGACGCGTTTGCGCCGCCCGCGCTCCTTTTCCGCCGCCACGAGACCGCGGATCGACGAGTAGGTCGACCCTTTGACGTGGACGGGCTCGCCGCGCCCTTCGACCGCGAGCTGGAATACATGTCCGGCGACCGACTCGAGCAGGTCTTCGATCCGCGTCTGGCCGGGAACGAGCGGCGCTCCGTCGATGGAAAGCACCGTTTCGCCCGGGAATACGATGTTCTCCGCAGGAGACCCTTCGATAACGCGTGCGACCTTGAACGTTCCGGGTTCGAAAACGAGACCGAGATGGCACGTCACCTTCTCCCAGCGGTGCACGGGCGGATTTCTGATCCACTCTTTCTCCACATCGGCCGATTTGTAGAAACCGGTGTGGGAGGCGTCCATCTCGCCGAGCATCATGTTCATCACGCGCTGGAAGACGGAATAGCTCGAAGCATTTCTCGCGGCGTCCTCGTACTTGCGTTCGACGGCCTTCCAGTCGAGTCCGCGGAACCGGGTGTCGTAGAACCTGTCGCGGAGCCTGCCCCATGCGATTCTGAACGCGAGAAGCCGGAAGTCGGCAAGGTTGTCCTCGCGGTAGACCTTGAAGTGGAATATGTTGTCAAGATGGGCCGGGCGGCCGTCGACGGACCATGTAAGGCAGTCGTTGCTTGCGAACCATTTCGGGAACGTGCCGGTGTTTGAGGAAAGTTTGCGCGGCGTCATCGACGAAGGTATCGTGACGCAGTCCGTCTGCGAACCGCTGTTGTACGCGAGCGTCCTGGAGTCGTGGGAGAAAAACGGGAGGACCCCCTTGATTCCCGTGCGCCTTATGCGGGACTGGAGCGTGTCGAAATCGATATTGTACCGCACGCCGTCCGCAGGCGCGCCGTCCGCCGCGTCGACGGGGCATATCTGCCTGCGCGAGCGCGTTATGTCCCCCTGCTTGTCCGCGACTTCGTCCGCCGGATCGAGATAGACGTACGAGATTTCATGCAGATCGCTTCCTATGCGGTCCCCGGACCAGGCTATTATCTTGCCGTCGGGACTCCACGCCGGCGTCCCGTCCCAGCGGCAGTTGCGCGACAGGTTGAACGGTTCGCGCGCACCGTCCGTCGCGAGAATCCAGACGTCGGAATTGCCGTTGGCGTCGATCAGTTCGGTGGCGATGTACTTCGAGTCCGGGCTCCACGAATATCCGCCCGCTCCCGTCGCCTTGGGACCGTATGCGACATCCCCCCCGTCGATGCCGCAGAACGTGTACGTCCCGAGCGCGTCGGCCCACGCCAGACGGGTGCCGTCGGGCGATACGGTAAGACCGGAGCGCACGGTATCGTCGTCGACCAGTTTCGTTTTCCTGAAAGCCGTATTCTCCCACCAAGGCAGCGATCCGTCCTCGCGTTCGGCGTAGCATATCGCGGAGCCGTCGCCGCGGTTCACGAGATAGTAGAGACGCCTGGCGTCCGGGGTGAAGTAGCATTCCCTTATCCACGCGACGCTCTCCTCGGCGACGAGCCGCGGGTTCCTGACTACCGTATCCATGACGTAAAGCGCGCCGCCGCATGTGAAGGCGACTTCCCTGCCTTCGCTGGTGAAGTTCATGTCGCCGTATCCGTCGCCGTTCCACGCCCTGTCGTAGAACCTGCGGTACGTGCCGGACAGGCGCGGAGGATAGGAGTCCGGCTTCAGCGGTATCACGCGCGGCAGCGGGTTCTCCTGCGTGGGATCGAGACGCCAGAAATCGAAACCGGCCCTGACGACCATCGTCTTGCCGTCGACCGACAGCGTCGGCTGGAACGCGGCGTCGTCGCCGAACGAGACGACCTTCCTGTCCTTGCCCGTCTCGAACGAATACTCGCGCACGGACGCCACTGATTCGCCTTCCGCCCTTCCCAGATAGTAGAGCGCCCTTCCGTCGGGACGCCACCTTGCGGAAAAGGCGCTGTACGCCGCCGTCGGAAGCTTCGAATACGTTCCGGTGACGAAGTCGTATATCCAGATCTCGCGGTCCTTGGAGGACCTGCCGTGCCGGCGCTTGCGGTATATGGAATCCTCCCTCCATGTGAAGGCGAGCCTGGAACCGTCGGGCGACACCACCGGCTCGAAGGCGTTGACGTTCTCCATGAGAATCCTTTCGCTTCCGTCCGGAGTGACGAGGGCGGCCCGGTAGGCCGTCTCGACGCGCCCCGCGTCGCGCAGGACGACGCAGACAATGCTTTCGCGGTCGGGAGCGACGGAATACGGCACGGTAAGCTCGGAATGGCGTGTGATCTGGCGCACGGACGACGTTTCCATGTCGAGCGCGAAAAGCTTTCCGCCGCCGTCGCGGTTGGACACGAAATAGACGCGTTTGCCGTCGGGGGAAATCATCGGACGCGACTCCTGCGTCTCCGCCGGCGTGAGGCAGCGCGCCGTTCCGCCGGACGTCGATGCGACCCAGATGGAGTCGTTCCATTCAAAGACGAACCTGGATCCGTCCGCCGAAACGCTGGGGCACGCCCCGAGGAATATTCCGGAGAAATCGCGCGCGGCAAGCGCCGTCGCGCAAAACGCCGCAAACATCAATGAGATAAAGTGCTTCACAGTCATGTGTCCCTTTGTTTCGATTCTGTACATGCTGCCGTACCGGTCACCGCCGGCCGGCGGATTTCCTGACCATGGCGATTTCGGGGCAGGTGAAAGGATCGCGGTGCCTGGTGCAGTTTATGCAGCCCGTGTAGAGCTTGTGCATCACTTTCGTCTTCGGGATTTCCGAAAAACCGAGCGCCGCGAAGAACTCCGGCGCGAACGTGAGCACGACGAACTCGGCCGGTTCCGCCGCCGAAGCGCGCGAGATCACGGCTTCCACGAGACGCGTCCCCACGCCGGAGCGCCTGTAGGGGCGGCGGACGGCGACGGACTGTATCTCAACGGAGGCGACATCGCTTTTCCCGATCTCCGGATGGATCTGGTAGGTCGCGCATCCTATCACGTCCCCGCCTCTCGACGCCACGGTGAACCTGTCGATGTTTTCGACAATGTTCCCCAGCGAACGCTGGACAAGCATGTCCCGGTTCAGGTGGATCAGCGCGAATATGCTTTCGGCATCCTTCAGAGTCGCCGGTCTTACGGCTATGACGCGTTTCCCGCCCGCCATATTTCTCTCCATCCCCCCGTGAAAGCGAAAACGCCCCGCCGCGCCGGCCTTGGCACCGGACTGCAGCAGGGCGGTCTCGCGATGGGATCGGCGGTCAGGCGCCAAGCTGCATGCGGCAGAAACGCTTCACCGTAATCGGTGCGCCGCCGCAGGCCTTGGACACGGAGGCGAGATACGCCTCGACCGTCATTTCCCCGTCGGCCACGTAGTCCTGCTTCATAAGGCATATCTGCGTGCAGTACTTGGCGGCCATGCCCTTCTTGATTCCGACGAGCGCCTGCTCGGGAGGAAGCTTGCCCTTCTGCTCTTTGAGGGCGTTGAGCTTGATCTCGAGCTCCGCGTCGATCTCGGCCTGGGGAACGTCTTCGGGATTGACGTACTTGGGCGCGTTGGCGGCGATCTGCAGGCAGATCATGTGGGCGGCCTCCGCAAGTTCCGGCGACGCCGCGCACTTCTCGCACGGCGTGGAGAGCTCGACGAGGACGCCGATCTTGCCGCCCATGTGGATATAGCCGGAAAGAACGCCCGTACCCTCCAGGACGTATCTCTCGGCGCGGCGGATCTTGACGTTCTCGCCCGTCTTGGTGAGGAGCATCTTGTAGTCGTCGTTGAGCGTCTGCTCGATGTCCTTGCCTTCGAGGGCGACCTTCGCCGCATCGTCGACGAACTTGATGAAAGCCTCCGTCTTGGCGACGAAGTCGGTCTCGCAATTGATCTCGGCGAGAGCCATGCTCTTGCCGTCGGCCGCCTTCGCGAGCTGGACGATTCCCTGCTTGGACTCCTTGTCGACGCGCTTGGCCGCGACCGCAAGGCCCTTCTCGCGAAGGTACTTGACGGCCTCTTCCATGTTGCCGCCCGTGGCGGTCAGCGCCTCCTTGCACGCGCCCATGCCCGCTGCGGTCGCTTCGCGCAGCTCCTTGATCATCTGAATGGTGATAGCCATTGTTCTAAACCTTTCTTTTCCTTGTTGTCCTGCTTTACTCGGCCTTGGGAGCCTCCGCTGCAGGAGCCTCGGCGGCGGGAGCCGCCTCGACTGCCGCAGGCGCTGCGGTTGCGGCCGCTGCCGCAGCCGCGGCTTCCTGGACCGCCGCCTGGCGCTTCGCTTCGAGTTCGGCCTTCGCCTTCGCCTCGGCGGCTTCCTTCGCCGCGCGGGCCGCCGCCTTCACGTTCATCGCGACCTGGGCCTTCTTCTGGGGAGCGCGCTTCGTCTCCTTCGCGGACGAGGATTTCGCCTTGCGCTCGGCGCGCGCGGCCTTCTCCGCCTCTTCGCGCTTCGCCCTCTCGGCCTCGCGCTTGCGGTTGTCCTCGGCGACTTTCGCGCCGTATTCGTCGGAAGCGGTCTTGATAACCTTGACAAGCCCGTTGAGGATGAGTTCGACGCCGCGCACGGAATCGTCGTTGCCGGGGATCACGTAGTCGATCGGCTCGGGGTTGGCGTTCGTGTCGACGATGGCGACGACCGGGATTCCCAGCTTGATCGCCTCCTTGACGGCATTGGCCTCGCGGACCACGTCGATGATGACGACCGCGCCGGGCTGCTCGGCCATCTCGGCGATGCCGGTCAGGTTCTTTTCAAGCTTGTTGAGTTCGCGCCTGAGCATAGAAGCCTCCTGCTTGTGCTCGGAAAGCTCGCCGCCGTTGGCCTTGGCCGTCGCCTGGAGCTGCATCATGCGCTTGACGGAAGAACGGATCGTCTTGGAGTTGGTGAGCGTGCCGCCGAGCCAGCGCTCGGTGATGTAGAATTCGCCGACGGACGTCGCGGCGTCCTTGACCATTTCGGAAACCTGCTTCTTGGTGGCGACGAAAAGGATGTGCTTTCCGGCGAGGACGGTGTCGCGCAGGAACTGCGCCGCTTCGTCGAGCATGGCGACCGTCTGCGTAAGGTCGATGATGTGGATTCCGTTGCGCTTGTCGAAAATATAATCCCTCATCTTGGGATTCCAGCGCTTGGTCTGGTGTCCGAAGTGCAGTCCTGCATCGAACATGTCTTTGAGCGTGATGCCCGTAAGGGCGGATGTCGGCATTTCCATTTTGTTTTCTCCTTGGTCTTTCAGAGGTTGACTCAATCCGTTTTGTCCGGGGATGGACTACCCCGGATCATTCACTTCATCCCGCCCACTCGGACGGAATAGATAAAATTATATCAAAAAACACGCCTGCGCGCAATAGGGAATTTTCGCAAATTCCTCGCGGCAAAGGCCTCACTTGAAAACCGCAGTCTTCACGGAAGGGACGGCCAGGGGGCCGGGCTTGCGGACAAACACGATCGCGTTGCCGGGCGGAAGGTCAAGCTCGATGCGCTGCGCATCGGCGAGTATCTCCAGATGTCCGTCGTCCGGACGGTCCACGCGCGCCACCTTCACGGTCTTGGGAAGGGAAGTCCAGCAGCGCATGTCCGCCGCAGTCACCGACGCCGCCCATACGGCAGCCCCCGCCTGCGAGGCCCGGAGAGCTATCTTTGTGTAGTTGTCGGACACGTTCTCGGCCGTCACTCCGAGCGCCACCTGGACGCTGGCTTTTACGATGACGCGCGTTATCTCGCGCGCCAGCGCCCCGCGCATGTAGACGTCGTATTCGGTCTTCATCAGGGCGTCGACATCCGCCAGCCGCTCCATCTGCACGGCTTCTCCGCCCGACCGCACCGACCAGGAGACGGCGCCGTGCTCGCGGAAGCGCAGATACGGAAGCGCCATCCCCGCGTACATTATGTATTTGTTCAAGTACGGTATAAGGACGAGCGGCAGGTCCAGCCGCCACTCCTCGCGGCACGGACACAAGCCGTCCTCGACGTATATCCAGACCTGGTTGGACGGACGGACACCGGCGGCCAGCTCTTTGCGGTCGCGCGCGGCCGTCGCGCAGCCGGGCGCCAGCGCGGCTGCGTCGCGGAGGTGGTTCTGGTCGCTGTCGCCGTTCAGCCAGCGGAACACCCCGGTCAGGTGCGCCGCGTAGACGTTCATGTAATCCTTGGGCGCAAGGACGTTCAAGTCGCCGGACGTCGCCGGGTCGAAGTTGCACTTCTCCTTGATGTCGGCGCAGAAGGACGAATCCTTCATCGCCGCAGCCACATGGCGCGAACGGTCTTCCTGGGACCCCGCTTTCTGCTGTTTTGCGTACGCATTGGCGTCTTCCTCCATCTTCTTCGCCGCGGCGTCGATGTCCTTCCGGCGGTCGTATAGCCAGTTCGCCTGGTATCTCGAAGCGCGGTTGAGTTCCACGCGCGCACCGGCGGCGTCCCCGGATGCCATCATGTCGATCGACTTGTACAGGCAGGTGAATATGCGGTCCTGTCCGCCGCCGTCATACGAGAACACCCGGTCGTTCGTCATCATCGCAAGCGCCCCTTCGCCGCCTTGGGCGAACACCGAGACGGTGTCGTTCCTTGCGAAGGACGCCTCCGCCGCGTCGAACATCCGGCGCGCGCCGTCCTTGTCGTCGGCCATGTACATCGCAGAACCGGCGAGAAGCTGCCACAGCAGCTGCGTATCGCCGCTCTTGCCGGCCAGCTCCGACGTCTCGGCTATCGGCTTGACATAATCGCCGGACGCGATGGCTGCATCGTAGTCGTTGATTACATCCTTCACCGTGCGGCACCCGGCTGCGCACGCAAGCGCGAACGCGACGGCGGATATTCTCCAGGTATTCATCGCCATTGCCTTCTACCAGGCGATGTTGACGATCGGGAAGAAATGCTGCGAATGCGCAAAGTTCAGCAGGCCGATCTGTACGCCGCACAGCCGCTCCGCGTAGTTGACGAGACCGATCTGAAGCCCGCTCATCCGGTCGTCGACCACGTTTACGAGACCCGTCTGCCAGCCCGTCGCCCCGGCCGTCGCATAGTTCCCGAAGAGGTTGAAAAAGATTCCGCTTGCGCTGCGGCTGGCGGAGAACACCCCAAAGTCAAACGCAGACGTGTCGCGGTATGCGCCCCAGCCGAGGTTCATGCGAACGCCCGTGACATCCCAGGACGAGTTCGGCGCCGCCCACGGGAGGAATGTCAATCCGATGACGGTCATGCCGTCGTCGTAGCCGTACCCGGTCTCCGCCGTGCGCGGAACGAACACCACGCCCGTGGCGCCCCCTGCGGTTCCGGTGTGGTCGTTCGCGACCCCTGTCTCGGGCGTGACCGGCTGCGCCATTGCCGCGATGGAAGCGGCAATCGCCGCCATCATAGTGATTTTTTTCATCTTTATTTCTCCTTTCCTTGGGGCGGGCACTGAGGCCCACCCCTACGATATTATAAATTTTAGGCTGAACTTTCCCAATATCGTGGTCCCCGGCCTCCGTGCCGGGGATTCCCAATATCGTGGGTCCCCGGCCTCCGTGCCGGGGACAGGAGAGTCTCCAGCGTCCCCCCCTTCTTGATACTCCCCACATAAATCCGCAACGCCACCTTCAGCACCCAGCGGTTGCACCATACCGCCCGCTGCTTGTTTACGCCGGTTCCTGAAGGTACCGGCGAGATCACCAGCCCCCAGCCTTCCGCGCACGCCGCTCGCACGGCAGCAGGCAGATTTGCCTTGATTCCCGCCGGATCAACCCAAATAAACGGCAACCGTTCCGACAGCCGCCGCGCAAGCGCGCCTTGCTCCTCAAAGCTTGTGAAAGTCGAGACGAGCGGCGCCTCCCGCCCGATTGGCTCGCGGCCAAGCAGTTCGCGCACGGAGCGCAAGTGCGGCTTCTCCGCCCGCCAGTTGTCTCGCGTATCGGAGGCCACGAAAGCCGCCAGACTGCCGTTCAACAGCTCCACGTTGCCAAATACGTTCGCTGTCACCGGACCGAAGCGGTCGTCTTCCCAGCGCTCCGGATTGCGCAGGATGTAGCGTCGAATATTCTCCAGCTCGTCATGACTGCTCACGAGGTTGTCGTAGTAGCTGCCCTGCCAGAGGCTCGGCCCTATGTCCACGCACTCCCCGGCCTTGGCCATCTTCTGGTATTGGTTGGCCGTAAAAGACTTGAACCGGCCGATGAACCATGAAAGATCATGCTCCGCGCTTTCGATCTTCACAACGAAATGCACGTGGTTTGGCATCACTATGGCGGTGTCGATGACGAGTTCGGGAAACAGCGCGCCCAGCTTCCGCAGATTTTCATCGACCATGCGCCCAAGGGCGTTGAGGGTCAGTTTCTTGTCGGCCACCACGCCGAGCGCAGTCTTGTTGTGCGCAACCTGGAAGGTGACGAAGAACCACCCCTTCCGATAGTTGATGTTCTGATTGCGCAGCGGATTCATAGAGTTTAATCACTTTCCTTTTTAGGCATCAGCCGTTCAGCATCTCTGCGGCCACGCTCATAAGCCTCTTGCCGCTCTTTTATAAGCCGCTCCGCAAAGAATTTCCTCTCTGCGTCTCTGGCGCCGGCATCATCACGAATTGCACAAACAATCAGGCGAATCGGCTTGCCCGTGATGGGGTTAACCTTGTCAAACTCCAGCCATTTGACGCGGAATGGATCGCTCGGCAAAATGTCGCGAAGTGGCTTTATGCAGACTTTCCTTGAAATCTTCTCCTTGCATTCAGATTCGCCGCCAGCAGAAACAGACAATGTCGACATGAGCGACATGGAAGCGGATACGTCAACCCAGATCGTGCGGATTGCCGCTTCGTAGGCATAACGCTTCGCCTTCTCGGACAATAATGCTACTTTCTTTGAGTTGCGCCCAGCGCTGAGATCAATCGGCACACCGGCAACACGCCACCAAACACCATCATTGTCGACAAACGATTGCGGGCAGATTATGCCCATTGAAGAATTTTCGTCAATCCATTCTTTCAACGAAAAATGACCTGGCGGACTGGAACCATCGCCCAGCAATCCATCCTTGTATAGTTTCTGCCGTTTGCTACTTTGGCAGACAGCCACTGTAAATTCGTATTCTTCTTCCTGTTTGTCGTATGATTCTGTAGCTGCAACCGTCACGATGCCATCAAGCCTTATGTCAGCAATTGAGTGCTGAATCTCAGCCCTGTTCGACGCGTCCTCTACTGTTCGATTCGTTTTATTCTCTACCGTTTCGCCGTAAATCTGAGTACCGAGCATTTGTGCAATTTCAGCGAGTCCGTCGGCATACGCCTTCCAAGCTGTTTTGAATCGGAGTGTTTCAAAATCATCTTCTGAATCATCAGAAAAATCGTACGTCTCCTCAACAGAATTGTTTTTTTCTTTTTTCAAGGAGAAGGCACGCGATTCTACAGCCAGGATCCTCCCTTTATCAACATCCACGCCCTGGCAAATTCCTCTGGTCGCAAGTAACTCTTCCATCACTTCACGCGATGATTGCCGCGTTACATCATTGGAAGCCGATGACGCTGCAGCCGATTGCGGCTGCGGGCCAGATTCTTCTTTTACCGCAACTTCCGTGTCATCTTTGCCGCATCCGGCGAAAGCCGCAAGAACCGCTAAAGAAAAGAACTTAAGTACCTTCTTCATAATCTGCCTATTCCTATTGCTTCTCGAATTTGCCTGAGTTGGGGTTCCAGATCATGACGCCGGGATTTACCGAGTTTGATGATTCTATTTTCTCTCGCTGGAGCGATGGCTTCATACAATCGGTTGCATAGACAATTGCATAAAGCGATCTTTTAAAGGCTTCTGAGTTAACATTTCCCTCAAACACACACGTATTAACAGGCTCTGCTCCTGTCGCAGAAACTCCTAACCCACCAACAGATGCTTTGATGACCGCCTCCGACTTCTCATCTTTTTTCGCGTGAATTTGCGTTTCCAATGCGGACACCCCCGCCCCATCGCGCACTGATTGAAGCCGTGCCAACGCTCGTACCTCCATAGACAGGAGCGCAGCACTTCGTCCCTTCACAGGGCAAGAAAGCACATCTGACACATCAGTCCCAAAAAAATGAACAAATCCATTCGAATCAACAAATTCCCCGAAAGGCGGCAACAACTCGATCCTCGCCGCCGCAACCAAACTGCGTAATTGCGATTTCCAGTCTACTGCCGGATCAATCAATCCGGCCATTGATTTACGGGCCTGGCTATCCCGCTTCTCGCTCCACGCCATTGCGACAGAGACGGCATAAACACCATCTCGCCATGCATCTTCTGTCGCCAGCACAATCACCCCCAACTGCAACTCTTCGGCATTCATCGCAATAACGGCAGTCTGCGTCCGGCTTCTTTTCCGATCAACGGATCTTCTGGAGACTGTATTCGACGCCTTCAGCGTCCCTTTGACCATGTTGGCTATTTCACGCCTGGCCTTGACATGCGCCTTCAGAAAAGCGTCCCGGCAAAACGCCCACGTCGCAATGTCAATGGACGGATCTGCGCATCTTGTTTGAGAGTGAGCTACAACAATGAACTCGCCACTCTCTTCGTTGTGCCCTAGATGTAGCCCCCCCTCTTCCAATTTTGTGACGACCATACGGTCACAAACATCAACCGCTGACTCGGCAAGCACAACAGCAGACAATAAAAGCACACATAACAGAATAATGTACTTCACTTGTCTCCCCTGATCAACTTTTCCGCCTCTTTCTTGCACCATGCGTCATCCGTCACCCCCATCACGGCAATGGCTGCGCCAAATGCCAGTTCATCAAAGCCAAGACTATGGTAGATGATTGCAACGTTTGTCAAGGCGAATGCATATTCTCGATCAAGCCGAAGAGCATTTCGCATGCAGACGAGCCCGCCATGCCAATCCTGACGGATCATCATCATCCGACCCAGCAGATTCCAAAGAACCTTGTCGCCCGGGTTTTCCCGCAATGCGTCAATCAAAAATTTTTCCCGTTGTTCAAATGTCTTGCCGCCATTCTCATAGAACTGCTTCTCTGCCGCCAGCCCCAGGGCAGTTCTCTCGGAAGCGACATTCTCCATTGATCCGCCTGAAAGGAAGAGCTTCTCAAATTTCGGGTCGACAGCCATCTTGGTCACCACCTTGTGAAGAATGCGGGCATTTCTACGGACTTCGCGTTCGGTGACGACAACTTCAAATTCCGTTTCGTTTATCTTGTTCGTAACAGTATGAGCCTCAACGCTCTTCTCCATTGTCGGTCGCCGCTTGTCCCATTCGTATGAAATCTTGTCCGGTAAAGTTTCCAGACGCAATTTCTCTGATGCAAAGAATCGTGCCGTCTCCGATTCCGCGAGATACCTCTCACAGTCCTTACCCACCTTCTTGAATTCAAGATACGCAGCATTGTCACTCGTTCCGAACTCATTTACCCATGCATCCAGGCTTTTCCCATTTTCAAGTGAGAGAGCCAATGCATCCAAAAGCCCTATTTGCCACATGAATAGTCGGTCAGCCTTTCCAGGATATTTGTCGCGCACAATTCCTTTTCCACCACGAATCCATGTGTCTTCCCCTACTGGTTTTAGGAATGCCGACGGCATCGTTGCCAGCACCTCACTCTTCTTACATACAGCACAGCAAACTCTCTCTCCAATTTCATGTCGCGTGAGATGCGGCCCATTGAAAGAATATTTCCAATTCGCATCGTACTCCCAGAGCGGAAGTTCTTCGCGTACGAATCTCCGCATACGTTCCATGCCCGGACTCAGTTGCGGATCTTTACGGTCCTTTGCGGCATGCTGAGCAAGCCATGCAAACAACTCCTTGTGCTCCGCCAAAAGGACTCGCCCTTCCATCTCCTCAGCTGCATCCCCCGTCGCCTCTGGTATTCGTACCTGTACGAAAAGAAGGTCCTGCTCAGCCCATTCATAGACCCCTGAAGGCTCGTTCTTGACGCGCATGTTGTAGTAGCTTGTTACCATGGCGGGGGGAGCTTCCCCCGCCATGGCTGTACGCACCAACGAAAGCATCGCCAGTGCTACAAAACTGATTTTCTTAAAAATCATCACTGTGACCCGCATTTCCACCAAAGATTCCCTGGCGCGCACCTTGTCTTTCGGGCGTTGACGTACCAACAGGTGCGACAGGGGTAACATTCACGCCCCCTTGCTTACCACGAATGCGATTGACCTCTTCCTCAATTTCTCCGCGAGCCTTGGCACGCGCGGCGTCAAACTCCGTTTTTGAATTCTTTGCGGCTTCGAATGCATCTTCGGCTCCCTGACGTTCTCCTGCGATAGCATGAAGGGTCCTTACCGTGTCATTCGCCCTCTCATCCCAAGCGCGCTTGATGGCAGCCGAACGTGCTGCAAGCGTCGAATCAATTGCTGCAACAGAAATGTAAATGGGTTTTCCCGTGATTGGATATGTCGTCTCCAAGCTATACACCTTGCCCAGGCCCCCAACACTCAAATCTTTCGGAGTGTTCTCTTCCATATCCTCTGCAAGCGATTTCATCACATCTCCACTGCGGCCTTTGCGTTTTGCGAGAGCAGCCTGCGCCGACGAGACGCCTTTACCTTCCGTGAACAGCGACATGACAACAGCCTGCATCGCCATCTGATCCGCAAAAGTTATCGCCTCATCCTTTTCCACCGCATCCTTCGACAGCTCTTGCGCAGAAATGCCGATGAAATACAGCTTCCCGTTCTTGTCTATATACTGGCGAGCGCCGACCATTGCTCTCAATGCTTCTCGGTTTGAATTAAGATATTCGCTAAGCGTGCGATTCTCCGTGGCTTTACCTTTTCCGACATCTTTACGGGCAAGCATTTTTGCAGCGCGATCCTCAAGCTTAGGGCTCCATATCATGGCAACCGCCACCTGGAATTCATCGTTGACAAAAGATTCAATCTGATGCAGGGGGATGGCGCCGTGCAATTTGATTCTGACAGCCGAATCAACCCTTGCGTTCATGGTCTGGCTTGGGAACATGTCGATTTTCTTCTGCTCCAGCTCGTCTGCTGCAGCCTTCGCATCATCATAGGCCGCCTTGATGGCATCGTAGCGGGCCTTTTTCTCCGCGACGATATGGCCTGCGTCATAAGACCTATCCAGTTTTTTAATGACCTTGTCGACAAGAGCATTGAGCCGATCTGTGGCGGTAACCCCTTTTAGGCATTCCGTCTCGGCGGCCTCCATCGCGAGCATCAAGTTGGCGACCTTGCGCTTCATTTCGTTCATTTCATTGATCTCACGCGCATACTTGGCCTCGAATTTCTTTACGTCATTCGCGCTAAGGCCGTTCTTCCAGTTGCTGCCGCTGATCTCGCGGTCGACTAAACCGCTGATATTGACCTTGGCGCGCAGCTGCGCCTCGCGATACAGCATTTCACGCTTCGTCATGAAGTCCTCGTCAAGCGGATCCAAGGAATTGTCCCGGGCGACACCAATCTGAAGGAAATATCCGCGCTCGTCGTTAAACCCCTCCGCATAACCGTTGTCCGTCACCCATTTGACCATTGCGTCACTGGCGTTCTTCGGAGAAACCTCGGCAGGAGGCGTCTGTTGGGCTTCCTCGACTATCTTCTCTCCGTCATCCTTGGAGACAATTTCGTTCACCATCAGGGGGGTATCGACAACAGATTCATTCTGTTGAGCATCTGCCGTTGTGGTCGCTGGCGTAGAATCCGTCGGCGCAGCCCCCATCTCCTGCGCCGTGGCGGCGCCGACGCCGAAGACGGCGACGGCCGCCAGGGCGAGTTTCATTGTTTTCATTGTCATTTGTTTTTCTCCTTTTTTGTTTTTCTCGTTTTTCTCCTCGTGGGGATTTTAGTTGCCAACACCCCATTACTATCTATACGCACACGGCGCGACAGTGTGACACTGAAATTTTCGATTTTCGGTTCAAGGACGTTTCGCGTGCGCGTTCCCTTATTGGGAGTTTACTTCTTCCACGGGGGCGCGACAGTTCCCGCCGGCGAAACCTGCACCGGCGAAGTGGCGCCCGGTTCCTCGCCAAAGGAGCCGACCGCCTGGGGGCGGCGCACCACGGAACCGATCTCGATCTGGTCGATGGGCGTTCCCTCCGCGACGACGGCGTAGCTCATCTTCGGCGTCACGCGCGTAATGCGGATGCGGGCGATCAGCTCCTCCGGCGCCCCCAGCGTCTCCCCGCTCGCAACGTCCAGTATCTCCTCGCCCCGGCGGAACACGTCGAGAACCTGTCCGGGCGCAAAGTTCTTTCCTCCCTGGTTCAGCACGAGCTCGAACGTCGTCTTGGCCGTGATACGCGGCGGATAGATGTTGTCTATGATTTCATGGCAGACCTCCTGCGCCGCGGCAGTGTACGCACCCTGAAGCGCGGCGTCCGGACTCGTACCGCCCGCGGCCGAATATGGGACGACCACCGTGCCGGCCCACTTGAGCTGGGTCGTGGGGACCAGAATGACCTTGTATCCGACTTCCAGGAACGGTCCGTCCGGCATTGACGCCGTGCCGGTGTACGGGTTTTGGACGGCCGCCGGAGAATCGTAGAACCTCACGTTGCCGATGACCATGTAGTCGGTCACAAGAAGCTGCTGGAAACGTCCGAAGTCGCCTGCCGACGCATTTTCGAGGTTCAGGCGGTCCAGTTCCGCCTGCGTCTCGCTGTTGAACTCGCGGTCGAGCATTGTGAAACGGCGCGTCTGCGTCAGGTTCTCGTTCAGGCGGCGGGCGAATTCTTCGCACGACGGAGCGGGCACCGCTTCCTGTCCGAAAATATTCACCTTCCCGGTGAGAACGCGGAACGGCATGACGACGAGCCGACGCCTGTTGTCGGGATGCGGCCCTACGACATACTGCCCCGGAATCTTGGCGTCAAGCTCGATATACCAGAGGTTCGTCTCCTTGTCGAACCGCTCCTCGGTCGTCTCGTAGCTAAGCACGCGTCCGCTCGTCTTGGCGCTCACGGTCTGCTTCAGCGACTCGCGGATTTCGCTGATGTCGCTTTCTCCGGCATTCGTCTTCCGCAGCTGGGCCGTGGAGTCCATGAATGCGTCGCGGGAATCCTGCAGGGAAACTCCCTGCACCTGCGATGCGGCCTGCACCAGCGCTTCGTAGACGGCGGTGCGGTAGTCGGCGTTGCGCCCCCGCCCGTGCGCGGTCTTGATGCTGTTCGACTGCTGAAGCTGCGCGAACGCAGCCGCACACAGGGCCGCCGCGAACGACATAACGGTTTTCTTCATATTCTCTCCTCCGGTCTGTTCTTTTTGCGCCGTGCGGAATCACCAGGTAGGCGTCTTGGCGTCGGCCCGCTTGCCTATTACGTACTGCTTCTGCCACCACTGCAGACCGGTGGCGATCTCGGTGATGCGCAGCTGGAAGTAGTATTCTATCTGCTTGTCGCCGTTGTCCATGCGGACCTCGCGCTGGACGATCTTGCCGTAGAGACTGTGCGTCGGCGCGACCAGCTGTCCGGTCTTCGCGACCGTCGCCTGGTTGAACTCGGCGTCGCCGCGCACGCTGCGGGCGGCCTGTATCATCTCGTCGCGGTTGGATTCGCTCGCCGCCATCGCCGATGTCACCATGACCTTGCCGCTGTTCATCAGCTCCTCGGTGATGTACGAGGTGAGCGTGTCGGTGTCGAAATGCTGCGGAGTGTCGTTCGCAACCCTGCCGACTGTCAGCACGTAGGCCTGCCCGTCCGTGCGGTCGAGCCGGCCGCTGGCAAACAGGGACTGGAGCGTGGCGGACGCAGCCTCCTGCAGGTCGCGGTAGTCGAGTCCGGCAACCTGCGGACCGTGGTCGTTGTACATGTCGATCCTCGTCGTGGGCGTTGTACACCCGGCGAGTACCACCGCAATCGCGGCGGCGGCTATGGCTGGTACGGTTCTGTTCATCGCTTGTTCCTTTCGTTGTAAAGTCTCAATATCCCTTTGCTTCCTGCACGTACAGGCGGAAGTCGACCGCCTCCGGCGAAGGAGCCGTGGCCGTGAGGCCGACCACGTTGCGCGCGGCGGCCGACATCGGCTGCCATGTGGAGACGACCGACGGGATCTCCGCACCGTCGGAATCCAGCCAGACGACCTTGTACTCCATGCGGACCACTCCGCCGGTGTTGTTCGCAACGTTTGCCTGGAGCGTGCAGTGCTGCGACTGCGCCTTTGCGAGCCGCACATCCGTCACCCATACGCTTGCGCCGAGGTCCGGCGACACGGTGACGCGGCGGTCTTCGGGCGGCGTGCGGTACGAAACGCATCCTGCGCACACAGCGAGCGCAGACAGCAGATATAGCATTCTTTTTTTCATTGTTTCCTCCTTTGCTGAAAGGGTCGCCCCTTCCGTTTGAATTTTACTTTATATGCGGTGCAGACTGTCAGCATTTGACCTGGATCGACAGGATGTTGCATCCTCCTTTGCGTTCATACGTCATGGATTCGGACATCTTCTTCACCATCATTATGCCCAGACCGCCTATCGGACGCTCCATTGCAGGAAGCGTGGTGTCGGGATCGGCGTGTCCGAGCGGATCGTACGGCGTGCCGTCGTCCTGGAACACGAGCCTGACGCCTGCGGGGTCGTCGGTGCGGCAAACATGGAAATCGAAACCAGTTCCGCCTGAATGCTTGACTATGTTGGAGGCGATTTCGTCGAGAATGACATGCAGCGCCGGGCTTTTTTTTCGCGCGGCCTCCAGATGCTCCAGCGTTTCATCGAGCCAGTCCGATGCCATTGCGATGCCTTCCTGGGTCGCGGGGAAGTTTTTGACGAACCAGCCGGTCCCCTCGCCGCTGCCGTTCCAGCGGATGACAAGCTGAGTGCAGTCGTCCGCCTGCTCCACGATTCCGCCGTGCGCCAGCACTGCGGCCTGGAGCGCGCCCAGAAGCGGCGACGATCCGCGTTCTATGGCGCTGCAGCCGGTTTTGAGCAGTGTTTCGACGGAAAAGCGCAGACGCTCCTCGCCGAAGAGTTCGCCTTTCGCGTCGGGCTGCTCGGTTATCCCGTCGGTGTAGATGTAGAGGGACTCGCCCGGACTGAGTCTCAGTTCGTGCGCTTTGTACTTGACGCCCGGCATGGCGCCGAACATCATTCCGGAACGTTCCCGGACGAACACCGCGGAATTGTCTTTGCCGATGCGGAGAGGCGGGTTGTGTCCGGCGTTGATGAAAGTAACGACGCCCGTCTCGAGATTCAATTCGCCTATCCACGCCGTTACGAACATGTTCGCGTCGTTGTCGCGGCTGAGCGCGTCGTTCGCATATTGCGCGACATCCGTCAGCGGCATGCCCGTCTGCGCCGTTCCCTTGAACGTCGCCTTCGCGCGCATCATGTACAGCGCGGCCGGGATGCCCTTGCCGCTGACGTCTGCCACGATGAACATGAAGCGCGACGGACTGACGATGAAGAAATCGTAGAAGTCGCCCCCGATCTCCCTCGCCGGGGTCATCCCCGCGAAAATATCCATGCGCGGCTCTTCCGAGAATGGCGGAAACACGCGCGGGATGGCGCTTTCCTGTATGCTTTTCGCCATGGCCATGTCCTTGGACTGGCGTTCGCGCATGCGGTCTTTCACGTAGGCGGCGATCACGAACCCCACGAGAATCGCGGCAAGCACGAGAGCGGCGCCGTTGAGGAAGGCCGAGGTCAGGACAAGTACGCGGCGGTTGGCGATCGCAGTGCGCTTCGGCACGACTATGTATACGGGGAATCCTTCAATTACGCGCTTCTCGCAGAAAAAGTCGTCGCCCGGCTCCACCCAGAGACTCCCCTCCCTGCCCGCGACGGGATGCGAGATGATCATCCCCTTTCCCGTCGTGACGTATATGCCGCCTTCGTCGCCGCTGACGGGCCAGTCGTTCGTGAGACCGGTAATGGCGGTTCTCGACACGTTGCGCACGCTCTTCTCCCGTCCGCCGACCTGTATGAAACCGCCGTCGGGCAGCCACACCCCCACGTACTTCACCATTTCGCCGCGCAGCGAATTGGGCAGGAGCGGCTGCGCCAGCTCCGTCTCCGTGTCCAGAAGCGCGGCGAATTCCCGCGCCTGGCCCTCGGCCTTCGTGAAATCGAGCGCGCCGACTTCCTCGCGGCGGGCGCTGTGCGTCAGCATTCCTGACGCGTCGGCGATGCACACCTCGTCCACGCCCAGTTCGTCCGCCAGGGCGCGCAGGCGGCGGCTTGATTCGTCCGGATCGTTCCACCACGGTTCGTCGCGCATGGCGTAGTAGCGGTCGCGCGCAATCATCGCCTGGCGGATCATGCGGCTGTCCACGCGCTCGCGGATGTCCGCGCCCACGTCGTGGAATACCTTGTCGAAAAGCTTTCTGCGCTCGATATCCATGATGTGCGCGTGCAGCAGCCAGGTCAGCGCCATCGACGCGCCGAACGCGGCCAGGACCGCGAAAAGGAGACGCTGGATGAGTATCCGCTGCTGCACTTTCACCGTCCGCCTCCCTTCCTGCGCTCTATCTCCGCGTCAAGCGCGGCTTTCAGCCAGGGCATGCCCTTGCGTATGGCGATTCCGAAGAGCTCGCGCGTCTCGAGACGCGAGGCCGCCAGCCTTCCGCCGGACTCCTCGACCGACAGGCGCACAGCGCTGCTGTCGAAATAAACGGCGTCGATCCTGTACGATTTGAGCGCCTCCACGGCGTCAGAATAGAACGGGAAGCGCACGGGGTCGATGCCGTGCCCGGAAAGGTAGAAATCGTGCGTCATGGAATCGACGGTTCCAACGCGTATCGTCTCGGCGACGATCATCGTCGGCATCTTCTCGCCGGCGCGGTACAGGAACATGCCGCCTTCCGTCACGTACGGGATGGTGAAATCGACATCCTCAAGCCTTACGGGGACGATCGAAAGCGACGAGGCCGCCATGTCCGCCTCGCCGGATTTGAGTTTTGGAAGGAGCGAATTGAATTCGCACTCGCGGATCTCGACTTCTCGTCCGAGCGCTTTCGCGGCGGCGCGTATGATTTCGATTTCAAGGCCGATTATCTCGCCGCTGTTCGCGTCTCGGTAGCAGTACGGCGGAGTGTCTGCGGGCGTAACGACGATCAGAACGCCGCCCGGGCGGTCCGCCGCAACGGGGGCCGGGGCGGATATCTCCGTCCCTCCGTCTCCGCAACCGGCGAGCGCGGCGGCGGCGAGCGCTGCGGCCGCCGTCAGGATAAACCGAATATTTCGCTGCATCCCGTTATCTCGAATACGCTGCGGACGGAATTGTTGGCGTTGACGACAGACATTTCGCCGCCGGTCGCCATCAGGGTTTTCTTCGCCGCAAGAAGGACTCTCAGCCCGGCCGACGAAATGTACTCGAGCCCTGCGAAATCGAAAACGAGCGATGTCACGCCGTCGAGTTTGACCGCCGCCTCGAGCTCGGGGGCCGTGTTGGTGTCAAGACGCCCGCCCACTTCGATCGTAAGCTCTCCGTCCGACTGTTTCTTTTCTATTGTCATCGCGATTCCTTGTTTTCTCCTGTGTAAATCAAACGTCCGCGCGCCCCGCCGCGGCATCTGCGGTTGCGGCGCCATGCGGCAGACTCCGCTTCAGCGCATCCGCGACGTTGGCGTACGACAGCGGCTTGAGGAACACTCCGTTGAAAAGACGCCACCTGTCGTCGTTGCGGTACTCCGTGTCCGCGGTAACCGCGTATACCGCAAGATGCGCGAAACGTCCGTCGGAGCGCAGTTTTTCGATCAGCTCCAGCCCGTTCATCTCCGGCATCCAGAGATCCGAAAAAACGAAATCGTACGGACTGCCCGCGCCGGCCCGGGAATCAAGCCGCGCGAACTCCTCCGAGCCGTCCCCTGCGCAATCCACCTCGGCGACGCCGGCCTTCTTGAGGAAGGCTTTGAGGACCGAGCGGTTGATCGGCGTGTCGTCGACGACGAGAACGCGCCGCGGCGGTCCGGGTCGCGCGGCAACGGTTGCCGCGCCCGCCGCCGGGGCGGCCGCGCCGACGGTCGAAATCGCCGCCGGTATCCGCAGCGTGAACACCGATCCTTTCCCGACCTCGCTCTCCACGGAAATTCCGCCGCCCGCCATCTCGGCCAGGCGTTTGCATATCGACAGGCCCAATCCCGTTCCGATCTCCTTGTAGGTGGAGTGGCTCAGATCGTGCTCCAGGGCGCAAGGGTCGAAAATCCGCGTCAGCATGTCGGCGGCGATGCCGCAACCGGTATCGGAAACGGAAAGGCGCAGATTATCGCCCTCAAGCGACGCGTCGACGGCCACGACGCCCTTGCCTGTGAACTTCACGGCATTGCCGACGAGAATGAAAAGGACCTGGCGGGAGCGCTGTTTGTCCAGCGCCAGCAGCGGCACGCCCGCCGTCCGGTTTACGAGCGAAATCATTTTCTTGGCGGCGTCCAGTTTGAAAGACGCCAGCACATCGTCCGCCATTTTTCCGATGTCCACGGGCTCTTCGCGGAGTTTCATCCTGCCCGCGTCCATCCTCGCAATGTCAAGAATGTCGTTCACCAGCTGCATCAGCGCCCCGGCGCTCGAGCGTATGGATTCGAGAGCCTCGGATTTTTCCTCGCCCGAAAGCGCGTCGTGGCGGAGCAGTTCCGCGTAGCCGAGGATCGCGTTGAGCGGAGTGCGTATGTCGTGGCTTACGATGCTGAAAAACATGCTCCTCGATTTCTCGGCCGCGCGCGCCCTCTCCAGCGCGGATTCGAGTTCGGCCATGTGCATTTCGGTCTGTTCGCACCTGATGACGAAAATATGGAGGAAGCACGTACCTACGAGGCATCCAAGCGAAGTGAAGGGCGTGAGCGGCCATACGACCTGCAGGACCATCGCCGCCGTAAACAGCACGCCGTTCGCGAAAACCATCATGTTTCTTCCGCGCGCGGGTCCGTGTCCGCGCAGCGTCTTGGCGAGAACGCATACCGACATCAGCAGGTTGAACGCTATCTGCAGGTAGACGAGGAGGTCCCGCATCGGACCTGGACGGTATGTTCCGCTCTCGTCGAAGTAGAACACGCATCTGTAAAAGGGATTGGCGGCAAGGAGGAGGATGTTGGCGCCGAGGATGGCATACCACGGCCATATCAGCGCTTTCGCGGCGGTTTTGCCGAAATTGAGATATACGGCCAGAAACCGGCACCACATCAGCGAGAAAACGACGAGCGAGAGGAAGAAAAAAATCGTGTCGACGTACCACGCGGCCATCCACCGCAATCCGGCAAAAACGCCCCACGCGCCGTCCGCAAGGTAGTAGACGAGCACGCCGAAGAGGAATCCGCGGTAGCGTTGCACGCGCAACACATCCAGTCCGCGGCCCGCCCTCAGGTCGTAGTTAATCACCAAGTGGATTACTATCGCAACTATGGAGAATACGGAATATGAATAACCTTGCATCTGTACAGATTATATCAATTTTTTCCGTTTTCGGCAAGAAACGGGAAAGCGCCGCCGCTCCCCGTCAATCGTTTTTCTCCTTGCCCAGCTCGTCCATGGCGTCGAGCATCCAGGCGGCCTCCGCCCAGCAGGGGTGGGTCTTGTCCTTGAAAATTTCACGCAGGAGCGTCATTTTGACTTCGTCCGACCTGTTTACCATGTCGTCGAAAATCAGCTGGATGAATTCGTCGCCCGTTCTTCTATCGACAAGCAGGCCGACAAGCACTTCGAAATTTGCGTCGGAAACGAGATTGAGCGCGCGGCGCAGACAGTCTTCCTTGTCTTTTTCCGGAAGCCCCAGAAACATCTGCGTAAATTCGCCTATCTTCTCCATGGGAACGCCGTCCGGGGACTCTTCCTCGCGCCACTTGTCCACAAGCGCGTCGAAGGCGTCGACCTTTTCGCGGTCGGCCCGCTCTTCCGGCGTCTCGCCGGACGCGGATCCGTCGTCATCCTCCTCTTCCTCCGCGTTCGCGGTTTCGCCGTCCGCTCCGTCCGGCGAAGATGCCGCCGCCGGCTCCGGAAGGACGGTTTCCGCCCGGACTTCCGTCCGGTCCGCGCCCTCGCCCGCGGCGGACTCCGCAGCCTGCTTTTTCCCCAGGAGCATATACAAAAGGGCTGCGATCAGGAACAGAGCCCCCGCCGCTGCAATGAACAATGTTTTTTTAGTGGAGTTTCCCATTTTCATCCGTCCCCGTATCGGTGTTGCCGGCCGGCGCGGCGGAATCGTCCACCCCGCGGGCGTGCAGTTTCTTTTCGGCTTTGGCCAGCCGCTTCATGGCCAATGTGAAAATCTCCTTGAGCGGTTCGTCGTCCTCTCCCTGTTCGGTGTATTCGTCGCCCCAGATATCGTCGAACTCGCCTCTCTGGATCTTTCTGTTGAGGAGCCGCACGGCCTCGCTCATCTCGTTGAAAGTCATCTTGCCGTCGAAGAGCGCGTCGAAATACTTGTGGGTGAGGAACCAGGCGTCGACCTGGGCCATCTCCCACTCGGACACCGGAACCTGTCCGCGCCGGCCATCCTCGTCTGTTCCCGCCCTTCCCGCCGAGGGGATCTTGAAAAGCCTGTCGAATGTAGGATACAGCAGCCGGATCTCCGTCTGCTTGAGACGCTTCCTCGTCTGCGTGTACTTGACGGTGGAAAATACGCACACGGCGGATATGGCAAGCGCGGCAAGCGACGCGGCCCTTGCAAAGCGGCGGGCGCTTCTGAAACGGCGCCTTTCGCGGTCAAGACGCTTTTCGGCCTTGAATTCGGCCTTTTCGCGCAGCTCTTCTTTCGTGTCGGCCCACGACGGACATTCCCGGCCCTCGGGATTCGAATGCAGGAGCTTGGGAATTATTTCAAGCCAGACGGGATCGTACGTCTCGAGCGTCGACACGATGTCGGTCCTCGAATCGCACCACGTACCCGTCAGAAGTTTGTATACTATCACGCCAAGCGCGTACCAGTCGGATTTGGCGGTGGCTTCCACCCCCATCTCCAGTTCCGGGGCCATGTATCCGAGCGAGCCCATCACAGGCTTGCTTCCGTCGCGGATTCTGACCAGAGTGCTGACAGCATCGACCCTGCGCTCGGATCCGTCCGGCGGCTCGAATATCTTCGAAACGCCGAAATCGGCGAGGATGGCGCGACCGTCCGGACCCACCATGACATTCTGCAGTTTGAGATCCCTGTGCACCACTCCCTGGGAGTGTATGTAGCCCAACGCGTCGCGTATGCCGTCGTACCACATTCCGATCGTCTTTTCATCGACGGACCCGTCCGGCACGTCGGCGAGCGTCTGGCATTCACCCTCCGGATTGAGAACAAGATCCATTACGAAATACGGCCTGTCCCCGTCCTCGCCGATATCGAAAACCTTGACGATGCCGGGATGCGAAAGCCTCGCCAGAAGCCTGCCTTCGATTTCGAATCTGCGCCGAACCTCGGGATCGTCTTTGGGGTAGTTGTATATCTTAAGTGCAAGACGCGAACCCAATCTCGGGTCTGCAACCTCGTACACCTCGCTCATTCCGCCTTTTCCCAAAAGGCGCACGACCTCGTATATGCCGATTTTCATTGAAGATATTATATCATAATTTTCATGCTTGACAAGGAGATGGCGCGTCCCGCGCCGTCCAATAGTAAAACGCGGCAAGATGCCGCATCTCCTTGACTTTTCAACCTTTCAACTTTTCAACCTTTCAACTTTTCTACGCGGCAAGATGCCGCATCTCCTTGATTTCAAATCTATCTCAAACACGAAGCAAATCCTCGTATCCCGTCTTCAAATATACTGGGATATCCCTTTCTCCAGGGTTGCGAGATATGTATCGCGCGATTCTTGCAAAATGTCCAGCATCGCGAACAAGCCGATCCCAACTTTCATTCTGCCATACAACGCCCGTACTCCCCGTTCGCTTGTTTATCATCTTAGAAGAAAAACTTTTCCAACTGTGCAATATCCCGGCGCGAGTATATTCCACAAAAGGGCTAAACATCACATGCACATGATTGGGCATTACGACAAACGTATAAACATCATATCTTTCCCCGTCAAAATGCAGAATGGCGTCCCAGACTATTTGCCGGTTCTCACTATCCTCCAGTACGCATGAACCATATCCCGAATCAAGCCAATTATCAAGACGCGCTCCGAATTCACGCCCGTATTCCGCTGCTGTTCCCTCGTCCCACGGCTTCGGATGGAATTTCATCCATTCCTCCCGTTCATACTTCCACTGCGCAAGTCTTTCCTTTGGAAGCGAATCGGCTAGCCGGAATGTGACGAAAACACACGTTCCGACCTGGTCCCAATGTGGGAGATTGTGATTAGTTTTATCTACTGGTTTGACGTCTGAAAGAAAAGTTGGATATTGCATGGAAATATTATAGCATTTTCATATCGACGCGGCAAGATGCCGCATCTCCTTGATTTCTCCACGCCGTCACAAGGAGATGGCGCGTCCCGCGCCGTCCTATAGTAAAACGCGGCAAGATGCCGCATCTCCTTGACCTTTCAACTTTTCAACCTTTCAACTTTTCAACTTTTCTACGCGGCAAGATGCCGCATCTCCTTGATTTCTCTGCTCCGTCACCAACAGAAAGGCGCGGATTTCTCCGCGCCTTTCTGTCCGTTCTATCGCCGCGCGATTACCGGATCACCGGCAGGAAGAACTTTGCATCGCCCTTGTCGAGCGTGATCGTTGTGGTGGCGTCTTCGCTGAAGTCCTCGTCGACTACAGTTGCCTCGTCGATCGTCTCGAACGTCTTGCCAAGCTCGTCGGTACCCGTAAGCGCGACCGTACCGTTAATCTTGGTAGTTTCGTCAAGCGCTCCCGTGCGCGTCAGCGAGACGGTCAGCGTCACGTCGTCATCACCGACCTCAATCGCGGTCACCTTGAACTCGTAGCTGAATTCGCCGGTGATATTGAGGTTAAGGAGATACGCGTTGTTGAACGCCGTCGAATCCATCGTCGCGATCTTCGCGGCAACAGCGGCCTTGTCTCCGCAGGCGTTGAGCCACTTGGCCTGATCCTCGGTAAGCGTCGCCGTGCCGTCGTCGAGCGTTACCTCTTCGTCCTCGACAAATCCCGCAGGGGGAGGCTCCGGCGTCTCGTAGCCGCCCTTGATCGACGATACCGTGCCTTCGCCGACGAAGTTGATCGTCTGTACCGGGTTGTCGTTCTGCGCGGCAAACGGAATCGCCGTCCCGCCGCCGACGGAGAGCTCATTCGTCGTTGATCCGACTACGACACCTGCCGTATATGTCTTGTTCGTGAGATCGAACACGAATACGAAGGTGTAGTCCGTCTCCTTCGCAGGAGCGAAGCCTGCCGCATCTTTCCACGCCGGAGTCGAGTTCTCGGAAGTGAGGAGCTGGAACGTGTATGTGCCGTCCGTCTCGCCCTTGCCGAGCCTGACCGCTCCCTTGGCGTTTGCAAGTGTCGCGTCGGGTTCGTCCTCGTTCACATCGGCGAAGCTGGCGGTCATTTCAACCGTGACCAGCCGACCGTCGGACGCATTGCTCGCGGTATAGGCCGCTCCGGACTCGATGGTGACCTTCTGATCGTCATCGTCGGGCGTCACGCCAGTCCACGCACCGGTGTAGTTCCAGTACCCCGGCGCCGCATAGATCCAGCCCTTGTCCTCGCGGACGCCGTACGTGCCGTCATCGTTGTCCGTGACTTCATAGCCCTCGGCAAGATACTCGTCTGCCACGGACTGGTTGTACGTGCCGCCGCTGACTGCAATCGTTCCGCCCTCGACGTTGCCGAAGAGATCGCCTGTCACGGTGTACGTTCCGTTCGAGATGGCGACCGTGGCGCCGCTCGCCGTGTTGGAGACGATGCCGCCCGCTCCCGTGACCGTGCCATTGCCGACAATCGTCACGCCGCCTGCGTTGGAGAACGCATATCCACCCGCCGGCCCCGCAACCGTCTTGCCGTTCAAATCGATTGTGATGGACTTGCCGGAGGCGATCTCTGCCGCGCTTTCAAGCTCAATGCCGTCCAACAGCTTGACCGTCTGGCCGTTCTCCGCCGCCGCGACGGCTTCGGCGAGCGTTCTGTGGACGCTCAACTGCTGGACGCCGCTATAGACGGCGGCGACAGGATTGGCCACCTTTGTATATACGCCCGTTTTGGAGTCGTAGTCAAACATAGGCAGATACTCGGCATAGCTTGCCGGATCGCCGGAAAGAAACTCTACCGTCGTGCCGATCGGGCCGGCGTTGGCGGCAGTCAAAGCGTCGTTAGCATTTGCCTGTCCGTAGAGGGTGCGCGTGCCGTCGATCGTCACCGCCATGAACGCCGCTGCAACACTGTACTTTGTGGCAGTCACCTTGTCGGCATGAATATCGTCGGAAATCGAAATATTCTCTGTCGTCCTGGTCGTGATGAAATCGCCCGTCGCATCCAGTATTTCGCCGGTCGTAAACGCGCCTGTGTAGATGTAGAACGAAATGTCTTTCGATGGAATCGTCGCGCCATCTGTTTCATTTGCGAGAACGATGATTTTGGAGTTGCGCACTGCGGCATCCACCGCCGCCTGGAGCGTTGTGTACTTCTCGCCGCCGTAAATCTGCGCCACATACTGCTTGACCTCGGTCGTCCCGGCAGGATTGAACGTCGTCTCGCTATTCGAGACATCGATCGTGTACACCGTCTGGCCAGAGATCTCATAGCCTGCCTCGGCAGCGTATGTCGCAATGACTACAGCGTCAGGGGCGACCTTGTAGGTTCCCGCCTCGGTTCCAATCGTCTCGCCGCCAACGGAAACCGTTACTGTCGCATTGTTAATTGCAGGGACAGTAACCTCAACCCTTGTGCTAACGAGCTTGAGGGCACCAGCAACAGCCTCGACGGTGTAAAGTCCGTCAACGGTCACCTTGGAGACATCGGTTTCCGTGGTAATCGATTCGGAGGAGAGGATGGTGACTTCGTCTGCGTCAAGGTTGGCCGCATCAATCGTGAGCGACTCCCCTTCGCCGGCTGGAATCGTGACAGTGCCAGAAACGGTGAGAGCGGAGGCGTTTGCCTTGAACGTCGCGCCGTCGCTGAAGGTCAGGTTGCCCGTGAGCGTGCCGGTGCCGCCGAACGTGCCAGCGACCGTCGTCGCGCCTACCCACGTGCCGGTGAGGTTGACGGATGCACCAGTCTCGACAATCAAACCGTTCGATGCCGTCTGCGTCCCGGAGAGCGTAAGCGTACCTGCCGTGGATGCGCCAGGTGCGACGTACACTTCATCGATACGGTCGTTGTTGCTGGCGAAAAGACCCGAATACGTCGTATCTTTCGCCTGGAGGATGCGAAGATCGCGATCGCCCGTGCTGCCGCTACCACCCCAGTCGCTGCGCATCTGGCCGGTACCGGAGAGGCTTCCAATCGCAACTTCCTCTCCCGGAAGACGATGGATAAGGCCATTGCTGATGTTATTCTCAACTATCATCGCAGTCGGGAAGTTGTTCGTGGAGATTGTGCGGTATTTTGACCCCTCGAACTTCAAAGTGCCTGTTCCTTGAATGCGAGTGTAATCGACATTCAAGTCATCCGTATCGCTATTGGAAACAAGCGTGAATACGCCATCGTCTGTTGTCGTTATGGTGGTGCCGCCGCCGAAATTGCTCAGCGCCGCCGCCTTAAGCTCGCCGGCGAGCGTTATGCCGCCGGTGCCGTACCATGCCACGTTGGAATTGGGTACGGTGAACGAGAATCCTTCGCCAACATAAATGTTGCCAACGGTGTATTCGGAAGGCAGCATATTGCCAAATACAACGCGCTTGGAGTTGAGCTGCACATAGCCGGTGAACCCGTCCGCCTCCAGAATCTGCAAAGTAGTGGTAGCACCATTACTCGTCGTGTGAATTGCACCGCTTCCGCTCAAATGGCTAATGACGAATTTGTTGCCGGATATACCGTCGTTGATGGTGAGCGTGCCGGTGACTTTCAGCGGAACAGTGCACTGATAGTTGTTATTATTCGGCAACCAGCCGGAGCAGTTGTAAAGTTCGAGGACGGAACCCGTATTGCCGTAATCGTTCGGCAGGAAATTCGTGCCAGTCCAATTTGTTCCGCCAACCAGATTTGTGACATCCTTCATCTGCACGGTGCCCGTCCAGCTGGCGTTCTTCCACCAGGCGTCGCCGGTGGGCGAGGGAGCAGAGCCGGTGAAGACGACCGTGCCGGAGCCGGAAACTGCGGCGGTAGTGCTGTCGCTCGCAAGAGTGCCATTGACATTGAGCGTGCCATTGACCACGAGACCGTTGCTGGTGTGCCATGTCTTGCCAGATGCGACGGTCAACGTCTGGTTTGCGGGAACTGTAATGCGCCCGGCGAGACCAGACGACGCATCACCAATATTGGTTGTGTCATTGAGGAACACTTGCTTGCCCAGCGCCTTGATGGTGCCCGTGAACTGCGAGGCGTCGCCAAAGTTCAGGTACGGGCGGCAGCCGCCGTCGTTGATATCCCAGAAAGTGCCGTCGCCCTTCAGCGCGGCAATTGTGATAGAGCGAGCCGTCCAGCCCTCGTTGTTGTACCAGGCGTAGTTCGTGTCATCGTCTTCGAGGACGAGCGTCCAGGGAACATCGGCTTTGGCCATGAAAGCGCGGACATTCGTGAACTTGACGAAGGAGTTGGCATTGCCCCACTTGTTCAATTCGTTGCTTGTAGCGTCCGTTGTATCGCTACCAAGACGAGTGGTGACTTTTGCGTCTGTGGCTTCGCCCTTTAACGTATCGCCGACATTCTTCACCCAAACGGTGCCTGTCCAGGCAGAATTATCGAAACCCTTGGTTGTTTCCGGCTGCAAACCATCATACACAACCGTGCCAGCGCCGGTAAAGGTGGTGGCGTCAAGACGGTCGGCGTTGACAACCAGTGTTACTCCTCCGCCAATTTCAATGGTGGCTGCGGAAATCTTGTTCTCGCCAGCGAGCGTAAGCGTACCCAAACCGGTCAAGTAAACCGTGCCGGAAAGCTCTTTTGTTTCTTCGACCGTATATTGGGTATCGCCGGAGACGGGAATCTCAAGGTCGTTCTCGCCGACATCAGCCTTGACCTCGATGATCTGGATAGCCGCAATGCAGCCTCTCGCATTAGAAGCTCCACCTGCGCGGTGTCCAACAACCGTAAGGGTAGAGCCGGAAAGCGCTTCTGTCACGAGAACATTGCCGCCTTCAGCAATCGCGTTGGCGCTATCCTGTGCACCTGCATTGCCCCAAGCCGTCGTGCCTTCCGACAAGGCGTCGTTTTCATACGTGTAGTTCTTGCCATTGATGGTGTCATAGCCAAACGGGACGCTTCCCGAGTCCGTCGAATGATAAACGAGGACGCGATACTTGTAGTAAGGAATGCCAGTAACAGTGACCGTCGGTGTGGGATTGTTTCCATTCTCGTCAATATAGCCGTGAAGCGGGTTGCTCGATGGCGTGAGGTTGCCACAGCTATAGCTGCCGCGCGTGCCGGAAATCGTGACGCTCACACCAGACATTGCGGAGGCCGCGCCCGTGGAATCGACAGCGTTGACAGTGCTGAAAGTGCTGTTCGCAACCACATAATTGTTCCAAGAAGTGCCGGGAACCTCATAGCCGGAAAGTCCGACATCGGATTGTGTCGTAAGGCCGTTGCTCGCACCGTTTGTGAAGTTGATGTTGATGGAGGGCTTGTATGTCTTTTCTTCTACATTCACATCGGCGGGATCGCCGTCAACATAGTAAAGGACGATGCCTGTGGGTGTCTGAACGAGTTCGCACGCGCCGACATCATCTTCTGCCGTAAGAGTTGTGTCATCGGCAGTCGTCACGCTTGTAAGATAAACGGTCTTGAGAACGTTGTCACCATTCTTGACCTTGATAGCGGCGTCGGCCGTAAAGGTCGTGGAAGAAGAAGTGAATGAAACGAGGGTCTTCGAAACGACTTCAGAGTTGCCGGAGAGCGTGACGTCGGCCTGCTTGATTACATGCGCGCCGCCCGCGGCCGCCGCGATGCCGCCGTTGTAGGCGACGGTGCCGTTGCCGGCGAGATAATAGTGAAACGGCATGGCCGTATCGCCGCTTTCATTGCCGGAACTTGAAAGCTCCTGCGTCCACGCAATGCCGCCCTCGTTGGCGGAATAGAGGCACAGTGGATTTGCATTCGCCAGTTTCTTGTTCGCCATGGCCTCAATTGTGCAGTGTGAGGAACTATCGACTGTGATCCACATGCCGAGGCCGCCCTGCAGCTTTTGGAGATTTTTCAGCGTGACGCTCGCGCCGTTGTAGAGGCCCATTCGCAGGTTCCAGCCCTCTACCGACATGGACGCATTGATGTTGATGGTATCACCGGCAAAAAGGATTGGGGCCCAGATATTATCGCCCGACTTGGCAGGAACGGCGGAGGGATTGTCACCATTTGAATCCTGCCAATATTCGGTCCCGTTCCATATGTCGGTCCCTGTGAACTTATAAGTATACGTCTCCGTTTCGCCCGTTACCGGGTTGACGGCGGTAATCGCGTCTGCCCATGACACCAGTGGCGTCGCAAAGCACAGCGCGAGTGCGGCTCGCGTGATTTTCGTTGTAAGCGTACTCATGTAGGTTTTCCTTTTTTACTGTTTTTCCCTTATTTGCAGCAATCTTCACCTGCACGGGGGAACCCGCCCGCAGTGCATCGCTTTAATTCTAACAAAAAATGCGCATACATGCAAGCAAAGATTTGTGAAATTTCGCCTAAGAAAAAATTCCGCCGTCCGGGGCTTCCCGGGCGGCGGAGTTTTTCTTATCTGACAGACTGCCGTTTACTTTTCGGAAACCTTGCCGCCGCAGCTTCCGGCGGCCGCAGCGCATTTGCAGTTGTCGCCGCAGCATCCGGCGGTCACGGCGCAGGCGCATCCCTCGCCGCACGGAACTGGCAATCCGCCCTCGTGGACGAGGTAGCGCTTGGTTGCGGACTTGCAGACCGCAGCCTGCATCACGCCGGGTGCATTGACATCGACACCCTTGCCGACGAGCCACTGCGCGACTGCGATATGGTCTTTGGCGGCGGCGATGGCGAGTTGCGCGGGACCGTACGCTGCTCCGGCGGCGTCAAGCGCATCGAGAACGTCCCGGCTGCCGGCGAGGCAGGCGGCGTCCATGACGGACGCCTTGGCCGCGTTGACGGCGTTGACGTCGGCCTTCGCCGCGATCAGCGCTTCAACGAGAGCGGCCTGGTTCTTGCGCGCAGCGATGAAGAGCGCGGTCTCGCCGGCTTTGTTCGCCGCGTTCACGTCGTTCTTGGCCAGCATCGCCTTGACTACGGCGAGGTTGCCGCGCGTGACGGCATAGTGGAGCGCGGTGTCGCCGTTCGCGTCGGAAACGCCGAGCGCCGCATTTGCGGAGGCAAGATGCTTCAAGAGCGAGTTGTGTCCCTGCTGGATCGCGACAAGCACCGCAGTGCGCGCAAGCGGATCGCGCGACGACGTACCGTTGATGTCGGCTCCGAGTTCGAGCGCGCGGTCGATGACGGCCGGCTGATCCAGGTAGGCGCCTCCGAGAAGCATGACCGTCTTCTGGCCGGCGTCAAGCGCCTTGCCAAGCTTGAGCAGCCTCATCGTGCGGGCGTACTCGCCGAGAAGCGCGTTGACCTTGAGGTGCGCATCGGGGCACTTGATTCCGAGCTGCTTGGCGATGGCGTCCTCGGCCATTGCAATCTGCGAATCGAACGAAACCTCGGCGTCTATCTCCTCGAGAAGTCTGGCGTACGCCGCAGCCGCGTTTTCCGCATCGCGTTCCACGACAAGCGCGGCGGTCGCTTCGGCATACCCGCGCAGGCGCGCGGCGAGGGCTTCGTTCATCTCCCAGGTCGTCATCGGATCGGGGGTCTTGGAGATCAGCGCGAGAATTTCCGCCTTCACAACCTCGCAGAACTTCTTGACCTCGTCGGGACGGCAGTACTGCGCGACAATTCCCTTTTCAAGTTCGGCGAGAGCCTTTTCAAGCTCCGTGAGATCCTTGTCGGTGTCGACCTTGTATACTCCGGTGCGCTTCTCCATGGCCTCGCGGATGCGGGCGGAGAGCGAATCGATGTAGACAGCGGCATCTTCCCCGGCGATCGTCAAACCGACCATCGCGACCTTGATCTGCTCGAGCGCCTGGGCGATCTGCTCGTACGTATCGTGCACGTACTCGTAGTTTTCGGCGTACTCGCAGAACTCCTCATAGCGTTTTTCGGAGAACAGCTCCTCCTTCTTGGCGTCGATTTCCGCCGCTAGCGAAGCGAACTGGGCGGGGTTGACGATGCTGTTCAGAAGACCGACGCGCGTGGCGTAGATGCGGGCGTCCCAGTCGGCGTCTCCGACAAGCCCGACGTCGCGGATGATGTTGCGCGCGTCGCCGAAGCGGGATTCCTCCACGGCGGCGGAGACCTTCGCGATGAGGTCGGTGAACACGTGCTTGTACTTGGCGCTCTTGAGAACCTCGACCGTCTTTGCACGCAGAGCCGCAAGGCGGTCGTTGACGGCATTGGAGCCGAGCAGAAGAACCGTCTTCTCCTCGGTGGCCGAAAGGAGATTGATCAAGGGACGGACTTTCGCGTCGAAACCGGACGCGAGCGCATCGGCATTGGCCTCGGTGCAGTCGTTCAGAACGAGAGCCTTGCGATAGCCGGCGAGGAGTTTCTCGTAGTCGTCCAGGGGAACGGCGACCTTCTCGCCGGCGGGAAGCGTGCGCAGAGTGTCCACGTGGCTCGCCAGGCGCTCGGCCTCGACCGTGGCCCTGCATGTTTCCTCGGCGACGGGATCGACCTTGTCGGCGGCGACGCCGAGCTTGACGAGTTCATCCTTGACGCTGTCGAGCTTCGCGTCGATGACGGACGTGTACGTGCGGATGCAGGGATACTGTTCGACCCACTCGATGGCCTCGTCGTACGCGGCGCTTTCCGCAGCCTCGGCGACCTTGTCCGCGAACTCCTTCTCGATCGCATTCCAGTTGGAGGGGTTGACGAGAGTGAGCAGCAGTTCCATGCCTGTCTCGCGCACCTTGGCGTTCAATTCGACATCCTCGGTGGAAGTCGCTTCCCAGACGGCTTCGCGCGCCTGGGCGTACTCGCCGTCGGCGACAAGCTGCTTGACCTTTGCGACGAGATCGTCTATCGCGGCCTGGATCTGCGCTTCGCGCATCGCCTTGAGGTAGGCCGCCTTCTTCTGCTCGATATCGGCGATCAGCGCGGCGACAAGCTTGTCGATGCGGGCGTTCAGCGCGCCAGTGCCGAGCTGGAGGAACGCTTTCGTCTCGACCGTGTCGTTCTCCTTGGTGCCGGGCTTGCTGAGCGAAGCGATAAGCGGGGCAACGTCGCGGTCGAACTTTCCGGCGATCGCGTCGGCGTTGGCCTCGGTGCAATCGTAGCGCACGAGCATCTTGCGGTATTCCTCGAGTTTCGCCTTGTAGGCTTCGATGTCGGGCTCGAAACCGGAAGTCTCGGCGCCGGAGATCGTCGTGACCGAATTGGTCGTCACGTCGGTCATGTCGAGAATCCTGGCCGCCTCGCCGACGAGCTTGCCGGTCGCTTCGAGAATCGGCTGGACGTTCTCGTCGGCGATGCCGATCTTGACGAGTTCGTCCTTGACCGCATTGAGCTTCTCGTCGAGTATGAACGAATACGTGCGGACGCGGCGATAGGCCTTGAGCCAGTCGATGGCGGCGTCATATTCGTTCTCGGCCGCGAGGGACGCGACCTTGTCCTTGAGTTCGGTCTCGATCAAGGTCCACTCGGCGGGGTTGACGACAGTGTGCATCCGTTCGATGGCGCGGGTGCGCACCGCCGCGTCCACATCGGAGTTGCCGGTCGTGGCGGAGCGCCACAGCGCTTCACGCGCCTTGTCGTACTTGCCGGACGAGATGCACTTGTCCACGTAGGGATCGACCTTGGCGATTATCGAATCGGAATAGGCTTTGACGATTTTCGCCTTGTTCAGCTCCTCGGCGCAAGCGAGGACGGGACCGTCGATTTCGGCGATCCCGGTCTTCTTGACGTTGGACACCACCGCGGTCGCCTGCTTGAACTGGGACGCGGCGATATACTTGTCGACGGCGCTCTCCATCGCCTTCTTGGTCGCCGCGACGGTTTCGGGATAGACAGTCTCCTTGAGGTACTTGTCGGCCTCGGCCCCGACGAGGGTCTTCAACGCCTCGATGTCTTCGGGGGTCGCGTCGGGCCCTGCGAGCGATTTCAGCTTCTCCTCCGGGATTCCGGCTGACGCGGCGGCGGAAACGCCATCGTTCTTCACGATCGCTTCGATCTCAGTGCGAATCCCGGAGCGGATGGCGGGAGCGACCTTCTCGATCCTTTCCTGCGTCGAACCCGACACCATAACCGTATTCCCCGACCGGTCCACCACGGGATTGCCGCTCGAATCTTTCATCTCGGTCTTACACCCGGCCGCAATACAAACAGCCACCAGCGCGGACCAAGCCAACATAGTCCTGTGCATTTGCTTCTCTCCTGAAACGGGGCGTTTATTTAAGTCCGCGGCAGTCGCCCCTTGATCCGCCGCAGATTTGATTATTGATTATACCATAATCGCAGGAATTAGTCCATACGGAAAATTCAAAAGCCGTATTCGACGCCGAGCCGGAAAACCGGCCAGTCGTTTTTTGCGTAATAGGCGTCCGACCTTCTGGTCGCCTGGCGCGCCTGCCGGTTGACAGTGTCGCACATGGCCGCCATCGCGGTTATGGAAACATTGTCGCCGACCGCCCATTTCGCCTGGACGCCGATTAGCGTGACCGCAAATGCGCCGCCCAGCAGCCCGCCTTTCTCGGGTTCGGCGCCGTAGCGCCTGTCGAACCGGCGCTTGTCCATCCACGTCGTCTCCGCGAACGGAGTGAGCGACAGACCTCCGGGAAGCCCGAATTTCTTCTCGACGCCGAAGCAGACGCGGCCGCGGCGCGTCGGCTCGACGATCCACAGCCCCTTCCAGTACGGCACGAGCCATGGATTGTCAAGCCTCTGCACGGCGTACGTCCCCCAGCATTTCATGTGTGCACGCGGGTATCCGAAAGGAAGGTCGAAGTACGGCCCGACGCTTGTGGAAAGTTTCACGCCTTCAGCGATGCGAACGGGGTATCCGTACCGGATCGACGTCTCGAAATCGTAGAAAAGCACACGGTGCTGCTCCCTTTGTCTGTTGTGGAGGGAGCTGATGGTCCAAAAGTATCCTTCGAGATATCCGCAGCCGGCGAGGGAAAGATTCCAGTCAAGCGACTGCGTCGCCACCGGACAGGTGTCGAGCAGGCCGCTGGAGGTGGAACGGTATGCCGATGCGAACTCGGCTTTCGCCTTTCCGCGCAATTCCCCGAATCCCGCTTCGCCGGCGGCGAAAGACGGCTGCGGCGCCAGCGCCGCGGCCGCAGACGCGGTCAGCACCGCCTTGAATATGACGCTGCGGTATTTCAAATCCGCGTCCGCCCGGCGTCACCTGACCGTTTTCGTACCCTGAACGCGTCCCATTGCATCGCGGTACGTGGTCTTGCCGTATTTGTCCGTAGTGGCCGTTCCCTGGACTCTCCCCATCGAATCGCGCCAGGTGGTCTTGCCGTATCTGTCGGTTGTCATCGTCCCCTGGGTGCGTCCCATGGAATCGCGCCACGTGGTCTTGCCGTAGTTGTCCGTCGTCATCGTCCCCTGCACGCGTCCCATCGAATCGCGCCACGTGGTTTTCCCGTAATTGTCCGTGGTTTGCGTTCCCTGCACCCGCCCCATCGAATCCCGGTATGTGGTTTTGCCGTAGTTGTCCGTCGTCATCGTCCCCTGCACGCGCCCCTGGGCGTCGCGCCACACTGTTTTCGTGTCGGCCCGGCAGACGCAAGCGGCGACTGCGATAGCGAATGTGATAATTGCCGTATTTTTCATATATGTCTCCTTGATTTCTGTTTTACAAGCATGCTGTCGACGCAGCTGCGGACGTCCGGCCCCCGCGGCGGGGATCCGGAATTTCCGCGGTCTTACCGCCATAGGAACAGATCGTACCGGAATCTGACAAAAAACTTCCATCGCAGCTGCGGCGGGATCAATCGTCGAAAAAGTCGCGCAGCCACCCAGACCTGCGGCCTTCAGCGCGGCGGCGCATGTCGGTCAGGAGTCCGTCGATCGAATGGTTGGCGAAACGGAGGTTGTCCACCTCCAGAATGTCGCCGACAAGCTGCGTGCCGGGTATCGCCGAAACGGGATCGCCCTTGCTGCGGACGTTCACTATGCGCGAGGCCGCCTTCTCGAGCGTGTCCTTCGGGAGCGAGAGAAGCGTTATGCTCGATATGCCTGCCGCATTGTAGGTGGTGCAGGAAAGTTTTCCCGGCTCCTCGAGTCCGATCGTGGAGTAGGCCGCGATTCCGCCGCCGAGAGAGTGCCCCGCGACGGAAACGTCCGCATCGGGGAACGCCTTGCGCACGGCCGCAAGCGTTTCGGCGCCGTACGTATACTGGAGCGGCGTCCCGCCGCCGCCCTGATGCGCGTCGTCTATCCAGTCCTGCATCCAATTTGCATCCTCTCCGGGCGCGTTGGAGCCGCGGAAGGCCACCACGATTTCGGACCCGTCCGCGTTTTGCGAAAGGCGGGCGCCGAAACCGGTGCCGCCGGAATCCTCAAGGTAGCCGGTAGACGGGTCGTAGACGTAACGGTCTGCGGGAAGCGGCAAAGCGGCGAACTCCGCCGCGGAAAGCGGACGGAACCCTTCCGGCAGATTGGGGTGGTTGCGGTACGCGGACGCGGCATGTTCGCCGATTCCGATAAGCCGGATCTGCCGGTCGCCCGTGATATCGTCCGCAAAGGAAAGTACGCGCTCTCCGGTCCACGAGACCGTTGATTTGGCGGTGCCTACCGCCGACGAGACGGTGTCCGCCGAAGTGCGGACTATGATGTTGTCGTCTCCGTAACCCGTTTCGAGAATCCTGCACCCGGCGCAGACGGCGAGCAGGAGCATTGTTTCAAGTCTAATCGGTTTCATACTCAAATTATAGCGAATCGCACCCGCTTTTGTCAACCCGGAATCTGCGGGTTTTCAGAAACTCGCGCCAGCGCGGGATGTAGTAGTCGCGGAGAAGTTCGAAATATTCGCGGTTGGCGTAGTCGGCAAGCTCCGTACGGCCGTATTTCGCGCCAGCCCACTCCGTAACCATCCGCCGCCACGCCTTGACGCCGCGCTCTCCCGCACGCGCCCTGGCCCGCGCCTCCCATGTCGCGAGACGGAACTCCGGAGGAACGCCAGACGGCGGGATCCGGCAGATTGAATCGAAAAGCTCCCCGCACTCCGCGTACGCGGCATTGTCGTTCGCCTTGAGGCGCGGCAGGAGCGCGCGGAACCTGTTTGCGCCGATTTGCCGCTTCAGGTCGTAAATGTCGCGGTCGAGATTTGCGGACTTCATCCCGCGCGCCGCCTCCTCCAGACATTCCAGCGCCTCCGCAAGCCGCGAATCGTCGAACCAGTATCCTTCGTCCGGCCCCCACGAGCTGGCGCGCTTTGCGTCGAACGACGGATGGGCGCACATCAGGTTCTCGACCGTTCCCTGCTGCGGGCGCGGACATGCATAGACGGTCGCGGCGAGAATCCGCCAGGCCTGATGAAGCCGGAGTTTCAGGCCGGAGTCCGGATCTGCGGCGGAAAGACCGTATCGTTTGTCCACCCACGCATCGAGCCACGCGGCGAGTTCCGCGTCCGTCATCTCGCTCCCCGCAGGGCGCCTCATCATCTCCTCGAAGAGGTCGCTGCAGACCGGGTTCGTGAAGAATCCCTCCGAAAGGGAAGCGTACCCGCGGAACGTCTTCGCGCCCTTCCCCTTGGCGGCGCGCCCCAGTCTTGCGAAAGTCTTGAGGTTGCCGTAAAGTCCGTGGTTGCCGCCGAAATTGAGAACCTCGCACCAGACCCAGGGGAATTCCCCGAAATCGATATCGCAGACAGATTCTTCCCGCGAGAATACGCTCATGTCGAACACGAGCGCCTCGATGAGCGTGAAGCGCGGGTCGAGTCCGGCAAGCAGCTCCTTACTCGGATTCTCCCCCCACCCCTGTACTACCCATGCGGCGCCCGGGAACGCCTTCTGCTGGGCGGACTGCACCGCGCGCGCGGCCGCGGTCACGTCCACGCCGCCGGTCTTGCCGCCCTCGTGGAACAGGTCGCCCGCCAGATACCTGGGCTTGACGCCGTAGACCTTTTCGAGATTGCGGTACCAGGATGCGGCGAGCCTGGCGAACGCGGGACATGCCGGATCTATTATGGGCGGACGCTCGTAGCACAGCCATTTGCCTTGCGGAAGGAGGCGCAGGCCTTCCATCCCGGCCGCCCGGGGATTTTCCCCGGGCCACATGCCGAAAAACCCCTGTAGAAGCGGTTCGACACCCTTCTCGCGCATCTTTGCGCAGATGCGCCGCCCGCGCGCGGCGTCGGCTTCTATCGCCGCCTGATCGAGGGGCCCGCCCTCGCCGGCGAGATTGTCCATCAGCCACCACGCGCGCGCGCACTCGTCGGGAAGGAACGCGAGAATGGATTCTTCGCCGAAACCGGCCTCGCGCAACGTCTCCTGCCAGACCTTGTACGTGCCGTCGAGGACGAGGGCGACATTGTACCCGGCTTTCGCGAGACGGTCTATCTCGGCGTCCCACTCGGCATCGGAATAATAGGCGAATGTGTAGGAGAGTGTGCAGTAGTTGTAGGCGATGCGCAGCGGCGGCGGCGCATCGCCGCCGTCCGCCGTTTTGCCCGTTCCCTCCGATGCGGGCGCCAACGCCGGCGCCAGAATCGCCGCCGCGGCGCAAACCGGAATTCCCAATCCGGGAATCTTCATTTCCCGATGCTCCTTTCCTTGTATTCGGCAATGCGTTCAGCCAAAAGCGGTTCCGCAACCGGAGAGGATGCGGAACCGTTTTCTTCCTGCGCGGGAACGTCTCCCGCGATCATTACGCCTGGATCGCGTCGCGCATGGACTGGTTCTCGGCCTGGATAACCGACGAGAAGAGCTGGATGACCTGTTCGATCAGTTTCTGCTCCTGCTGGAACAGATCTCTCGTCTGGTCGAGCATTTCCTCTTCCTTCTTCGCATCGGCGCCCTGGCGCGTTGCCTCGGCGTTTCTCGTGGCCGACAGGTTCGACGCCATGGACTGCGTGACCTGGTTGATCGACTGGTTGATGTTGTTGATGCCGACGAGCAGCGCCATCCTGCGTTCGGAGGACTTGAAGTCCGTGCGGCGCGTCGCGCGGTCTGTCGTGAGATCGACGCGGGCGCGCGCGTTTGCGATAAGATCCTTCTTCTCGGTCGGCGTCATAACGCCATCCTCGGAAAGAAGCTGCGCCTCCTTCGCGAACGCCATCTCCATCTTGGACTTTGCCGCGGCGACATCGGCCTTGAGCTGCGCCTTGTCGGCGCCGGGGGGCGGGTTGGCCTGCCGTTCGAGAGCGGTCTGGTACTTCTCCTCGTACTGCGCAGCGACGTCCTGCACGGTCTTGACATAGTCGGACCTGGCCTTTGACAGGTCCGTTTCGGTCGCCGTGAGCTTGTCGTTGGCGAGTCCGAGGTCGCGCTGGGCCTGGGCAACTTTCACGTCCTGGTCCTGGACGGCTTTCTGCGCTGCGTCGTACTGGGCCTTTGCGGTCCCCTCCTCCGCCTTGGCGGTCTCGAGCCCGGCCTTCGCGGTGTCGAGCTCGGCCTTCGCCGTGTCGAGCTCTGCCTTGGCGTTGTTCAACTGCTCTTCGGTCGCATTGCCGCCGTTCTTGAGCTGGTCGTAGGTGGCCTGCTTCTGGTTGACCGCCTCGGCCTTGGTCTGCACCTCCGCGGTCTTCGCTTCAACGGCCTGGAGCTTTGTGTTGTGGGCGTTCTGGGCGATGTCCCTGGCATCGACTTTGCTGGCGGCCACTTCTTTGGCCGTGTCGAGCTCCAGCGTCCTGTTGGCGACTTCCTGCTTCGCTGCGTTGTTCGCGCCAATCGCCTCGTCGAGCTTTGTCTTGAGGTTGCCGGCCGCGCCGCCCTCGAGCTGCTGGGTGAACTCCGCAGTCACCTCGTTTGATATTTCTCCGCCGACCTTGGTCTGCATCTGGGCGAGCTTGGCATGCGAATTCGCAGTGGAGTCGATGTTCTGGAGCGTCTGGGAATGCGTCTTCGCCGCGTCCGCGCCGGACTGCGCCATGATCTTGTTCTGCGTGTTCGCGGCGATGCCCTGCCCGACCATCAGGCCGATCGAGGCGGCGGCGCTTGCGAGACCGCATGTGACGCCGACGATCAGACCGACCATTGCGGCCGCGCGCTGGTCGTCCGCCTGGTTCTGGATCGCCTTCTGGATGGCCAGGTTCTCGGCCGTGCGCATTTCACGGGCCGCGTCGCGCTGCGACTGCGCCACTTCGATCATCAGCGCCATTAGCGCGTAAAGGTCGAAGAGCACTTTTCCGGTCGAGTTGGACGCGGTGGATTTAATCGCGTCTTCGGTCTGGGCGAAGAACTTGGCAATCGAGTCCTTCATCTGCAGCACCTGTTCGTCGGTGAAACCGAGACCCGTGTCCTTGAGTTTGTCGACAAGCCCTTCAAGCGTCCCCTGGTCGACCGTCTCCGGTATCTCCAGGTCGTCCGGCACGCTGACGTTCAGCGTCTTCGTCTCGCCGTCGACCGTCGTCGTGATGGTGAAGTTCTGCTTGCCGTCGACCGCGTCCGTCTTCTGGACGTCGCCGAGCGAGGAGAGGAGCGTCTCCCAGTTGACTCCCCTTGTCGATGTATCAATTCCTATGCTCATTGCTGGATTCCTTTCTTTCTTTGTCAGTTGCCCCTTGGTTGTCCGTCGTCCTGTTTACACGCCGGGAGTTCGAAGGTTACATTTTTTTTCGAACTCCCGGCGATTCGACTTTTCAACCCCCTTACGCCATCTGCCCGATATTCCGGGCGATTGCGTCGCTCGTTTCGGTCGACGAGGATATCAGCTCGGCGATCATGCCGATGCCCGACTGGATCTGTTCGAGAATCTTCTGGAGTTCCTCCTGGCTCTCGTCGAGACGCTGCTGGAGCATCGTGACGAACTTCTCGAGTTCGGTAGTGTCGGCCTTCGCGCTCTCGGACTTGTACGAGAGGTAGGTCGAGACGCCGGTCGAGGCGAGCGACATGAAGCCTGTGCCTGTGTTGGCGACGGTAATGGCGGTCTGGAGCTGCCTCGCCGTCTGCAGGGTCGCAGCGGATATCTTTGTCGCTTCTCCCGCAACCTTTGCGCCTGTGGCGGCCGCGTCCGCAGCCGCCTTGCCGGCCGCCGCGATTCCTGCGACCATGCTGCCCACGCTGCATCCCAGCTGAAGCACCATGATCGAGATGTTGATGATGAGGGACGCGGCCAGCATGGCCTTGTTCCTGTCCCAGCCGTATTTCTCCTGCAGATGGTCGGCCAGCTTCTCGATTATCGTGTCCATCGCCCCCGTCTCGTTCAGCACAAGCGAGGTCACGGCAAGAGCCGCTCCGGCGATCGCGAAACCCGCCGCAAGACCGCCGGTCACAACGGTAAGCACGGCGGCGGCCGCGATTGCGAGAACCGCGCCGATCCAGCCGAATATGCGGCTGATCTTGGCGGCCTTCTCGGCCTTTTCCATCTTCTTGATGGACTCGTCGATCTCTTTCATGCGGTCCTTCTGCTCCGTGTCGAGCCCGGCCTTCTGCATGTCGATGCGGTCTTTGGCCATCCTCGTCTGCCGCTCCTGGTTGTCGAGCTGCAGATAGGAGATGAGCTTCGCGAGATTGGCCTCCATGGCCTTCGCGTCGTCCGGGTTGTCCAGGACGGGTATGTTGGTCGCGCCGCTCGTCTTCTTTTCGGCGATGCCGTTCGCGGAGGCGTCGTCGCCGCGCGTGATCTTGACGTTTGTTCCGGCCAGGATCTCCACGGTCTTGTCTACGATCTCCTTGAGCTTCGTAGAGTCTCCGCCCATTTTACCGATCTGCTCGAACTGGGTTCCGTCAAGTTGGGTGTTCGGTGTCTTAGTGTTTAGTTCTATTGGCATGGTTTCAACCTCCTTCGCCCTGTATACACGCAAGCGCGGTAAAGGTTACATACTTTTTTTCGCAAGTTCTTCGTCTTCCTTCGCAAGTTCTTCGAACGCTTCCTCGCCGATCATCTTGCGGAGGTTCTCGGCCTTGGCGCGGTATTCGCGGCCGATGTCCGTGTCCTTGGGGCAGTATTCGTTCAGCGCCTCCAGGCAGCTCGCCGCGTTGCGCTTGTCGCCGAGGGCGAGGAAGCACTCCGCCGCGTGCAGCTGGGGCTTGGGGTTCTCGAGATTCAGGAACGAACAGTAGCCGTAGGACGAGGCCGCGCTCTGGTAATCCTTCATGGCCTGCTGCACCGCGCCCATTCCGAACCAGAACTTCGCGTTCAGGTGGTCGAACATGACGAGGAACTGGAAGAGCTTGGACGCCTCTTCGTACTTGCCCGTGCGGTAGTAGCCGAACGCGAGCGAGTAGACCGCTTCGAGTTCGCTGTTGGATACGCCTTTCAGCTGCTTGAGGGTCGAGCCCGTCTCAATGAGTTTTTTTACGCCTTCTGCAACCTTGGCCGTGTCTATTTTCTGCATTTTTGCATCTCCTTTTATTGTTTTGGTTTATTGAAGCACCTTCAGCCCACGACTTTCATCTGGGCCTCGTCGAGCGCCGCGCGGATCTGGCCGTCGAGCTTGTCGAGCGCCGCGCTGATGTGCAGGGCGATGTCGAACGCGACGTTCTTGGCCTCCTGCTTTTCGCGGTCGGCGTGCGTCTCCGCGACCTCCGTCCCGGAATTGTCATCGCCCGTCGCGGCGCGGAGCGCGGCGTACACCTCGGTCAGCGTGGACGATGCGATCGCCTTCGAGCATTCGGCGATTTTGGTGTCGACGCCCGCGATTTTGGCCGTGACGGATTTGATGGACGCGTTTATTCCGTCGAGCTTGGCCTGCTCCTCGCTCCGCTGCTTCTTGAGCTTCTCGACCTGCTCGCGGTGTTCCGCTCCGTCCCGGACGGCCTGCTCGATCTGCTTGTCGAGCGAATCTATGAGCGCCTCCATCACCGCTTTGCTGCCATTGTAAACGGCCAGTTCCTTCTGGTACTTGCCCTTCTCGACCTCGAGTTCCTGCATTTTCAGGAGATTCTCCTTTTCGGCGGCGGTTATCTTGTCCGCCATGGAGTCCAGGACGGTGGAAAGAATCGCCGTGCGCCGCTGCGAGACGCTCTGCCGCACCGCATCGCTCTCGTTTTTGAGGCTTGCGACGAGTTTTTCGAGATCGGTCGTCGCGGCGGACGTGACTTTCACGTTTTCCCCCCCGAGAACCGGCGCCGTCTTGTCCGTCTTGGCGAGTGGCGCCTCGTTCTGCATCATCGCGGCCGCTGTCTGCGCCGCTATAGTGGTAGGTTCAAGTTGTATTGCCATAGTCTTGCTCCTTTCTTTCTGACATCATTACACTTCAAATCTGAAAAGGTTTCATCATCATGCCGAATTTTCTCTGGCGCTCGGCCAGTTCGTCGGAGGAAGAGGGCGCGTCGCTGGCGTCCGGAAAGACGGGATAGCCGGAATTGTCCGCGCTTTCGGCACCGCCGTCCACATCCTCCCAGTCCACCGGCTCCATTCCGCGCCGCCTCAATTCGCCGTCGACCGCCTCGCGCTGCGCCTGGGAGAAATGCATCCCCAGCACCTGATCGCGCGTGAGTCCGTGCGATTCGAGCATCCGGTCCGTTTCGTCCATGCGCAACTTCGCCGCCTCCATGACGCGGTTGGATTCCGCTATCGTCCGGCGGATGCGCGCAAGGTATTCCTGCGTTTCGCGTTCCTGCTCTTCAGACATCTTTGCGGCTCCTTTTCGCTTTCACTTTTTCGAAATAAGCCGGGATTTCGGCCGTCAGGCGCTTCAGGCACATTGACAGATTCTCTTCGAACTGGCTTGTCGTGGCGCCGCTGCCGTAGACGTCCGATACGCATTTGAGGGAATACAGCGGAACGGAATTCCGCTCGCAAATCTGCGCGACGGCGCCGAGTTCCATGTCCCGTACGCCGCATTTCATCGTGTCCGTTATCAATGCGTGGTCTTCCGGGCTGTCGTTGAACCTGTCGCCCGTGGCGACCGTGCACGCGGCGCAGTGTCCGACCGTGTCGAGAGGCAGCCTGGGGTCCGTCCGTCCGTTGAGCGTGCCGACCGGCATGCCGGTCAGCGCGGAAAGGTCGAAATCGTACTGGATCGCCGCGTCCGCCTCGAAGAAGTCGCCGGGTTTCATTCCGGACGGCAGTCCGCCCGCGACCCCGACGTTCACAACGGCCTCCGCGCCCGCCTCCACCGCCATCTGCGCAGCCGCGGCGGCGGGCACTTTGCCGACTCCGGACGTCACTACGGCGACAGGCGTCCCGCAGAGCGTCCCGCGCACGACGTCGAACCCGTGCTCGCGCCCCGCTGCGGCGTCTTTCATGTTGTCAATCACGGTGCGCGCTTCGCACTCCATCGCTATCACGAAATAGATCATCGCAAACTTCCTTTCACCATACAAGATCCGCCGCGGAGAAAACCGGCCCCTCGATGCAGCAGCGCGAATTGCCGCGCACCGTCTTCTGTATGCACGCGTAGCACGCGCCGACGCCGCATACCATGTGGCGATCCATCGAAATCCACCCTTTCGCGCCCGATTCGACCGCCCTGGACGCTACGGCCTTCAGCATCGGATCGGGTCCGCAGGCGAAAAACTCGAACGCTTTGCCATCCTTCGAGAGCTGCGCCGTGCAACCGTCGAGAGGAACCGTCACAAGCCCCTGCGCACCGGCCGACCCGTCGTTCGTCGCAACGCGCGCTTCCACCCCGAGGGCCTCGAATCTGTCGAGAGCCAGCAAATCCTGCGCGGTCCTTCCGCCGGCGAACAGGACGATGTCCGCGTGTCCCGCCTCTTTCAGGCGTCGCGCGAGAAAATAGAGCGGTGCCACGCCGAATCCGCCTCCGACGAGAAGCGCCGTCCCGGAACACTTCAGCGGGAAGCCGTGTCCGAGCGGTCCGAGAACGTCGACCGCATCCCCCGGCGCGATTTTCGACAGGGCGGCCGTTCCGCGTCCGACGTTCTTGTACAGCAGCGTCAAAATTCCGTCCCTGGCGTCGAATATCGAAAACGGACGCCTTATCGCGGTCTCCTCGAGGCCGGGCACCCTTACGTGCACGAACTGGCCCGGCGCTGCCGATGCGGCCATCCCCGGCGCTTCGAGGGAAAGATAGCTGTACCCGCCGGATATGGCGACGTGGGACGCCACTTTGCAATTTTCCTGTATCATTTCTGTTTGATCCTTTGCAAAACCGTTTTGAACACTGCCTGCATCTCCTTTTTCAAATCGAGCAAAGTCTCTTTTGTCGTCGCCTTCAACACCCTGTCCGGCGATCTTGTCACGACCGCCTCCGCCCCGCCGCCCGCGTCGAACCACTGCCCCGGAGCCGCCCTTTTCCCCGGGAACCACTTTTTCAGGGCGGTAGAGCCGAGCACAATATGAATTTTGGCGTGCGGCAGTCCGCCGTCGCACACCAGCGGCGCGGTCTCCAGCGTCTTGCCCATGTACGCGGCGACCTTCTCCATCATCACTCTTGCGGACGGCGAGAGGACGCCATCCGCAAGAAACGCGAACTCGTATTCACCGCGCACCGGACTCGCCGGTTTTTCCGGCTCTGCCGGAATCTCCGGTTTTTCCGGAAGCTTCGGCTTTTCCGGTTGCTCCGGCTTATCCGGTTTCCCCGGTTCCTCGGGGATTTCCGGCTTTTCCGGTTTCTCCGGCCGCTCCTGATTCTCCCGCTTCTCGGCCGCCGGCGGCGCGACCAGCAGCGCACGATCCACCTCGAAGGCGCTTGCGCCGAGTTCGCGTTCGAGCGCAAGCGCTTCCTCTAATCCGTCAAGTATGTCCTCAAGCGTGATCAAGCTTTCGCCGGAGGATTGAATCCGTAAGGATTGTTCTTCTGCCAGTTCCATGCGTCGCGGCACATTTCCTCGATTCCGCGTTCCGCCTTCCAGCCCAGTTCGGCGAGCGCGAGCGACGGATCCGCCCAGCATTCGGCGATATCGCCTTCGCGGCGGGGACGGATCTTGTACGGCACGGGTTTGCCCGACGCCTTTTCGAACGCTTTGACGATCTGTAGAACCGAGTATCCGTTGCCCGTGCCGAGATTGTATATCTTGAGTCCGAGTTTGGGATTCGCTTCGAGTTTCTCAATGGCCTTCAGATGGCCCTTCGCAAGGTCGACGACGTGGATGTAGTCTCTTACGCCCGTGCCGTCCACCGTGGGATAGTCGTCGCCGAACACATTGAGTTCCGGAAGCCGCCCCACGGCCACCTGCGCCACGTACGGAAGAAGATTGTTGGGAATGCCCGCCGGATCCTCGCCGATAAGCCCCGACGGATGCGCCCCGATCGGGTTGAAGTATCTGAGAAGAATTACGTTCCATTCGGGATCGGACTTCTGGACGTCCTTGAACACCTGCTCCATCATCAGTTTGGTCCACCCGTACGGATTCGTGCATCCGGGCGTCGGGAAATCCTCGCGGATCGGCACCGACTTCGGCTGGCCGTAGACGGTCGCGGACGACGAGAAGACGATGTTCTTGCATCCGTGCTCCGCAAGGCACTTGAGGAGCGTGAACGTTCCGCCGAGATTGTTCTCGTAGTACTTGAGAGGTATCTTGACCGATTCGCCGACGGCCTTGAGCGCGGCGAAATGGATGGCCGCCGAAAAAGGCCCGTCCTTTTCGAGAACCTCGCAGAGAGCCTTGGCGTCGCGGATGTCGACTTTGCGGAACTTGGGAGCCTTCCCCGTTATCTGCTTCACGCGCTCGAGCGACACCTCGGACGAATTGCACAGATTGTCGACGATTGTGACGTCGTGTCCGCTCTGGAGGAGTTCAACCACCGTATGGCTGCCGATGAATCCGGCGCCGCCTGTCACGAGAATATTCATTTTTTTCGATGCCTTTCTGTTGTTTTAGAATCTTGATGTTCATTCCTCCGGTCCGGCGAGTGGCCCGCCTGCCGACAAATAGCATATCAAACGGCACGGAATTAGTCAATATTTCTGCTTCCGCTTTCGCTTTCGCGCTTCCCTTTGGCCCTGTCCACTATAAGCGCGATTGCGCCGTCGCCCGTAAGATTGCACGCCGTTCCAACTCCGTCTATCGAGAGATACGCGGCCATGAGCATCGCATAGTGCTCCGGATCGAGTCCTATCGCGGCCTCGGCGATCGGCGCGGCGGCAATGACCATGCCGCCCGGAACGCCGGGCGCGGCGACGGCCAGGACGCTGAGCATCAAGACGTATTTCAAGAAGGCGCCCGCTTCGATTCCGCCTCCGGCAAGCATCAGGAATCCCGCACTGAACACCACGATCTTGGCAATGCTTCCGGCAAGATGTATGTTCGCGCAAAGAGGAACCACCATGTCGGCCGTTTCTTCCGAAACGCCGTTCTCCCTGACCTGACGGAGGGTGGTCGGTATAGTGGCCGCGGAAGAGCAGCATCCAAGCCCCGTGAAGTATGCCGGAAGCATGGTCGCGAGCGCCTTGAACGGATTTTTCCGCGCTATCGCCCCGGCAATGCAGAACTGCGCGACAAGCACGGCCCAGGTCGCGGCGACTGCCGTCAGCATTATCTTGAGCGCAGGCCCTCCGACCTTCGCGAGCACGTCCCTCGCGGCGAGATCGGCGACTACGGTCAGGATGTACGGCGGAAGCAGCGGAACGACCACCTTGCCTATCGCCCGCGCGACGACTTTCTTCAGTTCCGCAAAGCCTCGCGTAAGAGCGGGACATTCCATGGCGGACATTGCAAGCCCGAATACGAAGGCGAGCGCCATCGCCGTCACCACGCCCATTGCGGGCGGGATCGCCAGCGTGAAGTAGGCCGGATACGACTTCGCCGACTCCGCCGCGGCAACCGAACCGGAAAGAATGCGGGGGAATACCGCATCCGCAAGACAGAACCCGAACGCTCCGGAGAGTATCGTGGATGCGTACGCGAGAGTGATGGTCAGAAGAAGCATCCTGCCCGCGCTGCGTCCCGCTTCCGCTATGGCAGGCGTGACAAGTCCGAAGATGATGAGCGGGACGATGAACTTCACCAGCTGCGAAAACGTCCCGGCGAACGAGTTGAGCGCGCGGATCGCCCACCCCGGGGCGAAGGCGCCGACAAGACCTCCGGCGACCATCGCCGCCAAAAGTCTTGCTATCGACGATTTGCGGAAAAATTCAAACATGTCGGGCGGTATTATAGCAAAATTGCGCGGTGGATTGCAACTGCGGCGGCGAACGACACCGCCGCGGCGATAATCGCAATTTCGCTTCCCATGATGCAAAAAGAAAACGCCGCCCTCGAGGGAACGGCGTTTTGTCTGATTCCGGGAAACCGGGATTACTTGACCTCGACTTCCGCGCCAGCCTTCTTGAGCTGCTCGGCGATCTTCTCGGCCTCTTCCTTGGCGATGGCTTCCTTGACCTTCTTGGGAGCGCCGTCGACCATGTCCTTGGCATCCTTGAGTCCGAGACCGGTAATGGCGCGGATCTCCTTGATGACCGCGATCTTGTTCGCACCGGCGGCCTTGAGGATGACGTCGAACTCGGTCTTCTCTTCCGCGGGAGCGGCTCCGGCGGCAGGTCCGGCGACGGCGACGGCCGCAGCGGCGGAAACGCCCCACGCCTCTTCGAGCGCCTTGACGAGTTCGTTGATTTCGAGAACGGTCTTGCCCGACAGTTCCTTGATGATTTCTTCGTTTGTCATTTTTTGTTTTCCTTTTTAGTTCAACCTTCAGCGTTTTTCATCTGAAGGAAATTTTTTGGTTTTTCGACCTCCCCCGGAAAATCCGGAATCTCCGGAAATTCCGGGAGCGTGCCATTTCCTTTATGCTTGCGCAGGCGCCTCGGCTGCGGGAGCCGCGTCGCCCTTGCCTTCCGCGGCCTCGGCGGAGGAGGGGCCCTTCTTCGCCTTCTCGGAGAGGACGCGCGCAAGACGCGTCGCAGGCTCCTTGAGGAGCATGAGGAGCGTCGCCCTGAGCTGATCCTTGCCGGGAACCTTGGAGAGGGCCTCGACCATTGCCGCGTCGACGATCTTGGAGTCGTAGTCGGCACCCTTGACGGAGGCCTTGCCCGAGAGATCCTTGTCGTTGACGAATTCCATGACCGCCTTTGCGACGGCCGTAGGCTCGCCGTGGCCGGTCACGACCGCAGTCGGGCCGGAGAGCATGGAGTTGACCTCGTCGGACCAGCCTTTCTCCTTGGCGACTTTCGCAAGGTAGGTGTTCTTCACCACGAGCAGACGGCTGTCGAGCTTGCGCAGATCCGCGCGGAGCTTCGACATCTTGGCAACGCCGGCGCCGCCGTAGTTGAGGATGAAGCAGTAGTCGGAATCCTTGATGCGGGAAACGACTTCGTCCAGAATGGCTATCTTTTCAATTCTCATTTGCGTTTCTCCTTCCTCTTATTCGGCGTCCGTCGCCGTTATGACGGGCACGCCTACTCCCATGGTGGAGGAGATGCTCATTGACTTGATGAAGACGCCCTTGACGGTCGCCGGCTTCGCGGACTGGACTGCGGAGATCACGGCCTTGATGTTCTGGACGAGCGCCGCCTCTTCGAAACTGCGCTTGCCCGCCACCACCGCGACGTTGCCCGTCTTGTCCATGCGGAAATCGACCTTGCCGCCCTTGGCCTCCTTGACGGCCGTCGCGGTATCGTCCGTGACCGTGCCGGTCTTGGGGTTGGGCATGAGGCCGCGGGGACCGAGCACGCGGGCGCACTTGCGGACTTCCTTCATCGCTTCGACCGTTGCGATGGCAACGTCGAAATCGCACCATCCCTCCTTCGAGACCTTCTCGACGAGGTCGGCCATGCCAACATAATCGGCGCCGGCGTTTTTCGCAGCCTCGGCCGCGTCGCCGCCCGCGAACACCGCCACCTTGACGGTCTTGCCCGATCCGTTGGGAAGCTTCACGATGCCGCGGACCGCGGTATCGCCCTTGGTCAGCTCCTTGCCGAGCCTGAAATAGACGTCGACGGTCTCGTCGAACTTCGCGCCGGCGTTCGCCTTGACGAACTTGACGGCCTCTTCGACGCTGACGGGTTTCTGCGGCGCTTTCTTCAGCGCGCTGCGGTATTTCTTGCCATGCTTCATTCGACCACCTCGATTCCCATGTTGCGGGCGGTGCCTGCAATCATCTTGACGGCCTGTTCGGGATCGTCCGTGTTGAGATCGGCCTTCTTCATCTCTACAATCTTGAGAAGCTGGGCCTTGGTGACCTTGCCGACCTTGTTCTTGTTGGGCACTCCGCTGCCCTTCGCCAGACCCGCCTCCTTCTTGAGGAGAACGCTCGCAGGCGGCGATTTGAACTGGAGCGAGAAACTGCGGTCCTGGTAGACCGTAATGATCACGGGAATGACGAGACCGGCGTCCTTAGCCGTCTTCGCATTGAACTCCTTGCAGAACTGCATGATGTTCACACCTGCAGAACCGAGCGCGGGACCCACGGGAGGCGCGGGATTCGCCGCGCCGGCCGGAATCTGGAGCTTTACCACGCCAGTTACCTTCTTGGCCATTTTTGCCTTGCCTTTACGTTTGGCGCATTCTCCCGGGGATCCTTGCCCGGTGATAGCGAACCGCCGACTTCAGTCTATTCCTGCGCAGGTTCGAAAGCCTCCTGCACGGAAACCTTCTCCACCTGGTAGTATTCGACATCGACCTTGACCTTGCGGTTGAAGATGTTGACTTCAACCTTGAGTTTGCCCTTGTCGGGATCAACCATTGAAACGAGGCCCGTCAAACCCATGAACGCGCCATCGATTATCTTCACCGTCTCGTCGACGGAGAAATTCACTTTCGGACGCTCGACCGTCGCGCCGCCCTGCGGCTTGTCGAGGAATATCGCGTCCAGTTCGGACTGCTTGAGCGGCGGCGGCCTGTCGCCGCCGACGAAACCGATCACTCCGGGCGTTTCCCTGAGAAATTGCCATGTGCGCTCGTAAATGGCTTTGCGGCCGCGGTCGTCCACGCCTTTGGCATTGTCGTACAGCGCCAGTTCGCAAAGTACGTATCCGGGGAAGAATTTCCTTGTGACCGTGCGCTTTTTCCCATCCTTCTTTTCGCTCACGCGCTCTGTCGGAATGACGCAGCGTCCGATGTAATCCTCCATGCGCTCGAGGCGAACGCGCGCCTCGATCGACTTCTGCACCTTGTTTTCCTGCCCGGTCAAGGTATGAAGGACGAACCACTGCTTATCCATGGGAAGTACCCAACGCTTTCACAATATCCAGGACGAACTGTATCACCCTGTCGCACACTCCGGTAGCGATGGCCAGGATGAAAATGAAGGCGATCACCACGAGCGTGGATTCCCAAAGCTCGCGCTTTGCGGGCCATGTCACGCGCTTGGCCTCCGCGCCGACACCGCTCAGGTATTCGGATGTCTTTTTCAACGCTTCCACTGTATATTCTCCCGGTCTGGCAGGGTAGGAGGGAATCGAACCCCCATAGGCGGTTTTGGAGACCGCTGCACTGCCATTGTGCTACTACCCTAAATTGAAGAACGTGCTCCCCTACTTCGACTTCGTCTCTTTGTGCTCCGTGCGCTTGCGGCAGGAGGGGCAGAATTTCACCTTTTCGAGGCGGTCCGCCATCGTCTTTTTGTTACGCGTAGTCGTGTAGTTCCTGCGCTTGCATTCCGAGCAGGCGAGTATGGCAAGTTCACGCATTTCCTAATCCTCCGTCTTCCGTTTTAGAATCCGCCCGCCGCCCCTGCCGACCACTTCGGCCGGGCAGGACGGGCGGATATCCCACAGAAGACTTGATCTTTGTTACTTGATGACGGTCGAAACCGTGCCGGCGCCGACCGTGCGGCCGCCTTCGCGGATTGCGAAACGCATCTTCTCTTCAAGAGCGACAGGCGCGATCAGCTTGACGGTGATCTCGACGTTGTCGCCAGGCATGACCATCTCGACGCCCTCGGGGAGCTGGATGTCGCCCGTCACGTCCGTGGTGCGGATGTAGAACTGGGGACGATAGCCCTTCATGAACGCGGTGTGGCGGCCACCCTCTTCCTTGGTGAGGACGTAGACCTGGCCCTTGAACTCGGTGTGCGGGGTGATAGAACCCGGCTTCGCGAGAACCTGGCCGCGGGCAACATCTTCCTTCTTCGTACCGCGGAGAAGCGTACCGATGTTGTCGCCGGCCTGGCCCTGGTCCAGAAGCTTGCGGAACATCTCGACGCCCGTGACGGCGGTCTTGGCCGTCGGCTTGAGACCGACGATCTCGACTTCGTCGCCGACCTTGACGACACCGCGCTCGACACGGCCGGTGACGACCGTGCCGCGGCCTTCGATCGAGAAGATGTCCTCGATAGGCATGAGGAACGGCTTGTCGAGCTCGCGCACCGGCTCGGGAATGTAGCTGTCGAGAGCGTCCATGAGCTCGTCGATGCACTTGCAGGCGGCGTCGTCCGCGGAAGCGGCCTGCGTGGCGGGATAGGCGGCGCCGCGGATCACGGGAGCGTTGTCGCCGTCATAATCGTACTTGGAAAGAAGCTCGCGGACTTCCATCTCGACGAGGTCGAGCATCTCGGGATCGTCGACGAGATCGCACTTGTTGAGGAACACGACGATCTTCGGCACGCCGACCTGGCGGGCGAGAAG
>DGHT01000058.1:0-9143 GCA_002392765.1 Verrucomicrobia bacterium UBA3841 | reverse complement strand
GTGATCATGTTCTTGACGTAGTCCGCGTGTCCGGGGCAGTCGACGTGAGCGTAGTGCCTGTTGGCGGTAGCGTACTCGACGTGCGAGGAGGCGATGGTGAGAATCTTGGTTGCATCGCGGCGGCCGGCGGACTCGGAAGCCTTGGCGACCTGGTCGTACTTGATCTCCTGGCAGAGACCCTTGAGCGACTGCACGTGCGTAATTGCGGCCGTAAGAGTGGTTTTACCGTGGTCGACGTGGCCGATGGTGCCGACGTTCACGTGCGGCTTTCCGCCGCGATCGAATGTTTCCTTAGCCATTTTTATGACTCCTGTGAGTTGTTTTTTTGTCCTTTTGACCCGCTCCAAATGGAGCCACCTAGCGGAATCGAACCGCCGACCTCATCCTTACCAAGGATGTGCTCTACCTACTGAGCTAAAGTGGCCTTCTGAAACGAATCTTTATCAGTATATCAAAAATTCATGCCAAAAATCAACCTAAAAATTGCAAAATTTACTTTGGTGAAGCATTTTTTTGATTTTTCCCTGTTATTTTGATATAATTTTGGCTTGAAGTCCGAAAGATCTGCAACACGAAGGAGCGAGACAGCAAGAAAATGGACAAGCATTACGATGCAAAGGCCGCAGAGGCTAAATGGTATCCCCTGTGGGAGAAATGCGGACGGTTCCATCAGGAGCCGGACGGTCGCGAACCTTATTCGATGGTGATTCCGCCGCCGAATGTAACCGGCATCCTGCACATGGGCCACGCGCTCAACCAGACGATCCAGGATATTCTCGTCAGGTGGCGCCGCATGCAGGGACGCAACACGCTTTGGCTTCCGGGCACGGACCACGCCGGCATCGCCACGCAGAATGTGGTGGAGAAGGCGCTCAAGAAGGAAGGCAAACGCCGCCAGGATCTCGGACGCGAGGCTTTCGTCGAAAAGGTCTGGGAATGGAAGCGGCGGTACGGCAGCACCATCGTCCACCAGCAGCGCAAGCTGGGCAATTCGACCGACTGGTCGCGCGAGCGCTTTACTTTCGACGAGGGATGCTCGAAGGCGGTGGCGAAGGTTTTCTGCCGTCTGTACGACGAAGGCCTTGTATATAAAGGAAATTATATCGTCAACTGGTGTCCGAGATGCGGGACGGCGCTCGCGAACGACGAGGTGGAGCACGAGCCCCACCGCGGAAGTTTGTGGTACGTCAGGTATCCGGTCGCCGGAAGCGCCAAAGGCGCGGCGGGCGAACTGAACAAGGACTACATCTGCGTGGCGACCACCCGCCCCGAAACCCTTCCGGGCGATACGGCCGTCGCCGTCAACCCGAAGGACGAACGCTTCGCGGCGCTTGTCGGCAAGAAGGTGATCCTGCCCCTTTCGAACCGCGAGATCCCCGTCGTCGCCGACGATTACGTCGAAAAGGAATTCGGCACGGGCATCGTCAAGATCACCCCGGCGCACGATCCCAACGACTTCCTGGTCGGCAAACGACACGGCCTCGAGGAGATCAACATCATGACCGACGACGGACGCATGAACGCGCTCGCCGGCGCGAAGTACGAGGGAATGGACCGCTTCGAATGCCGCAAGGCGCTCGTCTCCGATCTTGAGGCGGGCGGATTCCTCGATCATGTGGAGGACTACGACAACCAGGTCGGTCACTGCTACCGCTGCCACGAAGTCGTCGAGTCGCGCCTCTCCAAGCAGTGGTTCGTCAAGATGAAGCCGCTCGCGGAGCCTGCGATCGAGGCGGTGAAGTCGGGGGAGGTGCGTTTCGTGCCCGACCGCTGGAGCAAGATATACTTCAACTGGATGGAGAACATCCAGGACTGGTGCATATCGCGCCAGCTCTGGTGGGGACACAGGATTCCCGCGTACACGCTGCGCGCGAACGCGGAACCGACTGGGAAAGCCGGCATCCTGCCGGCGGAAAACGGGGAACGCGTTTTTGTTGCCGAAACGCCCGAAGAAGCCCTTGAGAAAGCGAAGAAGGCGACCGGCAACGCGGCGCTTACGCTCGCCGACCTCGAGCAGGATCCGGACGTTCTGGACACGTGGTTCAGTTCGTGGCTGTGGCCGTTCTCCACTCTCGGCTGGCCGGAGAAGACGAAGGATCTGGAATACTACTACCCGACGACCGATCTCGTGACGGCGCAGGACATCATTTTCTTCTGGGTCGCGCGCATGATGATGGCGGGCATCCATTTCATGGGCAAACCTCCGTTCAAGAACATCGTGATCCACGGCATCGTCCGCGATGCGCAGGGACGCAAGATGTCGAAGTCGCTGGGCAATTCGCTCGACCCGCTCGAACTGATCGACGCCTATTCCGCGGACGCGCTCAGGTTCTCGATCGCGCTCATCACATCGCTCGACTGCGATTCGAAGGTGAGCAAGGAGAAGTTCGAGATCGGACGCAACTTCACGACCAAGATCTGGAACGCCGCCCGATTCCTGCTGATGCAGGAATCGGAAGTTGAAAAGTTGAATGCTGAAGAGTTGAAAAGCCAGGACGCCGCGACACAACCTTTCAACCTTTCAACTTTTCAACATTCCAGCCTCTCCGCCGACGACCGCCACATCCTTTACGCCGCCGACCTCGCCTGCCGCAAGGTGAACGGAATCCTCGAAGCCTACCGCATCCAGGACGGCGCGCTCGCGGTCTACGACTTCTTCTGGACGCAGATATGCGACGGCTACGTGGAATACGTGAAGGATTCGCCCGACAAGGCCGTCTCCGTGGCGATTCTCCGCGACGTTTTCTGGAAGGCGCTGAGGCTTCTCCATCCCTACATGCCGTTCGTCACCGAGGAGGTCGCGCACCAGCTCGGCTACCTCAAGGATGACGAATCGATCATGCTGCAGAAGTTCCCGGAAGGTTACACGGACGCAGAAAAGGCGGCATGGGGCGCAACCGAGGAGAACTACGATTTCGTGAACGCGAAGCGGGAGGCGATTACGGCAGTCCGCGCGCTGAGAGCGGAGTACAAAGTGCCGCCGGCGACATGGGTGAAGGCAACCGTCGCGACGGACGATCCGAGGGCCTCCGCCGAAGTCGAATCGCTGAAGAAGGCGATGAGGGCCGAATCGGTAGAGTTCGTTCCCGCCGGCGCGGATCTCGCGATGCCGTCGAAAATCACGAAGTTCGGCACGGTATACCTGTCGCTCGAGGGGCTTGTGGACAAGGCCGCCGAATCGAAGCGCATACAGGGCGAAATCGTGAAACTCGCCGGCTTCGTCAAAGCGTCGGAAGCGAAACTGTCGAACGCAAACTTCACGGCCCACGCGCCCGCGGCGGTCGTCGAAGAGGCGCGGCGCAAGCTTTCGGCGAACAGGGAACGTCTGGCGCAGCTCGAAAAGATGCTCAAACTCTTCTCGTAAATGATAGCGTACATCAGAGGAATCCTGGCGGAGAAGAATCCGGGCATGGCGGTCGTCGAGGCCGCCGGCCTCGGATACGAGGTGTTCATACCGGTATCGACGTACGACAGGCTGCCGCGCTGCGGCGAGGAGGCCAAGCTGCTCGTCTGGCACCTCGTGCGCGAGGACGGAGAGACGCTCTTCGGGTTCGCTACGCCGCAGGAAAGGGACATGTTCCAGAAACTTGTCCAGGTAAGCGGCGTCGGACCGAAAATCGCGCTGGCGATCCTTTCGGGTTCGTCGATCCCGGAACTGTCGCTCGCGATCGCCGGCGGAAACGCCAAGCGCATATCGGCCATAAAGGGCGTCGGCAAGAAGACCGCCGAAAAGATATGCGTGGAACTGAAAGACAAGGTGAACGCGGTCGAGGCCCTGGCCGCCCCGTCGCGCACGCCGGGAACGGCGGACGGCCGCGCGCCGATGATTCGCGATGCGATACTCGCGCTCGGACAGCTCGGCTTCGGAGAGGAGTTCTCGAATTCGAAAGTGACGAAAGCCCTTGAATCGAACCCGGACGTACCGGACGCGCAGACGCTGGTGAAACTGGCTCTCGCGGCAAAATAGACTTTTTTGTCAGACAGCGGCTGTTGTGTTTCCTAGACAGACATAACCGCCGAAAAGCGCGGAGAAAAAAGGAGGAAAACATGAACAAAATAAAAATAATGGCACTTGTGGCGGTTGCAGCGGTCTTTTGCGCCAGCCCGACATACGCACGCGGACACCATGGCGGTCACGGCAGATACTACGGCGGAGGCCACCACCACCATCACCATCACGGTAGCGCATGGGGACGCGGCGGCAGGAATTTCTGGCCCGGGTTTGTCGGGGGAATGGTTGCCGGCGCGCTCGTGAACGAAATTCTGGATCCCGCCCCGTCCGTCGTCGTGACGCCCGCTCCGGTCGTCGTCACACCGCCCGCTCCGGTCGTCGTCACTCCGCCGCCCGCGCCAGTGGTCGTTGCGCCCCAGCCGGTGTACACCACCCAGAGCGTATGGGTCGAAGGCTGCTACGTCACGCAGACCCAGCCCAACGGAGCCGTCATACGCGTGTGGCAACCGGGCCATTACGAACAAAGGCAAGTCCTCGTACAGTAGCAGATGGTAACGACCACGCTCGTCCCGCACGGATTCTGCGCGGGAGTAAGAAACGCGATAAAAACCGCCCTCGGAATTCCGTTCCGGGGCGGGAATGTTTATTGCCTTCACGAGCTTGTGCACAATGAACTTGTCGTAGAGGATCTCCGGAAGCGAGGCTTCCTGTTTGTCGAATCGCTCGACGAAGTGCCGGACGGATCGCAGATTCTCTTTTCGGCGCACGGCGTGTCGCCGCGGATCCGCGCCGCGGCGCGGCGCAAGGGTCTTGACGTGATCGACGCAACCTGCCCGTTCGTCGAGCGCGTCCATCTCGACGCGCGGCGCTTCAGCGGCAAGGGGCTGAAAGTGGTCGTCATCGGCAAAAAAGACCATGTCGAAACCATCGGCATCCTCGGCGAAGCCCCGGATGCCGTCGTAGTGGGCGATCCGGCGGAGGCGATGGCCCTCGCGGACGACCCTTCGTGCGCCGGCAGGACGCTCGGCATCGTCAGCCAGACCACGATGAATTCCGACAGCGTGAAGCGGATCGTGGAAATCCTGTCTGAACGCTTCCCCGTCGAGACGGCCGCCGAGACGTGCAACGCCACGAAGGAGCGGCAGGACGCGGTAAAGGCGTTCCGCGGCGACGCGCTGCTCGTGCTAGGCAGCGCAAACTCGTCGAACACGAAACGGCTCTGCGAAATCTTCGGCGCGAAGACGTTCCGCGCGGCGGACATGGATGAAGTGCGCTCTCTGGATTTTTCCGGAGTCGAGCATCTCGGCGTAACCAGCGGCGCTTCCACGCCGGAGGAATTTCTCTCCGCGGCCGTCGCGTATCTTGAAACCTTGAAAAACTGAGGTTTTGCGATCATGGGATCCGGCTCGAAGGGAAAAAGAAGAGGATACTCTTTTGGAACGTTCCAGGGAGTTTTCACTCCCAGCATCCTGACGATCATCGGCGTCGTCATGTATCTGCGCTTCGGCTGGATGCTCGGACATTCGGGTCTGGCGCAATCGCTGATCATAGTCACTCTCGGAAGTTCGATAACCTTCCTCACCGGCCTTTCGATATCTGCCCTTGCGACAAACATGCGCATGAAAGGCGGCGGCGCGTATTTCATGCTGTCGCGGTCCCTCGGACCCGAGGCGGGCGCCGCGCTAGGCATCCCGCTGGCGCTCTCGCAATCGATCGCGGTGTCGTTCTACATAACGGGCTTCGCGGAAGCGCTGGTCCATTCTGGCATCCCGGCGGTCGCCGGGTGGGACGTGAGGATCATCGGTTTCACGACCCTGGCAGTCCTTTCCATCATCTCGACCCTTTCTGCGGACATCGCCCTCAAGACGCAGTATTTCATCATGGCGGCGATCGTCGCGTCTCTCGTGTCGTTCTTTTTCGGCTCACCGCCGCAGAATCTCGCCCCCGCCCCCGGCGCGGCGGCGCCCGGCTCGATAGGTTTCTGGGCCGTTTTCGCCGTGTTCTTCCCGGCCGTCACCGGAATGCTTTCGGGCCTCGGCATGTCGGGCGACCTCAAGGATCCGTCCGTGTCGATTCCGCGCGGCACCATAGCGGCGGTTCTGGTCGGATACGCCATCTACATGGCCATTCCCATCGCCATGGACCATTTCGTGCGCGACCCCGCCGTTCTCGTATCCGACAGCATGGTGTTCGAAAAATGCGCCAGATGGAAAACTCCCGTCCTCCTCGGCGTGTGGGCCGCCACCCTTTCGAGCGCTATCGGTAGTTTCCTCGTCGCCCCGCGCGTCGTCCAGGCGCTTTCCCGCGACAGGCTCCTGCCCGCCTTCCTGGGACGCGGCTTCGGCAAGAGCGACGACCCGCGCCTCGCCGCCGCGCTCTGCTTCGCCATCGCCGCGGCGGGCGTTCTCGCCGGCGACATCAACATACTCGCCCCTATCCTCACTTTGTTCAATCTCTCCACCTACGCCCTTCTCGATTTCGCCGCCGGATTCGAAGAACTGATGTCGAATCCCTCCTGGAGGCCGTCCTTCCGCATAAGGGCCTCGCTTTCGTTCGCCGGCTTCGCGCTTTGCGTATCGACAATGTTCATGATAAGCCCGGGATGGACAATCCTGGCGCTCGCGGTGGAGGCGGGAATCTATTTCTTGACGAGAAAGCGCCGCCTTTCGGTCCGCTGGGGCGACATGCGCTCCGGCATTCTCGATTCGCTCGCGCGCTACGCGCTCAGGAGCATCCGCCGCTATTCGGGAACGGTGAACATCGAGAGGAACTGGCGCCCGAACATTCTCGTTTTCACCAAACTACCCGTGCAGAATCCCGACAGGCTCGTTCTCGCTGGCGATTTCTCGGCCGGGAAGAGTTTCGTGACGATCGCGAGCGTTCTCCCTCCGGAGGCGGGGCGCGAAGACCTTTCCAGAGCCGCCGCGCTCGAGGCGACGGTCGTGCGCACCGCGTCCCGCCTCGGCATCGACGCTATCGCCAAACTCCTCTTCGAACGCGACGTATGGAACGGAATATCGGAAATCGTGAGAACGTATGGATTCGGTCCGCTCGTACCGAACACGGTCATGTTCGGCCTTCCGTCGGACGGCTCTCCGGAATATCTGGCGGACGCCGTGAAAACCGCCGCTGCGCAGAGAAAGAATGTGATAATCGCCGGCACGCCCGGCGGAGACAACGCCATGCCGGACGGTTTTGTCGATATCTGGTGGAGAGGCAGCAATTCTAACGCGGGCCTGATGCTCGCGCTGGCGTACCTCGTCCAGCGCGGCGAAAGATTGAAGAACCGCCCGCTGCGCCTGAACATGATAGTCAAGCGCAGAACATGCGACGAAGCCGAATATACGATGAAATCGTTCCTCTCCGCCGTGCGGCTCAAGGCCGGGACGAGAGTCGTGGAAGAAACGGGCGAGCGCGACTTCGCCGAAACCATCACGATGAATTCATCGGACGCCGCCATCACTTTCATAGGGCTCAGGTCGCCGCTGGATCCGGAAATGCAGGGGAAATACGGAGACTATCTGGCCAAACTCGTCAAATCGCTCAAACCGCGCCTGCCCGTGTTCGTGTTCGCCGGCGAGAACATAGATTTCGGCCGCATCTTTTCGTGATATCCTTTAATGGTGGCCCCTCGCCTTTCCTGGAGCATCTTGCTCCGTCACTAACTGGGAAAGCCATACTGGGGGAACGGGCGTCTCGCCCGTTAGAGAGTTGTGAAATTATGCAATTTATCAAGGAGATGGAGCATCTTGCTCCGTCACTAACTGGGAAAGCCGCACCCCTGCCAAAGCATCCGCTTTGCGGACAACCTTCGGTTGGGGGGATATCTCTTGGCGGCGGAATTAGGGAGATGGCGGCTTCGCCGCTCTACCTTCGGTCGCGCGGGAGCGCTACCCTCCGGGGGGTTGTAATTTCTTTCATAAAACATATCTATGTCAGGACATAAAACATATCTATGTCAGGAGAGCGGGATTTTTTGATATAATATTATCCGGCATGAAAATTACATATCAGGGAAAACAGGTCGAGACATCCGCGACAACGGTTGCGGCGTTTCTGTCGGAAGCCGGCGTCGATTGCGGCAGGGCGATCGTGGAATGCGACGGCGAACTCTACGCGCCGGGGTCGGATCTGAGTCAGGTCGCGCTGAAGCCGGACGCCGTTCTCGACGTCTTTAAAATCGCGGCCGGAGGTTGAACCGTGGCGGCAAACCCGTACCTTTCGCAAAACGAACGCAAAGCGCTGGAATCGGTCTGCGTCGGAATAGCCGGCGCGGGCGGTCTCGGTTCCAACTGCGCGATGCACCTTGTGCGCGCCGGCGTCAAGCGCCTTGTCGTCGCCGATTTCGACGTCGTGTCCGAATCGAATCTGAACAGACAGTTCTTCTTCCGCGACCAGATCGGCATGAAGAAGGTGGACGCCCTGAAAGAGAATCTCCTTAGGATCGAGCCGACGGCGGACATTTCCGTTTCGTACGCGAAACTGGACGCCGGATCGATACGCGGCGTGTTCGAATACTGCCCGATTGTTGTCGAAGCGTTCGACGCCGTCGATGCGAAAGCAATGTTTCTTTCGTCGCTTATGGGAACGGGCAGACGGCTTGTCACCGCGAGCGGACTTGCGGGATGGGGCCGGTCGAACGAGATGCGCTTGAGGAAAATGGGCGAAGGTCTGATCGCAGTGGGCGACGGCGCGACCGCCGTCGGGCCGGATGCCGCGCCCGTTTCGCCGCGCGTGGGTATCGCGGCCGCGATGCAGGCGAACGCCGTGGTATCTCTCATCCTAGGCGTCGAACCATAGCTTCACTGGGGGAACGTGGCGTCCCGCCCGTTCGGCTAACTGGGAAAGCCGCCATAATCCCATAATCGTCCATTCTTTCCAGCGTTTACCGGATATGGACGCTGAACTTCTTGAACTCCTCCGTGCAGCAGACATCCATGTGCATATCGCCTACGCCCCGTTTCACGACGCGAAGCATATTCCATTCCGGCCTGATCCGCCGTCTTGGGATTGCAAGCGAGTTTGACGCGCGCGGCGTTCCGTCCGGATCGTCATGCCGCACCATTCCGGTTTCCGTTTCGTAGAACACCCACTCTCCGCAATCGTACCCCCATGCGATATCGGCATCTTCCAAAGTCAGTTCGTCGCCAACCGCCTCCCCCAACACAATCAAGAGGCAATTCGACGGGGA
>DGHT01000016.1 GCA_002392765.1 Verrucomicrobia bacterium UBA3841 | reverse complement strand
TCGAGACTACGGTACGGACGCCGTTGGTGGTTGTGTCAGAAATCATTGCGTCCGGTCGTTTGAGAAGGATAAGCGAATCGACCGTTGGAGTAAAGACGTTCTCTCTGTCAAAGTATAGAAGGCCTGGAATCCGTCTTGACATCGGGATGCCGAGGGACATCCTGAAACGGACGGAGCCGGCCGAAGGTCCGTCTATCGCGTCGCAACTGCCATCCGCGCAACCGCCGCAGGAATTGTCGCACCCGTCGCTGTCCGAAAGACGGTTCGAGGTTGTTTGAAAGGTATCGCCGCCGTATGAAGAATGAACGGCGGTGTCCGTCCATATCAGCGCGCCGTCGAGGTAGAGTTTCGCCTTTGCCTCGTCCGACATGCCGCCTGTCGTTTCCAACTCGACGGAAAGGAAATCGAAATCACCGATGTCGGTGCCCAACTCCAACTCCGGTTCGCAGCTGCATACGCTGTAGCCGGTTTCGTTCGTTCCCGTGTGCCAGGATTCGTAAAGGCATCTCGAATCAAGAGGATACGCGCTTTTGCGTTTGAATGCAGCAGGATAATATCCGCCCGCATCCTGTTCGTATGCAACAGGGACAAGTGCGTCGCCTACATACGCATGTCCGTCCCCGTACGTTACAGACGGCTTCAGGAAGAGGAGCATACTCCCGTCGGCAAGCGTGTATATGCCCGGTTCGAATACGAGCGAATCGCCTGAATCAGGGTCAATGGTTGAATGTGCGTTTTCCGGCAGCGGACTAGCGTTCGTTTCCTCGTCCGAAAGCGGCGCGGTGGCGGGTCTCGCAGATCTGTCGACCGACAATCTCGCGCTCGGCGCATATCCGTCTTGCCATTCCCCGACAACGACATGATACCCTATGCCTGTGTCGTCATCGGTGTAATCATGCGAATCCGCGACAATGATTTGCGGCTCGTAGAAGTGAAGATAGAGCGGCGAATCAAGCGAAACTTGCGCGGCGGTTGCGGCGATGGAGATTGTGACGGAAAGATTTTCATTTGTCGAAAGCTGGAGCCGGTAACTATCTGCGGAGACGGACGGTATCGTCCCGCACGATCCGTCGCTGTCCTCGTATGAAATCTGCGCGCCGGAAAGATTCCATCCGGCGGATTCGTCCGGCGAGCCGGAAACAAAAACCTGTTTCCACGCCGTCGGGCGCGGCGTTGACACCTGAAGCGAATATAATCCCGACCCTGCCGGTGACGCCAAATCCGAAATGGCGTTTGTGGAGAAAGAAAGCGCGTCGGAAATCTTGAGAACGCGGCATCCATTCGCGTTCACAAAGGAGGACAGCGAGGAATTCGTCGGAGAAGTTCCGGCGGCAACTTCCGAGAAATCGTCCCAACCGTCTCCATCGGTATCGGCGGAAAACGGATCTGTTAGCGCGACGTATCTTTCGAAGGAATCGTCAAGCCCTTCGCCGTCTGAGTCGTTTTCGCGGGCAAGCACGAAAAACGACGATGACGGCGGAGGCTCCGGAAGCGGAATGTTGAAGCAGAGATTCGTCTCGCCTGGCAGAACGATTGAAGATGCGACGTTCGTCCATGCGCTCGCGATTAAATCCCCGAATTTTGCGTAAGCGAGAATCCGCGAACCGGGGAAAATCGAATCAGGGTCGATAAGCGTTTCGATTTCGACCGCATTCGTGGTCGCGGCAAAAGAGAAGATAGTTATCGCTGTCGTATCGGTGACGCGGCAAGATGCACCCCGCATTGAGCCGCCCTCGGCGCTCGCTTCGCTCGGGGGATACGCATCTCCTTGTATTATGCAGCTCTCTCCGTTCCCTGTTCCCTGTTCCCCGTTCAAACGGGCGAGACGCCCGTTCCCCCAGTTTTTCTGTTCCCCGTTCCCCGCTTTCCGTTTCTCTGCGCGGGTCATGTAAGCGCCAGTGAAAGCGATGGCGGAGAAAAGGAGAACAAGAGCGGATTTGAATAAGAGCCTGTCGCCGATATGTTTAGAAAAACTTGCGGAGGAGCGTCTGAAAGAGACATAAAGCCCCCGTAAGAAGAGGATCGCCGTCAATCCGGCAGCAGCCGCAAGGAGCAAAGATGTGAATATGTCATTGAAGGATTTCAAAGCCATCGCAATCATTATATCAAAAGCGCCCAAAACCGGCAAAGGGATTTTTCAAAACAGGAAATCCGCGCTGACTTGCCAAAGTAAATGTCCATAGGAGCCTCCCTTAGTGTGAACATTTGCACATTGAAAGGTTTAGGTACGAACAGCCAAAGGCCATGCTGTATGACATTCGTCAATTCTAACGCGTAAAACTCTGGCGAAATCGCGTATTTTAATGGAAAAACGCCGCTGATTTTGATATTATATTGCAAATGTCATCAGGTTTTCGCAAGATACACGGCGCCAGGACGCGCATACCGCGCAGCGGTCGCAACGAAAGAGGCTTCCCCTTCGGCGGGAAAGTGCCTTTGCGTGCGTGTCTGTTCGCCGGAAGGGCGTCTTTTCGCACGGTTCTGTTCGCCGTCGCGCTTACACGCGCGGAAATAATCGAACGTTTCAAGACTCCTCCGATCACCAAGATGGAGGGGCTCATCCAGGTGTTCGCGGAATGCCCGGCCGACATGCGCCGAGAATACCAGGAGCCGATAGCTTCGTTCGCGTACGGCACGTGCAAGGATCTCGCTTTCTCGATGGGACGGAATCTGCCGCCGCCCGCAAAACCCGGCATAGTAATTTCCGTTCTGGACGGACGGACGAACGACACGCGGGTTATATCCTTTCAGCGCGAAAGGGACGACGGCTCGCGGTACTTGCGCATACAGCTGCCGTCTCCCGGATATTCGGACCTTGAAAGGCTGCGCACGGAGGTTGCCAAAGGATTCTTGATGTACGCAAACGGGAAAACGCCCAGCGATGCGGATATCGCCAGGGAATTGCGCCGGACCGACAAGAGGGCCCAGGCCGATTTCGAATACGCGGAACTCGAAAGATGGAAGAACGGAGAAGCCGTGGAAAGCGACGACTCCGGAATGCTGAGGCTCTCGAGGAAAATAATCACGCCCGGTCTGGCTCGGCCCGCCGACATATTGCGCTTCGCATCGCGCCTGCGCCTCTACCCTTCCACTTTCGACGTACCCTTCTGCGGCAAATACGGATGCTGCACGCCGCGGGAGGCGATAGAGCTGCGCAACAAGGACGTGCGCATAAGGTTCGAAGCGCTCAAGGCGATGTCGACGGTCGTCGCCTACGGAGGCGGGCGCGGCGAAGATCTGCTTGCGGCGGCGCAGGCGTATTCCGCCCTTTTCCTTGAAATCGCGCGCGGAGAAAAAAGCGACGGGGAACTGTTCGACATGCTCGACGACGCCGAAACCAAACTGAACATCGCGATGGAAAAAGCGCGCACGGAGGATTCTTATGAAAAAGACGATAACTGACAATACGATAGACGCGGACATTCTCGCGTACACTGTCGGACGCGACACCGTCCTCGATCTCGACCTCGCCGTCTGGGATCTGATGGGAACCGCGGCCCACGTAACCATGCTCTCGGAAATGCCGGTAGATCCGCCGGTCGTGACGAAGGACGAGGCCGAGGCCGTGAAAAAAGAGCTCGGCCGCATCGCCAAAAAAGTCGCCGACGGTTCTTTCAAGATACTGCCGGAAGACCAAGACGTCCACATGGCCGTCGAAAGGCTTCTCACGGAACGTCTCGGCGATCTCGGAAAGAAGATACACACGGGAAGGTCCAGAAACGACCAGGTGGCGGTAGACGTGCGTCTGCACATCAAGAACGAGATACTCCGCTCCGAGCTCGAACTCGCCGGACTCTGCGCGGCGCTTGTCGGCAAAGGCAGGGAAAACGCGGCGATACCGCTTGTCGGGCGCACACATCTCCAGCCCGCCATGCCATCGTCTGTCGGCATGTGGGCCACGGGACACGCAGAAACCATACTCGACCAGCTGGAAAATCTGGAAGGCGCGTACCGCCTGGCGGACAAAAATCCGCTCGGCTCCGCAGCGGGCTATGGAGTGCCGCTGCCGCTGGACCGCCGGCGGACGAGCGAGCTTCTCGCATTCCCGTCCACGCTCCACAACTGCTTTGCCGCGTCCATGGCGCGCGGCGAATGCGAGGCTGCGCTTCTCTGCGCGATAGCGCAGGCCATGAGCGTCTTATCGCGCCTTGCCGAGGACATGATTCTCTTTTCAATGCCCGAATTCGCGTATTTCCGCCTGCCGCGCGAATTCTGCACGGGAAGTTCCATCATGCCGCAGAAATTCAATCCGGACGTCCTCGAACTGGTCCGGTCAAAGACCGCGCAGACAGTCGGTCTGGCGACGGCCTCGCTCTCGCTTCTGCATGCGATGCCGGGCGGATACAACCGCGATCTCCAGGACTGCAAGGCGCTGTACATGGAAGGCCTGTCGATTTTCCGCTCGACGCTGAGAATCATGGCGAAAGTCGTAGACGGCATGTCGATAGACGCCGTCCGCTGCCGCGAAGCCTTCTCGCCAGGCGTGTTCGCGACGGACGCCGCGCTGCGGATGGTGGCCGCCGGCACGCCCTGGCGCGACGCCTACCACGACGTGCGCGACCACCTCGAACGACTTTCCGGCGAAGATCCAGACAAGGCGATCGCCGCGAAAACGCACGAGGGTACGACAATGGGCATCGACTACAATCTCTACATGTACCGCATCCAATCGGCGGGCAATTCGGCTTCCGGCAGGCTTGAAGCCCTGATGTCGGCGAAAAAAGCGCTTCTCGGAGCATGATAAAGTATTTCACAGTAAAAGACCTCCACGTGCGCTACGGCAGGTTCGAAGCCGTAAAAGGAGTCTCGTTCTCCCTGTCGCAGGGGGAGATTCTCGGAATCGTCGGAGAAAGCGGAAGCGGAAAGTCAACGATCGCCCAGACGCTTGCAGGTCTCGTAAAACCGAGTTCCGGCGTCATCGAGAGAAACGCCAAATCCGTCCAGATGGTTTTTCAGGATGCGGTCGGGAGCCTCAACCCGCGCATGACTGTCGGGGCGGCGCTGCGCGAAGCCTACGACATAGCCTCGCGGAAGGGGAAGCCCGCGCGCACGCCTGAAGAACTGCTCGGGATCGTCGGACTCGCCCCCGCAGTCATGGCGCAGTACCCCAGGGAGATGTCAGGCGGACAGTGCCAGCGCGTCTCGATCGCGAGAGCTCTCGTATTCGATCCGGAGGTTCTGATAGCCGACGAACCGGTATCCGCGCTCGACGTCTCAGTGCAGGCGAGGATTCTGAACCTTCTGCGCGAACTCAGGCGCAATCTTGGTCTTTCGATACTGCTCATCGCGCACGATCTTGCAGTCGTGAAGAACGTGTGCGACAGAATATGCGTCATGGAGAAAGGTCTTTTCGTCGACGCCGGATACGCGGAACGCGTATTCGCGTCTCCGGCGAGCGAATACACGAGACGGCTGCTGGAAGCCGTCCCGGACGTTTCTAAGGCGCTGGCCGCCAGACTTTAGACTATTCGGCCGGAACAGAAGGCGGGGTTTCCGTCTTCTCCGCGGCTCTCGCCGCGCGCTCGCGCGCGAACCGGCGCGTCTTCATTACCATGCGGCAGACGCGGGCCGCGCTTTGGCGCACCGATTCCGCGAAAAGATAGTCGCGATATTCGGCGTTGCACGCCATGTCGACGCCATACCCTTCTTTAGCGAACTTGCTTTCGCCTTCGCCGCAGTCACCTGGCATCTTCACGTCATTGCCGGCGGCAACCTCGCGCCACAGAGCGACAGTCGTGTTCCAGTCCGTCATCACAAGACCCTCGAAACCCCATTCGTCGCGCAGGATGCCTGTCAACAGTCCGTAGTGCTCCGAACAGTTGTAGCCGTTCAAACCGTTGTAGGCGGTCATTATGGCCCACGGACGGGCGTCCTTCACAGCCCTCTCGAATCCGCGCAGGTAGATTTCCCTGAACGCCCGCTCGCCGACGATGTTCTTCTCGTACTTTCGCGTCGTTTCGCGGTTGTTGCCGGCGAAATGCTTGAGCGTCGCGCCGACGCCGCGCGACTGCACGCCTTTGACGTATTCCGACGCGGCTATGCCGGCGACGAGCGGATCTTCGCTGAAATACTCGAAATTGCGTCCGCAGAGCGGATGGCGGTGGATGCAGAGACCCGGGGCGAGGAGAAGATCGAAATCGGTCTCGGCCGCTTCGTCCCCGATGATCGCGCCGACTTCGCGCAGGAGCGCGGGATCGAACGACGATGCAAGAAGAGCCGCGCACGGGAAATATGTCGAAGTGACCGAACGCCTTACACCGGCGGGACCGTCGCACGTCTGCGCGGCGGAAACGCCGAACTTCTCCAGCGCGCCGATGGAGCCGGTTCCGGAGGGATCGACTTTCGGATGCCCGTAAAGCAGATACAGCATTTCCTTCAGGGACATCTGGTCGAGAAGTTCGTCCAACCCGGCCTTGCCGTCCGCTACGTCGTAAAGGGTGACTGACGGGCTCTCTACCGGATCGGCCCTGAATTTGCCGCGCCCGGGCCTGCCGACGAGCGACGGGTAGGAGACGGGCCTGGCGGAATACGTGCCGTCGGCGTTCAGGCGGCGCGCAAGCGTGTCGGCTTTGAGTTTGAAGCCGGGTGTCTCCAGCGCTGCCGCGGCGCGCACCTCGAAGGATCCCGCCTCTTCAACGTCGCGGACGCTGCCGCCTGTGTATATCGTGTAACGTCCCTTGTCCAGCACCCACGAACCGGCCAGTTCGTTGTTCGCCGATCCGCCGTCCCCTTCTTCGAAGTACGCGAGGTCGCGCTTGTCGAACGAAAGAACGAGCATCTCGCTGCCGCCGGGCTGGAGAAGGCCCGTTTTCGCGAATGCGCGCAGCTCGATCGCGGGGTGCTGCGCGTTGCCGCCCTTAAGCGACGAATAGCAAAGGACCGAATGCCGTCCAGCGGTTTTTCCGGTGTTCGTGACGCGGACGGCGGCGGCTATCCGGGAGCCTTCAACATCGCATTTTACGTTTTCTATTTTCCATTCGCTGTAGCTCAATCCGTATCCGAACGGATAGACGACCTTATCCTTCGCTCCGGGTATCGTCTCGAAGTAGCGGTACCCGACGAATATGTCGTCGTCGTACGGAACCGCGCCGCGATACGCCCTGAAGCCGGCGTCGCTTGGCCAGTCAGCGACTTTGCGGGCGAACGTGTCGGCCAGGCGTCCCGACGGATTGACCTTCCCGCAAAGGATGTCGGCTGCCGCCGCGCCTCCCTCGCCGCCCGGATACCAGCACCAGAGAATCGCGCCGACCGACGGATCGCCGGCGAGAGGCGCAAGGTTTATGGCATGGCCGCAGTTGCATACGACGACTATTTTCCCGAATCCCGCCGCCTTGATGGCGGAAAGCGTTTCGATTTCCTTTCCCGACAGATCGAAACTGTCGTCGCCGTTGTCGCCGCCCTCGCTCGAACCGCGCCCGATCACCATGATTGCGGTCTCGCGGCTCTCGGGATCTATGTCGAATCCGGCTTCCGCCAATCCGTCCGCGACATTCACTATGCGCACCGCCTTGACGTTGGACGAACCGCCGCCGCCGGGGCGGTATTCGCCGACCGCACCGTAGAGAGCCACTTTCGCTCCGGCGGCGAGCGGCAACGTCCCGGATTCGTTCTTGAGGAGGATCATGCTCTCCGCCGCCGCCCTTCGCGAAAACGCCGCGCCCCGCGCTACGGTAGCCTCGTCCAGATCTACCGCCGCCGACACATCCATCGCCGCGAATCCCGCGATTGCCGTTGCCGCAGCCGTAAAACACATGCGGATTTTCCCAATCAGACTTGATTTCATGACTATTGTGCTCCTCTTGTTGCTTGCAGACGGTTTATATGGTTCACCGTCCTATGACAAGTATTATAGCAAAGTTTTGGAAATGTTTACACGAAAAGTTTTCGCGGACTGCGGACGGCGCGCCTTGTCCCGAAAAAAAACAAAGTCCCGGACACGTATGTCCGGGACTCGGCGTATTGCGACGCATTCAGGCGCCGGCTCACTCCTGGGCGGGGGCCTGCTCGTCGAGGATGACGATCTTGAACTTGACAGTGACGCCGCGTCCGAGATCGATTGTCGCGTGATACTCGCCGACCTCGCGCAGGGAGTCCTCGAGGGACAGCTGGCTGCGTTCGATCTTGACGCCGCGGCTCTGCTCGATCGCCGCGAGAATGTCTGTCACGCTCACCGCGCCGTAGAGCTTCTTGCCGTCGACGGTAGCCGCGGAGACGGTAATCTCGAGCTTCTCGAGCTTCTTGGCCACTTCCTGCGCGGCCTTGCGCTCTTCGGCGGCGCGCGCCGCGCGCTCGGCCTCGAGTTTCTTGAGCCTGCGCTTGGCGGCCTCGGTAGCCTCGGCAGCAAGACCCTTAGTGAAGAGATAGTTCCTGGCATATCCCGCCGCGACCTTTACGATCTGGCCGGCCTTGCCAAGCTTCTTCACATCGTCCATGAGCATTACTTCGATTTGCATTGTATCGCTCCTTTCGCTTCTCAGGCCATCAGACCCATGTTGCGGGCGCGCTTGACGCCCTGGCGGATCTGACGCTGCTGGGCGGAAGTGACTCCGGTAATGCGGGCGGGCAGGATCTTGCCATAGTCGGTGATGTAGTACTTGAGCGTTTCGATGTCATTTACGTCGATCTGGTCGTCGGGACCGAGCGGCGGACGCTTCCTGGCGGCGAACTCTTCGCCGGCGGAACTGTTTGATTTCTTGAATGCCATAAATAAACCTCGTTTCTTTATTGTGTATTAAAAGGGCACGTCTTCTCCGTCCGCATCCGCCGGACCCTGTTGCGAAAACACGGACAACGCGTCGGATTTCTGCTGCGGACCGCCAAGCCTCTCGCCTGTCGGGAGAAACTTGATGGTGGAAGCGCGGACTTTAAGTTTCTGGTGGCGCACGCCGTCTTTTTCCCAAGTGTCCATCTGCAGGCGACCCTCGACGAGAATCGTCCTGCCCTTGGACAGGTACTGTCCGCAAAGCTCGGCAAGCTTGTCCCAGGCGTCCACGTCCACGAAAACGGGGAATTCCTGTATCTGTCCGTTGCGGTCTTTGCGGCGTTCGTTTACGGCTATGCCCAGCCTGGCGACCTTCATGCCCATAGTGCCGGTGGCACGGACATCGGGATCGCGCGTCAGGTTGCCCATCAGGATGACTTTGTTGAAGGAGGCCATGTTGTCCCCTTTTAATCAATTTCGGCTAAGGCCTCAGGCCTGAGCCTCCGGAGTTGCTGTTTCGCTCTTGGCCGCGCGTGCGGCCCTTGCGGTGCGTTCTGCGACGATCTTCGCCTCGCGACGTTCGTCCACGGCGAGAATCTGGACGCGGAACACCTCTTCGACGAGTTTGTAGCGGTTGACGAGTTCGTCCACCTTCGCCGGATCGAGTTCCATGCGCACTTTCACGTAGACGCCGCTTTCCTTCTTCGACATGGGACGCGAAAACGCGCGCTTGCCGAGGGATACCGTCTCCAGGACGTTCCCGCCGAGACGGGTCACTTCCGCAAGCGCCTTTTCGAGGTTCGCGTTGAGGATGTCGTCCTTCGCCACGCCGACAAAAATATAGAGAGCATCGTACTTCTTCATTATTTCTTCTCCTCTTTCTTGTCAGCCTCTTCCTTGCCCTTCTTGATGACTTCCGGAGCCTTCTCCGCCGCAGGAGCAGCGCCAGGGGCCGCTCCGGGAGCGTCTTCGGGCGCCTTGACGACGGCCACCGCGTATTCGCCGCGGGTGACGACCGTCTGTTCGTCGCCAAGCTTCAGATCGCGCACGAAAAGCGTCTGGTCGAGATCGAGGGAAGAAACGTCGATCGTGAATTTCTCCGCAATGTTCGTAGGAAGGCAATCGACTTCGATTGTGCGGAGAACCTGTTCGAGGACGCCGCCGCCGATCTTGACGCCGACCGGCTCGCCGGTCAGGTAGATAGGTACCGTGACGCGGACCTTCTCCGTCAGCGACACTTCGCTGAAGTCGACGTGTATCGGAGTTCCCGCGAGAACGTCATTCTGCATTTCACGCATCAGCGCCGGAACTTCCCTGCCGTCGAGGTCGAGGGTGACGAGCAACTGCTTGCTCGCGTGTCCGCGCATTGCCATCATGAAAGCGTGGGCCGGAAGCTTGATGAGCTCCGTTCCACCCTTCTTCATCTTCATGACCGAACCGGGAATCATGCCGGTGCGGCGAAGACGGCGAACCGCTCCCGTACCCTGTTCGGTACGCGGTTCGGCCTTGAGTCTTATCTGATCCATTTTCTAGCCTTGTTGTCGGTATGCCGCATACTCTCGTGCACACGCACTACACTCTGCGACTACGGTTTTGAATATTATATCAAAAAACTGCAAGGCAAATCAATCTAAAAATGACAGACAGACATATCGGATGCGGCGACCCGCCGGATCAGCGTTTCAGAAGGACGTCCTTCTCGTACGCGTTGACGGATTTGAGCCAGTCCTCGCCGGGATCCTGTCCGTTCCTCCTCGCGAATTCAGCCCAGACCTCCTCCCAGGGATAGTCTTTGTACTCTTCCTGGAGGACGAGCTGCGCGGTGAATTCGCCGGCGTCCTGGAGCGCCTTGAGCTGCGCGTTAGGCGTAAGCATCGCCTTGAGAAGTTCCTTCTGCATGTTGCGCATTCCAAGAACCCACGCGGCGACGCGGCAGATCGAAGCGTCGAAGTAGTCGAGCGCGATGAGGAAATTCCCGGTCCCCATCTTGACTATCTCCTGCGCGGCGGCCCTGAGATCGTCGTTCTGGCGGATGACATGGTCGGAGTCCCACCTGACCGGACGGGAAATGTGGAAAGCGACCTTCCCGAAGAACATCAGGAACGAGCTGATCTTGTCGGCGACGTTCTCGGTCAGATGGAAGTGGCCCATGTCGAGAAGCGCGAGAATCTTGCGGCTCTGGGCATAGCCCATCACGAACTCGTGCGAGTTGACCGTGTAGCTCTCGACGCCTATGCCGAAGAGTTTCGACTCGAACGTGGGGATCACGAGCTTCCTGTCGTATTTCGTCTTGAATATCCTGTCGAGCGAATCGGCCATGCGCCTGCGCGGTCCGAGACGGTCGGACGGTTCGTCCTTGTACCCGTCGGGGCACCAGAAATTGATCGCGCAGGGGCTCTTGAGCTCCTTGGCCATGTATTCGGCTATCTTGAGGCACGCGATACCGTGCTCTATCCAGAATTTGCGGATCTTGGGGTCGGGGCTTGAAAGCGTCAGACCGTCCACCACGTTGCCGTGCGAGAAGAACGTCGGGTTGAAATCCAGCCCCACGCCGCGCTTCTTCGCCCATTCGACCCACGGCTTGAACTGTTCGGGGGTCAGCTTGTTGCGGTCGACCACCTTGTCCTTGTGGATGCCGTAGCAGGCGTGGAGGTTCACACGGTGCTTTCCGGGAATGAGGGACAGCGCAAAATCGAGATCCGCCATAAGCTGTTCCGGCGTAGTCGCCTTCCCCGGGTAGTTGCCGGTGGTCTGGATTCCGTTCGACGCGCCGCCGACGGACTCGAAACCGCCGACATCGTCGCCCTGCCAGCAATGCATGGAAATTTTTACGGATCCGAGATCCTTGATGGCCTTTTCGGTGTCGATGCCGATTTTGGCGAACTTTTTCTGCGCTTCCTTGTAGCTCATGTTTTGTTTTCCCTTTTTTTGTTTTGCATCCGGATTAAATCATTTTCGCAACCGCCGCAACGGCTATAGACACCGCGAGAATCGCAAGGCCCGCCGCAAGGCAGCGCTTCGTCCCGGCACCGGTTCCTTTCCATTCTCCCAGCGCTATGCCGACGAGCGACGAGAAAAGCACGCTCGATCCCATTACGATGGCGAACGCTATGTAGGAAATGTCGCCCGCGAAACTTTCTCCCGTCTTCTGGCATGCGAACTGGCACGCCCAGATGACGCCGGCCATCCCGCTCCAGAAAACAACGCCCATCGTCGCAGGCTTGGAAAGGGTCGCGTAGTCGGAGAACGATTTGTTCTTCGCGTTCTGCCGCAGACACCACGCAAGCTGCACGATGAAACCGCCGAAAAGGACGGCGACGAGAACCGGCATTCCCTTCCATGCATTGTTCGCGCCCGCCTCCAGCGCGGCAGTTTCGAGCGCGGCGCCGGACTGCAGACCGAAATTCATCCCGGCGGACGCAAACCCCGCGACGAGCGCGACGACGATCCCCTTTTTGAAATCGAACTCGGCTACGGCCGCCTTCTTCATTTCCTCGGGCAGTTCGTCCTCCTTGGACTTTCCCGCAAGGCCTACAAATATGATGCCGACGAGAGATATGACAACGCTTGCGAGCGTGACGAGCGCGGAGCGATCCGCAACGAGACTCGCCGCCTTCCCCATCACGATCGGCGGGACGAGCGTCCCCGTCGCCGAACAGAGTCCGCATCCGATCGCGAGCCCCAGCCCGACGCCCAGATAGCGGATCATCAGCCCCCACGAAAGCCCGCCTATTCCCCAAAGCATGCCGAATCCCGCGCACATTGCAAGCGTACCGCGCGGCACCCCGGCAATTACTCCGAAAAGATCCGGAACCGTCGCCATTGCGAGCGCGACGGGAAACAGGATCAGCCCGAATATGGAGTAGACAAGCCAGTAGCTTTCGTACCGCCACCCTTTGACTTTCCTGAATGGAAGCGCGAATACAGCCCCGGCGAACCCGCCGAGAACCCAAAGCAAAATCCCGTATATGTTATTCATGAAACATAATTTACACAAAAGAAGGGATGTTGTCAAGAAAAAATCATAAAAAGGCGTCAGGAGAAGATATTGTTGAGTCCGTCGCGGACGAATATGGACGTGCAGTTGAAAGCGTTCGCCTCGTGCGCAATCTTTCCGCCAAGCTTCTTGACGCCACCGTTCGGCTTCTTGACGGAGACGTCACCCGTCTTGAGCGTCTCGTCCGGCTCGTCGAGCCAGCCTTTCTTCTCGATGACCTTGCCCTCGCCGCCTAGCTTTTCCGCCTTCGCGATGACGTCGTCGAGACGGCTGACCGCCGCATTGAAGCTCGCCTCGGAAAGGCGCGGACGTATCGAGTCCAGGTACTCGTCGCGCTTCGGGCCGGACTTCAGCGCCATGAGCGCATCGTATGTCTCGCGGTCGATCTTGTCCGGCAGGGCTATGGGTTGCTGGCCCGTGACCCTGCAGAGCACGCTGGCGATGGCCTTGTTTTCGATCTTGGAAATATCGACCGTGTAGCGCCCCTCCCCGTCGGTCTTTATGCCTGGGTCTTTGAGCAGATCCTCCAGCACGTTTTTGTAGTTCCGGGAGTCGATGTCCTTGGCGAGGCCTGTCAGAAGAGCATTGAAATCATCCGACCTGTCCTTGTCGAACTTGAATCGCATGGCGCCGGTGCGGTACTGCGAATACCCGGCGTCGTTGTCGATGCCCTTGACTGTGACGGCATGCGTCTTGGGGTCGACATGGATCAAGTAGTTCGCGTCGTGGCGGTCGACCTGTCCGGTCACGAGGTCCAGCCACTGCATGCGGTTGAGCTCGCGTCTGAGGTTCGCCTTGACCTGCTTTTTCTGGTCCGGCGGAAGATTCTTGATCGCCTTTACCGACATTCCGTCGTCCGAAGAAGGCTGGGAGAAGCCGAACCCCTTCATGGCCGACGGCGTCATGCCCTTCGCCTTCTCCATGTAGAAGCCGAACACGCCTTTGTGGGTCCCGACCGAGTAATCGACGAGAATGCCGCCCATGCCCAGAGCCTTGGCGGCGTTCTTCGAGGCGATGTTGAGGTTTGCGGTCATCTGGCTCGAGGAGTAGTTCTTGGCGGCTCCCGCCACGATTCCCGAAAGCCCGGCGCGGCTCTCGGTCTCGCCCTTGAAGACGACCTGTGTGCCGTCGGCGCGCGTGAGTTCGTACACCTTGCCTGCCGCGCCTTCGCCAAGCAACCGCTCGGAGACTATGTTGGAGTCTTCGTTCGCGGGGTCCACGTCCGAATCGCTCAGGCCGCGCGCGCGGGCCTCGACGAGGGACGACGCCGAGATCTTCCCATTGAAGACGCCCATCGCCTCGGAGGCGGAGAAGAGCCGATTGCTGCGGCGTATTTCGGCGACGATCTTGACGAAGCCTCTGGCAATGGGCGTGATGTTCTTCATGCGGCCGAAAATCGCGTTGAGGCGTTCGGCGGACTCCCCCAGGCGGTCTTTGACCTGCCGTGCCGCCTTTTCGAGCTTTCTCGCGCTGCCGTCGAGTATGTCGATGAGCTTCTTGATGTCGGCATCGTTCTTGCCGTCCATGACGGCTTTGGCGACGTCCTTCATGGCCAGCATGAAATCGTCGCGGTACTTGTACGCCATCTGGTGCTTCGTACTGTTGCCGTACATGCCCTCGTAGCCTTCTTCCGCGTACAGGAGCGAAACTGCGGTTTGCATGTAGTTCTCGAGGATCCGGAGCGACACATCGCCGCGGGCGGTCTCGAAAAGCTTCTCCGCCTTGGCGACCTGGGCCTCGAGCGCCTTCACGATGTCCTTCGCAACCATCATCCGCCCGTCGCCGACCTGGACTCCGTTCTTGCGGATGTCCTGGAGCGCCGCCTTCATCGTGGCGATGTCGCTCTTCAGCGCGTTGAAGTCCGCCTCGCCGAGTGTGGACGACGGATTGCACCGGAACTTGTCGATCCTCTCCGCGAGCGGGCGGAGCTTCGCGGAGACGCTCTCGTTGACCGCCGCGAGCGCATCCGCCGTGCCGTGCATCGCAAGCGCCTGGCGCGGCATGAGGTCGTTCACCTTGGCCTTGAGGATGGCCGTGATGTTGGGATCGGGGTTCTCTCCGTTTGCCGCGAGATAGACGGCGAAATTCTTCATCTGCCAGGCAAGCTGGTCGATCTCCATCATCCGGCGGTCGCAGATCATGGTGAACTCGTTCACCCCGTTTATCAGGTCTTCGCCGATGCCCTTGTACTTCGCGTTCGCGCTCCGCACCTGGTCCTCGTTCCGGACCACGGCGTTCACGATCTTGCCGACCTGTCCGAGAAGCGCGGAAAGGTCCTGCTGCGCCTTGACGGCCGCGGAGACTGCCTTGCCCGCCGCCGTCTTGAGGTTGTATTGTCCGTCCGGGCCGATCGCGGTGGCGAGCTCTCTGCCGGTGAACTTGTCGAGGGCCTTGAGCGTCTTCGCGGCCGTGTCGGCGGTCTTGGCGAGGAGCTTGAACGAGTCCTTGTCGAGAAGCCCCTGGTCCACAAGCGTCTGGAGGGAGCCATTTATCTGCTTGCCGTCAAGTCCCTTCGTCGAAGCCATGGCGGCCTTCATCAGAAGGACGTCCAGCTGCGAGACCATCTTGCCGACGGCCTGCTGGTTCTGGTCTATCTGGGCGTTTGCGCCCTCCTGCGGGACCTGCGACGGCTGGACTCCCTGAGGCTTCGCGGCATCGACGCCGCGAAGGAAGTAGTCCATCGACACGTTGTTGATGTTTACGTTCGCGATCGGCATGGCAATATCTCCTTTCCTTCAGTACACTATGTATACACACGAAAAGGCAAAAGGTTACGGCCAAATTATATGAAGGCTTTCTCCGGCGGAGGAAATATCGTTTTCAAGACGCGCTATAAGCGGCTGCCAGTCGTCGGCGGAGTCGATTTCGTCGCCGTCCGGGCCGGTTATGGCGTACCTTACGCCGAATTCGCCGGCCTCTACGGAAAGCGCCGCCTCGCCGTCGTGCAGGAGGGCATCGGCGGAGGTCGACGCGAGGAGCAGCATCGCCATGCGGATCGCGGCTCCTATCCTGGCGTTGTCGAGGCTCATCGCTTCCTCGCCGGAAAGGACGCGCGCATACGGCAGGCGGTAGCTTATGCTCAGCCAGTCCGAACGCCAAGAAAAGGCGAAATACAGGCTCTGGATTCCATGTCCTTCGACAAAGTCCGAGAGCGCGTTCCCCGACTCAAGCTCGCCGAGCGCCGCGCAAAGCTCTTCCATCAAAAGGATCTGATCCTTCTGTATATGCGTTGCCGCGGAACCGTCCTTCTCCTCCTCGTCATCGAAGGAGTACGCCTCCTGCGCCACCTCCGAAACAAGATGGCGGCTATTATCGGTCTGAATGACTCTTTCCATACTCATAACGGCATTTAGTTTACCATAACCTTAAGCCGCATGTCAAGCATATGCAGTATAACATCCGTCTTTTCTTGTTGCATTATGTTCCGTCTTTTGATAGAATATCCGGCATTAGACACAAATCAAAAAACTGTCAAATATGAAAAAACTAATAACTGGAACGATATTCGCACTGGCCGCTAACTGCTCGTTTTCGGCCGGATTTGGCCTTTATGAAGCATCTGCGCGCGGCAACGCGTTAGGCGGAGCCCTCGTCGGAAAGACCGGTGATGCGACCGCAAACTACTACAACCCCGCCAATCTGACTGAATCGACAAATGTGTCAGTTTCCGTCGGGATGACTTTTATCAATCCGTTCTGCGACGTGAAAGTAGACGGACGGCCGCAGCAGAAAATGAATCCCGGATGGTTTGTCGCCCCCAACATGTATTTCACGGTGCCGCTTCCCTACAATTTCGCCCTGGGCTGGGGCAGCTATTCGGAATTCGGCCTCGGAACGAAGTACGGTCGCAACTGGGATCTTGCGGGCGATACGCTGGAAACGACGATGAAACAGTACACGTTCAACCCGAACATGGCGTGGAAGCCTTTTGAATGGTGGAGCGTCGGCGCGGGCATAAGGATGAGCTACATCCAGTTCGAGAACTTCAAGCAGCCGCACAACGGCGAGTCCTTCTACTACGACGCATACCACATGGTTCTTCCCCAGTACGCGAACGCATACAAGCTGAAGAGCCACCTCAAAGGCGACGACTGGGATTTCGGATACGACCTCGCCACGTCGTTCAAGGTTGCGACGAACGTAACGCTCGGCGTCGTCTACCGCTCGCGCATCAGGCACAACATCAAGGGGGATTTCAATCTCCGCGGACACGTGAACACGCCGCTCGGCAAAGTCAACCAGCACTACGACACCCACGCCGGCGCCAAGCTGACGCTGCCGCAGTCCATCACGTTCGGCGGCAACTGGGACGTCACCGATCGCTTCCGTCTGGGCACTGCAATCACCTGGACCGAATGGAGCAGCGTGAACACCATCCGCTTCAGGATTCCGAGATACGGCTACAGCGAGCCGCTGAAGTGGCGCAACGCCTGGCGCTTCGGACTCGGCGGCGAATACGACCTTCTCAACTGGATGGCGGTGCGCGCGAGCTATGTCTACGATCGCGATCCCTGCAACAACGGAACTACGATGCTTCCGGCCGGCGACAGGCACATTCTCGGTCTCGGCACCGGCTTCAAACTGACCGAAAACCTTCGCCTCGACCTCGGCTACAACCTGGTGATGATGCTCGATTCCGACAGAACGATCGGACTTACGGACATGGCGGGGAACACGGAGAAGCACAAATTCTCCGCGAGGAACTCCTTCTCGCACCTCGTTTCGGCTTCGCTCAGCTACAGCTTCTGACGCCGCAGATCCGGCGGCGTCTGGCTCTGAGCCACTCGCAAAAAAGGCGCGTCGCCAGTACGACGCGCCTTTTTGCTATCCGGAGAAATCTCGCAAACGGCTCAAGCATCGGCTCGCGACAAATACCGGTTTATGCCGGACGCCGCGCGGCGGCCTTCTCCCATCGCCAGAATCACCGTAGCGGCGCCAAGGACTATGTCGCCGCCCGCAAACACGCCCGGTATGGACGTCATGCAGGTTTCGGGGTCTGCGACGATATTGCCGCGCTTGTTCGTTTCAAGGCCCTCCGTCGTCATCGGAACGAGAGGGTTGGAAGCATTCCCGACGGCCACGACGACCGTATCGACGTCGAGGACGAACTCGCTGCCCGCTATCGCCACGGGGCTGCGTCTTCCCGAAGCATCGGGTTCGCCTAGCTCGTATTTGAGGCATTCGAGTCCGCAAACCTTACCGTCGGCGTCGCCGATAACGCGTTTCGCGTTCTGGAGCATGAGGAACTCGACTCCCTCTTCCTTCGCGTGATGGACTTCTTCCTTGCGCGCGGGCATTTCGGTCTCGCTGCGCCTGTAGACGAGATAGACCTTTTCCGCGCCGAGGCGAAGCGCCATGCGGCTCGCATCCATCGCGACGTTGCCGCCGCCAAGGACGGCGACGCGTCTGCCGTGCCAAAACGGAGTGTCGGCATGACCTTCGTCGTAGGCCTTCATCAGATTGGCGCGCGTCAGATATTCGTTGGCGCTGAATACGCCTGTCAGGTTTTCGCCTTCTATGCCCATGAATTTGGGAAGACCGGCGCCGGTCCCTACGAACACGGCGTCGAATCCGTCCTTTTCCAGAAAATCTCCGAGTTTGCGCGTACGCCCGACGACGAAATTCGGCTCTATCTTGACGCCGAGTTTTTTGAGCCCTTCGATCTCATGCGCCACTATCGCCTTCGGAAGCCTGAATTCCGGGATTCCGTATACAAGAACTCCTCCGCATTTGTGGAACGCCTCGAATACGGTTACTTCGTGTCCAGCCTTGGCGCAGTCGGCCGCGCAGGTGATGGACGCGGGGCCCGAGCCGATCACGGCAACCTTTTTTCCGGTCGGGGCGGCGGGGACAACCTCCGGTTCGGAGCCGTTCGACCTTGCCCAATCCGCAACGAACCTCTCAACGCGTCCGATGGCTACAGCCTTGTCGACGTCCTTGAGCATTTTGCCGACCGTGCAGGATTTCTGGCACTGCTTCTCCTGCGGACAGACGCGTCCGCAAACCGCAGGCAGAAGAGATGTCTTGCGGATGGTTTCGAGCGCTCCGCGGAAATCTCCTGAAGCGGCCTTGGCGAGAAACCCTGGAATGTCGATAGCGACCGGACAACCCGCCATGCACGGCTTGCCTGGACACGCGAGACAGCGCGACGCTTCTTTCATGGCCTGCTCCGCGCTATAGCCGAGAGCGACCTCGTTCATATTGTGCGCGCGCACCGATGCTTCCTGTTCAGGCATCGGCTGCGGCGGTATCGCCATTTTTTCTTTTGCTGTCATTTGCTCTTTACACCCTGCACTTTATGACTTCAACACTCTGCATTTTGCATTTTTATGACGGAGCAAGATGCTCCATCTCCTTGGATTGCGTGCTTCGTTTTACACTCTAAAATATTCCCGCTTTGCAAACATGCTCTTTCGCCGCTGCTTCCTGAGGCTTGAACGCCCCCATACGCTTGAACATCTGGTCCCAATCGACCTGGTGCGCATCGAATTCGGGCCCGTCCACGCAGACGAATTTTGTCTCTCCCCCGACAGTTACGCGGCAGCCGCCGCACATGCCGGTTCCATCGATCATGATTGTATTGAGCGAGGCGATCGTCTTGACGCCGTACGGTTTTGTGGTCAGCGCGCAGAATTTCATCATGATCGGCGGACCAATCGCGATGACTTCGTCGACGGCCTTCGCTTCGCACAGTTCTTTCAAAGGCTCGGTAACAAGACCCTTGCGCCCCGACGACCCGTCATCTGTGATGAGAATCAATTTATCGCCGGCGATTTTGCGCATCTCGTCCTCCATAACGAAGAGGGACTTGTTTCTGGCGCCCATAATGATAGTAACATCGTTGCCCGCCGCTTTGAGAGCCTGGGCAATAGGATGCATCGGAGCGACGCCTATACCGCCGCCGACGCAGACGACGCGTCCCGGCTTCTCGCCGTTCAGTCCGCGGATGGAAGTTGGATTGCCGAGAGGCCCGAGAATCGCCGGAATGGAATCGCCCTCCTCCAGGCGGGAAAGCTTCATCGTAGTCGCTCCGACAGTCTGGAAAACGAGGACGATGGAAGTATCGTCGGCATCTCCGATGGTGAGGGGAATCCTTTCGCCGAAATTCTCATCTACCATGAGAATGACGAACTGCCCCGGCTTGCGCTCGCGCGCAATCAGGGGCGCCTCGACACGCATCCGGAAAACATTATCCGAAAGCTGCCGTTTTTCAAGAATCTTATGCATCTTTCAGTTATTCCTTTCGATTGCCTTGAATCGCATGGTTTGAAGAACCATGCTTACAGGACGTTCGCAACCCTGCGCCCGCTTTCGATCGCTTTGCGCCCGCTTTCGATCGCATGGTTTGAAGAACCATGCTTACTGGACGTTCGCAACCCTGCGCCCGCTTTCGTCCTGTAAGCGCGGTCCTTCAGACCGCGCTTTTTTTATGCCCTGCGGGCATAAAAAAAGCCGGCGACGTC
>DGHT01000051.1 GCA_002392765.1 Verrucomicrobia bacterium UBA3841 | reverse complement strand
CGAGAGCGGCGGCGAGGGGGAGAACAGAATATTCTCTCGTGAACACGTCGCCGGCGTTGTTGTTTGCGTCGTAGCTTCTCGCCTTGATTGTTGTTGTCTGCGTCAGGGAAATGGGTGCGGAGTAGAGCGTGCCGTTTGTCTTTGTCGGCTCTGTGCCGTCGGTGGTGTAATAGACGGAGCAGTTGTCGGAGAGGGATGAGAGAGTAATCTTGTCGGCCTTGCCGTTCACGACAGAGGCGTCGCCCGCCTTGGTGAACTTGACTCCCAAATGCCAGCGGCTCGCGTAGCCGCAGTTGTCGATAAGCACCTGGCGGTTGTTGTGCGTCGCGTTGCCCATCAGCACATATGTGCCAGCGTCATAGTGCGCCGTCGCCCACGATGTCGGAACTACCGTCGCCGCGCTAGAATTCATCGTCACAAAGCACAGGTCGGGAGACGAGAAATACGGGAGCATGTTGCAGTAGTTCCATATGCCTTTGGCGTATGTTGTGCCGTAGCTGCCGTCGAAATTATTCCAAAGATGTTCGCGGTCGTCGGCATCCGTCCAGCCCGTGAGCGCCAACACGTCTTCCGCCGACATGAACGTGCCGTCGGGGTTCTTGAAGAAATGCTCCTTGTAGGCCATGACGGTGCAGCCCCACCATGCCTGATAGGAATTGTTCTGGTAGAGCGTATAGTTCTGGTCGCCGGGATAGGCGAACTGGTAGCCGAAGGAATACGAGGACGATTGCTGGCCCGACTGGTTGTCCTGCGTGTCGGCATGTCCGCAGCCAAGCGTGTGCGCAACTTCGTGCGAGCATATCTGGAACGCGCCGAACGCGCCGGAGCCTTCCGCAACGGCCATTGCCACATCCACGACGCTCACGGCCTTGCCGGCGAAATTGACCGCATATTCCGCGTCCGTTCCCTGATATGGCGTCGAGTTGCCGTCCGCGCCGTCAGAACGGGAAATGAGCATGACGATGATGTCGGCAGCATAATATGCGCGGTCTTCGAGGAGGCCGTCCATCGAGACGTCGGATTTAGCCGTATTGCCGAGAACGACGTTGTATGCCTGGCTCCAGGCCGTCGCTGTCAGAGAGTTGCGTGCCTGGACGTAGGAGACGCCGGCGAGCGTGTATGAGAAATAGTCGTTGCTCTGCTGCGTCAGGTTGTCAGTGCCGGTCAAACGTGAATTTGCAAGGACATTGTTCATCTGCGTGACGCACGACGATGCAACCGAATAGGCGTCCAAACTGTTCTGGCTCAGGTAGTCCGCAGCTCCTGCGTCATAGACGAACAACAGCCGAACCGACACCGCCGCCTCGGCGGCAAACGCAGCGAATACAGCAGCCGCGCAAACGACCAAGCGCATATATAACCTTTTCATCCTGTTTTCCATGTTGTGGAATAGAGCGTTCCGCCTCGGCTTCTCCGATGCGGACGCGCCCTCGTCAAACCGCGTGTACGGTTTTCCCGCACACGGCTTCTCGTGTGAAACTGGTGTCATCGGTATCTCCTTCTTGTGAGGGCTATCAGCCCGAGTTTCTGTAGTTCTCCGTAGTAGGTCTCGGCGTATTTCAGCCGATACCGCCGCCGGCTTTTCCTGTTGAGGAACTTGTACAGGCAATACCGCGCGTAGGCGTTCACTTTCGCGAACTGACGCGACGGATACCCGCTTCGGCAGTCGGGTCGCCCCTCATGCCGCCTGTCTTCCTAACTGACTGTCGATTTCTAGTCAGAGTGAACTCCTTTCATTTCACTAGCTGTATCGAACTTTGCTTGGCGCACCATTTTAAAATTCCTTTCAGCTGCTTCGGGAGAATCAATCAATAATTTCATGTAATATATTATACCAAAAAAACAATTTTTATGCCGATATTAAATATTAAGCTCCAAATCGAATCCTCGAGGAATATCGTCTTCCCTGTGTGAAACGATAATGGCTGCAGCACCGGGGTTTTTCACTAAAAAATCCGAGATCTTGCGTCTGGCCTGCGCCCGCTCGCGCGCGTCCATGTTCATGAACGGCTCGTCCAGGAGCAGCAGTTCATGTCCGGGAGCAAGCGCTTCCTCGAGAAGCGCCATCGGCTCCATCCCGGAACAAGCCTGCATTTCCGCACTGGCAGTACCGATCCTGCTCCGGAACGAATCGAGCGTAGCGCCCTCTCCCCTGGATATTCCGAAAACTTTGATGTCGCAAGCGTATGCAAAAGGATTGTCGCCGTTGATCAATGACAGAAGAGTGGATTTCCCCTTTCCGTTTTCGCCGCGAAGCACCCATCTTTCGCCCTCGCGCACCGTCCATGAAAAATTGTCGAAGAGCGTGCGCCCGCCCATCGAGAGCGACAGATTGGAAATTTCCACGACAGGACTGCGCACATCGGACGCGGCGGAATGCGCGCAGACGGTCTTCGGCACGCATCCCTTCCGGCGTTTTGAATGCCAACCCGGCACCTCGTCTTCATGCCTGTACCCCATCGCGACAGCCGCGCCGCGGCGACAAAGCGACATGATTATGTCTTTGAGTTTTTCGCGCTGCCTGACATCTAGACCCGCCGCCGGGTCGTCAAGGGCCAGCACGCGGGGCTGCTTCAATAGCGCGCGCGCAAGAAGCACGCGGCGCGTCTCCCCGTTCGACAGAGACATAAACGGCTGCTTCGCAAGCCGTCGCAAGTCCAGAAGGCGGAACACCCTCTCGCGGACGGATGCAAACGCCTTGCGCGCGACCGGACGCCTGGCGCCGATTTCGAAAGGGTTTATCTCCCATACCGAATTGTACGAAAGATAATCCGAGACGGTCGCATCTCCGTCTTCATGCCACCGGGCCTGGACCCATCCTGCCTTTGACGCTTCTTCAACCTGCTGCGAAAAGGAAAGCAAGGCTATATCGTTCGATAAACTTTCATCGCGCAGCCAGTTTGCAAACAGCTTGCGCGCCCGTTTGGCATCGAAAGCCAGCAACTCGCCTGGTTTAGGCGGTTTGGTTCCATGATGCAATATTCTAACAGTCGTTTCCATCTGTATAGGTATCTATCGATTGTTCGCCTAACATTATACCAAACTTTCGTAAATGTTTATATGCAAAATCGCGGCGCGGCTTGAATCCGCGCCCTACCGTTTTGCGACTCGCCTTTTACCGGCGAACAATCATCTACTGCTTTCGCGTCGATTTCCGCCTCTACGCATTAACGGTTCGCCGGGACAACCTTGGCGAATCGCGCGCGGATGCGGTTCCACGATGCAAGCATGCGTTCCGCCTTGGGCGAAGAGGTCAGCTCGACGTGCCTGTGCAGAATCGCAAGGAGCCGCGCCTCGTCTTCCGAACCTTCCGCAACGCAAAAGAGATCGACAGAATCAAGATTGCTGTTAAGATCGAGGTCTCCGCTCTCGTCGTAGACGTACGCAACGCCCCCCGTCATGCCGGCCGCAAAGTTTACGCCTACAGACCCGAGGATGACGGCGGTTCCGCCTGTCATATACTCGCAGCCATGGTCGCCGATTCCCTCCACGACGAGCGTCGCGCCGGAATTGCGGATGCCGAAGCGCTCGCCCGCTTGTCCGTTGATGAATATTTCGCCGGATGTGGCGCCGTAGGCGATGACGTTGCCCGCGATGACGTTGTCTTCGGGCCGGAATCCAGGATTGCCCGGATTTTCCGGCGGCCGTATCGTAATCACGCCGCCGGAAAGCGACTTGCCGATATAGTCGTTCGCCTCGCCGCGCAGGTGGAACGCCACGCCCTTCGCGAGAAACGCGCCAAACGACTGGCCCGCCACGCCGGTGAAGGATATGGATAGGTCGAACACAGTTCGACCATCAGGGCTCTTCCCCGTTCCCTGTTCCCCGCTTCCCGTTCCCAGTTCCCCGTTCCCCGTTCCCCTCTTTTCAACCAGCCAGCCCGAGAGCGCCGCGCCCACAGAGCGGTCGCAGTTGGAGATGGCGCGCTCGAGGCGCGTCTCGCCCTTCTCGACCGAAGGTATCAGCTCGCGGAAGTCGTAGTTGTGAAGCCACAAGGCTTCGGACTTCAGACTACCGACTTCGGCAACAGAAGTCTGAAGTCCTAAGTCAGAAGTCCTTGCCAGCATCTCCCCGAAGTCGAGCTTCGAGCCGTCCTTCGTCCTTAGAAGATCGGCGCGTCCGCGCGCCTCGGCGAGCGACTTCAGTCCCAGCGCGGCGAGATGCTCGCGCACCTCCTCGGCGAGGAAGCGGAAGTAGGACTGCAGATGTTCTGGCTTTCCTGCGAATTTGCAGCGAAGCTCCTCCTTCTGCGTCGCGATTCCGACGGGGCAGCAGTTGAGGTTGCAGTTGCGGCACTGCACGCAGCCGAGCGCGACGAGCATCGACGTGCCGAACGCGAACTCGTCCGCGCCGAGCATCGCGGCTACCACGATGTCGCGTCCGGTGCGGAGCTGTCCGTCGACCTGGAGCTTCACGCGCTCGCGCAGGTTGTTCTTGACGAGCGTCTGGTGCGCTTCGGCGAGCCCGACCTCCCACGGGAGCCCCGCGTGCTTCATCGAGGTGAGAGGCGCGGCTCCAGTTCCGCCGTCGAACCCTGAGATGACGACAACGTCCGCATGCGCCTTCGCTACGCCCGCCGCAATCGTGCCGACGCCCGCCTCCGAAACAAGCTTCACCGAAACTCGTGCGGCGGGGTTCGCGCACTTGAGGTCGTAGATGAGCTGCGCGAGATCCTCGATCGAGTAGATGTCGTGATGCGGCGGCGGAGATATGAGCGTCGTGCCGGGTTTCGCGTGCCTAAGGCGCGCGACGAACTCGTTAACCTTGTGCGCGGGGAGCTGTCCGCCCTCGCCCGGCTTCGCGCCCTGCGCGAGCTTGATCTGAAGATCTTTCGCGCTGCGCAGATACTCGATCGTCACTCCGAAACGTCCGGACGCCACCTGCTTGATGGCGCTGTTCTTCTCGGTGCCGAAGCGCTCGGGGTTTTCACCGCCCTCGCCGGAGTTGGACATAGTGCCGAGTCCGTTCAGCGCGAGCGCAATCGTCTCGTGCGCCTCGGGCGAAAGCGAGCCAAGCGACATCGCACCGCCCACGAAGTGCTTCACTATGGAGTCTACCGGCTCGACACGTTCTACACGCTCTACACGTTCTGCACATACCCGCCGCTTGTCGGTGGTCCGCGATTCGAGCGGACCAAGCCGAGCGAATGCGAGTGCCGAGCTAAACTCAAGCTGCGACCTGAGCGTCACATGACTGTTATTGTCGATGTCGCCGGTATAGCGGCGGAAGCGAGCGTAGTCGCCGTGCCGCACCGATTCGCGGAAGTCTACGATCCGCGCCGGTGACCAGAGATGCTCCTCGCCGCCATTGCGTGCACGGTACTCGCCGCCGGGAGGGAGAGTGTTTTGGGCCTGCGACATTCGGCATCCGGCATCCGACAACGGCTGCAGGTCGTCGGCTGTCGACTGTCCTCTTTTAACTATCTTCTCAATGTCTTCCAGTTCCAAACCGCCGACTGGCGATGTGACGCCGGTGAAATACTCCGCCATCAGCTTTGGGCCGAGGCCGACGGCCTCGAAAATGCGCGCCGAGCGGTAGGAGCGGAGCGTCGAGATGCCCATCTTCGACATGATCTTCATCAACCCCTTGCAGACCGCCGACACGTAGTTCGCCGTCGTCCGGCAGGGGGCGACCACCGGGCGCCCCGCCATTTCGGCGACCTGCATGACGCGGCGGGACGCCGCATCTCCCTGCGAGACCACCGGGCGCCCTGCAATATCCGCCACCGTCGCGAGCGCGAGATACGGATTTACCGCCGTCGCGCCGAATCCGAGGAGAACGGCGAAGTGGTGAACTTCGCGCACTTCGCCAGACTCCACGACTATGCCGACAGACGGACGAGCCCCCGCCTCGACGAGCGCTTTGTTCACAGCCGCGACAGCGAGGAGGGAGGGGATTCGCTTTTTGCTTTCGCTACTTGGAGTTTTGGAGTTTTGGAGACTTTGAGATCTTTCCTCAGAATCTCCCAAACTCCTAGTCTCCTTATCTCCCGGCGGCGAAAGCAATTTCCTATCGGAAAGGATAACTATCTTCGCACCGTCCTTTACGGCGGCGAGCGCGTCGGCGGCAAGGTTGTCGAGCGCGGCCTTCAGACAGCCGTCGAAGAACATCGAAAGCGTCTTCGCGGGGAAATCGGGAATGTTCCTCAGGCGCGCAAGTTCGTCGTCCGTCAGGACAGGACGCGTCATCTTCACGAGGCGAGCGTGTTCCGGCGTCTCGGAGAGAATGTCTCCCTCGTTGCCGATGTAGGTCATGATCGACATCACGAGCTCCTCTCGGATCGGATCGATCGGCGGATTCGTCACCTGCGCAAAAAGCTGGTGGAAGTAGTCGAAGAGAATGCGCGGCCGTTGTGCGAGCGCTGCAAGCGCCGCATCGTTGCCCATCGCTCCGACCGGTTCGCGGCCTGTCTCCGCCATCGGGCGCAGGATAAGCTCGACATCCTCAAGCGTCCAGCCGAAGCGCCTCTGCTCGGATGCCGTCCTGCCATCAGGACTGGACGGCACGATTTCGGAGAAAAGCCCGGTGACGGGAATGTGGTTCTCCTTCACCCATCGACGGTACGGTCGCCGCCGCGCGTAGCAGGTCTTGAGTTCGGTATCTTCCATGAGGCGGTGCTTTTCGAGGTCGAGCCAGAGAAGCGAGCCGGGGCGCAGACGCCCGTGCCGCTCGACCGATTCCGCCGGGATGTCGAGAACGCCCGTTTCCGAAGCGAGAACGAAAAGTCCGTCTTTCGTTAGCGTCCAGCGCGCGGGCCTCAGTCCGTTTCTGTCGAGCGCCGCGCCAATCCCGAGTCCGTCGGTGAACGCGACGGCGGCAGGTCCGTCCCACGGCTCCATCAGCGCGGAGTGGTATTCGTAGAACGCGCGCACGTCGTGTCCCATGTGGTACTTCCCGCCCCACGCCTGCGGGATAAGCATCATCATCGCGTGAGGCGCATCGCGTCCCGCGGCGACGAGAAGTTCGAAGATGTTGTCAAGCGAAGCCGAGTCGGACTGCCCCTTGTCGATGAGCGGCAGAATCTTCTTGAGATCGACCCGGTAGGGCGCGGACTCCGGCCGCGCCGCCTCCGGCCACTTGAGCGACGGCTCGCGCGCCGCGAGTGCATTCAGATTGCCCTTGATCGCGTTGATCTCGCCGTTGTGCGCGATGGCGCGGAACGGATGAGCAAGCTCCCATGACGGGAACGTGTTCGTCGAGTAGCGCTGGTGCACGATTGCGAACGGCGAGACGAAGTCCGGGTCGGAAAGGTCGGGGTAGAACTTCTCGATCTGCGTCGCGAGGAGGAGCCCCTTGTAGACGATCGTCCGCGACGAGCAGGAACATACGTATGTATTCTTCGTCGCCTTCTCGATCTGCCGGCGGATGACGTAGAGATTTCTTTCGAAATTTCCCTCACGCAAAGCTCGCGAAGTCCGCGAAGTCTCTTCCGGCGAATCCTTTGCGCACTTTGCGGACTTGGCGTGAGATATAAAAACCTGCCTTATCCGAGGCATTACGCTGCGCGCGTCGTGTCCGATGGCGTCGGGGTTTGTCGGCACGTCGCGCCAGGCAAGGACTTCGCACCCCTCGCCCTTCACCGCCGCCTCGATCTTCTCCTCTTCGCCCTCGCCGCCGAAGATCATCGCCACGCCGAAAAGGAAATTCTCTCCGCGATCTCCGTCTCTCTGCGCCTCTGCGTGAGAGAGCGTCCCGATCACTTTTCTGAAGAACGCGTGCGGAATCTTCATGAGAAGCCCCGCGCCGTCGCCGGTCTCCGGGTCGTTCCCCGTCGCGCCGCGGTGCATGAGGCGCTTGAGGACTGTTATGCCCTTCTCTACGATATCGTGGTTAGCCTCTCCGGAGAGGTTGGCCACCATTCCCACGCCGCAGGCGTCATGCTCGTATTCGCGCCTGTAGAGTCCGCGGCACTGATATTCGTATTTGTCTTTCGTGTTCATTGCCTGTCTTTCAATTTATGGGTGTTTGCTTTCCGCTGGCGAGCGCCCGTACGACGAGAGACGCACCGCTGGCGCAGTCGCCGACGCAGAAGATGTTCCGCGACGGATCGGCTACAAGCGCGGTGCGCGGAGTCTGCGCCAACTTCAGTTGCGAGACGATCGGATTATCCGCCGGGACGCCGGTGAAGCCCATTGCGAGGAACACCAGATCGGCCTTGATTACTTCCTTCGTATCCGGCACAGGATGGAATTTTGCGGGTCTGCCTTCTGGAGTGAATTCCCATTCGACCGTTTCGACTTCAACGCCGGAGACATGTCCATCGCCGATGAACCTCAACGAATTCAGGTTCCAGCGCCTCTCGCACCCTTCCTTGTGGCTGGAGCTCGTGCGCAGCATATAGGGCCAGAGCGGCCACGGCGTAGAAGCGTCGCGCCCGTCCGGCGGCTTGGGCATGATCTCGATCTGCGTCACACTCGCCGCTCCCTGGCGGATCGACGTGCCCACGCAGTCGCTGCCAGTGTCGCCTCCGCCGATAACGAGGACGTTCTTCCCCTTCGCGTCGATCGGCGGCTCCGGGATTTCTCCTGTAAGGGAACGGTTCTGTCCCTCAAGAAGCTCGAGCGCAAGATGAATGCCGCCGAGTTCGCGTCCGGGGATTTTCAAATCGCGCGCGGCGGGCGTTCCGATCGCGACGACAACCGCGTCGTGCTCCTTCTCAAGCCATTCCGCAGAGACGTCCCTCCCGACCTCGCAGTCCGTCACAAACCTTATTCCCTCCGCCTCAAGCACCTTGCGCCTTCTGTCGATGAGCGCCTTGTCGAGCTTGAAGCACGGAATTCCGTAGCGGAGAAGTCCGCCGATGTTCTTCCTGCGCTCGTACACCGTCACCGCGAATCCGCGCCGGCGCAGCGTGACGGCCGCCGAAAGGCCAGCGGGCCCCGCGCCGATCACGGCGACGGACTTGCCGTTCTCGGCCCCGGGCGGACGGGGAACGACCCAGCCGTTCGCGAACGCCGTCTCGATGATGCGCTTCTCCGACTGCCGCACCATCACCGCCTCTTCGTCGAGGCCGTGTACGCAGCTCGACTCGCAGAGAGCGGGACAGATTCGCGATGTGAACTCGGGGAAGTCCGAGTTCGCGGACAGAAGATCGTACGCCAGACGCCAGTCGCCCTGCGCGACGGCGCGGTTCTGGTCGGGCACGAGGTTGCCGAGAGGACACCCGTAGGCGTGACAGAACGGCTGGCCGCAGTTCATGCAGCGCGATGTCTGATCCTTGATTTCTTCGTCAGTGAGCGCGCGCTCAACCTCTCGCCAGTCATGTGCGCGTTCCCCGGCCGGACGGTAGATGTCGTGTATTCTGTTCATTTTTCTCAGCGCCTGCGGCGGCGGTGCAAATACGAAAACCCCCGCCGCAGGCAAAGTTGTCAGATGTTGGAGAAGAACTGGAAGGAAGCGTAGGCGTCCTGTCCGTGTTCGGTTATGTCAAGACCCTTCAGCTCCGTCGTGGCGCTGACGCGCAGGATTCCGCATTTCTTCAGCGCGAAGAATATCGCGGCGCCCGTGCCGAACGCCCAGACCGCCGTAGCGCCCGCGCCGAGCAGCTGCACGCCGAGGAACTTGAAGCCGCCGCCGCAGAAAAGTCCGGCAAGTTCGTTCCCGTAGCCCGCATCGGACGGCGCGGCGAAGAGTCCGACGGCGAGCGTACCCCACACGCCGTTCACGCAGTGGACCGACACCGCGCCGACAGGATCGTCGATGTGCAATTTGTCGAGGGCGAATACGGAGACGACCACAAGCACGCCCGCGACCAGTCCGATTGCAATCGCGGCGTTCGCCGTTACGATGTCGCAAGGCGCGGTGATCGCCACGAGTCCCGCGAGCGACCCGTTGAGCGCCATCGTCAGGTCGGGCTTGCCCATGACGACCCAGGCCGTGACCAGCGCGGATATCGTGCCGGAGCACGCGGCGAGATTCGTCGTCATGGCGACGCGCCCGATTGAGCCGACGCCAGCCGTGTAGCTGCCGGGGTTGAACCCGAACCAGCCGATCCAGAGGAGAAACACGCCGAGCGTGCCAAGCACGAGGGAGTGTCCCGGAATCGGATTCGCCCTGCCGTCGTGGCGGTATTTGCCGATTCGCGGACCGAGAGCGATCGCGCCCGCGAGGGCGATCCATCCTCCGACGGAGTGGACGACGGTGGAGCCCGCGAAATCGTGGAATCCGATTTTCTCAAGCCAGCCCTGCGATGCCTCGCCCGCAAGCGAACCCCACATCCAGTGTCCGCTCACCGGATAGACGACAGCCGAGATGAGCACCGAGTATATGAGGTAGCTCTTGAACTCTATCCGCTCCGCCACCGCGCCCGAGACTATTGTAGCGGCGGTCGCGGCGAACATTGTCTGGAAGAAGAGGAACGTCCAGTCCCACGCGCCTTCGCCAGTCTCGAGCTGCGGCATTCCCAGGCCGCCCCAGCCGAACCAGCCCGCCGCCTTCGTCGCGCCGAACATAAGCGCCGCGCCGAGGATGTAGAACGCCAGCGAGCCCGCCGCGAAGTCCATGAGATTTTTCATCATGATGTTCGCCGCGTTCTTGGCGCGGGTAAAGCCCGTCTCGACGAGCGCGAAGCCCGCCTGCATCATAAACACGAGTATTGCCGCGATTAGCGTCCAGACTACGTTCAGGTTGGTCTGAACGGCTGCAGAAGTAATTTCAGGTGTCATTTGTTTTTCTCCAGTTGCTTGAATTCAGACTTCGGACTTCGGACGTCAGACTTCAGTACTGGAAGTCCGGGGTCTGAAGTCAGAAGTCCGTTACCCTATCGCCGACGGGCCGCGTTCGCCCGTTCTTATCCGCACGCACTCCTCCATCGGAAGGACGAATATCTTTCCGTCGCCGATTTCGCCGGTGCGTGCGCCTTCGACGATCGCCTCGATCGTCTTCTCGACATAGTCGTCGTTTACGCCGATCGCCAGACGCATCTTCTTATGGAGCGTAACCTCCTCGGTCGCGCCACGGTACATGTGAAGATAGCCTCCCTGCCGTCCGCAGCCAAGCGCGTTGGTGACGGACATCTTGTATATTTCCCGGGCGCACAGCGACTGCTTGACGGCGTTGAGGCGCTCCGGCTGGATGTATGCGATAATTAGTTTCATGATGCAAACACATTAGCACAAGGCGTGCCATGCAAGATTCCGCATCCTTAATCGCACAAGTATTACATTTTATGTAAAACAGAGTTGCGGGGTTTGACAAATTTCTGTAGCATATACCGTCTGGAGACACCGCAAACGCCATTGGCACGATTCGTGCTTATGTTCTTTCCGTGGAAACGGCAGGACAAACCACTCGCCATCCCGGAAAGGAAAAACCAAATGACGGAAGAAACGAAAAAAGCGACGCACTTCGGCGAAGACGTATTCGGCGACGAAGCGATAAGAACATATCTCAGCAAGGACACCGCGAAGAAGCTTCAGGCGACGATTCGCGAAGGAAGGCCCCTTGATCCGTCGATCGCCGGGGAGGTTGCGCACGGCATACGCCACTGGGCGATGGATCGCGGAGCTACGCATTACACGCATTGGTTTCTGCCGATGACAGGTTCGACCGCCGAAAAACACGATTCGTTTCTCGAATTGAAGGACGGCGAACCGATCATGCAGTTCGGCGGCAAGAACCTCGTCGTGGGCGAACCAGACGCGAGTTCTTTCCCGTCGGGCGGAATCCGCTCGACATTCGAAGCGCGCGGGTATACGGCATGGGATCCGACGAGTCCCGCTTTCATCAAGCGGCATTCGAACGGCGCGACCTTATGCATCCCCACCGCTTTCTGCGCCTACACAGGCGAGTCGCTCGACAAGAAAACGCCCCTTCTTCGATCCATGCAGGCGCTCGACAAATCGCTGAAGCGCCTGATGAAGCTTTTCGGGCGCGGCGAGGCGCACTCGGCCTGTACGCTCGGCGCGGAGCAGGAATACTTCCTCGTCGACAGGAAATACTGGGAGAAACGTCCCGACCTCGTTCTGACGGGCCGCACGCTCTTCGGCGCTCCGTCAGCGAAGGGACAGCAGCTCGAAGACCACTACTTCGGTGCGATCCCGGACCGCGTCCTCTCGTTCATGAACGATGTCGAACGCGAACTCTGGAAACTCGGCATTCCCGCAAAGACGCGACACAACGAGGTTGCACCCGCCCAGTTCGAACTTGCGCCGCAGTTCGAGGAACTGAATCTCGCAAGCGACCACAACATGCTCGTGATGGACACGCTGCGCAGCGTCGCGGAGAGACACGGTTTCAAGTGCCTCCTCCACGAGAAGCCGTACGCGGGCGTCAACGGCTCGGGGAAGCACAACAACTGGTCCGTCGCGTACGGAGGCAGGAATCTTCTCGATCCCGGATCCGACCCGCACGAGAACGCCGTGTTTCTCACGATGCTCTGCGCCGTCATAGAGGCGGTCGACAAGCACGCCGATCTTCTGCGGGCATCTGTCGCGGGAGCGGGCAACGACCACCGCCTCGGCGCCAACGAAGCTCCGCCCGCCGTCATTTCCGTGTATGTAGGAGACCAGCTTGCGGAAGTCCTCGACCGCATCGAAAATCCGAAAGGCGCGAAACACGAAGAGAAAGGATCGCTCAAGATCGGCGTGGACACTCTGCCGGCCATTCCGAGAGACGCCACAGACCGCAACCGCACATCTCCTTTCGCGTTCACCGGCAACAAGTTCGAGTTCCGCGCGCCCGGCTCCAGCGTCTGCTGCTCAGGCCCGATGACCGTCCTCAATACCATCGTCGCCGAAGCGGTCGATCGCATAGCGAACGAACTGGAGGCGGCCAAAGTGGCCGGAAAGGCGAAGCCTGGCGAGCACACCGCCGCATTCCACATCGCTTTGCAGAAGATCCTCCAGTCTTCGCTCAAGGCGCACAGGCGCGTCGTGTTCAACGGCAACGGCTACGAGGCGGACTGGCCGAAGGAGGCGGCGAAGCGCGGTCTTCCCGACGCCCCCGACACCCTTTCCGCGCTTGCCGCCCTTTCGAAGAAGGAAAACATCGCCCTCTTCGAGAAGTACGGCGTCATGACGGAACGCGAACTGGAAAGCCGCCACGAGATATTCCTCGAAGAATACGCGAAGAAGGTCCGCATCGAAGGCGCCTGCGCCCGCGATATCGCAAGCGAGATGATCTTCCCCGCAGTGAAGGCCGAGTATCTGGAAACGGCACGGTCCTACGAGTCCGCCAACAGCGTCGGAGTAGCATCCGGCACCTCCGCGCTCCATGAGGAACTCGTGGAACTCGGCGCGGGGCTCGACGCGCTGAAATCGGGGATCGCCAAGCTCGACGATGCGCTTGCGCACTCGGACAGCGCGGCGACTCTCGCATCCATGCAGTCTCTCCGCACGACATCCGACGCGCTGGAGAAGAAGGTCGCCGACGCGTGCTGGCCGCTTCCCAAATACCGCGACATGCTGTTCCTGTATTAAAGTTGAAAGGTTCAGTTGAATGGTAGGGCGGGCGCGCCGCGCACGCCGCACGGCATGGGGCGACCGCCGGGCGCCCCGCAATAAAACAGGAAAAGAATGCCAGAAGAACTAAAACATGAATGCGCCGTGGCGATGGTGGTCTTGAGAAGGCCGCCGTCCGCCACAGGCGACTTCGGCGGGACAAAACTCTCGCTCCTTCTCGAAAAACAGCACAACCGCGGACAGGACGGGGCAGGCGCTGCGATTCTCCGCACCCGCCCCGTCCCAGGCGAAGAGCCGTACTGGATCGCCAAATCCGCCTCCGCGACGCCGCTCGCCGATGTGCTGGGGGCGATAGGGAAACGGAAACGTGAAAGGGCTTCGGACATCGGACTTCAGACTTCGGAAGTCCAATGTCCGAAGTCTGAAGTCGAAACAATTTTTCTCGGTCATCTTCGCTACGCCACGTTCGGGAAAAACGACGTGGCGTTCTGCCATCCGTTCGTACACGAGTCGAGCGAACTCGCCAACACCCTTCTCCTCGCCGGAAACTTCAACCTGACGAATTCCCGCGAACTCTTCGACGATTACGCGCGTCACGGATCTTTCCCGACAAGCAAGGCCGACGGCTATCTCATCTGCGAACTGATTGCACATGAGATGGAAAGGAAATCTAGCCGTCACCTTGCCGACGCCCTTGCAAATGCACTGAAGAACGCCGACGGCGCGTGGACGCTCTGCGGCGCGACGGGCGAAGGCTGGGCATTCGCGACGCGCGATCCGCACGGCATAAGACCGGGCTACTACTACATCGACGACGACATAGCAGTGGCGGCAAGCGAGAGACCTGCGATACAGGCCGCCTTCGACGTTCCGCCCGAGGCCGTAAAGGAGCTGCCCCCTGGCGAAGCAATGATCGTCTCGCCGAATGGGAAAGTGACATTCTGCGATTTAGACAACCGACATGCGACAACCGACATGCAGCCTGGCTGCCGGTCGTCGGCCGTCGAATGCCCGATAAGTCCGCTTCCACGCCCCTGTTCCTTCGAGCGCATCTATTTCTCCCGCGCGAACGACGCCGATATCCACCGCGAGCGCAAGGCGCTTGGCGCGGCGCTTCTGCCGCACATACTCGATGCGGCGGACGCGCCGCTTGAAGACATCTTCTTCAGCTACATCCCCAACTCCGCGCGCATCGCCTTCCACGGCCTGCTTGAAGCTATTTTCAGCAAGACCTTGCTGCTTGATGACGCGAGAACTTCAGACTTCGGACTCCCGACATCGAAAACAGAAGTCCGAAGTCAGAAGTCAGAAGTCCTTCCAGTCCTCCCCCGCTTCGGCGAGGTCATCGTCAAGGACGCGAAGTTCCGCACGTTCATCGCCGACGCCGCGGCGCGGCGCGAGTTCTACAAGCACGTCTACGACGTCACATACGGACTCGTCCGTCCCGGTAAAGACACGCTCGTCGTTCTCGACGATTCGATCGTACGCGGCAACACGATGAAGAACGCGATTCTCCCGATGCTCGACCGGCTTGGACCTAGGCGCATCGTAATCGCATCGTCAGCTCCGCCGATCCGCTACCCCGACTGCTACGGAATCGACATGTCCACGCTCGGAGAACTCGTCGCGTTTCGCGCCCTCGTGAATCTGTTGGACGGGGAACGGGGAACAGGGAACGGGGAACGGGGAACGGGAAATGGTGAACGAGAATTGCGCGAAGCGCTTGCCGAGTCTGAACATCTACACGATTCTACATGTTCTACACGGCTAAAATCATTAAACCCTCTCGCATCCCTCTATGCTCGCTTCACGGAGGCGCAGCATACGGCGGAGATCGCGCGTCTTTTAACGCCGCCAGACATAAAGGCCGAAGTCGTTGTGGTCTATCAGACGATTGAAGACTTGCATAAGTCTCTTGCTCCCGTTCCCCGTTCCCCATCCCCACCCCTGCTAGGGCATCGCCTTCGGCGACTCGCTTCGCTCGGGGGATACGTTCCCCATTCCCCGTTCCCCGTTCCCCAAATTGGCGACTGGTACTTCACGGGCGACTATCCGACGCCCGGCGGATACAAGGTTCTCCACAAAGCACTCGAGAACTATCTGGATAAGAAAAATGATAGATCTTACTGATTATGTTAGCCCCAAAGAACGCATAGATCGCAAAGACGAACTGGCCTTTGCGAACTTTGAGTCCTTTGCTGCGAGAATGGAGCTAAGGCAATGAACTACGAAGAGAAATGGAAAAAGGAGCGGGAGCGCACGGCGTTCCTTGCTTTAGACGACGGAACCGTCTTTCACGGCGTGGCGTTCGGCGCGGAAAAGGACGCATTGGGCGAAGTCGTGTTCAACACCGGCATGAGCGGCTATCAGGAGATTTTGACAGATCCGTCCTACGCCGGACAGTTCGTCACGCTCACAACAGCCGAAGTCGGCAACTACGGAATCAACCCTGAGGACATCGAGTCCCGGGGCCTCTTTCTGTCCGGACTCGTCATCGGCGATCTCACGGAGCCTAGCAACTGGCGCAGCGAAAAAAGCCTAGACGGATATCTCCGCGAAAACGGCATCCCCGGCATCTACTGCGTCGACACGCGCGCTCTAACGCTCCACATCCGCGAACACGGCAACAGAAAAGCTTTTCTCTGCGTCTCCGGGTCTCTGCGCGAGCAAGACGCAATGGCCAAGGCGGGCGAATGGCCCGGCCTCGATGGACAAGACTACGCCGCGAAGGTGACTTGCGAGGAAGCTTATGAATTCAACGACATTCGACAGCCTTCAGCCGACACCCCGGATGTCGGTCGCCGGATGTCGAATGTCCAATCACTCACCCACCTCGTCTGCTATGACTTCGGCGTGAAGACAAACATCCTCCGCTCGCTCGCGTCGTGGGCAAATGTCACGGTCGTCCCCGCCAAGACTCCCGCCGAAGAAGTCCTCAAGATGAACCCCGACGGCGTATTCCTCTCCAACGGTCCCGCCGATCCATCGGCGGTGACATACGCAATCGAGAACATACGAAAGTTGTTGAGTTCGGAGTGGAGGAGTGGAGGAGTTGACAACTCACCCACTCACAACTCACCCACTCACCCACTTCCCCTCATGGGCATCTGCCTCGGGCATCAGCTGCTCGCGCTCGCGTGCGGAGCCAAGACTGCGCGGCTCAAGTTCGGACACCACGGATGCAACCATCCGGTGAAAAACCTCATTTCAGGAAAAGTTGAAATAACAAGCCAGAACCACAATTTCGCAGTCGTTCCGGAGTCGGTCCCGGACTGCCTGGAAGTGACGCACATAAACCTTAACGACAATTCGATCGAGGGCATCCGCCACAAGACGCTCCCGGCGTTCTCTGTGCAGTACCACCCAGAGTCCTGTCCCGGCCCGCACGATTCCGCCTACCTCTTCGACAAATTTCGTAAAATCGTCGAATGCAGTCGAAAGCAATCGAAGGCAATCGAATAAAGTCGATGGCCTTCGGTGGCAATCGACCGCCATCGAAAGCAAAAGCAATGCAATTGACCGCAACAGCCATGAAAAAACAAGTCAAATACGTATTCATCACAGGCGGCGTCGTCAGTTCGCTCGGCAAGGGCGTGACGAGCGCCAGCCTTGCGCTCCTACTCGAGAGCCGCGGCTACAGGGTATTCATGCAGAAGCTCGACCCGTACCTCAACGTCGACCCGGGGACGATGTCGCCGTACCAGCACGGAGAAGTGTTCGTCACCGACGACGGAGCGGAGACGGACCTCGACCTCGGACACTACGAGCGCTTCGCCGGCGTCACCTGCACAAAGGCGTCAAACTACACCTCGGGCCGAATCTACTCCGCAGTCCTGGCGCGCGAACGCGCCGGCGGATATCTCGGCGGAACGGTGCAGGTCGTGCCGCACATCACAGACGAAATCAAGGCGGCGATCAGTAGCGCTGGCGAACACGACTGCGACATCGTACTCTGCGAGATCGGCGGCGTTTCCGGCGACATCGAGTCGCTCCCCTTTCTTGAAGCGGCGCGGCAGTTCCGCTTCGAGGTCGGGTCCGAGAACGCGTGCTTCGTGCATCTGACGCTCGTCCCGTATCTCAAGGCCGCGGGCGAGCTCAAGACAAAGCCATCGCAGCATTCCGTCGGACAGCTGCGCAACATCGGCATCATCCCTGACATCCTCGTCTGCCGCACGGAGATGACAATTCCGGAGGAGCATCTCCAGAAACTCGCGCTCTTCTGCAACGTGAAGCGCGAATGCGTCATCGAGGAGAAGGACGTGACGGACTCCGTCTACGCCGTGCCGCGCGAGCTAAGGAAGCAGGGACTCGACGAGCAGGTGCTCCGCCATCTCCACCTCGACATCTGGCCCATAAAGCACACGGTGTGGGACACGCTCGTCAGAAAAGCCACACAGCCGAAGAAGACGTGCCGCATCGCACTCGTAGGGAAGTACATATCGATCCGCGACGCCTACAAGTCGGTGCATGAAGCGCTCCAGCACGCCGGCATGGCGAAGGACTGCAAAATAGAAGTCGTTCCGATTGAAGCCGAAGAACTTTTAGCCGCAAAAAACGCAGAGAGCGGCAAAAAACTAAAAGACATCGACGGCATTCTCGTTCCAGGAGGGTTCGGGTCGCGCGGCGTCGAGGGCAAGATTGCCGCGATAAGGCACGCGCGTGAGCACAAGATCCCCTTCCTCGGCATCTGCCTCGGGATGCAGTGCACGGTGATCGAATACGCGCGCGAAGTACTCGGATGGAAGGACGCCAACTCGACCGAGTTCGACGAGCATACGACGCACCCCGTCATCGACCTCATGGAGGAGCAGCGCGGCATCACGCAGAAAGGCGGCACGATGCGCCTCGGCGCGTATCCGTGCGTGCTCAAGAAAGGCACCCTCGCCGCGAAGCTATATGGAACCACGAAAGACACTAAATACACGAAAAACGAAGATACTCTTTCGTGTTTTTCGTGTATTTCGTGGTTAAAACAAGATGGTGCCTTAAAAATATCCGAACGGCACCGCCACCGCTACGAACTGGGGGAACGGGCGTCCCGCCCGTTGGTGGACGCCGGGCTTTGCGTCTCCGGCCTCTCCCCCGACGGCAAGCTTGTCGAGATCGTGGAGCTTCCGCAGACGAAACACCCGTATTTCATCGCATGCCAGTTCCATCCGGAATTCAAATCGCGCCCGACCGCGCCGCACCCGCTGTTCGTCGGGCTCGTATCGGCGGCGTTGAAAAACCATCGCGCAAACGCGCCGGATTCTCCAGACTCAAAATCCTGAGAGCGCCGCAATTATCGCTTCGCCCATTCCCGCCGTCGAGACGGTCTTGCCACCCGCGCTTGCGATGTCCGCCGTGCGGACGCCGGAGTCGAGCGCCGCGCCGACCGAGCTTTCAACGGCGTCCGCCTCCGCCTCAAGCCCGAAGGAATGCCTTAGCATCATCGCCGCCGAAAGGATCGTCGCGATCGGATTCGCGATTCCCCTGCCGGCCAAGTCCGGCGCGGAGCCGTGTATCGGTTCGTAGAGCCCGAAGCCGCCTCCGCGGAGCGAAGCCGAGGGGAGCATCCCGATGGAACCCGTCGTCTGCGACGCTTCGTCCGACAGGATGTCGCCGAACATGTTCTCCGTCAGAATGACGTCGAATCTCGCCGGGTCGCGCACGAGCTGCATCGCCGCGTTGTCCACGTACATGAAGTCGAGAGACACGTCGCGATAGCCGTCGTCGCGGACTCTCCCCGCGACTTCGCGCCACAGCCGCGACGTCGCGAGGACGTTCGCCTTGTCGACGCAAGTGACGCGGCCTCGCCGCCGTCGGGCCGCCTCGAACGCGACTTTTGCTATTCGTTCTATCTCCGGAGCCGAATAGGGCATCACGTCCCGCGCCGACATGCCGTCCGCCGCCGTCTCGTGCGCGCCGAAATAAACTCCGCCCGTGAGCTCCCGCACGACGAGAAGATCGATCCCCTTCTCGACGATCTCGTCCTTGAGGGGGCTCGCCCCCTTGAGCTGCGGCCATACTTTCGCCGGGCGCAGATTCGCGAAAAGCCCGAGTTCGCCGCGAAGCGTGAGAAGCGCGCGCCGCTCGGGGCGCTTTTCCGGCGGCAGCGAATCCCACTTGGGGCCGCCGACCGCGCCGAGGAGAACGGCGTCTGCCGATTTCGCCGCAGAGAACGTGCCGTCCGGCAGCGAGTCGCCGCACAGATCGTACGCCGTCCCGCCGACCGGCTTTTCCACGAAAACGAAATCGTGCCCGAAGCGCGTCGCGACGGCTTTCAGCGTCTTCACGGCTTCGGCCGTTATTTCAGGGCCGATGCCGTCGCCCGCGAGGACCGCTACCGTCTTTTTCATTCTCTCTTTCCTTTCAAATACGCCGCGAGACCGCCTGCGGCGACAAGCTCCACCATGAACGGCGGGAACGGCTCCGCGAGGAATTTCCTCCCGGTCGTCAGGTCATCGATTTCCCCCTTTTCGAGATCGACGGCCACGTCGTCGCCGGGGTTTATCTGTCTCGCCGCCTCGGGGCACTCCAGAATTGGCAATGCGATATTGATGGCGTTGCGGTAGAAGATGCGCGCGAAATTTTCCGCGATGACGCACGCGACGCCGCTCGCCTTTATCGCGAGAGGGGCGTGTTCGCGAGACGAGCCGCACCCGAAATTGCGCCCTGCGACGATCATGTCGCCAGGCTTTACCGATTTGGCGAAACCGGGATCGATATCCTCCATGCAGTGCGCCGCGAGCTCGGCCGGATCGGAAGTGTTGAGGTATCTTGCGGGAATGATGACGTCAGTATCCACGTCGTTTCCGTACTTGTATGTTTTCATAGGGGTCGGGGTGTTTGAGTGTTTGAGTTTTTGAGTTGCAAGAAGTCCTGGAATCCTAGTCTCCCGCCTCCTCGCTTGCGGATGGTGGCGCGGCGATCCGCCCGGCGACGGCTGACGCCGCCGTGACCGCAGGCGAGGCGAGGTAGATTTCAGACTCCACATGGCCCATTCGCCCGACGAAATTGCGGTTGGTCGTGGCGATGCACCTTTCGCCTTTCGCGAGAATGCCCATGTGCCCGCCGAGGCACGGGCCGCACGTCGGTGGCGAAACGACGCACCCGGCTTCGACGAATGTTTTGAGAAGTCCTTCTTCCATCGCCTTTAGGTATATGCGCTGCGTCGCGGGAATGACGATGCACCTGACGCCGGGCGCGACGGATTTGCCGCGCATCGCCTCCGCGGCCGCCCGCAGGTCGGAGAGCCTCCCGTTCGTGCAGGAGCCGATGACCGCCTGGTCGATTGGCACGTCCCCGACGTCGCCGACGCGCACGGTGTTGGACGGCAGATGGGGGAAGGCGACGGTCGGCTCGATTTCGCCGAGATCGATTTCAATCGTGCGCGAGTATTCCGCGCCGGGATCCGCCTCGAAGATGCGCGGCGGCCTTGCACCGTGTTCGCCCAGGTATTCGAGCGTCTTTTCGTCGACCGGGAATATGCCGTTCTTCGCGCCCGCCTCTATCGCCATGTTCGCGATGGTGAAGCGGTCGTCCATCGAAAGGCGCGAAACGCCGTCGCCTGAAAATTCGAGCGACTGGTAGCGCGCGCCGTCTACGCCGATCATGCCGATGAGATGCAGTATTACGTCCTTCCCGCATGTCCATTTGCGCGGCCAGCCCTTGAGCACGACCTTGATCGCGGCGGGAACGCGGAACCACGTCTCGCCGGCCGCCATTCCCGCCGCCATGTCGGTGGAGCCGACGCCGGTCGAGAAAGCCCCGAGCGCCCCGCAGGTGCAAGTGTGGCTGTCCGCCCCGATCACGAGGTCGCCGGCGGTGACGAGCCCCTTTTCCGGAAGAAGGGCGTGCTCTATGCCGCAGTCGTGGCCGACTTCGAAATAGTTGGCGATCCCCTGCTCCTTCGCGAAGGAGCGCATCGCGGCGCACTGGGCGGCGGCCTTGATGTCCTTGTTCGGCGTGAAGTGGTCGGGGACGAGGGCGATTTTTCCGCGGTCGAAAACGTGCTTGCGCCCGAATTTCGGAAACTCCCCGATGGCGACGGGCGATGTGATGTCGTTGCCGAGGACGAGGTCGAGTTTTGCCATTATCAACTCGCCGGCGCGGACGTTCTCCCGCCCGGAGTGGGCGGCGAGGATTTTCTGCGTCATCGTCATTGTTTCGCCTCCAGCATCCTGTTGACCGCGACGAGCAGCGCGAGGATCGAGCCTTCAATCACGTCGGTCGAGACGCCCCGCCCCCTGTACGATCCCTTGGCGTCGGAGATTTTCACGAGGACTTCGCCAAGCGCGTCGCGCCGCTCGGTCACTGCCTCGATGCGGTAGTCTTCGAGGACGAAGCGGTGGCGGATTATCTTCTCCACCGCGCGGAACGCCGCATAGATGGGCCCCGTGCCGATCGCCGCCTCCTGGACGGTTCGCCTGCCTTTAACGAGAGTTATCTGGGCCGTCGCGCTCATGTGGTTGCCGCTGTTGACGACGAACGAGTCGAGACGCCACTCCCGCGTCGCGTCTTTCTTGGACGAGACGCGAGATTCGGCAAGAGCCACGAGATCGCGGTCGGTTATCTTCTTCTTGCGGTCGGCGAGCGCCTTGAACGCCGCGAAAACCTCCGCCGCGCGGTCTGCGTCGAGCTCGTACCCGAGGTCTTTGAGGCGGTTTTCGAGGGCGTGCTGCCCGGAATGCTTCCCGAGGACGAGCTCAGTCTTCTTCATGCCGACCGATTCCGGCGTCATGATTTCGTACGTCTCCGCATTCGAGAGGACGCCGTGCTGGTGTATGCCGCTTTCATGCGCGAAGGCGTTCGTCCCGACGATCGCCTTTCCCGGGGCTATGCGAACGCCGGTGATGGTGGAAAGAAGATGCGCGGTGCGGGCGATTTCCTCGGTCTTTATCCGCGTCGCGATCGCACCATACGCGTCGCGGCGCGTCTTGAGCCCCATCGCGATCTCCTCGAGCGCGGCGTTGCCCGCGCGTTCGCCTATGCCGCAGACGGTGCATTCCACCTGCCTTGCGCCGGCGCGGACGCCCGCGAGCGAGTTCGCGACGGCGAGGCCGAGGTCGTCATGGCAGTGCGTCGAGACGACGGCGTTCTCGATGCCTTTGACGCGGTTCATGACGGCGGAGACGATTGCGCCGAATTCGTCCGGCGTGGAATATCCGACGGTGTCGGGGATGTTCACGACCGCGGCGCCGGCGGCGATCGCCGTCTCGAGCGCCTTGCAGAGAAAATCGATGTCGGTGCGCGAGGCGTCTTCCGCCGAGAATTCCACTTCGCCGCACAGGTTGCGGGCGTAGGCGACGGCGCGCCTGATGCGCTTGAGGCAGTCGGCGCGGGAAATCCGCAGCTTGTACTTGAGATGGATGTCGCTCGTCGCGATGAAGGTGTGGATTCGCGGGCGGACGGCGTCCTTGATCGCGGCCGCCGACGCGTCGATGTCTTTCTCGGTCGCCCGCGAAAGGGAGCAGACCGAAGACGTCTTGATCGCGCCCGCTATCGCCTTCACAGACGCGAAGTCGCCGGGGGAGGCCACGGCGAAGCCGGCTTCCATGACATCGACGCCGAGCGATTCGAGCTGGAGCGCCATGCGCAGCTTCTCGTCGATGTTCATCGCGTAGCCGGGGGCCTGTTCGCCGTCCCGGAGCGTCGTGTCGAATATTTGTATCGCATTCATCTGCATTCATCCTTTTGGGGTTTGAGGGCAAAACAAAAACGGCCCCGCACTTCGCGCGGAGCCGTTTGCCTTTGTCCTGAAACCGAACTTTTCTACACAAGCAAACGCGCCCCGCGCTTAGTAAGCGCAAGGAGAAGAAGCCCGTTGCAAAGAAAGTTCGAATTCATATTGCTGTTTTGCCTTTGTGGCTGGATATTATATCACACTCGCGCGGCGAATGCAATGGCAAATTCAGCATGAAGGAATTTTCGAGAATCGCGCCCCCGCATCTGCCGCGCCTGAAGGGGAAATATCAAATTCTGTAATCCAGGACCGGCGGGAATTACACGCCGTGTAACGCTCCCATTCGTTTTCGCGGGCTTTTCACCGTTGGCACGGAACGTGCTATAAGTCTTCAATATGAAGCGCACTGATTTGAAGAAGATTCTTATTATCGGCTCCGGCCCCATAGTCATCGGACAAGGCTGCGAGTTCGACTACTCGGGCTGCCAGGCGGTGAAGGCTCTGCGCAAGGAAGGATACGAAATCGTCCTCGTAAACTCCAACCCTGCGACGGTGATGACCGATCCAGAGATGGCCGAGGCGACATACATCGAACCTTTGACGGTCGATTCAGTGTCGGCGGTAATCCGAAAGGAAAAGCCCGACGCCCTGCTCCCCACGCTCGGCGGACAGACCGCGCTCAACCTCGCGATGGAGCTTAAGCGCTCCGGCGTTCTCGCGGAATGCGGCGTAGAGATGATCGGCGCGGATGCGGACGCTATTGCCCGCGCGGAAGACCGCAATCTCTTCAAGGCTGCGATGGCGAAACTCGGACTGGACATGCCTAAGTCCGGCAGCGCCCATTCGCCAGAAGAGGCCGAGGCAATTGCAAAGAGAATCGGCACATGGCCGCTCATCATCCGTCCCGGCTTTACGCTCGGCGGAACGGGCGGCGGGATCGCTCGCAGCGCGGACGAGTTCCGCGAAATCGTCTTGCACGGACTCGAGGCCTCCCTCAACCACGAGGTCCTCGTCGAGGAGTCCCTCATCGGATGGAAGGAATTCGAGATGGAGGTGATGCGCGACAAGGCGGGGGACGCCGTAATCGTATGCTCCATCGAGAACATGGATCCGATGGGAGTGCATACAGGCGACTCAATCACAGTCGCGCCGATACAGACCTTGACCGACCGCGAATACCAGGCGATGCGCGACGACTCGATCCGCGTACTGGAGGCGATTGGGATCGCGACCGGCGGATCGAACGTCCAGTGGGCCGTCAATCCGAAGACTGGACGGCGCATCATCATCGAGATGAACCCGCGCGTCTCCCGCTCGTCCGCGCTCGCCTCAAAGGCGACGGGCTTCCCGATCGCGAAGATCGCCGCCCTTCTCGCCGTGGGCTATACGCTCGACGAGCTGAAGAACGACATCACCGAAGTTACGCCCGCCTGCTTCGAACCGGCGCTCGACTATGTCGTCGTCAAGGTGCCGCGCTTCACTTTCGAGAAGTTCCACGGCGCGGATACGCGTCTCGGCACGCAGATGAAGTCCGTTGGCGAGGCAATGGCAATCGGGCGCACCTTCAAGCAGGCGTACCTCAAGGCCGTCCGCTCGCTTGAGGCGCCGCTCGCCGGACACGATGTCGCGAGCTTCGATCCGTGGTTCAAGCGCGAGCTCGAAGAAATCGACGCGTTTCGCGCATACCTTTCGTCGAATGCCGCAGGTCGAAAGTCGGCTGGTTGTCGGCCGTCGACAGTCGAATGTCAATTGCCAATTGACGCCCCGCTCCTTCGCCAGGCGAAAGTGTCTGGATTCAGCGACAAGGAAATCGCACAGGCAATCGGATCGGACGAGAACGCAGTGCGGAACAACCGAACAGCTCTCGGCATCCACCCGGAGTTCGGCGAAGTCGACACCTGCGCCGGCGAGTTCGAGGCCAAGACGCCGTATTACTACAGCTACTATTCGACTTCAGACTTCGGACTTCAGACTTCGGGACTTGAAGCGGCGAAACCACAAGAAGAGAAATCACCGAAGTCAGAAGTCGTAAGTCCGAAGTCCTCTCGTCCCCAAAAAATCATGATCCTCGGCGGCGGGCCGAACCGCATCGGACAGGGAATCGAGTTCGACTGGTGCTGCTGCCACGCCGCCTTTGCGCTGCGCAAGATGGGCATCGAAGTCGTGATGGTGAACTCCAACCCCGAGACAGTCTCGACCGACTACGACACTTCGGACAAACTCTACTTCGAGCCGCTCACTTTCGAGGACGTGATGGAGATCTACGAGCGCGAGAAATGCGACGGAGCGATCGTGCAGTTCGGCGGACAGACCCCGCTCAACCTTGCGGAAAAGCTCGAGACGGCGGGCGTCAACATCCTCGGCACTTCGCCTAGGGATATCGCGCTCGCGGAGGATCGCGATTTCTTCCGCAGTCTCGTCGCCGAAGTTGGCGTAAAGCAGCCCCCGAGCGGCATCGCGCACACGGTTGACGATGCGCTCAAGATCGCGCAGGAGATCGGCTATCCCGTCCTCGTGCGTCCTTCGTTCGTCCTCGGAGGACGCGGCATGGCAATCGTCTACCATGAGGAGCGCCTGAGGGAATACGTCGAAGAGGCGGTGAAGATTTCCGAAGGACGCGCGATCCTCATCGACAAGTTCCTCACCAATGCCATCGAACTCGACGTCGACTGCGTCTCGGACGGAAAGACGACAGTCGTAGGCGCGATTCTCGAGCACATCGAGGCGGCGGGCTGCCACTCTGGCGACGCCGCGGCGGTTACGCCGCCGGTCTCGCTCTCGCAGGAGACGATTGCCGAAGTAGAACGCATCGCGCGCACGTTTGCGGAGAAGCTGCACGTCGTCGGGCTTATGAATATCCAGCTCGCGGTAACAGGATGCTTTAGCCGTGTAGAAGATGTAGAACGTGTAGAGAAGAAGCCCGAAATCTGGATGATCGAGGTGAATCCGCGCGCATCGCGCACCGTGCCGTTCGTCTCGAAGGCGGTCGGCTGGTCGCTTGCGGGCGTGGCGTCGCGCTGCATGGCGGGAGAGAGGCTGAAGGACATCGGACTTCAGACATCGGACTTCCAGGAAAACCGGAAGTCTGAAGTCGGAAGTATGTTGTCGCCCCCCTACTACTGCGCCAAGGAAGCAGTATTCCCGTTCGTGAAGTTCCCGGGTGCGGACATCACGCTAACGCCGGAGATGAAGTCGACGGGCGAGGTTATGTCGTTCGGGCACGACGCGGCAACGGCGTACTACAAGAGCCAGGCCGCGGCGGGAAGTCCGCTGCCTCTGCCGGGCCGGGGCGGAATCGTCCTTTGCGTGCGCGACGAAGACAAGGGCGAAGTCGTCGAACTTGCGAAGCGGCTCGACGCGATGGGCTACGAGATATGGGCGACGCGCGGAACTTCCACCGCGCTATGGCGCGCTGGCGTAGAGTCGAACGCACTCTACAAGATTCCGCTTGGGAGCCCCAACACGATCGACCTGATAAAGCGCGGCAAGGTGAAGTGGATCGTCAATACGCGCGAGGACGGAGAGGCGGCGGCGCACGACAGCGTAAAGATACGCGCCGCCGCGGTCTCGGCTGGCGTTCCGGTGACGACGACGCTCGCCGGCTTCGCCGAAGCCGTCAGCGGATTGGAGGCGATCACGGGAAAGCCAGACCCGATACCGCTTTCGCTGCAGGAATGGCATGGACTCTCGCGGTAAAAGGCGGCCGGGCGGACTGCGGAACAACGTAAAATCACGAAACAGCGGGATCACGTCGGCCGAGCGATCTCGCGAACGACGCCAGATGCGCGATTTTGGCGTCCGGCTTTTTGTCGTCCAGGTCGAACACGCCCGCAACCCCGCCTTTGCCGTCCCTGAAAACGGCTCTGACGCCGCGGACGTCCAGCGATGACAACGACGATTTTGCGCAGACGATCTTCAGACGCGCCAGCGACAGCAGCCGGACAGCTTCGGCGGGCAGCTTTCCGAATCTGTCGAGCATCTCGCCCTCGACCGACTTCACTTCCTGCGGCGTCGACGCCTCGGCGATTTTTTTCATGAAAAACATTCTCGAAGCATCGTCTTCGATGTAGGAGTACGGCAGCGACGCGACCGAATCGCCGCTTGACGTCGGCGAGAAATCGACGAAATCGAGGTTCAGTTTTACATCCACGATCATTGTCGCCTTCTCGCCTTTCAACAAAGATATCGCCCGCTTCAAGAGCTGGCAATAGAGGCCGAATCCTATGGCGGCCATGTGTCCTGACTGTTTGGCGCCCAGCAAATCGCCCGCGCCGCGCAATTCGAGATCCCTGACAGCAAGGTCGAACCCGCCGCCAAGTCCTCCGTTTCGTTTCAGCGCGTCCAGGCGCTCTCTGGCGTCGGCCGTGACTGGACCGGCCGGAGGCAGGAGAAAGTAGGCCCGGCCCTGTTTCGACGAACGTCCGACCCGCCCGCGCAGCTGGTAGAGATCCGAAAGACCGAACATGTCGGCCCTGTCCACGATGATCGTGTTCGCCCTCGGAATGTCTATTCCGGACTCGACGATCGTCGTCGAAAGAAGTATGTCGCTCCCGCCGCGCTCGAACTCCATCATTTTCACGGCAAGTTCCCGCGGCTCCATCCTTCCGTGCGCAACAGTGATTCTTGCGGACGGACACAGCGCGGAGAGGCGTTTTTCGATCCGCCCGATGGTCGCCACGCGGTTATGGAGGAAGAACACCTGTCCGCCGCGTTCGAGTTCGCATTCTATCGCCTTCCTGACCGTTTCGTCCGAATCGCGCACGGCGGACGTCTCGACGACAACTCTCTCGCGCGGCGGGGAACGGAGAATCGAGAGGTCTCGCATTCCGGTCATCGACATGTACAGCGTGCGGGGAATCGGCGTGGCTGAAAGCGTCAGCACGTCCGCTGTTGCGCGCATCTTCTTCAGAAACTCCTTGTGTCTCACCCCGAAACGCTGTTCCTCGTCGATGATGACAAGCCCCAGATCGCGGAAGCGTATACGCGGCGAAAGGAGCGCGTGGGTGCCGATCACGATGTCGCACACGCCGCTCGCAAGCCGTTCGCGCGTGCCCTTGTGCGTTCGCCACGACTGGAACCCGGACATGGGTTCTATCCTCACGGGGGTGCCGTCGAACCGGGACGTGAAAGTTTCGAAATGCTGTTCGGCGAGGACGGTTGTCGGCGCGAGGACCGCGGTCTGCCTGCCGTTCATCGCGGCGATGTAGGCCGCCCTCATGGCCACTTCTGTCTTGCCGTATCCGGCGTCGCCGCAAACAAGCCGATCCATGGGCCTGTCTGACGACATATCCTTCTCCACGTCGGCTATGGCCGAAAGCTGGTCGGGCGTTTCCTCGTACGGGAACGCGGCTTTGAAAGCGTCGTATCCGTCGCAATCGACATTGTAGGAATATCCGGGAACGGCGCTTCTCTTCGCCTGAACCTCGAGGAGTGCGCGGGCGAGATCCGCGATCGATTCCTTTGCGGCGTCGCGGTCTTTCGTCCAGCCCTTTCCGTCGATGCCGTGGAGTTTCACCTCCTTGCCGTGCACTCCGACGTAGCGCGTGATCTTGAACGCCTGCGACGCGGGGATGCGGAGTTTCGCGCCTTTGTCGTATTCGATCGTGAAAACCTCGCGGCGGGCGCCGTCAATCATGATTTCTGACGATCCGATATACCTGCCCACGCCGTAATCGCGGTGGACGACGTATTCGCCGGGCTCGATGTTCGCGAAGCCGTCCAGCACCTCGCGTCCGCGCGCGGAGCCGCGCGAACGGCGAAGTCTCGCTTTCGCGAACGTCCTGTCGGATTTAGCCACTACTATGACGCCCTTGCCCCATGCACCGGACGGGACCTCGAATCCGCGCGAAAGCCCTTCAGCCGGAACCACTTTCACGCCTTTGGACGAGGCGGCCTCAAGGTACGATTCGAGTCTGGCTTTCGCCGCGCCGAAAAGTTCAGGATGGTGCGCGTCCTTCGCATCAAGCTCCCCGAAGCCGGGAAGCGAAGACAGGGGGAAATCTATCGTTTCGGCGCCGTCCGGCGCCGGATCGCCGAAAAACACCTGCGTAAACGAATCGCGCGCAAATGGAGCCGCGTCGTATTCATTGTGCCCGTACGCGAGAAGAACCGCTTCGTCCGGGAACAGTTCCGCGAGCATGGATCGCGAGATGCCGTCACCGTCCTCCACCGGGACGATTTCGACTTCGTCCGTCTTTTCGATAGAGCGCTGGGTCGACGCGTCAAAAAGGCGCAATCCTTCCAGTTCGTCGCCGAAAAACTCCGCTCTGACGGGGAATTCCTCGCCGGGGGGCCACACATCGAGTATTCCGCCCCTTACAGACCATTCCCCCTCGTCGCATACGGTCTGGACGCGCTCGTATCCGAAATCCGCGAGCGTTCCGGATACTTGGGGGAACGTCGCCCCCGCGCAAAGTCTCAAAGATTTCTTCGCCGCGTGCGCGACCGGCTGCGAAAGCGCCATGCTTGGAGACACGACGATAAGCGGGTATGGGTTCATTCCCCACGCGCCGAGCGCCGCCACGACGCGCAGTCTGGCGGACGACGACGCCTTGTCGCCTGGAACCGACACGGGAAATTCCAGCACCCTGACGCCTGACGCAGGCGATTCGGCGCAGATTGTCTGCAGGTCTGAAACAAGCCTTTCGGCGGCCGGTATTCCGTCGGTGACCGCCAGAACGCAGCGTGACGCGCCGGAAGCCGGCGAAGCGAAAGCGGCGGCGGCGAATGCATCGGCGGCGCCGGTGAGCGACGAAACCGCGAAGCGGGAGCGGGGCGTCTGCGCTGAACGGCCGAATGCCTGGCGGAATATGTCGAGTACGCTTTCCACCGGCTATACCGACACGTGCCTGAGCGATTCGCCGTCGAAATACCCGAAGCTGCGCGCGCTGCCTCCCTTGGGAAGAGCGACGGATCCGGGATTGAATATGGTGATTCCGCATTCGAGTTTCTTGTTTTCCGGAATATGCGTATGCCCGTGCGCAAGGACGCTTCCCATTCCGAGCGGCGGCAGGCGCGATTCGTTCCAGAGATGCCCGTGCGTCAGGAAAAAAGTCTCGACACCGGCGTCGAGGATGGCGTAATCCGACATCATGGGAAATTCGAACATGAGCTGGTCGACCTCGGCGTCGCAGTTCCCGCGCACGGCTACGATTCTGTCCTTCAACGAATTGAGGATGGCCGCCACCCTTTCGGGATCGTAAAATCCCGGCACGCCGTTCCTGGGTCCGTGGTACAGGAGATCGCCGAGAAGGACAAGTCTGTCGTACCCGACCGATTCCGCGGCCGAAAGCGCCGTTTCGAGCGCGGATGCCACTCCGTGTATGTCGCTCATGAAAACTATCTTCATATAGCCTTTCTTTGATTTCCGTTTGCGATTCGCCCGAGCCAGTTGCAAACCCGCTTCCCGGTCTCGCGCAAAGTCCGCCAAGTTCGCAAGATGTTTTGGAGGTTTTGCAATTATCTCGCCTAATAGTATACCAAATTTCCGCTAAATGGGGAACAGGGAAGAAGGAAACTGGGAAAGCGTTTGCCAGAGCATCCGTGTTGCGGACAACCTTCAGTTGGGGGATGTGCCGTCCCGGCGGCGCGGGAAGAGGGAGTTACGGGGAGAGCGGAAGCGTCAACACGTAGACAAGGCCTTTGGGCGTATTCGGCTCGAGGGTCAGGCTTCCGCCCATTGCGACGGCAAACTCCCTGGCCGTGGCCAGTCCTATTCCAAATCCCCCTTTACCGGACTGAAGAACGGTGCGCGCGCGATAGTACCTGTCGAAGGCTTTTTTCATTTCCCGCCGGCTCATCCCCTTCCCGAAATCGGTGAAGCGCATCACCGCGTTCCCGCCGGACACGGACAGGTCGACGCGCACTTTCCCGTAAGGCGCCGCGTACTTGAGATCGTTGCCGAGTATATTCCAGATTATCTGCACGGCGAGAGTCGGATCGCCAAACGCCTCCACCGGTGCGTCAGGCGCAGTGAATGCGACATCCTCGCCGCCGAAGAGATCGCGGTAGTCGTCGCGGAACGCTTCATACGCCTCGCGGTAGGCTTCCGCGAGATCGAAGCGCTGCATGGAGGGTTTTCTCCGCCTTTCTCCACCGCTTATGAAATCCTTGATGTTGTCGACAATCCTGATCATCCGTTCGTTGATCTTTCTCGCGGCGCCCGGATCGCGTCCGATCAGGATGTTCATCGACGCAAGAGGCGTCGAAAGATCGTGCGCGGCGGCCGCGAGAAAATCGTCCATCGCCTTCATGTTCCTGCGAAGCCCCGCAACGCCGGCGATGGTGAGTCCGGCGACGGCCGCGAAGAGGGCGAGAGTGAGCGCGACGATCGCGAAAGTCCTGTCGTGGAGATCGATATCCGTCCATGCCGCGTACACGTATGCGTTCTTCGCGCCAGGGCCGCGGGTCCACACGAGACGGCGCCCTTCGATATCCCGCCAGCCCGACATTTCCTTCGTACGCGCTCCGGCCTGCGGCCTCCATTCCTTCCAGGTCATTGTCGGAGGGAACGACTCGTTCCATTTCGGATCACCGGCAATCACGCCCTTCCCGCGCTCCCAGACGAATTCCGCTCGCGCCGGATCGTCCCTCAGGGCTTTTACCGCGTTTTCGGAAAGCGCCTCGATGCGTTCGCGTCCGTCCGCCGCTATCCGCGGCACGTCCTCCAGGAGAAACCTTCCGAGCAGCGCGGCGGCGAGAACGCCCGGTATGCAAATCAGCGCAACGCTTCTGGCGAATCTGAAACCGGACGCGGTCATTTGACGCCCAGCAGTTCGCGCGCTTTCCCGATCTGGCCGCCGATGTCGATTTTGCGGTTGCCGTCGACATATCCCGCCGACCTCAGATTCTCGACGAAACGCCGGAATTTGTGCGGTCCGGGATTGAGGTTGTCAAGAGCGAAAACCTCCGATCTGCCGAAAGTGCACGCCTCGGACAGCATTCCGGTCGATTCGGCCGTGACATAAAGTTTCTTCGCCAGCTGAACGAAAGCCGGAATCGGATTGAAACGGTCTTTTGAATAGATGAGTTTGTAGGTCCACGGGTACGAATCGACAACCTGTTCCACGGCGGGAGGCGTTCTGCGCGATGTCGTCACGCACATTTGCGCGCCTGGATTCGCGGCGAATATCGAGTCGAGACTGTCTTTCATCCATTCGGGCGACATCGTGGAGCACTTGTTGGGCCCGCCGACGATTACTCCGACAATATTGTCGACAGGTCCCGCGTAGCGTTCCTTGAACGCGCGGACGCCGCTTTCGTAGAACTCCGCGTCGGCTGCGACCAGATTGGCCGGTATCTCGATTACGTTAGGAAGCTTCGCCGGATTGTCGAACGCCGGCGCGAGAATGCAGTCGAAAGACGAAAGACGGTAGCCGCGCGGATAGAGGACTACTCCGCATTTCGCGCCCGGAATCGCGCGGGCGAGAGATTTCGCGGCGTAGAACGTGCCCGATCCCGTGCCGATCACGACACTGCCGGGCTCCGGTTTCGGTCCCCCTTCGCCGCATTCGAATCTGAGAAGCGACAGTGTGCGCATCCCCAGCCGGTCCAGGATGTACGACGCGATCTTGTGAAGCGGAGTCTTGAACCGGACGGGAACGAGCCTGAAATCAAGACCCAGCGCGCGCGCGAACGCTTTCGACTGGTTTTCGTGTCCGGCTTTGCCGTCTGTAAGGACTACAGCCTTCACGAGGCGCCTCCCTGTCCGTTCGCCGCCGCCTGGGCCGGCTGGGCGACAGTCTGCTGTCCGGGGGCGGAAACGTCGGACGGAGCCGCCGCCGGCTCCGCCGGCTTTTCAGCCTTTACCGTTATCGGCTGGATCTTCGACGTCTTCCTGCATGCGGACTTGAACATTTCCTTGACCGCCGAGCGCATCATGCGTTTGGCCTTTGCGAGAGGCGCGTTTATCGTGCATCCGGCGGCCTTGACATGTCCGCCGCCGCCGAACTTCGCCGCCAGGACCGTAGCGTCCAGATCGCCGCGCGTCCTTATCGAACAGCGCGTCTCCTTGGTACGGTCCGGGATCTGGTAGAAAAAGAGCGCGATTTCGTTGCGGACGACCGACCTGGGGATTTCAATAACGTCCTCGGCATCGGCTTTAGTGCCGCGAACGGCGCGGAAATCGTCGCGCGAAAGCGTCACCTCCGCAACCTTCCTGTTCTTCCAGATATGGAGCGAACGCCACGCTATGCGCTTCAGCCCGATGGCTTTCGAGGAGAAAGTTCCGTAGATGATATCGTTTATGAGAGCCGTTCTGACGCCGTACTTGAGAAGATCGGCGGCTGTGCGCATCGTCCCCGGCCGTGTCGAATCGTACGCGAAGCGTCCGGTGTCGGTGACGATCGACACCCAAAGCGCCTCGGCGACGGTCTTGTCCAATTTCCAGTCCATCCACTTCGCGAAACGCCACACGAGTTCACCGGCGGACGAGGCGGCAGGATCCACTATCTGCGCGATTCCGAACGTGCCGTCGTTCGTGACGTGGTGATCGATGCAGATGCACGGAAGCTTCTCCGCCACGGGTTTCACTTCGGGCGGCATCCGCGAAAACGCCGCGCAGTCGACCGCGATGAAAAGATCGAATTTGCGCCGCTTGAGTTTTCTTACGGGGATGATGTCGTTTACGCCGTCCAGGAATTTGAGTTTGCCCAGAGCGTTGACGTCGGCCGTCGCGAACGCCTGCCAGCCTGCGGCTGTAAGGAGACGCGAAAGCGCGATCATGCTTCCAAGCGAATCGCCGTCGGGGCTCAGGTGACCGGATATCAATATCCTTTTGGCTCCCGCGAGCGCCTTCTTGGCGGCTTCGAAAGATTCGCGTTCAGCTCCTGTCATCGCCACCTTCGGCTTCGCCGCCTTCGACACCTGCAAGACCCCCGCCCAGCGATTTGTAGAGGGCGATGAGCTTCTCGGTTATCTGTCCGCGCGATATGACAAGAGCCTCTTCGAGCGTGAGCATCGAACGCTGCGCGTCGATGACCGCGGTAAAGTCCTTAAGACCGTTCTTGTAGAGGTCGTTCGAAATCGCCACCGCGTCCTGCGCCGCCTTGACGGCCGCCTGGAGCGCCTGGTACCTGTGGTATTCCTGCGTGTAGGCGGAATACGCATCGCGGACCTCCCCGTACGCCTTCTCGACGGAAAGTTCGTAATTCAGGCACGCCTCGCGCATGCGCGCCTCCTCGGCCTTGACGGTCGAATAGATTCTGCCGCCCTGGAATATGGGCCAGCTGAACGACGGGCCGAGCGAACCGTACAGCGCGCCGCGCTTGAGGAAGTCCTCACCCTTCACGGATTCCAGACCCAGAGAGCCGTTTATGTAGAGTTTCGGGAACCACATCGACTTTGCCACGCCGACATGCGCGACCTGCGCCGCGAAGGAGCGTTCCGCCGCGCGCACGTCGGGGCGCGTGCGGATCAGATCGAGCGGCACGGACTCGAGACGGACCGGCTCGACGAGCCAATCCCTCTCTTCTACCGGATCGAGTTTTCCGTGAAGCGTTCCCGGCATCTCGCCGACCAGAACGGCGATGGAGTTCTTCAATTGCTCCTCCTGGGCCAGCAGCGGCGGAATGGCGGCGTGCGTCTGGTTCATGATGTACTGCGACTGGCTCACGGCCAGTTCGTCGCCGATGCCGGAGTCCATCCTGGACTTCAGAATCTCGTACGTTTCTATCTGAAGCGCGAGGTTCTTCCTCGCCACGGCGATGCGCTCCTGGGTCGTCCTGAGCATCACATACTGGAGACCCGCCTCGGCCGTCAGCGACACCCACGCATCCTCGACCTGCAGTTCCTGGGCCTCGGACCTGGCGAACGCCGCCTCGGTCGTCCTGCGGTTGCCGCCGAAGAGGTCGATTTCCCAGGAAGCGTCGAAGCCGCCGGCGAAAAGATCGCGGTGCAGCGTCTTGCCGGTGCCCGCCATCGTGGATGTGTACCTGCCGCGTTCCAGTCTCGTGAATCCGGCGGACCCTGAAACCTGCGGCAGATAGGCTGCCATCGTTCCAAGGAGCTCCCATCTTGATGCGAGAAGCCTTTCCTGCGCCATGAGGTAGGATATGTTGTTCGTGACGGCGGACTCGACAAGGCCGTCAAGGACCGGGTCTTCGAACCGCTTCCACCACTCCGCTATGTCCTGAGCCTTGAGAACCCTGCGCACGTCGTCTTCGCCTTTCGCGGGAGCGAACTCCCCGCGTGCGGTGTGGTTCGTCGAAGGCATTCCCGCATCGGGGATCGCGGTGTCCGGCAATTCCACGTCCACCCCGTCGTAATCGGGGCCGACGCTGGGCAGAACGGAACAGCCTGCTACCAGCGCGGCAAGCGGAATCAGTCTTTTCATCCTTGTTTCCTTTCTTTAAGCATGCGTTTGCGCCTTGCGTTGGCCGTCAGCAAGGCGAACATTCTCTTGATTCTTTCGCGCCACGTCTGGAATAGCGCGTACAGTCCCGGAACGAGCAGGATGCCGAAGGCCACGGAGAACAGCATTCCGAAGAATTCGGTGGTTCCGAGGTGGTTGCGGCTCGCCGCGCCTGCGCCCGTGGCGATCATCATCGGCAAGGTGCCGAGAAGCGTCGTCAAGGCCGTCATCAGAAGCGCCCTGAGTCTCTCGCCTGCCGCGACGCCCGCGGCGTCCACGATGGAAAGATTGTCCTTCTCGCGCTTCTCCTTGGCGAACTCGACGATGAGAATCGCGTTCTTGGATGCGAGACCGACCAGGAGGACCAGTCCGAGCTGCGCGTATATGGACATCGGGTACGGTTTGCCCGTCATCCAGATTCCGAACCACTTGAGCCCGACGAGCGCGCCGAACACGGCCACGAATATCGAAAGCATCACCGGCAGGGGGATCGTCCAGCTTTCATACTGCGCGACGAGGAACAGGTAGCCGAAGAGAATCGCAAGGGCGATCAGAGGCGCGGCCTTGCCTTCGTTCTTGCTCTCCTGGTAGGAGAGATCGGCCCATTCGTAGCCGTAATCGGCGGGCAGTATTTCCTTGAACACTTTTTTGAGGTCGTTCATGACCTTTCCGGAGGCGACGCCAGGCATCGGCTGGATCGTGACGAGCGATGTCACGAACTTGTCGCGGGTGTACACCGTGCGCGGACCGAGTTCGCGCGTTATCGTGCCGAGCGAGCCGATCTGCACCATCGCGCCGTTTTCGCCGCGGACGTAGAGACGTTCGACCGCTTCCGGCGTCGAGCGCCCTTCCCAGGCGGACTGCACCGTCACGCGGTTGACCTGCGTGCCGAGGTTCACGTCGTTGACGTAGCGCGAACCGAGGTAGTTCTGGAGCGTCGAATAGACGGTTCCGACCGGCACTTTGAACATTTCCGCTTTAGAACGGTCGAGATTGAACCTCAGGTGCGGCGTCACCGCGTTGTATCCGGAGTACGCCACCATGATGTCGGGATGTTTCGACTTGTCGTTCAGTTCGGCCAGCACCTTGTTCTTGATCGCGTCCATTCGGATCGGGTCTGCGGTTCCCTTGTCCTGGAGGTTGACGGTTATGCCGTTGACCATGCCGAGGCCTGGAATGGCCGGAGGCATGAACACCTTCCAGTTCGGCTCGGGTATCTGGGCCAGAATCTTCTGCAGACGCTGCACGAGGGCGGCCGCGCTCTGGTTCTGCCCTTTTCTTTCAGACCAGTCTTTCAAGTCTATGATCACCAGACACTGGTTTTCGCCGCGTCCGCCGACCATCGAGAATCCGGTGACGGTCAGCACGCTGTGGACTTCCGGAACCTGGAGAAGCGTCTCGACCGCCCGGAGCGAAACGTCGCGGGTGCGGTCTCTCGTGGATCCCTCGGGCATTTCCATCGATGCGAAGATCACTCTCTGGTCTTCTTCCGGCAGGAACGCCGTCTGCGTGCCGCGGAACATCTGGACGGTCAGGAGTATCGTGAGGATGAGAAGCGCAAGGGCGAGGAATATGCGCCTGGCGAGCCACTTGGCCAGTTTGACGAACACGCCTTTGAAAGCGTTGACCGCCCAGTTGAACCATGCAAGGGGCCCGTGGCGGTACGGACGCGACTCGTGGAGCACGAGCGAACAGAGCGCCGGGGCGAGCGTTAGGGCGCAGAGCGTCGAGAAGCAGACCGCCGCGGAAAGCGTCACGGAGAACTGCTGGTATATCCTTCCCGTGATTCCGCTCATGAATCCGACGGGGACGAATATTCCGAGCAGCACGAGGGTCGTAGCGATCACCGCGCCTGTCACGTCCTTCATCGCCTGGATCGCCGCCTCCTTGGAGTTTAGCCCGCGCGTCTCGATAAGGAACTGGACGCGTTCGACCACGACGATGCAGTCGTCCACGACCACGCCTATGGCCAGAACGAGGCCGAACAGAGTCAATATGTTTATCGAGTAGCCGAGCATGGCCATCAAGATGAACGTCGAGCAGAGCGATACGGGAATGGTTAAGCACGGAATGAGCGTGGCGCGCCAGTCCTGGAGGAAGATGTAGCAGACGAGAACGACGAGCCCGAACGTTATCAAAAGCGTCAGTCTGATTTCGTCGATGCAGCGGCTGACGTAATCGGTGGCGTCGTAGGGGATCGTCCAGGTCATGTCGTCGGGGAACGATTCCTCGAGTTTCGCCATCTCCGCGCGTATCGCCTTCATAGTGGCAATCGCGTTCGCGCCAGGCTTCTGCTGGAGCGCGATGGAAACCGCGTTGCCGCCGTCCAGCTGGCCGGTGAACATGTAGTTCTGTTCGCCGATTTCGGTGCGGGCGACGTCCTTGAGTCTCACGATGCCGCCGTTGGCGTCGCGCCTTATGACGATTTCGTCGAATTCGGCCGGTGTCAGAAGTCGGCCCTTGGCGAGAAGCGACATCGTGAACGCCGCGTGGTCTCCCGTCGGCGCCGCGCCAACGGAGCCGAGCGACGCCTGGATGTTCTGTTTCTGGACCGCCTCCATGACCTCCTCGGCGTCCATCCCCTGCGCAGCCATTCGCGCAGGGTCCAGCCAGACGCGCATGGAAAGCTTCGGTCCGTACACGGTCGCTTCGCCGACGCCGTCGACGCGCAGGAGCACGGGCTGGATGTTGGCGTAGATGTAGTCGGATATCTGGAGACGGGAGAGGGTTTTGTTCGGCGAACGGATCGCTATGAATCCGAGCATATCCGTAGACTGGGCGCGGATTCTGCCGCCGAGCTGCTTCACCTCGGACGGCAGCTTCGCCTCCGCCTGGGCCACGCGGTTCTGGACCTTCACCATGTCCATGTCCCGGTCGGATTCGACTTCGAAAGACACGTTCAGAGAATACGAACCGTCGTCGCCGCACGTGCCGGACATGTAAAGCATGTCGTCTACGCCGTTTACCTCGTCCTCGATCGGCATGGCGACCGTGTTCAGAACCTCCTTGGAGTTCGCGCCGGGGTAGCTGTAGCTGACGGATATCGTCGGCGGCGTAAGCTGCGGGTACTGGGAAACGGGCAGGTTGAGCATGGCCATGACGCCCGCCATCGTGAGAACGATGGCTATGACCATGGCGAACCTGGGCCGTTCGACAAACGTCCTTGAGAACGTTTTGATTTCGTCTATAGACTTTCTTAGAGACAATTTCATAAATATAAATTATATCATAAATTCGGCGAATCGGCCAATAGAAGTTTTTTCTCCGCCATATTGCGCAGCGGCGCATAATTTGCTATACTATTTGAAATATTATTGAAAAGCGCGGCGAACGCGCAAATTCCGGCAACCGATACGACAATGAAACTCGACAACATCAGGAATTTCTGCATCATAGCGCACGTAGACCACGGGAAAACGACGCTTTCGGACAGAATACTCGAACTAACGCACGCGATTTCGGCGCGCGAGCTCAAGGAACAGACGCTGGACGCGATGGATCTCGAACGCGAGCGCGGCATAACAATCAAATCGCATCCGGTTTCGATGAACTATACCGCAAAAGACGGCAAAACGTACCTTTTCAACCTTCTGGACACGCCCGGACACGTCGACTTCGCCTACGAAGTGTCGCGCTCGATGGGCGCGTGCGAAGGCGCGCTCCTCGTGGTTGACGCCGCGCAGGGCGTGGAGGCGCAAACCGTCGCGAACACGTATTTCGCGCAAGACGCCAAACTTGAAATCGTCCCCGTCCTGAACAAAGTCGACCTCCCCGGCGCGAACATCCCGGAAGTTTCGCGCGAAATCGAAGACATACTCGCTATTCCAATGGACGACCCCCTGCTCGTCTCCGCAAAGACGGGCATGGGGTGCGCGGATGTCCTCGAGGCCATCGTGAACAGGATCCCGCCGCCGGAAACGGCCGGCGCGGACGCGCCGCTGCGGGCGCTCGTGTTCGATTCCGTTTTCGACGAATTCCGCGGCGTGATAACGTACGTGCGAGTGGTCGACGGCTCGATCAAAGCGGGCCAGTCCGTCGCTTTCATGGCCAGCCGCGTCCAGACCGCGGTACACGAGGTTGGGGTATTCTCCCCCGACAAGAAACCCGTCGACTCCCTTTCCGCCGGACAGGTGGGATACATCGTGGGAACCGTCAAGGATCCGAGCGAAATCAGGATCGGCGACACCGTCACGACCGTCAAACTCGGCGCTTCCGACCCCCTTCCCGGTTTTCGCGACATCCATCCGACCGTCTTCTGCGGCATATACCCGATGTCGACCGACGAATACCCGAAGGTCGAACAGGGGCTTGAAAAGCTCCATCTGAACGATTCCGCATTCACGTTCCACCACGAAAGCTCCCTCGCGCTCGGCTTCGGATTCCGCTGCGGATTCCTCGGGCTGCTCCACATGGAGATCGTGCAGGAGCGTCTGAGGCGCGAATTCGGCCTCGACATCATTTCCACGTCGCCGGGCGTCGTATACAAACTTAAACTCAAAAACGGAGAGGAAAAGGATCTCGACAACCCGCTCCAGATGCCAGACCCGTCGGCTCTCGAATCGATCGCCGAGCCCACGCTCAAGGCGCGAATCATAACGCCGAGCGAATCGATAGGCGACATCATGCGCATCGTCATGGACAGGCGCGGGCTTGTCGAGACGACCGAGACGATCGACGCCAAGCGCGTGATGCTCCACTGCATGCTTCCGCTGAACGAAATCCTGATCGATTTCCACGACACGCTGAAATCGGTTTCCCACGGATACGCGTCGATGGACTACGAGCCGGCGGGATACCAGTTCTCCGACATCGTGAAAATGGACATCCTGCTCAACGGCGAAACAGTCGACGCGTTCGCGACGCTCGTCCACCGCGACAAAGCCCGCGCGCGCGGCCTGCAGATGTGCAAGGCGCTCGCCGACTCCATCCCGCCGCACCAGTTCAAGATTCCGGTGCAGGCGGCGATCGGGCGCGAGATAATCGCCCGCGAGGATATCCGTCCGTTCAGAAAGGACGTCCTCGCGAAACTGTACGGCGGCGACGTGACGCGCAAGATGAAAGTCCTCGAAAAGCAGAAGCGCGGCAAGGCGAGGATGAAGGAGTTCGGACACGTCAACGTGCCGCAGTCGGCGTTCATCGCCGTTCTCAAGGGGACGCTTTGCGCGGCTTTCGCGTCGATTCTCTCCCTCGCGTCGCACGCGGCGTACGACGCCGCCGCGATGGCGAAGGCCGAAAGCCTCCTTTCGAGGATGACTCTTGAGGAAAAAGTCTCGCTCTGCGCCGGATCTGGGACGATGACCCTTCCCGCCGTCCCCGGGATCGGGATCACGAACGAATGGCGGATGTCGGACAATTCGCACACCGTGCGCGCGGACATGGACCGCTGGACGTGGAACTGCAATTCGGAAGGAGACGAAGCGACGGTCCTTCCTTCGCTTTCCGCGCTGGCCTCGACGTGGAACGTTTCTCTGGCGTCGCTTTTCGGAGACGTTCTAGGAAGCGAGGCGCGCGCGCGGGGAAAGGACATGATGCTCGGACCCGGCGTCAACATCATGCGCACTCCGCTGTGCGGGCGCAACTGGGAATACCTGAGCGAAGACCCCTTCCTCGCGTCGGCAATGGCGGTGCCGGAGATAATCGCGCTCCAGAAACACGGCGTCGCCGCGTGCGTCAAGCACTTCTGCGCGAATTCGCAGGAGACGAAACGGACCGAAAACAACGCCGTAATGGACGACAGGACCCTCAACGAAATATACCTCCCCGCTTTCCGCGCGGCCGTCAAGGACGCAGGCGTATACTCGATCATGACATCCTACAATCTGCTCAACGGATCGAGATGCTCCCAAAACCCGTACATCCTCAAAGGGATACTGCGCGAGCGCTGGGGCTTCGACGGCATGATCGTGACTGACTGGGGCGGACAGCGTTCGACCGTCAAATCCGCCCTCTCTGGCGCGGGCGTCGAATGCAACAAGGGATCGGACATACGCTTTCTGGCGAACCCGAAGGAGGGGACGTTCCCGCTTGCCGACGCCGTGCGCGATGGGAAAGTGCCGGAAGCGGTCGTGGACGAGAAAGCGCTTCGCGTCCTCTACACCATGGCCAGGACGGGATTCCTCGACCCCGCCGGCCGGGATCCAGGCGAACGTCTGACGGAGGCCCACGCGAAAGCGGCGCTCAATATTGCGGACGAAGCGATCGTCCTTCTCAAGAACGATCGCGGCGTCCTTCCGCTCGACCCGTCGAAAACGAAGAAAATCCTTATAGCCGGAAGGCTCGCCGACACGGAGATGACCAGACGCGGCTGGAGCGCGGAGGGCAAGCCTCTTTACGAGATCACGCCGTACATGGGAATCTGCGAACGGCTCGAAGGATCCGGCGCGGAGATAATCCGCATCCCCCTTTCCGCGACGGAATCGATGAAGAACATTCATCCCGTAAACGAAAACCAGCTTCTTACGTTCGACACCGGCGCGATCGACCAGGGCATGAGCGTGCGCGCATGGCGCTTTGAGATGCACGACACGACGGCGGACGGAGATGGCAAGCCGTTCATTGAAGGGTTTGCCAAGGACCCCGTTCTGGAATTCGCATGCGATGCAAAGGCTTCCAATGCCGGAATCGCGGAATACCGCGCCTCGTGGTCGGCGGAAATCGAGCCGCCGGAAACAGGGACCTACTGGCTCGGCGCAAGGACGGAAAGCGGCGCCGGGGTGGAAATCACCGTCGACGGAAAAACTGTTTTCACAGGGGAGTCCGGCGGCGAGGCCGGCGGGGAGATAGCGCTGCGCAAGGGGGAAAAATGCACGGTCCGCGCGGTCTACACGCCCGCGCCGTCAGGGCGCGTTTTTTCCTTCGGATGGATTCTGCCATCCGAGAGAGGGAACGTCGGAGACTACAGAGCGCTCGCGGAGGAATCGGACGCCGTGCTCGTTTTCACGGGCACGGAGATCGGACACGGACGCGGACTCGAATGCGAGGGAGCGGACCGTCCCGACATGAAACTTCCCGACGGGCAGGACGAGGCCGTAGCCACTATCCTTTCCTGGGGGCTTGAAAACACGATCGTCGTCAACCACTCAGGAGCTCCCGTGGAAATGCCGTGGATAGACGGCGCCGGCACCGTGGTCCAGCAGCCTTATCTCGGGCAGGAGGCGGGACGGGCGCTTGCGCGCGTCCTTTTCGGAGATGTCAATCCGTCCGGGAAGCTTCCGTGCACATGGCCTGCGGAATACGCGGACACGGCTGTCGCTACCATCGGCGAAATCACTCCGAAGCATTCGATATACAACGAGCGCTTCTACGTTGGATACAGATGGTTTGACAAATACGGAATAAAGCCGCTGTTCCCCTTCGGCTACGGACTCGGGTACTCGCGCTTCGAAATGCGCAACGCCAGGATATCGAGGCACGGAGACGGATTCGCAGTCGAGGCGGAAATCGCCAACGTCGGCGGCAGAAGCGGCAAGGAGACGCTCCAGGTCTATGCGACGTATCCCGGTTCGAAAGTCGAAAGGTGCTTGAAGGAACTCAAGGGGTTTGCCAAGACCGGCACGCTCGCGCCCGGAGCCGTCCAGACGCTGAGAGTCGAAATCCCGGCGAGGAGCCTCGCCTACTGGGATACGGGCCGCAGCAGGTTCGTGACTGAAAAAGGAAAATACGGATTCCTCGCGGGAGTCTCCGGCGACAGGCTTGACGCGTCGCTGGAAGGCGTTCTTGAAGAGGAATCCGTATACCGCGATTGACGCGGAGCGCCGCCTCAGGGGACGGGCGTTTCGTCGAGAATCTTCGAAATTATCGCGTCGGACGTCACATTCTCCGCTTCCGCCTCGTAGGTGAGCAGAATGCGGTGGCGCAGCACGTCGTACGCCACTTCCTTGACGTCCTGCGGCGTGGCGTACGGCCTGCCCTTCATCAGCGCGTTGCCCCTGGCCGCCAGATTCAGCGCGAGCGTCGCGCGCGGGCTGGCGCCGTTCTGGATGTAATCGCTCTTCTCGCGCGTCTTGAAAACGATCGCAAGAATGTAGTCGCCGACTTTCTCGTCGCAGTACACCTCGCGCAGCGTCGCGCGCAGTTCGGCGATCGCCTCGGGCGTGGCGACGGTCTTGGCGGACGGTTTTTCGTCGGCCTCGGCGAAACGCTGCATGATGCGGCGCTCGTCGGCGACCGTCGGCGGCTCAACGAGGCACTTGAACATGAATCTGTCTATCTGCGCCTCCGGAAGCGGATACGTGCCTTCCTGTTCGATCGGGTTCTGCGTGGCGAGCACGAGGAACGGGGACGGAAGAGGATATGTCTCGTCGCCGATCGTGACCTGTCGCTCCTGCATCGCTTCAAGCAGCGCCGACTGCACTTTCGCCGGCGCGCGGTTTATTTCGTCGGCGAGCAGGAGATTCGTGAACACGGGCCCTTTCTTGGGGGTGAACTCGCCCGTTTTCGGCGAATAGACGAGAGTTCCCACCACGTCCGCCGGCAGCAGGTCCGGCGTGAACGAAATGCGCCTGAAATCAAGTCCCAGCGCTTTGGCGAGCGTGTTGCAGGAAAGCGTCTTGCCGAGTCCCGGCACGCCTTCGAGAAGTATGTGTCCGTCCGTCACGAGCGCGAGAAGCAGCCTGTCGACGAGTTTTTCCTGCCCTACTATCACGCGCGAAACCTCTTCGCGTATGGCGGCAACGAGTTCTTTCTGCGCCGCTATCCTGTTTGTTGCGTTTTTCATGTCCATCTCATTTTCCTCCTGTTTTCATTTTATCTATCATTTCCTTCACGGTATGCCATTTTACCGTCTTAAGCCTTTTGATGTCCGTCGTTATGGCGATTCGCCGCACGGCGGCGGCATCGTCGCCTGATGCAGGGAGTCCGCCGCGCTCGGCCTTCAGCCGCTCGCACCAGAACGAACGTGTGAAATTCTGCATTATGTCGACCGCATCCATGGTGCATGGATCTGTCTTGACCGATTCCACGAGAACCTTGTCGAACCATCTCTTTTCCGCGCCGGACAGTCCGGCGGAGAATTCCGACATCGTATCCTTCCCGGATCCGACCTCTCCGAGCCACGCCGCCGCAAAGCGGCGCGTGAATGCGTTGGGGAAAACTTCGTCGGGAAGGTATTCGCGGAGGATCTGCGCGAGCGCCGTATCGTATTCGTTCGAGAAAAGGAATTCCATGAACGCGAATTCGAGCGCGCTGGGTGGTTCGGCCTTTGAAGCATCCTCTTGGCCAATGCCGCCGTCTGTATTGACGCCGTCGCCGGACGGCGCGGCGCTATCGCCGTATTCTTCTCCGCCGGACGCTTTCGGCGTCTGCGCGCGCGCTCTGGGCGCGGCGCGGGAGAGATCGTCCATAAGAGCGGATGCGGGCAGCCCCATCAGCCGCGCGGCTTCCGCCGCAAGGGAAGCCTTGAGGACGGCCGATCCGCACGAGGCGATCGTTTCGATTATCGCCTTCGAAATGCGCGAGACGGCGTCGATGGAATCGGGATGCGCCTCGCGCGCCCTTTCGATCCGGTATTGGTAGGAAACGATGGATTCGGCCCCGTCGATAAGAGCGGAAAGCGCCGACGGGGGATTCTTCATCAGAAACGAATCGGGATCGTCGCCGCCGGGAAGACTGACGACCCTGACTGGCATTTCCTTCGCGAGGAGAAGCGAAGCGACCTTCACCGTCGCCTTGTGTCCCGCCGCGTCGTCGTCGTAAATCAGCACGGCGCTGTCGGCGAAACGCTTTATCGCGTTGGCATGCTCCTCGGTGAACGCGGTGCCCTGGGATGCCACCGCGTTCGCGAATCCGTTCATGTGCAGGCGTATCGTGTCTATCTGCCCTTCGCAGCAGATCAGTTCGCGCTTCTGCATGCGGGCCACGACGCCTGCCGCCTTGTCGAACGCGTATAGAACGTTCGATTTCCTGAAGATCGGGGTTTCCGGCGAGTTCACATACTTGCCGGAACGCTTGTTCTCCACGAGCTGCCGGCCGGAAAAAGCGACCGGGCGGCCCATCCTGTCGTTGATCGTGAACATCAACCTCGCGGAAAAACGGTGGTACCCTTCGTCGCCGTCGCCTTTCGGGGCGATCACGATGCCGGCCTCTTCAAGTTCCGGCAGCGAAATTTTCCTCGACGCCGCCCATGCGGATATCGAATCCATCCCGAACGGCGCGTATCCGATCATGAACTTTTCCTGGACGTCCTCGGGGATCTTTCTCTTGGCGAGATACTCTCGCGCGAGACGCGCCTCCGGCATTCGCTTCAGACAGTCGCGGTAGTATTCCGCGACCTCGGCCATCACCGCGAAAAGACGCTTGCGTCTCGACTCCTCCGGATTGGACGTCTCCTCGATCTTCACCCCGGCGCGGTCGGCGAGTTTGCGGACGGCCGACATGAAATCCAACCCTTCGGTCTTCATGACGAACGTTATGGCATCGCCATGTTCGGAGCATCCGAAGCAATGCCAGAACCCCTTGTCGGGCTGGATGTGGAAACTGGGGGTCTTTTCGTTGTGGAACGGACAGCAGGCGACGAGGGACGAACCGGCGCGCCTTACCTGAACGCCGTACGACGACACGAGATCGGCCAGATCGGTCCTGGCTTTGATTTCGTCTATGACGCGTTCTGTTACCATGCTCTTCATGATGCTAGTTCAAGGAGATGGAGCGTCCCGCTCCGTCCCTGACTGGGAAAGCCGCCGTCCCGGCGGCGGACGGTATCAATGCGGAGCGCGTCCCGCTCCGTCGCATATATGTCATTGGAGAATTTCATCTTTCAAGGAAATATTATATCAAAATGGTTCGATAATTGCGACGATATTTCCGAATTGCGGGGAACAGGGAACAGGGAAGGGGAACAGGGAACGGGGGATTTCGCAATTGAGCAACTGCTTTTCAACCTTGCTGCGAGGTCTGACCCCATAGCAGCACATCATCGTCGAATTGAGGCGTGAAATCTGAAGTCCGAAGTCAGAAGTCCGAAGTCGAAATAGAAGAATACTGGTTCAAACTGTTGGCGGTGTAAGCGGTCGCAACAAGGTGCGACCCTCCCGGCGATGATTGAGTAGCGATGACGCCCTCGTCATCGTTCACATCAAAAGCGTTGCAGACTTGAAGCAGCTGGTTGTTGGCGTCGTATCGCCATGAAGCGGTGAGGCTGTTAGGGTAGGAGAGGGAGGGTTTGAGGTCGGAGCCGGGCAAATACAACCATACGAAGAAGTCTTCCCACTGGTCGGGCGTGACGCTCGGTCCCCCGGTCTTCATAGTTGCGAGGCGCGCGGTTTCAGGATCGTAAAAGAGGATGGTTTGCCGGGCACCGTTGAGTCCGTAGCCGACGGTTCTGCCATATTCATCCCAATATCTTTCAATTGTGTTTGTTCCGGCAACGCCGGCCACAGTTTCGTTGGTGACGGCACCGAAGGAATCGTAAAGGAATGTCGTAGTGCCGGCGGCATCGCGGGCTTCAGTCTGGCGGCCAATGCCGTCATAGGAAAGCGAGATGGTCGGTGTGCTGTCGGAGTAGACGGTATTGGTGTTGTTCCACGCGCCAAGATGCGGCGGGAGAGCCTGCCGTCCGGGGTATAGAAGTATGCCGGACCCTTGCCGTCGGCGTAGACTTTATTTGTCATTGTATTGGGAGCTTCGTCGTAGAGCCAGGTAGTGACATCGCCTGAGTTCGGTCCAAGCGATTCATTGCGGTACGTCATCATCGTCGTCTTGTTGCCGAAAACGTCGTAGGTGTATTCGATGGTCGGCTCGTAGTCGGTGGCTGTCGAAACGAGGCGGCCGCAGGTGTCGTAGGAGTGGGTTGTTGCGATAACCGCGCCTTGGAAGCCGCTGCGCTCTTCGCGGACGGTCTGGCCGAGGATGTTCTCGTAGGTGCGGGTGAAACGAGGCGAGTTAGCGGTCTCACCCTGAACGGTTTTCGACCAACGCGTGCCGTTGGAGAGGATGCCGTAGGTGTGGAACTCGGGGGTGACGGCGGTGCCGGTGATGGAGAGAACGTCGCCGTTGGCGGAGCGGGTTGTGACGCGGGTCGACGTGTTGGGATTCAGGACGGATACTGTTCGTCCATCGGGACTGTAGGTTGTTGTCGCAGTGTTGCCGAGCTGATCGACGCGGGCAATGACGCGGCCAAGCGCGTCGTAACGGGTACGGGTCGCGGGGAGACCAACTCGCGCGGTAAAGATGGACTGGCACACCATGGCAGTGGTCTGTACAATATCTAATCTTGTGTCACTATGCATTTTTATCCAAATTAATTTTTATTCGGAGCGATTGACGCTTTTCGTCAGGTAATACAATCCTTATCACGACTTCACATGCGCCAGCATCTCTAATCATTTCTGCGATTTGTTTACTTACTAACCCAGAAACTTGCGTATAGCCACCTGGAGGCACGACTGTGAATTGAGAATCATCAGCCGAATAACAACACTCGATATCATTTCCAATCAATGTACTAGGCCGATTCTGCTGAGTACGCAGCATGAGCGACAAGATAGAGTTTGACACCTTCACCAAATCACGAGAATCATTATAGACATTG
>DGHT01000022.1 GCA_002392765.1 Verrucomicrobia bacterium UBA3841 | reverse complement strand
GCATCCTAAGTGGCAAAGTCGGGTTATATCATGACGCGTTTGAAAAAGCAAGCGAAAATTTTGATTTTTTGAAACCGAAAAAATATGATATACTATATATCATGCAAAAGAATTCAATTCCCTACAAATACTACCTTGCGCAGGAGGATATGCCGACGGCGTGGTACAATGTCCGTGCGGACATGCGCAAAAAACCCGCGCCGATGTTGAATCCGGCGACGATGAAGCCGGTCGAGGCGAAGGATCTCGAACGCGTTTTCTGCGCCGAGCTTGTACGCCAGGAGCTTGACGACGCCACGCCGTGGTTCGAGATACCCGAAGGCGTGCGCGATTTCTACGCGATGTTCCGTCCATCCCCGCTCGTGAGGGCGTACTTCCTCGAAAAGGCGCTCGGCACTCCGGCCGCGATATACTACAAGTTCGAGGGCAACAACACTTCCGGTTCGCACAAGCTCAACAGCGCGATCGCCCAGGCGTACTACGCGAAACGGCAGGGTCTCAAAGGCGTCACGACCGAAACCGGCGCGGGGCAGTGGGGAACCGCTCTTTCGATGGCGTGCGCTTTCTACGGACTCGACTGCCGCGTGTACATGGTCAAGTGTTCGTACGAGCAGAAGCCTTTCCGCAGGGAAGTGATGCGCACTTACGGGGCGGAAGTGACGCCCAGCCCCTCGATGTCGACGGAGGTCGGGCGCAGGATAAACGCCGAGCACCCCGGGACGACGGGCTCGCTCGGCTGCGCTATATCGGAAGCGGTCGAAGATGCAGTGTCGCGCGAAGGCTACAGGTACGTTCTCGGCAGCGTTCTGGCGCAGGTGCTGCTGCACCAGTCCGTGATCGGCCTCGAAACGCAGACCGCGCTTCGCAAGCTGGGCGTCAAGCCCGACGTGATCGTCGGCTGCGCGGGCGGCGGATCGAATCTCGGCGGTTTGATATCGCCTTTCGTCGGCGAGAAGCTGCGCGGCGAGGCGGACTGCCGGTTCGTGGCCGTCGAACCCGCCTCCTGCCCCAGTTTCACGCGCGGACGCTATGCATACGATTTCTGCGACACCGGCAAGGTGTGTCCGCTCCAGAAGATGTATACGCTCGGATGCGATTTCATACCGTCGGCCAGCCACGCGGGCGGCCTGAGATACCACGGGATGAGTTCGATCCTTTCCGAACTCTACGACCAGGGCGTGATCGAGGCCGTCTCCAAAAAGCAGACGGACGTTTTCGAGGCGGCGCGTTTCTTCGCCCGCACCGAGGGAATCCTGCCCGCCCCCGAATCGAGCCACGCCATCGCGGGCGCGATTGACGAAGCGAACAGGTGCACCAGGGAAGGGCGCGCGGAGACGATCGTATTCGGTCTCACCGGAACGGGCTATTTCGACATGACCGCGTACCAGGCCTTCAACGACGGCAGAATGACGGATGCGATACCGACGGACGAAGAACTCGCGGCGTCGTTCGCCCGTCTGCCCGCCGTTCCGCAATGATGCGCGCGGAGCAATCCATTTTATAACAGGAACATACGGAGGATAAAACAATGAAAAAAGAAATGCGTATTGCGGCGAGGAGCGCTTTCACCCTCGTCGAACTGCTGGTTGTGGTGGCGATTCTCGGAATTCTGGCGACCATGGCCGTCGTCGGCCTTGCGGACAAGCCGGACGCCGCCAGGGAAAAGACCTGCGCCTCGTCCGTCCAGGCGATCAAGCATGCGGCCGTCGTGTACGACACGGAGCACGGGCGCATGCCGAAATCGATGGACGATCTCATAAAGGAGAACAGCAACGGCGTCGCCGCGCTCGACGGCGGCGAGGGCGCGAAATACGATCCGTGGGGCAACGAGTACAAGCTTGAAATCAAGGGCAAGAAGATAATCGTCATATCCGCCGGCGCGGACGGCGAATTCGGTAGCGGGGACGATATCCGCAGCGATACCGTCAAGCGCCAGAAGAAAGAAGACTGACGGCAGCCGACTCGGAGTCTCCCGGTGAAGCGCAGGGCTTTCACGCTTATAGAGCTTCTTGTAATCATCGGGCTTCTGGGCATTCTGTCTACCGTGGCGGTGATGTCTGTCCAGAAGGGGCGCGACATGGCCAGACTCAAGGGGTCGGTGCGCGACGTGTTCGCCACGGTCAGGATCGCGAGATCCGTCGCGCTCGTCACGCAAAAGCCGAGCATCATCACATTCTCCACGAAGAACAGCGGCGATTCGTGCGTTTCGCACGTGGAGATAGAGTCGTCGGACCTTATCAAGACGTCGACAGTGCGTTTCGCCAGGACTCTCGACGGAAAGACGATCAACCTCGACACGGGCTCCGTTTCCGACAGGCGCGAGACGTTCGACGCGGATGCGCAGGCCGCGGCCGTTCCCGCGGGGGAGGGCGGCGAGAGCATCGAGGAGATACTTTTCAGTCCGGTGTCGGACGAGGTTTTCGAATCCATCCGCCTGAAAGTCGTGATGGACGACGAACAGACGGAATCCACCCCCGGAGAGGTGGACGAAGCGAAGAAGTCCATGATCTCCACCTTCTCCAACGTGGACTATCTGCTCGGGGCGTACCGCGACGAGAGGAAGAAAAAGGCGGAGGAGGAGATGAAAAGCGCCGCAGGGCGGGAACCGCTTCCGGAGCCCGCCGCCGCGGCATCGGCCGCAGCCGGGGAGGAAACCGAAAAATCCCTCGTGTGGCAGGTGAACGGACGGTGCGACCCGCACACGGTGTACGTGTACGTCGACGGGACGGACTTCCAGGAGGGATGGAAGATACATGTCGACCGGTTCGGCTCGGCGAAAATCTACTCGCCGGAGGAGGATTGGCGGTGAGAAAGGGTTTTACGCTTCTCGAAGTCATGATCGCGGCGATCATCCTCGGACTAGGTTCCGCGGCGATTATCGCGTCGATGAGCCAGGCGCACAAGATGATGATCTATTCAACCTACTACGAGGCCGCGCAGGAGGTGATGGATCTGGGCGACATGGCGTATCCGCTCTCGGACGTCAGGGACGAGAACGACCTTGAAGTCGGCGAAACCAAAGCAACGGAACTGTGGGACATGATATCCGACGAGCGTCTGTCGTCCGCGCAGGAGGAGAAGTACCACGGCTACACGTGGCAGAGGGAGTGCCTGAACAAGAACGATCCCGAGGATGATATCAAGAGGCTCGGCAACCTGTACATTGTGAAGGTGACGGTCAGGTGGGGAGACCGTTACAGAAGCCACGGCGACAGCGAAAGCTACATCACGTTCTGGAGGAAGTCCGAATGAAACGCCGCGCTTTCACGATGATCGAGCTTCTCGTGGCGATCCTGATTCTCGGAGTCATTTCGGCTCTCGCCGTCATGACGTTCAATTCGATAACGTATTCGTGGACCGTCTCCACCGAGTACATGGACAAGATGCAGCGCTCGGACTACGCGCTGAACCAGCTGGTCAGCGGACTCAAGAGCATGTACTATCCTCACGCCGGGCAGCAGGACTACAATTACGGGTTCTACCTCTACGACAACGGCGACGGCAAGGATCCGAAATCGTCGGACGTCATAGAGTGGGCCAAGACGGGTCCATCCATCGTCGGAAGCCAGAATGCTTCGGCCGACACGGTCCACCGCGTCCAGGTGATGGTTCTCGAGGAAGGCGACAGGGACTGGAAGGAACCGGTGAACGTGACCGGACTCTACGCGCGCATGTGCCCCGATCCAGCGCTGCGGCCGCCGCAGGAGACGGATTCATCCGGGACCGACTACACTTTTTCCAACCAGGACATGTACCAGCCTGTGCTGGTGGCGGACGGAATCGTCGGGTTCAACTGCCGCGTTATGAAAGAGCCCGCCGGAACCGACACCGCGACGGGTGCGGACATGAAGAACGACAATTTCGAAGACGAGTGGGAGGCGTCGAATTCCGTCCCGTACAAAGTCGAGTTGACGTTCTTCGTAGCGGATCCCGAAGGCAAGAGCTACCGCACAAACACGGCGCCTCTCATGCGGATAGTCAGAATCCCGGTGTTTGAGCAGAGCCAGGACGGTTCGACGCTTCCGAGCGAGGACAAGAAGAATCCGCCAGGCACGAGACGCGGCGGAAGCTCAGGCGCCGGAACCGGCGGCGGGGCGGACGGTCCCGCGACGGGAGGAGGCGCCGGGCCGGGCGCAGGCGGCAGAGGCGCAGGAGGAAGGGGCGCGGGAGGCGCTCCGGGAGGCGGCGCACCGGGCGGAGGCGCTCCGGGCGGCGCGCCCGGCGGCGGAATGGGCGGCGCGCCGGCCGGCGGGGGAGGTGCTCCATGAGAAAAGCGAGCGCGCTCATATTCGCTCTCTGGACGATAGCCGTTTTGTCGGTCATGGTGCTTTCGTTCGCCTACGAGGCGAAACAGCAGACGGGCGTCAACATCTACGTCCAGCGGCGCAACCGCGTCGGTCGGCTGATCGACGCGGGACAGATTCTCGCGGAAATCGTCCTGACGGGATACAAGGACGTGGCCGACTGGACCGAGGACCAGGATGACGAGGAAATGCTGGAGGAAGATGCGTGGTTCCGCGAGAAGCAGCAGCTCAAGAGCAGTTCCAAGTGCACGATAGGACCTGTCGCGCTCGACGAGGAAGAGCCGTCCGCGTCGCTCGTCACCGTGGAGATCGAGACCGTGAATTCCGGTTCCAAGGGCATCATAAACATCAACGACCTCTGCGCGTCGTCGGAAGGGTCGCCCGATTCCAAGTACAACGAACGCTGGTGGATAATATTCCAGTCCCACGACATTCCCGAAGAACTGGACGTTCCCGGCGAAGGCCGCATAAACCTGTGGAACATCCTCATCGCTTCCTGGTGCGACTGGCGGGATTCCGATGACGCGGTGACGTCGATAGACGGCGAGGAGTGCGGCGCCGAGAACGAATGGTACGAGGACATGGAGAAGAAGTTCAAGAACGTCGACGACGACACCATGAACGAACTGAAGCGGCGTCCCCGCCAAGGACCGATACCCGACGTGCGCGAACTGGAGTACGTGCGCGGGTTCCGCGACTACCCGCAGGTGCTCACGGGCGGCGTGATAAACCCGTGGGAGGACGAGAAAGACCAGATAACTGTGCGCGGCATCATGGATCTGTTCTGCACCGAGGGCTCGTCGAAAATAAACGTGAACAACTGCAAGAGCATCGACGCGCTTATAACGATCCCGGGGATATACGCCGATCCGCAGGACGACGAATGCGTCGAGGAGGCGACGGAAGTCGCGCAGGCGATTCTCGACGCGCTCAAGGAGCGTCCGGAGGACCGCGATGTGGACGAGTCTCTCGATTCGTGGCCGTTCAAGGACTGGAACGATCTCCTCCAGCGCGTCGGGAACCTCTCCGAGGGGCGTGTCAGCGCTAGCGATATCGGAAACGAGGCGAGCAACTACCTTTCGTTTTCCGCCGAGGACGATTCGATCTTCAGGATAAAGATAACCGGCGAGTCCAACGGCATGTCGCGCAGCGCCGAGGCCGAGGCGTATGTCAAGGACGGCAAGGTGCGCTACATCAAGTGGAGCGAGAACTGAGGGGGCCGCGGCGATGGAGCGTCTCGACAAAGTCCTGCTGGAGCGCAATCCCGGTTTTTCCCGTTCCCGCATAGAGGGGCTCGTAAAATCGGGGATGGTCACGGTGAACGGCGTCGCGGCGGGGAAGCCGGGCATGAAGGTTTCGCCCGGCGACGACATCAAAATGGAAATTCCGCCCCCCGTGCCGGCGGAGCCCGAACCCGAAGACATCCCTCTTGACGCAGTGTACGAAGACGATGACATAATCGTCGTCGACAAGCCGCCGGGGATGGTGGTCCATCCGGCGCCCGGTCATTTCGGCGGAACTTTGGTGAACGCTCTTTTGCACCATTGCCCCTCGATGAAGGGGATAGGCGGAGTGGCGCGCCCCGGAATCGTCCACCGTCTCGACCAGGACACGTCGGGCCTCATGGTGGTCGCGAAATCTGAGCCCGCGATGGCCGCGCTCGCGCGGGCGTTCGCGTCGCACGATTCCGTCCGCAAGACGTACATCGCCGTATGCCACGGACGCCCGCGGCTCGATTCGGGCAGGATAGAAAACCTGATCGGGCGCCACCCCGTCGACCGCAAACGCATGGCGATCGTCGAAAAGAACGGCAAGCGGGCGGTCACGGACTGGAGACTTGTCGCCGCGGGCGGCGGACTGTGCGCCGTCGAATGCGTGATAGAGACCGGCAGGACGCACCAGATACGCGTACACATGGCGTCGCTCGGAATCCCCGTCATCGGCGACGCCGTGTACGGAAAGGGGGCTCTGGACAGAAGAACGTCCCCCGTGCCGCGCCGCCAGATGCTGCACGCCTGGAAACTCTCTTTCTGGCATCCGGTCAAAAACGTCAAGCTTGATTTCACCGCCCCTCCGCCGGACGACATGCGCCCATATCTGGATGCGCTCGGTTTGCCGACGGCGGATCGCGCGACGCGGCTGCAGGTTGTCAAATAGAAAAGACAATCTGTAGACACCTTGGCGTTTTTTGGTTTGCCAAATACGGGACACTCAATCTTCGTTTCTCTGCGTGGCTTATGCGCTAGTTGCTGATGGTTCTGCGATGACTGCAACAGGCGCAAAAGCGACAGGTGAAAAATATGGTATAATATATCACAATGATCGACTTTTTTATCAGCGAAAAACAGTTGGAACTTGTCGGCGCGGTTTGCGCAGCCGTGCTGGTCGTCTTTCCGCTTTTGAAATTGTCAGCCTGCGGCGTCAAGAAACAAATTGGCCGCCTGTCGCTGTACGCGAAAATCTTGCTTGGATTCTGCATTGTAAACTCCATCATAGTCTGCGGAACGAAAACGAACGATCCGCCGCGATTTGCGGGCGCGGCTGTCCCGGTTAGAGACGGAGCGGGACGCACCCCTGTAGCCACCGCTATCGCGGCTCGCTCCGCTCGGGGGATACCCATCTCCGTGGCGGCTGTCCCGGTTATGGTTGCGCCCGAAGACATCGTACGCGGATATCGCGTGGAGAGCGTTGTGACGAATGAAACACCATTTGCTGAAATGCCTTCCAACGCCGTCGAGTATGCGAAGTGGTCTTTGCGCGGCGGGAGAGAAACGGGTGGTATTATGGAATTGTGGAATTATGGAATTATGTAAATGAGGGATTGCGGAATTGACTGACACAAAGGAGAATATAATGACAAAAGAAGAACTCGAAGACAGGACGTCAAAATTTGCGGCCCGTGTAGTGAAGGTATGCGAGGCATTGCCGACGAGGCGGATCGGGGCTGTGCATTTCGCAGACCAGTTGTTTCGATCTGGGACAAGTGTCGCGGCGAATTACGCTGAGGCGGTTGAATCCGAGTCGAGAAAGGATTTCATACACAAATTGAAGATTGCAATGAAGGAGTTGTCCGAGACGCGCACATGGCTGAAGATCGTTTCTTATGCCGGTTATCTCAAGAAGGACTTGCTGGCATCGCTTATTGACGAGTCGGTCGAGCTTACGAGGATATTCGCCTCCAGCGTAAGAACGGCGCGCAGGTCAGCGCAATAACAATTCCGCTATGCCAAATTCCGCTATTCCACAATTCCATAATTCCACAATCCCGAAGGGCGATCATTCGATAATCGTGCGGACAAACCAGGTCTGCCATATTCCGCTCCTTGCAGGGGCGACATACACGGTGGAAAGCGATTTGCCGATCAGCTATTCAGCAGTTTCTAGCGAGTACGCTCAGATAGCAACCAATTCAGAAAAGAGACTTACGGTGGCACTACCTCTGGTGTTCTATTTCGAGCGGGTCCAGATGCGCAGCGGATTCGACAATTACATAGCGCACACCTCCCCGGTAGATGTCGGTCCGCGCATCGCCGATCTGTCTGGTGGATGCTGCTCATGCATTACGAACGAAGTCGGATTCTCCTGGGTCTGCTCTGGAAACTGCTATTGCGGCGGATATTGGCATGATATTTCTGTGATTGCGATATGGGGAGGATATTCCCGTTTGTTCGACTGGTCGGGATGGTGTCCCTGCATTTGGCACGGAGATTTGGGGTATGAACCCGGAAGTCCGCGTCTTGTTCTTGATATGCCGAGAACGCTTTTTACGAACAACGACGGCGGCGCGGAACCATCGGACATTGTGCGGCTGACGGCAGGTTTGTTTTCACCTGCGGCGACGAACGGAACGCTGACATTGGATGTATTTCCTCCAGACACGGTGGCGATATGGCAGAACAGCAACAAGACGGAACAGGTTTCGCTGCCCTTGACATGGGATATCGAAGAAACTCCCTGCAAGGAGTTGTATGTCGAAGGGTTGCAGACAATGCATCGCAATCTTGCGTCTATTGGATTGCAATGGCGCGATGGAAACGATGTCCGGCAAATGTCTGTTTCCAAGGATTTTGCAGTCTACAGTCCCAACCTGAATGTGATAAACAATTCGCTCTTCGACAACGGAGACCTCTGCAATCCGTCCGGGATAGTCGTAGGCACCAATGCGTGCTTTGCACTGGAGTTCGACGATGTGACGCCGCCGTCATCGGAGATTGTCTGGTCGATAGTCGAGGGCAATGCGCAGTTTGTCGGCGGCAACACGGGAGAGCGTGTCCGCGTGGCCTCCGGCGTTCCCGGCCAGCGCGTCACGCTTCAGGCTCAAATCGACGACTGCCGCAGCCGCCCGCCCACCATCTCGGCATTTGTCGTAGAACCGCTCGCTGTGAAGCTGACGGTGTGGATTGTCGGGAATGATAATGGGATGTACTATGCGAGCAATGCCAGTTCGGTAAGCAATCTTGTTGAAGGCGTGAACAAAATCTATGAGCAGATAGGGGTGTCGTTCTATGTGGATTCAATTAGTTACACAAACAGGAAAGAATGGCTGGATATAAGCAATAACAACAGGGTCGGGAATGCAGAAAAGCGTCGGGAGATAGTCAATCTTACGACAAACACAACTGGTCTTGAACTCTATTTTATCGATAAAGTCGGGAAACGAGTCGTTGCTGATCATAATCAATATGGCATAGTTTTGTCAAACAATTCCACGTTTATGACGCTTGCGCACGAAATCGGTCATGCATTTGGTTGTGCCGATATTTACCATGTACAGAAGAACGACCATGATTTTCACCTATCGAATAATTCGGTATGCGCAGAACACATGCCATTGGATTGGAGCAACGGAACCGGTTGCAGATATTATAAGGCTGCTACTGAGCAGGAGAAAATCATACTCCGACTTCTTATGTGCGGACATAAACATCCAGGGTGTTGCGATTTGCCGTTTGGATCGGTTTATGGCCTTACATCCGATGGGAGCGATGGTTTGGTCGATGTCGGCATTTTCAAAAATGGCGTACGAAGAAACGTTAAATACCACAAATGAACAATGAAAGGACTCTTTGTATGAATATGAAAGCCATCTCATTTTTCGCGGCTGCTGTTGCAGGCAGCTTCGCGTTCTGCGACAACACAGGAGAGCGATTGCGGGAACTGGAGAATATTTGTGCGTACGAACCATGCGACGATCTAGATGCCGGAGAGATTGTTCCGACACCAGATGACATCATTAGGAAATACCATGTTGCCACGAATGATGTCGTTCTTGACTTGTGGACATTGGCAACAAGATACAGTCCGCACGAGACAAACGATAACAAGAGAGCCGTTCGTGATATTGCAGTAATGTTCATCGGTCATTACGGTGACACAAACGATTTTGTGCGCCTTTCTTCTATAATGACAAATAGGTTCGACTACGCCCAGGAGTCTGCATTATTCGCCGGTTTTTCGATATTGGAGCCATCGCCAGCGCTCATTCCATTCGTGCGCGGAATAGTTACGAACGAATGTGTGTTTTCATCGGGATTGAGGGAATCGATATACGTTCGGCTGCTCGACATTTGTTCAGAACGCTATACAGATATGTATATTGGCGATCCAGCGCAGCAAGCGAGGATTGCGGCGTTCTTCGTTGAAAGAGCTGCAATAGAAACTGATTTGGATTATTTATTCATAGATCGCTGTGCGTATACGCTCAATCCCTGGTACCGCCACAGCCAGCAGCGGCGCGACAACCTTGCAAGACTGCGACCGCCGGGACTGACCGGCAAACCGGCGGAACTGTATGACGCTGCGCAGGCCGATGCCGCACAAGAGGAGTGAGGAATGATGTGTAATAATATGGAATTATGGAATTGTGTAAATGCCGGATTTATGAAGGCTCAATTGAGGAGTTTACTGGGAGAGCCGCACTGGGGGAATTGGCGTCTCGCCCGTTACTGGGGAAACGTGCGTCCCGCCCGTTATTAACTGGGATAGCACCCCTGCCAGGGCATCCGCTTCGCGGACTGCCTGTGGCCGGGGGATATGTCCGCGGCGGTCGCGGGGCGACCGCCCTACCGGGTTTGCAACAGCCTCATAAAAAAAAACGCTGGATTCGGCAAAGCCGGATGCTTTGGACGGAGTGCGGCATCGATTTCAAAGGCGAACCCCGGGTTATTGCACGAGATTCCTTTACAAACCGTCCCAAATCTGCTAGAATATCTTTCGCAACCGAGATTGACTGCCGTTATCAAGCGATGGGTGTCGCAGCAGTCGCCGTCCGGTTCGCGCGACAATTATACAGTAGATGTCCAAATACCACAAGATAGTCGAGGATTTGAAGAAAGCGATACGCGACGGACACTACCCCCGCAACGGGCCGTTGCCTTCCGAGACCGCGCTTAGGCGCAAATACGGGGTTTCGCGCATTACCGCCGTGAAGGCGATGGACGAGCTCGTCAAGAGCGGCCTCGTCTACCGGAAGCAGGGACGCGGTTCGTTCGTCTCCAAGACCGCGCGGCTGGAGTCCGGTCACCTGGGGGTGATAATGCCGAGCCTTTCATTCGGCGAGGTGTTTCCCGTGATATGCCATTCGCTCATGAGATGCGCCCAGCGCGACGGGTATACGATGTTTCTGCGCGACATTCCCGATGAAAGGCCGCGCAAGCGCGCTGACGAGGCTTGCGAAATCGCGCGCGCGTTTCTGCGCGAGAACGTCGCCGGCGTTGTGCTTCAACCTCTCGCGTTTCTCAGCAGGCCCGAGAGGTTGACGCGCGAGATACTCGCCATGTTCGAGAAAGCCGAAGTCCCAGTCGTCCTGATAGACCGCGATATTGACATGGGGGCCGATCCCGTCAGGCACGACTTCGTCGGCATAGACAACATCTCCGCCGGGCGCGTCCTCGGCAGGCACGCGCTCGCCTGCGGCGCGAAGCGCGTGCGTTTTCTCATGCGTCCGAACTGCGCCTCCATCATCCGCGACAGACTGGACGGCGTGGCGAGCGCCATCGGAGCGGAGCGCGCGAAAGAACTCGCCATCGTCGCCGAACCTGACGACGTAGGGGCGCTAAAGGCCGTGTTCTCCAGACGGACGAGCCGTCCCGACGCCGTTATATGCGAGTCCGATTACGTGGCCGCGGTGTTCCGCAACACGCTTTCCTCTTTCGGGGTGGACGTTCCGGAAAAGGTCATGGTTGCGGGATTCGACGATGTCCGCTGCGCCGTGACGACAAGACCGCAGCTTACGACTATACACCAGCCTTGCGAGGACATCGCGCGCATCGCCTACCAGACTTTGCGCGAACGCATGAGGGATCCGTCGCTTCCGCCCCGCCGCATACTTCTCCCGGCGCCGCTCGTCGTGCGCGAATCGATGCGGCGTGAACGGTAGCAGGAGAGAATCTTAGTAGACAACAAAAATCAGGAGTACAAAATGAGTGGACTAGAAATCGCTCTCGCGGGTTACCTCGCGTTCGGGCAGCTGCTCCCCCAGGGCCAGCACGAAATCGTAAAGCACGCCGGACTTCAGGCGATTCACGCCGACGGCGCCGTGACGCTGAGGTTGAGGGAAGAGGGGAAAGCGGTGAGGGATGAGAATGGCGCTACGGTCACGACCGTCCGGTACAAGGATGAGCGGTATCCGTTCGAGGTGACGCGGCACGTGAAGTCCTGGAGCGACTGCGACGCCGTCGAGACTTGGGTCGAGATAAAACATTCCGAAGACGGCCCGGTGAAGCTTTTGAGAGCCGACAGCTTCGCGTCCGCGGTCGACGTTCCCGCAAAAGAGGTGGGCGTTTTGAGTCTGACCGGCAAGTGGGCGCGCGAAGCGAACGTCAGCGAGTCCAAGGTCGCCAACGGACAGATCGTGGAGCTCGCGTCGAAGGCCGGTACGCGCAACGCGTGGGAGTCGAACGCGGCGATGATGGTGTCGTTCGGCCCGTCCGACGAAGAGTCCGGCCAGGTGCTGGGCGTCGCGCTCGAGTGGACAGGCACGACTTCGCGTCGCATCCGCCGCAGCTGGGACGGGAAGCGGACGGAGGTTTTCGCCGGCGTCGACATGACAACCGGGCCGTACACGCTCGATCCCGGGAAGGTGTTCACCACGCCCAGGGCCGTGCTGGTGTGGTCTGCGAAGGGGCGCGGCGAGGTTTCGCGCCAGTTCCACCGCTGGGCGCGCAACCACCTTATGCCGCACGGACGCGAGCTGCACCCCGTCCTTCTCAACAGCTGGGAGGGTTCGTACTTCTCGTTCACCGAAAAGACGCTTACCGACATGATGGACGGCGTGAAGGAGATGGGCGGCGAGATGTTCGTCCTGGACGACGGCTGGTTCGGGCGCGGCAAGTACGCGCGCGACGACAAGAACCAGGACAAGACCGGTCTCGGAGACTGGTATGTAAACGAGGAGAAGCTTCCGCGCGGACTCGGCTACCTCGCGGACGAGGCCGCCAGGCGCGGACTCAAGTTCGGACTGTGGGTCGAGCCGGAGATGGTCAACACCAGAAGCTGGCTCGCGGAGGAACATCCCGAGTGGCTGCTCCGCGAGGAGAAGCGTCCGCTCGCGCTCGGACGCGGCGGCACGCAGCTTGTCCTCGACTACACCAACCCCGCCGTGCGCGACAGGATATTCTCCGACCTGGATAAAGTGTATTCGTCCATCCCGTCTCTCGCCTACATCAAATGGGACTCCAACCAGAATATCGTGAACCCCGGCTCTACGTTCCTTCCCGCGGACCGGCAGCCGAACCTCTGGTACGACTATACGATCGGGCTCTATGATCTGCTCGCCAGATTCCAGGCCAAGCGTCCGCACGTCATGGTGCAGGCGTGCGCCTCGGGCGGCGGACACATGGATTTCGGCTTCCTCCGCTACGCCGACGAGTTCTGGACGAGCGACGATACGGATCCCTACATGCGCGTATTCATACAGTGGGGAGCTTCGCAGTTCTATCCCGCCTGCGCGATGGCCTGCCACGTCACTGCGTCGCCGAACCACCAGACCAAGCGCGAAACACCCCTCAAGTACCGTTTCGACGTGGCGATGTGCGGCAGGATGGGCTTCGAACTCCATCCCAAGGACCTGAAGCCGGACGAGATCGAATTCGCGAAAAGGGCCGTCTCGGACTACAAACGGATCCGTCCCACCGTGCAACAGGGCGATCTCTACCGCCTCGCGTCCCCGTACGAGAATCCGTATTCCGCGCTGATGTATGTGAACGGGGAACGGGGAACGGGGAACGGGGAACGTGGAACCGGGAACGGGGAGCGGGGACCGGACGCGGTCGTGTTCGTTCTTGGGCTCAAGGATAATGGCGAGAAGCCGGTGTCGCTGAATCTGACGGGGCTCGCCGAAAACGCAAATTGCAAAATCTCCGAAATCAATGCCGCGGATCCGCACGGCGCCGCGCTCGAAGGGCGGAATTTGCGGTTGACTCTGCGCGGTCCGTACGACTCTGCGGTCTTCGTGTTGACCCGCATCGATTGAAGCGGGTGGACGGAATAGGCCGCGCCGCCCCTCGCGGCGTCCGGCCTCCGTCGAAAAGAAGTTGACATGTCGTTTGCGCAGCCGGTCGCCCGACTTTGATATAATATCAGGGTATCGGCAAATCGTCTCTCCGCCGGGAGACGCCTTGCCTTTTTGCGTAAACTCTTCACGGGTGGAGGTAAGACAATGGTAAAAATATTGATGTCCGCCGTCGCGTTCTGCGCCGCAGGCGCCGCGTCCGCCGCCTGGACGTGGTCGTTCGACGGGGCTTCGTCCCGGCTTTCCCTCGGCGACAGGTCGTCCGGGGTGCTTATCGAAGGAACGCTGTGCGCAACCGGCCCCTCGCGCGTGACTGGCGCGGGAATCGGTGATTCGCGCGAGGAGCGCGCGTGGAGCGTTTGCGCGGCGAGAGACGGATTCCCGTCGCGCCTTTCGCTCGTTGACCCCGCCGGCAACGTGGACGGCTACATATCGTTCCAGACCTGTGAGGACGGGATTTCGATCCTCGCTCTTCACCGCACCGCGTTCGCGTTCGAAGGGCGTGTGGTTTTCAAGGCGCGGATATCATACCGCGACGACGCCTTTGCGTGCAGGATCTCGCCCAAACGCGGCGACCGGGTGCTCTCCATCAAATCCGGCCCGGCCGCATCGCTCGACGACGATGCGCTTTTCTCTCCGTCGGCCGACGAGGCCCTGTATCTGACAGGCGGGGGCGTGTCGCTCTCGGGCGACAGACTGGAGGTCTGCATGGACATGACTGACGCGACGGCCAACGCATTCGCCGTCCGGATTGTAAAGGACTACTACAAAAGCCGCTGGGTGCCGGGATACAAACCGCTGGACCTTGCGCGGTCGCCTCATGCGCCGACGGGATGGCTCAGCTGGAACACGTATTTCGACACCGCCGGATCCAAGGAGAATCTCGACGAAGCGCGTTTCGCCGCGAAGTGGTTCAAGCCGTTCGGCATGGAGATATGGAACATCGAGTCGTGGCAGGACAACTCTCCGAAACTTCCCGTCTCCAACTTCCACAACATGAATCTCGAAACGTATGCCGCGCAGTTTCCGGAGGGCATGAAATGGCTCGCCGGGGAAATCCGCAAGCTCGGATTCCGGCCCGGCCTCTGGATGGCGCCGTTCGGCACGGGCAACAAAGAGTTCTATCTGTCGCACAAGGATTGGTTCCTCCACGACAAAAACGGCAGGCCGGTTTCCTGCTGGAACGGCAGGTACACGCTTGATCCGACGGTCGAAGAGGCGCGCGAGCACCTCAAACGCATTTTCGACAAGGCTTCGCACGATTGGGGATACGAGTTCTTCAAGATCGACGGGATGTCCGGCAGGGGGCCTGGGTACTGCGCGCATCTGTACGAGAAGCCGGAGATACGCGCGCTTTTCCGCGATCCCTCGTGTCCAAATCCGTTCGAACTTTGCGTAAAGGCCTACCGCGAGGGTATCGGCGACGACCGCATATTCCTGGCCTGCCAGGGGCATTTCACCGGCGCGGAGGCCGCATACGCCGACTGCTCGCGCACGGGCGCGGACATCGTGCATCCGAACGAGCCGGTCAAGTGGGAGAACATCCTCCTCCAGACGCGGTGTACAATCAACCAGTTCTTTGTGCATTCCGTCGTATTCTGGTCGGATCCCGACTGCATGCTCGTGTCGCAGAAGGCGCTCGGGCGCGAACAGGCGCAGGTCGAGGCGACTGTCGTGGCGCTCGCCGGACAGCAGACCTTTGCCGGCGACAAGCTCGCCGAGCTTGCACCGGACCGCGTAAAGCTAGTCCAGCAGGCGCTTCCCGTGTGTCCGACGCGGCCTGCGAAGCTTTATCCGATGTTCGGACACCTTCCAATATGGGATCTGCACGTGTCGCGTCCTTTCGGAGATTGGCACGTAGTGGCGCTTTTCAACTGGGGCGACGCGGAGAAGGAGGTCGGCGTCGATTGGCGCGAATTGGGCGAGAGGGAGGACAGGCGCTTTATCGGGTGGGAGTTCTGGAGCGGCGAATATCTCGGAACGCTGAAGGGGCGTCTCGCGATGCTGGTTCCGGCGCGTAGCGTCCGCCTTGTCGCCCTTCAGCCTGATACGGGGCGTCCGCAATATCTTTCCGGAGACCGCCATTTGACGCAGGGGGCGGTCGAGATCGACGGCCTCGTGTGGGACGAAGGGGCCGGGACGTATACGGTCGACACCAAGGCCGTCGGAGGTTTTCCGGCTGCTTGTTTCATCCGCATCCCGGAACAATTCCGGTTCGAAGGCCTTTCCGCGCCGGAAGGGTGCGATGTCCGGACGGAAATGCGCGGCGGCGGAATCCTGGCGGTGACGGTATCCTCTCCGCGTTCGCAAAACGCGAAGATTGTCCTTAGGTTCTCTGGAAAGGGGAATTGACGCGCCCGTGGCTTTGGCGGCGGCCGGTCTGCCGTCGCGTTCAAGATAAATCAAACCGATTGCCGAATCAACAAACTCCTGATGAAATATGAATAAATATCTGCTTTATGTTTCCGTCGCCGCGTCGATCGGCGGGTTCCTTTTCGGGTTCGATTCCGGCGTCATATCCGGCGCCGAGAAGGCGATTCAGGCCGAGTTCGGACTTGACGCGTTCTGGCACGGGCTGGTCGTGTCCGTGGCTCTCATAGGCACGCTGTTCGGCGTGTTCGCGGCGGGAAAGCCGAGCGACAGGTTTGGACGCCGTCCGACGCTGTGGGCGATGGCGATCCTGTTTCTCGTTTCGGCGCTCGGGTGCGCATTTACTCCGACAAGCCAGACGTTCGGTCCCCACGCGCTCGGATGGTTCCGCTTCATCGGCGGACTGGCCATCGGTGGCGTCTCGGTCGTGGTTCCGCTCTACATCGTCGAAATCGCGCCTGGAAAGTGGCGCGGGCTTCTCGTCGGGCTCAACCAGCTGAACATCGTATTCGGCATTCTCGCGAGCTACATCACCAACTACCTCGTCGCGCGGTACATGCCAGGATACGATCCGCGCATCGTATGGCGCGTCATGCTCGGAGTAGAGTGCATCCCGATTGCAGCATTCATGGTCCTTCTCGCCACGATACCAGAGTCGCCGCGCTGGCTTGTGCGCGTGGGGCGCGCTGCGGACGCGGCGAACGTGCTTGCCCGCGCAGGGTGCAAGAATGTCGCGGAAACGGTCGATGAGATAAAGGCGTCCCTCCTGGCCGCGGCGAACGGGGCGGACGTGCCGCTTTTCCAGCGCAGGTTCCTCAAACCGATCCTTCTTGCGTTCTTCATCGCGTTCTTCAACCAGATAAGCGGAATCAACGCGATCAACTACTACGCTCCCCGCATCTTCCAGATGATATTCGGAGAGGGATCGTCTCTAGCGGCGCTCGCGGGGACGATGGGCATGGGTCTGGTAAACCTCGTGTTCACGGCGATGGCTTTCGCGGTGATCGACAAGGTCGGACGCCGCGTGCTGATCATGATAGGCGCTGCCGCCATGATCGTCGCGCACTCGCTTGTGGCCTGGCAGCTGTCGCTTCCGTCGCCGAACGCGGCCGTCGCCGTCGCCGGAATCTTCGGATTCATCGCAGCCTTCGCCATGTCGTCCGGCGCGTGCCTGTGGGTCTACATCTCCGAGGTGTTTCCGAATACCGTCCGCGCGAAGGGGCAGGCTCTCGGATGTTTCACGCACTGGTTCCTCTGCACGCTCATCAGCTGGACGTTCCCGATGGCGGCCGAGCGCGCGGGTTCCTGGACTTTCGCGTTCTTCGCCGCGATGATGGCCTGCCAGCTCGTCTGGGCGATCTTCTTCATGCCCGAGACGAAGGGCGGATCAATCGAAGAAATCGAGAAGCGACTTGGAATAGTTTGACCCCGGAACGCGACAGAAGAAAACTTAAACCGGCCGTCTCAAGTTTAAAATCAGAGGTTTCATCATGACAGAAAGAATCAAATCGCTTTTGGAGAGAACGTTCGACAAGGAGCAGGCGAAGTTTCGCCGCGATGTCGACTGGAAGCCGCTGCTGGAGCGGTTCGTAGCAGAGGGTGTGAGCGATATGGCGCGCGCGCGCATCGGCCTCGAAGAGATGCTGAAGGCGGAGACGCCGGCGTTCATGGATGGCGAACGTCTCGTGTTTCTGCGGACGGTGAAGCAGATTCCCGATCTGCATACGGAAGAGGAAATGGACGCCCGCCGCGCCGCCGGAACCGCGTTCGGCGAAAAAGGCGTGGTGTTCAATATGACCGCCGATTTCGGTCCGGCGATCCGCGACGGACTTGAGACGCGCCTTTTGGAGATCGACGCGCGTCTCGCGGAATTGAAGAGCCGCCAGGATGGCGGCTTTCCCGCTCAGGACGGTTCCGATCGGGAAAGCCGGCGTCCCGCCGGCGGCGATGCCGAGGGAATTGAGTTCCTCGAAAACGCGATGCTTTCGGTGAAGGCCGTCATTGACCTCGCGGAGCGGTACGACGCGGCGGGCGCGGCGCGGCCGTCATACCAGGCCGTGGCGCCGGCGCTGCGCAAGGGCGCGCGCAATTTCCACGAGGCGCTGCAGACGCTGCGCATACTCCACTATGCGATGTGGTGCGAGGGCGAGTACCACTGCGGACTCGGGCGCATCGACCAGTATCTACACCCCTACTACAAGGCCGACGTTGAATCAGGGCGTCTTTCCGAAGACGGGGCGCTCGAAGAGCTGGAGGAATTCTTCATCGCGTGCAACCGCGACAGCGATCTCTACATCGGAATCCAGCAGGGCGACAACGGCCAGTCCGTCATGCTCGGCGGAGTGACGCGCGACGGGAAGCCCGCCTTCAACGACCTTTCGAGACTTTGCCTGAAGGCCTGCGGAGAGCTGAAGCTTGTCGATCCGAAGATAAATCTGCGCGTAGACAAATCCACCCCGCTTGAGATATACGAGCTCGGCACGGAACTTACGGCGAAGGGTCTTGGCTTTCCGCAGTATGCGAACGACGATGTGGTGATCCCCGCGCTGCAGAGGTGGGGCTACGAACTCGAGGATGCGCGCGACTACTCCGTCGCCGCGTGCTGGGAGTTTTTGATTCCCGGATGCGGAATGGACATCAACAACATCGACGCGGTGAGTTTCGTCGGCGCACTTGACAGGGCGTTGAGAAATCTCGCGCAGAGGCGCAGAGACGCAGAGGGTGGGCTTAGGTACGAGGATGTCGAGAAGGAGTTCTTCGCCGAGATTCAGCGCAGGGCGGATGCGCTCGTGGAGAAGTATGCGCATGTCGAGATTCTGCCCGGGCCTTTCGTGTCGGTCATTTCGACGGATTGCATAAAGAAGGCGAGGGACATATCGAAAGGCGCGAAGTACAACAATTTCGGGATACACGGAACCGGCATCGCCGTCGCCGTCGATTCGCTCGCTTCCGTCAGGGAACTCGTCTTCGAAAAGAAGCTTGTCACGCTGGAAGAACTGGTGAAGCTGCTCGATACTGATTTCGCCGGGCGTCCGGACGTCCTCGCCGCGGCGAAGTCCGCGCCGAAGATGGGCAATGCCGATGCGAGAGCGGACGATCTGGCGAAGTGGATCATCGGTTTCTGGGGCCATGCTTTCGACGGAAAGAGGAACGACCGCGGCGGAATATTCCGTCCGGGCACCGGAAGCGCGATGTACTACATCTGGCATGCGCGGGAGGTTCCGGCTTCGCCGGACGGACGTCTTAAGGGCGAGCCGCTTTCCGCGAACTGGGCGCCGTCGCTCGATGTCCCGGTGAAGGGTCCAGTGAGCGTGGTCAGATCCTTCACCGAACCGGACCTCGGACTTGTCTGCAACGGCGGACCGCTCACTATCGAAATCCACGACTCCGCCTTTGCGATGGCGGACGGCGTCGAGAAGGTCGCGCACCTCGTCAAGTTCTTCATCGAGCGCGGCGGACACCAGATGCAGATCAACACCATCAACCGTGAAACTCTCAAGGACGCCCAGAAGCATCCGGAGCGCCACCGCCACCTGATCGTGCGCGTCTGGGGATGGAGCGGGTACTTCGTCGAACTCGACAAAGAGTATCAGGACCAGATAATCAAAAGGGTGGAGCTGAAAGGCTGAAGGTTTTGGCGGTAGGGCGCGGACTCCGGCCGCGCCGCAGCGAAAATGAAAGGCAGAATCTTCGAAATAAGGGAGTTTACGCTCCATGACGGACCTGGCGTGAGAACGACCGTGTTCATGAAAGGTTGCCCTCTTCGCTGCGCATGGTGCCACAATCCCGAAGGGCAGTCTTTCGAGACCGAGACGATGCGTTCCGCTGCGCCGGGCGGGTCTGCGCCTGGCGCGGACAGAACTGTCGGACGGGATTGGACCCCGGAGGATTTGGCTTCGGAACTTTTGAAAAACGCCGACATAATGGCGCAGTCCGGCGGCGGCGTCACTTTCTCCGGCGGCGAACCGCTCGCACAGTGCGGTTTCATTCTCGAGACTCTTCCGCTTCTCAAAGCCAAAGGTGTGGACGTCGCCGTCGAGACCAGCGGATATGTTCCGCTAGAATCGTACCGTGCGGCGATTCCGCAGTTCGATTTCGTATATCAGGACGTGAAGCTTTTGGATGCCGCCGAGTTCCGGCGGTGGACCTGCGGGGACGTTTCCGTCGTTCTCGACAATATTGCGTACCTTCGCGAATCAGGCGTCAGGTTCGTATTCCGCGTTCCCCTCGTCCCCGGCGTGAACGATTCTCCCAGCGATCGCGCGGCATTCGTCGAGTTCGCGCGCGGCTGCAGGATGGAATTCCTTCCGTACAACCCCGCCGCCGGCGCCAAGTACCCTCTGCTGGGGCGGAAATTCCCTCTCGACGGAATTCCGGACGCCATACGCTAGCCGGCTGCCGCCGCTCGCGATTCCGGAATCGCCTGTCGAACTCACTGGGGGAACGGCCGTCCCGGCCGTTCAAGGAGATGGAGCATCCTGCTCCATTATTAACTTTAAAAGTCGTCATCCTGCCGGCGGCGTGGTAAAATATATAACGCCTAAATTAAATATATCAAAGGAGAAACGGTATGGTCGCAATAAACTTTTTTGGCGGACTCGTCAAAGTCGGCGAGGGCGTGTTGCAATTCTGTCCTGAGGAAAATTTTTCCCAAGGATTCGGTCGGATACGGCATCATAGCATTTGGTGATGCCAGTCTGGGAATTGATCAAAAACGACATTGAAAAGGGGGCCCGTGTTCTCGTTGAGGACTACGGGGAGCGCCTCTATGCAACTGCATTCCGGCTTTGTCTCGACGCGCACACCGCCGAAGATCTCGTCCAGCGTACGTTTGTGCGCATCGTCGAGCGGATTTCAAGCTACAAGGGAGATTCGTCGTTTTTCACTTGGATGTGCGCGATCATGGTCAATTTCCGCCGGATGGACGTCCGGCGGAAGGCCGCCAACGCGCTGGTTTTCGGCGAAGAAAGCTTCGACGTCCCCGACATGAACCCCGATCCCGGCGAGTCTCTTTCGCGGCGGGACGAGGCCGCGGCGCTGCGCCGGGCGGTTCTGCTGCTTCCTGATGACTTGCGGCTTGTCGTTGTGATGTATTATTTCAGCGGGTTTTCCGTGCCGGAGATAGCGCAGACCGTAAATACTCCCGAAGGCACGGTGTACTACCGCCTTCACGAGGCTCGGCTTAAGATACGGGAATTCCTCTCCAAGGTTTTCCGGATGACGGGCATCAAAACATCAGAAGGTGCAAGACAGTGACAGAACGACAATTCCAGCTAAGCGACGACTCTGCCGAGGCCTACCGCCTCGAAGCGGCGCTCCGCAATCCAGACGGATGGCCGAAGCCTCCTGGCGGATTCAAGGAGCGTTGCCTGTCCGCGATCATGGCTTCAAGCGCGACGTCCGTGCGCAATGCAGGCCCGCGCCGGCGCCGTCCGCTGAAAATAGCGGCTTCGATCGCGGCTATGGCGGCGTTTGCGGGTTTGGCGGCGTGGATGGCGGCCAAAGACGTTTTCGTCCAACGGGAAGCGGTGGAGCAGCCGGTGGAAGAGTTCGAGCCTATTGTCGACCTGGAAACGGAAACAATCACAAAAGAAAGCGGGGTAAGCATGATTGCGCGAAAAACCGCCGGAATCGTGGGGGCCGCGTTGACGACCCTCGCCGTTGGAGCGGCGGAAATGACGAGCGAACCAACGTTCGTATTCCTCAGACCTGAAACCAGCTCGTTCTGGCATACGGCCACCAACAACACCATGACGGTGCCGATAGACCTTCCGGCGAACGCGACGAGTGCGCGGCTTTACGTCAGCGGCGTCGCCTACAACATGATATACGATGGACTATCGGGCGGAGAGTTCACTTTCACGCTTCCGCCCGCGGACAGCGACGAGACGGAGAACGTCTACGACCTGGCGCTGGAGTTCGACGACGCCGCCAAGACCGTTCGTACGGCCAAGCTGGGCCTTGTCAGGGGCCTGTCGCCGGACGCCGAGGGCGTCACGCGCTGCCTGGCCCCGGCCTCGGGGAGAATATGGGCGAAGAAGCCGGAGCGGGCCGTGCTGCCGATCCCGTACGGGACGACGTCGTTCAAGGTGAACGGCGTCGAGACGCCGACGGGTCTCGACGGTGCGCAGGGCTGGTTCGCGCTGCCCATAAAGTCTGGCGAAACTTCGCTTTCGCTTGTCGCGAACGAAGTGGAGTACGCCGCCTCGGTGTTCGGCAATTCCGCCTTGATGATAATCTTCAGGTAAACCGCATTTAAGAAAGGAACGATAACGATGAAAAAGTTGGCATATCTGGCGTTTTCGACATTCGCCGCGGCGTCGCTCGATGCCGCTGTGATCGAGCAGGTGATAGTTCGTCAGCAGTGGCCCTGGTCTACGGACGTCAAGGTCGAGTACAAGCTTGCGGACGTGACGGATCCTGTCGACATCAAGGTCCAGGCGTACAACGGAAACGTGGAACTTGATTCCGAAAGGCTCGCATCGGCGATCACCGGCGAACTGTACGGCATTTCCACAGACGGAATAGGGCAGTTTATCATCGACCCGGTAACGGCTTTCGGGACGGAGAAAGTCGCCCTCGCGAATTTCAAGGTCAAGCTCTCTGTGACGAGTTCGACAGGAATGGACGAGGTCCTCTACAAGATATTCGACCTTACAGCGGAAAGCGGGAAGTTTCCATGCACGGACGTCACGCGCGGCGATCTGCTCAACGGCAAGTTCGGCAGCGTCGAAACCGATTTCGGCGACGTCATCCCCGGCGCGTCTACGTCTCTTGACAACGTCCTCGTGTGGACGGGCGTGACGAACGACGCGGCATACGCGACGACGAAGCTCGTCATGCGCAAGATACCGAAGGGTAAGTTCTCCATGGGCCAGACCGGCGGAGCGTTCGGAAGCGGCGGCAATGCGGCGCAGGTTCACGACGTCACGCTTACGAAGGACTATTTCGTCGGCGTGTTCCCCGTCACCCAGATGCAGTACAAGAAGCTCACGCGCGGAGTGTGGGACGGAAGCGGGATGAAGGGGGACAGTCGACCGGTCGAGAGCGCATTGTACTCCGTGTTCCGCTCGGTAGTCACGAATTCGATCTCCGCCAATTTGCTCGGCGCCGTTGAGAAGGTGGACTATCCGACCGAAGCCCAGTGGGAGCGCGCCTGCCGCGCCGGGACGACAAGTGAACTCTACACGGGGAAAGGACTGACGAGCGAGAATCTGAACGCCATCGCGTGGCACAGCGGCAACTCCGGCGCCACGACGCATCCCGTCGGCGAAAAACTCCCCAACGCGTATGGACTCTACGACATGATCGGCAACGTCTACGAGGCCTGCGCGGACTACTGGACCGCTTCGTCCAATGCCCCGGGATATTCAGATGGAGCCACAGTCACGGATCCGTGCGTCGATACCGTACAGCCGGACACCCCAAAGCCGGAGGGGAACAACACCTACAACCGCAACGTCATACGCGGCGGCTACTTCTCGATTAACAACACGGACTGCACGTCCGCCGGCCGCAACGGACATCAGGGCAACTGGACAGCCTGCGGCTTCCGCCTCGCCTTCACGGCAGGCGAATAACCCCCGGGAAGGAAAATAAATGATCTCGGCAACACTGTTTGCCGCGGCTCTGGCTGCGGCACCTGCGGGAGCTGTGCCCTCGTTCGAGTGCCCCGACGATGCGATAAACAGTACATACGAATACAGATGGCAGGCCTTCGGACGCCACTGCGAGAAAACGCCCGGGGGGTGGGTGATCACGGAGTTCCTGCCAAAAGTCGGCTGGGCCGGGAAGTACAACACAATCGTCTGCGCTGCCGGACACCATTTGCGCGAGGCGCGGTGGATGCACGACAAAACCGTTGCATCCGACTGCGCGCGTTTTTGGTTCAGCACAAACGCGCCCCACCGTGCGAAGTATTCGACTTGGCTTGGCTCGTCTCTCCTTGACGTCGTTCGCGTCACGGGCGACTTTGCGCTGGCGACAAATCTCCTTGACGACGTCGTCGCATTGTACGACTCGTGGGAGACGCAGCCGGTTTTCTTCAAGACCCTCGACGGAACGTCCGTCTTTCCGATGGGCGGCGACGGAAAGGGAATGTTCACCTCGACCGACGACCGGGAGGGCAGCGAAATGTCACTCGGCGGCGACGGATACAAGCCGCTGTTCAATTCCGCCATGTGGGGCGAGGCGAAGGCGATCGTCGAGATCGCACGTCTTGCGAACCGTCCGGACATTGCGGCGAAGTTCTCGCGCAAGGCCGAGACCCTCGAAAAGGGCATCCGCGAAAAGTTGTGGAATTCCGAGGCCGGATTCTTCACGACAATGACTACGAACGGCGTTCGCGGCGCTGTGCGCGAACTTCACGGCTATGCGCCGTGGTACTTCGGCATGTATTTGCCGGAGAAGGCGGACGCATGGAACCAGCTTGTTGACGAGAATGGCTTTGCCGCTCCATTCGGACTTTGCTTCGCAGAGCGGCGCGCCCCCGGCTTCAAGATTTCCTGCGAAGGCCATCCCTGCCAGTGGAACGGCCCGTCGTGGCCGTTTGCGACATCGATTGCGCTAACGGGGCTTGCCCATGCGCTTGCGGACAATGCGGCGGGTCTGCTCGGGAAGGCCGCCTACGTGAAGCTCCTTCACCAGTACGCCGCGCAGCAGGTGCGCAAGACCGAAGACGGCAAGGCAATCCCGTGGATTGACGAAAATCTCGATCCTTTCACTGGCGAGTGGATTTCTCGCAAAATGCTGAAGGCCGCAGGCGCGGAGGGTGAGCGCGGCGAAGACTACAACCATTCTACGTTCGCCGACCTCGTTATCGCCGGACTATGCGGCGTGCATCCACATCTCGACGGCACGCTTGAACTTCGGCCTCTCATACCGGAAAGCTGGGATTGCCTGAGACTCGAGAACGTAAAGATTCACGGACGCATGGTCTCGCTCTATTGGGACCGCAAGGGCGCGCGATACGGGAAGGGCGCGGGGTTCTCTGTGTGGTCCGATGGCACGGAAGTCTTCCGCGCGGGCGCGCCGACGCGCTGCCTGCTATTCTCGCGACGGCCGGTCACGGCGGGATGGGAAAACAAGGACCCATCCCGCACGGAGTTTCCGACCTATGGCGTCCTTTGGCGCGCGGACAACTGCATAGACGACGCATTTACCGTAATCAAGGCTGGCGGCGCCACAGGACAGATTACGGTCGGGAACGGCGTAGTCACCATTGTCAAGACAAACGACAAAGGCTATCTGATCGTCGAAGGCCCGGAATTTGCGACGTCAGAACCCGACCAGGCTGTGCGGCTTTCGGCGGACGTGGCGGTCACGGGCTCCAACGGAGAATATTGCCACGGCTTTCTGCGCGCGCACGGCAGGAAGTCCGAATACGGCATATCCGAACTTTTCGAGAAGGACTACGCGGGCGGAGGTATTCCCGAATCGCTGGGACTCCCCAATTCGCCGCGCGGCCAGACGTACCGCAAGTACGCGAGCGAGGTCGCTCATGACGGCGTGCTGACGCCGGCGATTGTCGTTGCGGGCAATCCGTCGGTCAGCGTCTGGTCGAACTGGACAGTCTCTTCGCTCAAGGCGGAGAAGCAGGCCTGGGGCAGGAAGTACAGCGCCTGGGGTCTGCCGCGCGAACGTGACCGCATGGACGAAGCCGCGTACGACCGCGGGCTCGCGGCGGACGTGCAGCATACGGCGAAGGTAGCGAAGGGGAAATGCGGACCTGAACTCCGGGTCGACGGACGCGCCGTTATGCCGGTCATCTACAAGGGACGCCACTGCTCGGTCGAGCAGATTCCGCCTCCGGAGCTGTTTGCAGGACACACCGTCACCAATGCGCACATCCCGTTGATGGTGAAGGACATCCGCCTTGGCAAGGTGCCGGGATGCCGCGGATACTGGACGAAGGACGGATTCGACGCGAAAGGCGCGGTCCGCGAAATCAAGAACTCGATGCGCCTCGTGCCAGACGTACCGTTCGTCCTGGCGATTGGCTGCAATGCCTATCCCGAATTCGCCGACGAAGAGCATCCCGGCGAGGCCTGGCGACACAAGGACGGAAAGACCGTGCTTGGCAACAGCGGCAGCTGCGTATCCTCGTATGCCATTCCTACGGCAGGCGCGAAGCTCTGGGCATGGCCGTCGTATTCGTCACGCGTCTGGCGAGCCGGCGTGAAGAAGTGCCTGGCCAAGCTCGTCGCGGAACTGAAGCGCCAGGGACTCGACAAACGCATCGTCGGAATCCATACATTCGGCTATCAGGACGGACAGTTCACCGTGTGCTATCCCGACTACTCCCCGTCCGCAAAGGCCGAGTACGCGGAGTTCTGCCGTGAAGAAGGGCACGTCTCGACGAACTACGAGTTCTTCTGCAAGCAGACGGGCCTGAGGGCGCAGAATGAGTTCGCGCGCGAGTTCAAGCGGCTTATGGGCAAGGACGTCGTCTCTATCATGTGGTGCCAGTCGCCGCATCGCGCGAATGTCGCAACGTCGTGGGACATAGGCGAATTTCTCCGCTCGGATTCGATGGACATTCTCGTCGCGCAGCCGAACTACGAACGGCGTCGCCCCGGACTCGTCGGCGCGAACCGGCTTCCTGCGGCGTCCTTCCGTCTGCACGGAAAGTTCTTCTTCGAGGAACTGGACTTCCGTACGTATGCGATGGTCGAGCCGTGGTCGGGCCCGTCGTCGGCTATCGGCCTCGGGCAGTCCTCGGACTTCGGTATGTGGCAGAGCGTCTTTCGCAAGGATGCCGGCGTCATGTGCGCACAGGGAATGGGCTGGTGGTTCTACGACATGGCGAACGGCTGGTTCTCTGCGCCTGAAATCGTCGACGACATTTCAACGGCGCTTGATTCGTATAAACTCCTCCACTCCCCCACTCCCAACTCCTCCACTCCCAACTTTTCTCCCGGTGTCGCAATCGTTCTCGATGAGGCGGGGTTGCTCGGATGGAAGGACGGTATGAACTTCCTGCCGCGTCCTACTGATTTCAGCTATGCCGATCAGCTGTTCCTCTTGGCACGTTCCGGCGTTCCGTTCGACGTGTATCTCTACGAGGATATAGACGCTGATCCCAGGCTGCTGAAGCCGTACTCGCTTGTCGTGACGGGCCTTATGCGCAAGTACGACAATCGCCGAGCCAAGATAGTAAGGGCTTGCGCGAACGGCGGCAAGACCGTCTTGCACATGCCGCGCTGCGGCGAGCTTGGCGGGCTCAAGACGGCGACGGGGATGGAACTTGGCGTCAATGAGAAGGCCGATCACCACGTTGTCGCAGAACCTGGCTTCGACTGCGAAGTGAACGGCTTGCAGTACCACGACATGCTTCGCAACGCTTCGAGCCTCTCGTTTCCGCCGTCGCAGCTCGCGGACTGGCCGCGCAACTCCATCGTTGATGCTCCCGGTGTGGAGGTGCTTGCGCGCTATACGAAGGACCGCTCTCCTGCAATCGCCTCGCGCCGTATGGGCGCGGGACGCAACATTGTCTTCGCAGAAGCCGGCGGCGTTTCGCCTGGCGCGTTCAACAAGTTCGCGCGCGAGGCGGGCGCGTATGTAGCGCTTCCGCCCGACGTTGCGCAGGTCGATATGGGCGGTGTTTTCGTCTCCATTCACGCGCTTGCCGATTTCGAGGAGAATTTCCGCCTGCCTTTCCCGTGCAAGGTTATGAACCTCAAGAACGGCAAAGAAGAGGCAACGCAGGACGGAGTCATGCCGCTTAAGATGACAGCGGGCGAGACATGCCATTTTGTCCTCAAGTAAAGTGGACTGCATCCAGCAGCTACGCGCCGCTCGACTGCTTCGACAGATAGCCGCACGCGCCTGCTTCGATGGCACGAAACACATCTTCCTCAGAATCGAACGTCGAAAACACAACTGCCTTCGGACGGGTCGCCTCGTCGATTCCGCTGTCGTAGTAGATGCATGGAAGAAGGCAGATTGAGAACCCATTGGAAGCCTTTTTGCTTCGTTCCAGAATAGCGTCCTCCAGTTTCGCTTTATCGAAACCTATCGCCACCCCGCCGCGCTTTCGATCCGTATACGCTCGCCATTGCGACAGCGAATCTCTTTCGGTCGAAAAACTCATTATCCACGGCGTATTTGCATATAACATCTGGAGTTTCCTTACTGTCGTCCAATACGACATAAGCATTTTTGCTATTTTCTCGTCATGGTACTTTCGGTCGCAATACTGCTTGAAATATGCAAATCCTTTTCTGAACTCGGCATCGTCGTTTAAGTCCATATAGTGTGTGCAAAACAAATCTGCATCTTTGGCGACAAGAACTTCAAACGTCTCGATTGTCGTATAGTGATACAGCAACTGAGGGGTAGCCTGTATGTTACCTTTTGACAAGATTTAATCTTTAACGGCAGTAAGATTCATAATGCATTCACTTGTTTTACTTGGCTCGCGCCGTTTCGATCTGCCGCTCTGCGTCGACAACGCACTTTGCCAGTTGCGCCTTGGTGGGGAGAACCTTCTTGAGTTCGTAATCCGTGATACCCATCGGCAGGCCAAGCTCCTCAAGATGGTACTTGGCAAGGACGCGATTGTGTTCCTTGCAGATGAGAAGTCCGACTGGCTGGTTGTCACCGGGCGTGTTCAAGACATGCTTCGCCATCGCCATGTAGCCGCTCAACTGTCCGAGGTCGGCGGGTTCGTACTTCCCTGTCTTGACTTCAACAACAAGATAACGGTGCAGCGGCACGATGTAGAAGAGAAGATCGATGTTCTTTGTCTCGCCGCCAACTTCAACAGGGTATTCCTTGCCAAGAAACGCAACGCCCTTGCCAAACGACAGCAACGTGGATTCGATGTTGGCGACAATGGCGGCTTTCAATTCCGTCTCGGAATACTTCTCTTTCAATCCGAATACCTCGAAGTTCTGCGGATCCTTCACGATCTGTCGCGCAAGGTCGCAGTCGTCGGATGGCATCGTCAGTTCAAAGTTCGTCTGCGCCTTGTCCTCGCGCTCGTAGAGGTCGGTCGAAAGCCAGTTCAAAAGCGAATTGCGGCTCCACCCGTTCTGGATCGTCCGCCGCACATAGAAAAGTGCCTTGTTGCGCTCGCCCTTGCATTTGTCGATAATGGTGCGATGATGCCCCCACGGAACAGAAACCAATTGTGCAACAACCTGTTGCAAAATCTTATCGTCCACAGCTTGCGGACGAACACATTTTGCCGCAACTTGTGGCATTTTTGACGCCGATTGCTTACCCTTGGCAGATTTTGCCACAACTTGTGGCAAAATCTGCGCGACGGAATACAAGCAGTAAAAATCCTGACAATACCTGATGTTGCGAGGTGAAAATCCAGAGTCGTTCGGGAATTCCGCCCGCATATCGAAGCTAATCTTCTCAAAAAAGCGAGAACCGTATCTGGCCTCTTCCGCGAACTTCTCGGCTATGTCCTTTCCGAGATTCCAGTAGAACTCAATCAGCGCAGAATTGACGGCGACAGCTGCCTTGATCTGCGTTGCACGGTAGCGACGCTTTAGGTCGGCAATCCACGCGCCGTAGGATTTCTCCACACCGATCCCGTTGCTCTTCCCAAGAGCCGTGCATTTCTTTCGCGCTTCGTTCTTCTTCATACGATCTCCTTGCCGCTACAAACCGATAAATTATAAATCCTCCCTTCATGTCTCGTAGGAGGCCCTGAGATTGCCTTTCTGGAACACAAAGGGAGGAAGCGCGGTTGCGCTTACCTGCCAAGTGCCGCCAGAAATTTTCTCAGGATTCCCTACGACGACTGCTTGCGGTATTGCAAATTGTCTTGTGACGGACTCTTGCCCGCCATTTCTCTTTACTGGGTTGCCATGCATCCTTTCATTTCCAGTTTCCACGATTTGAGATTGGTGTTACAGCACCGAGATTTCGTCATATCCCCCGAGCGAAGCGAGCGCTTATAGCGTCTCAATGAGGGGTGCTGTAAGGCCGGTCGCGTCCGTGATTTGCTCCGCTGTGAGGTTCATCGCCTTAAGTTTCCGGGCTGTCTGAAGTTTGTCTTGGCGCAGCTTTTCAACCGCCGCGTCGGCTCGCGCAACCGCAGCGTCACGCTCGGCGGTCGCCGCGTCGAGTTTGGCGGTCGCCGCGTCGAGTTTGGCGGTCGCCACGTCGAGTTTTGCGGTCGCCACGTCGAGTTTTGCGTTTGTTTCATCCAGCTCAGCGCGCGCCGCATCGCGCTCATCTACCAACGCCTTGTCCAGGCGAACCTGGTCCCAGTACCTGTCGTAGGCAAGCATCTCGGCCTCGCTATATGCCGATTCCTCTACTATCTCCAATGCCTGACAAGTCTCGCGGTTGTCCAAAAGATCGGCAGGGGCTTTTTTAGCCTTTTCGTCGATCTCTGTCAGGAAACGAAGCCACAGAACTTGCATCTTCTTCTCGGCTAGGTTCTTCGCCTTGAACTTCGGCAACTCTATGAAAACGAGGTGCAACCCCTCGAGAATATCGCCACTGTCCTGAGAGTGAACCAGCCTGTAGTAGTGGTAGTAGTCATCCTTGTCCGGCTGGAAGTTCTTATTGACGAAATTGAGCGCATAGACAGGCTGGAGCAGATTGTACTTCTCCGACTGCCCAAGCTGGCTCACATAGGCTTTGGATGCGTTGAAGAGGACTCGCTGGCGGAAATCCGCCGTCCAGTTCATCTGCATCTCGACGATGAACTTGCGCCCGCCAGTTTCCTCGCAACGCACATCGACAATCGTGTTCTTGCTCGTCGGGGTGCGCGGTACAAGTTCCGACGGCAGATATTCTATCGACTCAACCTGTTTGCCGTCCTCAAGAGGCAGCAGGGCGTTAAGGAGGCTTATGACGAGATTTTTATGCTCGCCAAAAACCTTCTTGAAGGTAACGTCCGCCTTTGGATCTAGATACTTTGCCATGTCTTTTTTCTTGCTCTCTGTTTCAGGGCATAGTACCCCTATTATGAGGGGCATAAGTATAGCATTTCTGCCGCGAAAAGTCAATGGGGGATTTGGCGAAATTGCTTAAAATGAGCGAAAAACACGGCAAAAATGGCTACTCCGCGAGTTAGTACGCGGCAGACCGTGCGGCGGGGTTGAGCGCGTGGCGCGGTCTGCCTCCATGGGCGTTTGTGTAATTCTTTGTTTTCGTCTTCTCCTGCGGTTTCTGACTTTATCTTGAATTGAGGTTGCTGTTGATTTAAGAGGGAGCGCCTATCATCATCACTTAACTTATTCCAATCACACAAATCTCGCAACGCTGGTTTCCATTTCAGAAGCCATGCCCAATTGCGTCCAGTAAGTTCTGCCCAGTTACACTTCTCTCTGAATAACATTGGCTTCTCATCTAATATTTTAGCCCAATTCCCACCATTGTCTAACACCCAATCCAAACTAACCGCAAATTGTTGCGGAACAAAAGACATTTGCTTCCAACACTCTGACCTTAACATTCTCCAATAATAACGTGGTGCGAACTGCGGAAAGTTGTATAACAAATCCCGCCATTCACCAAAGGTCAAACTCTTCAATTTAGATTCGATTGAGGTTGGTGAAGTCAAATGATCTGCATTTTGAGGTGTAGTTGCTTTTATGAATTCATCGTTCATGATTACCTCATCGTATTGCTTCAACAGATGATATTCCATTGACAATCGCAAGTATGAGCCTCTTCCGCATCCATCCAATAATGCTCCTAATACGCTCGGTCTTGTCGTTAGTCATCATTGCATTCTCTCCTATCCCACTCGCTGGAGAATCGAAGGGATGAATATTGCATCCATCTTCGTCACGGCGCAATACTGGCGTCCAAGGTTTTTCAGCGATGCACCGAAGTGGTACAGTTCCTTATTGTCGATAATCAGGAATCGATCATGGAACATGCCCACAGTCTTGACTGTCAGCGTTGGATTCTGCTTGTTGAACTTTTCGACTGCGGTTGCCGTTATCGGCGTCTTGGCTACGGTCGCAATGGTGACATTTGCCCCTCCTCGCTTGTTCGAGAGAATATCAAGCGTCACATCGTCACAGTAACCATCTACTAGGACTATGCTCTTTGTTGCCTTGCGGACAATTTTCTTGGCGAAAGAATAGGCGTCATAATGTTTCCCTTCATAAAATACCTTTTGAGGGGGAAAGTCACCGCCGTCCATTGCCTTGAAAATCGTATCGAACCTCTCCTCGTTGCGCGTCTGGTCGGTGATTTGCCGTCGCTCCACGACATCAATACGCGTCAGAATCGGAGCTACCGACGCCAATGCCCTGCGCATGGCCGAGAATGCGTCCATAATCTGTATGCTGACCCGAATTGCCACATCACTTTTCAGGACAGCCGACAACATCGCCACGCCTTGCTCTGTGAACGCATAAGGCATATATTTCAGATGCTGCCCCTGCCCTTTGTTTAAGGTCACAATTTGTGACCTTAAACTTGTCTGAACATTTAAGGTCGCAATTTGCGACCTTACGTCTGCAATATCGCTCCCGGTCAACTGGAACATGAATCGATCCGGGAAACGTTCGCGGTTGCGCTTGACGGCTTGGTTCAAGACTTTCGTTTCCACACCGTAAAGCATGGCAATATCGCGGTCAAGTATGACTTGTACACCACGAATGGTCAATATCTTCGCCCTGATGAAATCATCACTTGGATGAGTGCTAGGAGATGCCGCAAGCGGCCCCTGACAGTCGTTCACCATGACATCCATACTGCGCTCCTTGTTTACATGTCCTCGTTGATCTCATAAACGATTGACATCGCCCGTTTATTGATCCTCATTTATAAGATCGACCACATCCCCGATGTTGCATTTCAGCACTTCGCAAATTTTGGTCAGAACCGACATTGTAACCTCCTCACCGTTAGTCATCTTTGCTATGGTAGCAGAAGAGACACCGGTTGCGTTACGCAAGTCGGTTTTGTTCATTTCTTTGTCAATCAGCAACTTCCAGAGTTTCTTGTATGATACCTTCATTCTTTTCTCTCCAAGAAAGATTGACGATATCATACCATACTCTGCCGAAAATTGCAAACGGCTACTTTGCTATTTTGAGCAATTTCTTTAGGGTTGCGAACAAACAGTTTACGACGCGACACGGCGCGTGGTTGGCGCGACGTGTCGCGAGCGCGTAACCGCCGCGCAAGCGGGGCGCACGATTCAAGTGCGCCATGCCGAGCGAACGCGAGTGCCGAGCAGAAGTGCCGCGAGGCGCGGGTTATGCCTCCGGGTCGTGGAACTTCAGCCAGCGGGAGACGGGACACAACCAGCAAAGGTTTCTTGAAGTTCGCGCATCTAACACAATGGAGGCGATGAACGGCTGTTGGCGAAGTGCCTCGCAAAGAGAGGGAAGCGTCCCATCCCCGAAATGTAATGTAGCAAAGGAGCAGAAACAATGAATGCACGCAAGGATGTGGCGTTGCTCGCAGTGGCCGCAGTGGCGATGTATGGCTTTGGCGGACCGTTGGACAATGCCCGGCTTATCGGGACGACGGACAAGAACCCGCCCATGATGACTGCGGAATCGCGCGCACGCGAACTATGCGCAAAGATGACGCTTGAGGAAAAGGCGGGCGAGCTTATGGTCTACGACTACCGCTGCCTAGGCGACGATTCATGGGGCGCGTACACTGATCTCGTCAACCGTTGCGAAATCGGCGCGATGATGCGCGTCCTTAGTGCGTCCGAGACGCGCAGGCTTCAGGAATACAAGCTTGCGCATTCCCGCCTGCGCATTCCGCTTATTATCCACGAGGACATAACCCACGGATGGGTGACGACTCTTCCGCTCCAGCTGGCGATGGCGTGCAGCTGGGACGACGCGGCCGTTGCGAAGGCCGAGGCGGTTGCCGCGCGCGAAGCCGCCGCATTGGGAATCAATCTCACTTATTCTCCTCAGGTCGAGGTGTCTAACGATCCTCGCTGGGGAAGGATCGGCGCAACGCTCGGCGAAGACCCGTATCTCTCGGGACGCATGGCCGCGGCACGCGTCCGAGGCGACCAAGGTTGTACCGACGAAGCGCTCGCGGACGGCGAACATGTAATCGCGTGCGTCAAGCACTTCATCGGCTATTCGTCTCTGCAAGGCGGCAAGGACTATCGCCACCAGGACTTCTCGCGCCGCGAACTCTTCGAGACGCACCTCCCGCCGCACAAGGCCGCCATAGACGCGGGCGCGCTTGCTGTCATGAGCGCATATACGGCGTTCGACGGAGTGCCATGCAACTTCAGCCGGTATCTCCTTACGGACATTCTGCGCAACCAGCTCGGCTTCAAGGGACAGCTGATAACGGACTGGACGACGCTTCAGTTTTCGGTAGACGAAGGCGCGGCAACGGATCTGGAGGACGCTGCCAAGCGCGGACTCGAGGCTGGCGTTGACATGGACATGATAAGCCGCGCATTTCTGCTGCTGCCGAAGCTGGTTCGCGAAGGCAAGGTTGACGAAAAGACGTTGGACGAAGCGGTCGTCCGCTCTCTTGCAATGAAGTTCAGGATGGGACTCTTCGACGATCCGTTCCGCTACTGCGACGCTGCGCGCGAGAAGCGCGAGCTTTTCTCCGAACGCAACAAGAAAGACGTACTTGAACTGACACGCGAATCAATCGTCCTTCTCAAGAACGACGGCGGGCTGCTTCCGCTTTCCACCAACCGCGTCGTCGGGCTTACCGGCACGTGGGCTGACGACGAAGACGTCATGCGAGGCGGAATGGGCAAGGATCTCTTCAACGGCGGCGATGACGCGGCTCTCGGCGCGGACTATTCGGCGGATACGCTGAAGACTGCGATGTCGAGGCGCTGGGGAGACAGACTCGATGCGCGTCCGATCGACATGAGGCTTGTCGCGCGCGGCGAGGCGACGCTGCCGGGCGGCGATATTGTCGTGCTGGCGCTCGGCGAGCCTGTTTCCTACACGGGCGAACGCCGCGGAAGGGCGCGCATTACGCTTCCAGAACAGGAGTTGGAGAACCTGCGCATCCTGAAGCGCGGCGGCAAGAAGATCGTTTCCGTCGTCTTCGCCGGGCGCCCCGTGATAATGGATGAAATCGTCTGGCTGTCGGACGCAGTGATCATGGCGTGGTACCCGGGTGCAATGGGAGGCGAGGCGCTGGCGGAAATCTTGTCGGGCGAGGTGAATCCCTCTGGCAAGCTCGCGCAGTCGATCCCGCTCGACGTCGGTCAGATTCCGCTCACCTACCGCGAGAAGCGCACGTTCATAGAGTGTTCGTACGCGGACATCCCCTCGAAGCCGCTCTTCCCGTTCGGATTCGGCATGAGCTACACGACGTTCGCGTACGGCAAGCCGGTGGCGAAGGAAGAAGAGGGCGGCACATGGCGCGTCTCCGTCGATGTCGCGAACATCGGCAAACTTGCAGGACGCGAGATCGTGCAGCTTTATCTTCGCGACGAGGTTGCAAGCGTCCTGCCGCGCGAGCGCGAGCTGAAGGAGTTTGCGTCCGTATTTCTCCTGCCAGGCGAAACAAAGACGGTCGAGTTTACTCTTGACGGCGATGCGTTCGCCCTGTACAACGCAGACCTGGAGCATGTAGTCGAGCCAGGCGGCTTCACAGTTTTCGTGGGAGGCGACTCCACGACTATGAACTCGGTCCGGTTATGTGGCTGCTGGCGGCATTGATGCTCGTGAATGAGCCTGAACCTGTTGAAATGCACGGGTTTGCGGACACGTACTGGTATTCTGCGAACGTCTCGCGCGGCAAGATACCGTTTGCGCGTCCGATACTTTTCCAGGAGCTGGAGCTGGATGCCGTCACGCGCGACTGGGGGCAGTTGAACTTCTACTACGCGATGACGCATTCGCTCAGCGGAGTGCGCGACAGCGTGACGAAGAGGTTTGACATCGAAGACGACGTCCTCGCAACGTACGGATACGACTGGGCTTTCGCGGAAAGATGGAAACTCCGCTCGCGCGTCGGCCACCTCTGGATACTCTCGCGCTCGCTCAAGCCTCCATACAAAGGCGTCGACGACGCGACGGCGCGCGAGTGGTACACGCGCGAAACGCTCGTGACGCCGTGGATAAATTTCTATACAGCCGTCCATTACCGGACGGTACCGTACCGCGGCGTCTATTTCAAGTCGGGCGTAACGCGCGCCTTCGACCTTGGACACGGATTTTCCCTGACGGGCGAGTTCTGCACGGAGGGCGGCAACAAGGAGTGGAATGCAAATCGCTACGGACATCGTATAACGCGGCGCGAGAGCGACTATCGCGCGGGTCCGGCGGACCTCAGGGCGGGTGTTACGCTTTCGTACGAGTTGTTCGAAAACTTCCTGGTTTCAGTAGGTGTCCACAGGTTCGATATGGTGATGGACGAGGCGCGCGCCCAGGGCCGCTACCGCGCCGCAAAGGGCTACCGCAACGATCTTACATACTTTGTTGCGGGAATATTCTGGTACTTTTAAGGATGGATGTCGGCAGGGAAATCCGGTTCGCACGCGCGCTGATAGCCGAGAAGCTCTTCGAGGCCGCTAGGCTGTACGGGAGGCTCGTGGTGTCGAACGCACTATCTCTGCTCCGCCGGAATTGCTCTCGCGTTTTGGCGGGCGTTTTGATATAATGATTGCCGCTGAATCGAAATTCCACTACGACATATCCAATACAGCATGATCAAAAGCGGCATAACAAGAGAAGAACTTATCGGATGGGGCGGCGAAGAGGTTTTCAACCAGGCACTCGCCATCTGCAATTCCGGCGATGTCGTCGATGTCGAGTATGACGACGACACGCTCGAGATATCAGGCAAGATAATGCGGCCCGACGGATGGGGCATGCCCGTTTCGCTGAAGCTCGAGGCGAAAGGGCGCGTGCGCTCCGACTGTCCGTGCTACACTAACCGGAAACTCGGACAGATATGTCCGCACGTCGTCGCCATAGCCATCGCGCGCATGGTCGCCGAGATGGACGACGACGATACTGCGGAAACGTCCACGGAGGGGGAGGGGGCGGATGCGCGGCCCGGCGCGGAATACGGGGAGGAAGGCGCGCCGGACGGGGATTTCGTCGAGGTTCCCGCAGAACCGGGATTCTACCTTTTCGTCTCCGGTTCTACCGCGGCGCTTTCCGTTACCGTGGACGCCTGGTACGGAGATATTGATTTTCCGGCGTGTTCCGTCCAGAGCGAAAGAACGGTGTACATGGAGTCGCCCGCCGATCCGGGAATCAGGCTCGTGCGCAACATGTCCAGGGAACGCGGAGCGCTCGCCGTTCTCGCCCGGTGGGGATTCGAGAAAGGGTATTCTTCGGGCGATCTGCGTCTTTATCTTTCCGACATGCACTCTACACTCAACTTCCTAGGGGCTGGAATACCGGATTTGAGACGCCGCGGATGGAGAGTCGACCTGTCCGAGAAGCTGGAAAACGCCATGGATTCCATGCCGTACGTGCTGCCTGTCGTATGCGTGCGCGACGCGCCCGGCGGGGCGATAGACGTGACGTACCGCTTCGAGACGTCCAGCGGCGGCGAGGCCAGTCCCGTCGAGGTGCAGGTGGCGCTGAATGCGGGGCGCGGATTCATCATGCGCGACGGCAAGCCCATACTTCTCGACAACAGGGCTATCGAGACCATGCACGAGGTGTTCCGCGACTGCTCCTCGAGCCAGGACGGCGCGTCGGCGGGATGGTTCCGCGTAAAGCAGATACACGGCGCGTACGTGAAAAGCGCGCTCTCCGCGCTCGAGGACGTCATAGAGGTCGACAGCTCGCAGGCCGCCGTATGGATGAAAACCGCCGCGCTGCGCAACAGAGAGTCGGGCGCGAAGTTCGAGCCGGTGAGTCTGGGAAGTCTGGACAAGGTGCTGCGCCCCTACCAGAAGCAGGGCGTGTACTGGATGCGCTTCATCGAAAAGGCCGGGCTTTGCGGCCTTCTGGCCGACGAAATGGGTCTCGGGAAGACGCTCCAGACGCTCACGTGGCTGAGTCTGCCGCCGGAGGACGGAGGGAAAAGAGGCCCCGCGCTCATAGTGTGTCCGACAAGTCTAGTCAGAAACTGGCAGGCGGAAGCCGAGAAATTCACTCCGTGGCTCAAGACTCTCGTCGTGTCCGGACAGGGACGCGAGGCCATGTTCGGTCTGATGGAGGAAGCCGATATTGTCGTCACGTCGTACGCGCTTCTCCAGCGCGATTTCGAGCAGGCCTACGCGGGGATCGAGTTCTCCGCCGTGGTTCTGGACGAAGCGCAGCACATAAAGAACAGGCAGACGAAAAACGCCAAATGCGTCAAGGCCGTCCGCTCGCGGCGGCGCCTCGCCCTGACCGGCACCCCGGTGGAAAACTCCGTCGCTGATGTTTGGTCGATTTTCGATTTTCTGATGCCCGGATATCTCGGCGAGTACGAAATATTCCGGGCCGTGTACGAGCAGGCGGTGGCCGACGGCGGCGACCGCGCGGCGGAAGCGCTGGCGAAACTGAAGCGGAAGCTCCATCCCTTCATAATGAGGAGACTGAAGCAGACCGTCGCGAAGGATCTCCCCGACAAGATAACGAAAATCTCCTACTGCCCGATGGACGAGGATTCGCAGCGCGAATACAATTCGCTTCTGGCCGCGGCGCGCCGCACCGCCGGGGACATGATAAAGGCCAAGGGATTCGCCAAGTCGAAATTCGAGATACTCGCGCTCCTGATGAAACTGAGGCGTTGCGCGTCGGTCGGCAAGCTTCCGGCGTTCATGGAGCAGCTTGAGAGCGCGATCGCCGGCGGACACAAAATTCTCGTGTTCTCCCAGTTCGTAAAGACGCTCCAGGCGATCGCCGCGGAACTCGGCGAGGAGGGCGTGAAGTTCTGCTACCTCGACGGTTCCACGAAAGACCGTCTGGGAGAGTGCGGCAAGTTCAACCGCGATCCGACCATACCCGTTTTCCTCATATCGCTCATGGCGGGAGGCACGGGACTGAATCTGACGGGGGCGGACATGGTGATACACTACGATCCGTGGTGGAATCCTGCGGTCGAGGCGCAGGCGACGGACCGGGCGCACAGAATCGGACAGAAGAAAAACGTGTTCGTCGTGAAAATGATAGCCTCCGGGAGCGTCGAAGAAAAAGTGCTGGCGCTCCAGCGCAAAAAGGAGGCGGTAATATCGGCTACGGTGTCCACTTCCGACGCGCAGGTCATGGAAAAACTCACGGCCGAGGATATTTCTCAAATTCTTGGTTGATTTCCGTTTCATTTTTTGATAGAATATAATCAATCTAACGAACAATACGGTGGGATGGCCGAGCGGTTAGGTCGCGGACTGCAAATCCGCTTACAGCGGTTCAACTCCGCTTCCCACCTCCATTTTCGAAATGCTTTTCTGGTCGATTCTTCTAGGTGTTCCGGTCCTCGCCTTCGGCGGGGTCGCTTTGTTTTCCCCGTCCGCCGCAAGATCGTTTTCCGTTTTCTTCCGCTCTTCCAAATTTGTCGCATGGCCGCTGACCGCGATAGCGTGGTTCTGGACGGCCTACGAATGCGACATAATCGGAATCGACGCGTTTGACGCCGTGACGAAGATTTTCCCCGGACAGCTCTGGATAATGGCGGTCGTGCTGACGTATCTTACGGCGGCGTGGATGCCGGAGCATCTTTCCGTGCGCGCGCTGTCAGGCATACTGATGCTCGTGCCGGCGGAACTTTTCAAAAGCACGCACGCGCTCCGTCCGGAGGCGGGGGTCGCGTTCGCGCCGATCGACATCGTTGTCGCGCTTGCGTATCTCGGGGCGATGATAGGCATGTACGGCATGTTCTATCCGTGGCGTCTTGAAAAAGCTTTCGACATCGTTTTTTCCAGGGACTGGGGAGGCAGACTGTCCGGCGCGGCGATGTGCGCGGCGGGAGCTTCATTCGCTGTCATTTCCCTGACCGCGCATTGAGCATCGAATCGGGGGTTACGCAATGTTGTCAGTCCTCTTGAATGTGGTTATGACGGTTTTCGGAGGGCTGGGCGTGTTTCTGCTTGGAATGAAACACCTCTCCGAAGGTCTCCAGGCTACCGCCGGGGGCGGGTTGAGAAAATTCATGGCGAAAGCCACGAGCCACCGGATAGTCGGAATCGGATCGGGCATAGTATCGACCATGATCGTCCAGTCTTCGTCGATCATAACCGTCATGCTCGTCGGGTTCGTCTCCACGGCCCTCATGACGCTTCCCCAGGCGTTCGCCGTCCTGATCGGCGCGAACATCGGCACTACGGGAACGATATGGATCATCGCCTACGCGCCCGACCCGCAGTTCATCGCACTCGTCGGACTGGGGCTCGGCGGCATTCTGTATTTCTTCCTCCGCGGCGAGAAGGTGCACAATCTAGGTCTTACCGCGATAGGCCTGGGACTCGTGTTCCTGGGTCTTTATTTCATGAAGGAGGGCGTGACGCCGATCCGCGACAATCCGGAAATTTCATCCATATTCACCAGATTTTCGGCAGACAGCATCTCCGGCGTGTTCATGATCGCCGTAGTCGCGCTTTTCCTCACGGCCGTAATCCAGTCGTCTGCGGCGACGATAGCCATAGCCATGGCTCTCGCCTCGCAGGGGCTCATAACGTACGAAGTGGCGATAGCGGTTCTTTTCGGGGCGAACATCGGCACCACCGCGACCGGCTGGATCGCCGCGATCGGCGGCACGGCCGACGCCCGGCGGACGGCTTTGTCGCATACGCTTTCGAATTTTCTCGGGTCTATCGTTCTCGTGTGGCTGTTCCCGCTTTTCGTGAAGACGGGCCAGCTGCTCTTCCCCGACTGGCACGTCGCCGAAACGGTCGTCGCGCAGGGACGCGAGATATGCTCCTATCCGCACATGATGGCTCCGATTGCTGTTACGGACACGATATTCGCAATCTGCCGCGGGCTTCTTTTCTTCCCGTTCGTGAAGCCGTTCTGCCGCCTCGTGGAGCGGCTCGTTCCGCAGCCCGAGAACGAAAAGCCGCATCTTTCGTCCCTCCGTGTCGGCGCGAAGATTTCGCCCGTCATCGCCTGCGACCAGGCTCTTCAGGAAGTCCATTTCATGAAAGAGTCGAATCTGGAGCTTCTCGACTGCGCAAGGAAGGTGCTCAAGGGCGAGACGTCCGAGGGCGACGGGCCGGAAACCCATATCGTCCACCGCGAAGACATTCTCGACAACGTCCAGCGCGAGATTACCGAATTTCTCGGCGGCATGATGTCCAAGCGTCTTTCGCAGGATGTCGCAGAGCGCGCGCAGAGGATTCTGAGGTTCACGGACGAACTGGAGAGCGTGTCCGACGAGGCTGTCGCGGTTTTGAAGGCGGTGAAGCGTTTGAGAAAGAACAAGCAGGGCATTTCCGACGAGTCGCGCGCGCTGCTTCTTTCCGTACACGACCGCGTCTCCGCGTTCGCCCACAGGATAACCCCGTGGATCCGTTCGCCGCGTCCGCAGGTGGACATAAAGGACGTCCAGGGCGAATCGAAGAACATACACGAGTTTTTGCGCGATTGCCGCAAAACGCAGCTCGGACGCGTCGGACCGGAAGATCCCGGATCGTCGATGCGCGTTCTCGCGGAACTGGACATTATCAACGCGTACGAGCGGATGAGATCGTACTATTTGAACATAGCCGAAACGGTGGCCGGCGGAAAGCGCTGACGCCACAGAGGAGAAAATGAACCAGGAAATACTCGCAAGGATGCAGACGGAGGTCGGCGCATCCGCAAGACAGATAGCCGCAGTCGAAAAACTTCTTTCGGAAGGATCCACAGTGCCGTTCATCGCCCGCTACCGCAAAGAGGCGCACGGCAATCTCGACGAGGTGGCGATCGGAAAGATACAGGAGCGCCTCGCCTACTACGGGGAACTGGAATCCCGCAAGGAGACGATACTCAAGTCGATATCGGAGCAGGGCAAATTGACGGAGGATCTGGAAAAAGCCATCGCCGGATGCTGGCAGAAGGCGGCGCTCGAAGACCTCTACCAGCCCTACAAGCCCAAACGCAGGACGCGCGCGCAGATTGCGAAAGAGAAAGGTTTCGAGCCTCTCGCGGAGGCGATATGGAACGGCGTCGCGGCGGACGTCAAAGGCGCGGCGGAGGAGGATTTGCAGTTTGCGCGCGACATCGTGTCGGAGCGCATCGCCGACATGGCGAACGTGAGAGGTTTCGTGCGCAATCTTTTCTCGACGAAGTCCACGGTGAAAAGCACCGTCGCCTCCCCGAAGCCGGAGACGCCCACCAAGTTCGAGCAGTACTACGATTTCTCCGAACCCATAGCGACGATACCGTCCCACAGATACCTCGCCATCCGCCGCGGACAGAAGGAGGGCGTATTGTGGGTGAAGCTTGAAGTGGACAAGGACCGCGCGCTTGACGGGATCATGGAACTCGTCTGCGCCGAGGCGCCGAAGGCGGCTGCGGCGCCGGCCTGCAGGGAGCAGCTGCTTGCTTCCGCCGAAGACGCGTACAAGAGGCTTCTAGCCCCTTCGTGCGAGGTGGACGCGAGCGTCGACAAGAAAATGGCGGCCGACAGATCCGCCGTGGACGTGTTCGCGGAGAATCTCAGGCATCTTCTTCTCGCCCCGCCGCTCGGCGAGAAGGCGGTCCTCGCGATCGACCCCGGCATAAGGACGGGTTGCAAGGTCGCGATGATGGACCAGACCGGCAAATATCTCGGCAAGACCGTGATATTCCCGCAGCAGAAGCCGGACGAGTCCGCCAAGGCGATCGCGATGATAGTAAATAAATACCGCCCCGCGGCGGTTGCGGTCGGAAACGGAACCGCCGGGCGCGAGACGGAGGCGTTCGTCCGCCAGACGCTCAAGCGCCTTTCCGCGCAGCATCCGGAAATACCGGAGCCGATGGTCGTGCAGGTCAGCGAGTCGGGCGCGTCCGTGTATTCGGCCAGCGAAGTGGCCCGCAAGGAGTTCCCCGACCTCGACCTCACGGTGAGAGGCGCGATTTCGATCGGACGCAGACTCCAGGATCCGCTTGCCGAACTCGTCAAGATCGATCCCAAGGCGATAGGCGTCGGACAGTACCAGCACGACGTCCACCAGCCGCTTCTCGGACAGAAGCTCGACGAAGTCGTGGAAAGCTGCGTGAACGCGGTAGGCGTCGAGCTGAACACCGCTTCCGCGCAGCTTCTCGAGCGCGTGTCCGGCATAGGATCGTCCCTTGCCAAAGCCATCGTCGAATGGCGCAACGAGAACGGAAAGTTTTCGAGCCGCGAAGACCTGAAGAAAGTCAAGGGTCTGGGCGACAAGGCGTTCGAGCAGTGCGCGGGCTTCCTGCGCATACGCGGCGGCGCCAATCCGCTGGACGCGTCAGCCGTCCATCCGGAGCGATACGGACTCGTGGGCAGGATGGCGGACGACATGGGGGTGTCCGTGGGCGAACTCGTCGGCAATAAACTGCTCGCGTCGAAAATCGACGTGCGCAAATACATCACGTCCGATGTGGGAGAGCCGACTCTCAAGGATATAGTCGCCGAACTGACGAAGCCGGGACGCGACCCGAGAAAGGCGTTCGAACCGCCGAAATTCCGCGAGGACGTGACCAAGATCGAGGACTTGAAGGAAGGCATGAAACTCGAGGGCGTGGTGACGAACGTCACGGCATTCGGAGCGTTCGTGGACATAGGCGTCCACCAGGACGGCCTCGTGCACCTGTCGGAACTGAGCGATACGTTCGTCACCGATCCGAAAAGCGTTGTGAAGGCGGGCGACAGGCTCGCCGTGACCGTGGTCGGAATCGATCTGGCCAGAAACAGAATCGCGCTGTCGGCGAAATCGAAGCCGCTTGTCGGCGCGGCGCGCGCCGAAATGCAGTCCTCGCCCCGCCGCGGCGAAAGGAGACCTGAAAGACGCACGTCGTTCGCTCCGGCGTCAGGGAGCGGGTTCAACTGCAATCCGTTTGCAAACCTTTGAAGCGCATGGTTCTTTTCGACACGCACGCCCATTTCGAGGGAACGGAGGAGGAGACGTCGGCCGTTCTCGAACGCGCCGCGCGCGCCGGCGTCGGATACGTCGCCGCCATAGGAGGAAGCGAAACGCTCAATGCGGGCGCGGCGGACGCCGCCAGAATCGCGGCCGCCGGAGCGGAAGGGGAGATGCCGCGCGTGTTCAAGGCCGTAGGCTGGGATCGCGACCAGGCCGGAAAGACGCTGCCGCCGCTTGATTTCGAAGGAGCGGCGGCCGTGGGCGAAATCGGCCTCGACTACCATTATGGCGCAGATACAGCCAAGGCGCAGAGGGAGCTTTTCGTCTCGCAGCTCGACAAGGCCCGCGCTCTCGGTCTGCCCGCCGTCGTCCATACGCGCGAAGCCGACGAAGACACGCTCGCCGCGCTGAAAGAAGTCGCCTCGCGCGGAATAATACATTCGTTCACGGGATCGACGGCTTTCTGCGGAAAACTTCTCGACCTTGGATTTTTCATATCGCTGTCCGGAATCGTTACGTTCCGTCTCGCGGACAACGTGCGGGAAATCGCAAGGTACGTGCCGCTCGACAGAATGCTTGTCGAAACGGATTCGCCATATCTTGCGCCCGTGCCGATGCGCGGGAAGCGGAACGAACCCGCGTTCGTCGTCCACACCGCCCGGTTTGTCGCGGAGCATCTCGGCATCGCCCCCGAAAAACTCGCCGAAACGACGACCCGCAACGCCCTGTCCGTGTTTTCGCCCGGTTGACGGCCGCCCGCCCGGAACCTTGTTTCCAGTCGTGAACGGCGCGGAATTTTATATTGCTATACAGTAGTCAAAATGATATAATAACAATAATTTATTAAAAAAATGGAGGAGAAAATGGAAAATACGGAAAACAGCAAAGCTGCGACAGCAAAAACATCCAGCGGCATGCCGTTCAAACTTCTGATCGGCGGAGTCGTATTCGGCGTCGTCTACTTCTTTTTCGCATGGCTGATCGAATACCTGATCCGGCATGGCACCGTAAACTCGTATTTCGGCAACGACATGCCGTGGGGCGAAAGCATCTGGAACGGATTCGTCTGGAACTTCCAGCTCATAACCGCCATGGTCCTTCTGCTTGTCGCGCTCGTGGCGCTTCTCGGCGCAACCGCGCTGTCCGCGTCGATGGACGACAAATCCGGGAAGGCGGTCAACATAATCCAGCATTCGATCAACTTTGTGATCCTGCTCGGACTTGCAGGCTACGTGATGATCTGGTGCATCGGTTGCGACGATCTTTTCAACGCAGGCAGGGTGCTGTGGTGGGAAGGATTCTGGCGCACGGTCAATTCGATAATCCTATTCCTGGCTCTCGGCGGCGTGTTTCTGACATCGTTCGGATCTGTCGCCATCTACGTCTTTTCACTGATCAAGAAGATCAAGGCGTAAGTCGCGGTTGCGGGGATTTCCCGTCCGTCCAATCCGGGGAATGGTTTTCAGGCTCTCCGCCGAAGGAGAGCCGAAGCCCATTCCCCGTAGATTTTTTCGGAAACCTTCTCCAGTCCGCGCGACGTGAACGCGGCCAGGGTTTCGGGGAAATTCTCTGCAAGGATGCCTGAAATCACCAGATGTCTGCGGACGTACAGGCATATCTCGTCTGCGAACGCAATCAAAAGAGGGCCTAGAATGTTCGCGAGAACGAGGTCCGCCGGTTTGAACGGCGACGCCTCCTTCGTTCCGCGCGACTGCAGTTCGAGATCGGGGTAGATGCCCTTCGCGGCCTCGATGCTGGCATCCAGAGTGACACTTCCCCCGCCGAGCGCGAAAACGCGGCAGTTTATGTCGACTCCGTTGTTCCTCGCATTTTCCGCAGCGGCGTCGGCGGCGTCGGGATCGATGTCGAATGCATCTACGGGAGCGAATCCAAGCTTTGCCGCCGCTATGGACAGAATCCCCGAGCCGCATCCCATGTCCAGAACGCTCCCGCCGCCGTCCGAAAGGGCGTCGATGTATTCAAGGCAGGCTCGCGTCGTTTCATGTTTGCCTGTGCCGAAAGCCATGCCGGGGTCGAGAATCACCGTTTTCCTCCCCTGCGCGTTCTCCGCGCGGGGCGGCGCTTCCCAGGCCGGTACGATCAGCAGTTTTTCGCCGATCTTTTCAGTATGGAAGTGGCGGCGGTATGAGAATTTCCAATCCTCGTCGCGGATTTCGCCCGCCTGCGGTATTGCGGGCGATCCAACGATCCGCAGAGCCCGGGTCAGACAGGCGATCGCCTCGCCGGTCCGTTCCTTTTCGGGAAAATAAATCGCGACTTCCGTGGAATCCCATTCCACGTCGCGGTACGACGACAAAATAAAATCCCCTCCGTCGAAGACCTCGAAGAGGGGATCCGCCAGCCTGTCGTCGATTCTGCAGGCTACCTTCGTCACGCTTTTTTCGCGACGAGTTTCTTGACTACCGCAGGGCGCTGAACCAGCACGCGGACGGCTTCGTCGCCCATAAGCTTGACATCTTCCTCTTTCATCCCGAACTTGACGAGCCTGCGGCGCTGCGCGGCATTCTTGCGGGCCTTGCCGGCCGGCGTCTTGCAAGGACGGACGTGAGACTCTTTACGCAATGTACGACCTGTACCCATTTTGATACCTCTTTCTTTCTGTTTGAAACGATTTCCAAATATTATATCAAAAATATGCGACAAATCAAATGATAATTTTTTTATTGCCATTTTCCCCGATAAATTGTATAATTTTGTAAGTGAAGAAAATACCTAAATTGAAGTACCGGCGGATTCTTCTGAAACTGTCCGGCGAAGTCCTCGGCAACAAGCAGACGGGCGAGTGCATCGACCCGCAGAATCTCGCTTTCATGGCCGAGCGCATAAAGAAAATCCATGCCATGGGCGTGGAGGTCGGCATTGTTCTCGGCGGCGGCAACATATTCCGCGGCTTGACGGGCGCCGGAAAAGGCGTCAACCGCGTGACCGGCGATTCGATGGGAATGCTTGCGACGATCATCAACGCCCTCGCGATGATGAACGCTCTCGAATCCATTGGAGTCCCGACACGGGTCATGACGTCCATAGAAATGCCCAAACTCGCGGAGCCGTTCATACAGCGCCGCGCGCTCAGGCATTTCGAAAAGGGACGCGTGGTCATATTCGGCGGCGGCACGGGAAATCCGTACTTCTCCACCGATTCCGCGGCGGCTCTCAAGGCGAGCGAGATCGGCGCAGACGCTCTCCTGAAGGCGACGAAGGTGGACGGCATATACACGGCCGATCCGAAGAAGGATCCGAGCGCGAAGAAGTACGGCACGCTCAAATACGAAACGGCCCTCGAAAAGCGGCTGAAGGTGATGGATTCCGCCGCGTTCGCGCTGTGCATGGACAACAACATTCCGATCGTCGTATTCGATTTCTTCGATCCCAAGGCGCTGGAAGGGGTCGTCTGCGGCAAAACGGTTGGTACGGTGGTGAGCTAGAGAGAAGTGTGAAACGTAAGGTGTAAAGTGTAAAATTCAAGAAATTTAAAATCAAAGAAGGATAAAAAATGGAAACGGTACAAGATGTTTTGAACGACGCCACGGCGAAGATCGCCAAGAGCTTCGATACCCTCAAGACGCAGTTCGCGGGACTGCGCACGGGCAAGGCGAATCCCGCCATGGTGGACGGCATAAAGGTCGAGTATTACGGCTGCCCCACTCCTATAAAGAATCTCGGCACGATTTCCACGCCGGAGCCCAGGCAGATCAAGATCACGCCTTTCGATCCGACCGTTCTGGCCGAGATGAACAAGGCGATTCTCGCCGCGAATCTTGGCGTCACGCCGCAGACGGACGGCAAGGTTCTCCGCATAACCGTTCCCGAACTTAACGAAGAGCGCCGCAAGGAGATCGTCAAGGTCGCCAAGACGCAGGCAGAGGCGCAGAAGGTCGCGATGCGAAACGTCCGCCGCGACGCCAACGATGCGGCGAAGAAGCTCGAGAAGGACAAGAAGATTTCCGAGGACGACTTGAAATCCGCCCTAGACAAGATCCAGAAGGCTACTGACGACGGAATCGCGAAAATCGATGCCGAGGTAAAGGCGAAAGAAGCCGAGATCATGTCCGTTTGACGGATCCGACAAACCCGGAGGGAGGCAGATTATGGCAGAAGAAAAATTGAGTCCGATCAGCGCAGCGAAGCCGCCTGCGGTCAATCCGCTCGGCGCCGCGGCATCCACGCACGCTTCCACTTTGAAACTCAAGCCGGTAATCCGCAAGCCTGTGATCGGCGGCGGCGTGCCAAAGATCGCGAAGCCGAGCCCGGCGTCGCCACTGCCGGCCGCGCCCCAGACTCCACCGGAGCAGAGCAGCATAAACCAGCTCAAGAACGTCACGCAGAAACTCAAAGACATAACGCAGCAGATTCCCCAGCAGGCCATACTGCGCAAGACGGCCCACATATCCGACCAGACCCAGATGACCGAGGCGCAGAAACAGGCTTCGAAGTCGAGGACTGCGCGCATTTCGCTTTCCGAGGCGGTCGGCGCGGCTCCCGTCTCGAACGAGGCGGCGCCGATGAAGACGATACGCATAAAGCGTCCGTCCGACATAGCCGCCGCGCCTTCCGGCCCTGCCGGAAAGAAGATCACCGCCAAGCTCGCGGAGCCGGAGGCGCCCTCGGCGGGCGGCGCGGATTCCGCGGAGCCGGAGGCGGAACATCCGGCTCCGGAGCCCACCACGTCCTTGACGCAGCGCAAGACGCTCAAGATATCGCGTCCCGGCGCCGTGCGTCCGTCGAAACTCGGCTTGAAGAAGCCGGGCGAATCCGCGCCCAAGGCCGAATCGGGAGAGCCTGCGGCGGAGGGGGCCGCGCCGGATGCCGTGGCGGACATACCCGACATCCCGCCGCTGCCGGCGCCGTCCGCGTCCGTACAGTCCGCGCCTGAAAAGACCTCCTGGATGACGGCTTTCAGTTTCGTCGTCCAATACGCCGCGTGTGTCGGCATGGCGTTTCTCGGCTGGCTCCTTTATACGGATCTGTCAACCAAGTGGTTCTGACGGATGCGCCGCTATCGGTCGATAGCGCGGGCCGCAGCGCTTGAAACGCTGTCGGATCCGCTCGGCCTGTTGCTGTCCGTCTCCGCGATGGCCGTGATTGTGCTCGCGTCCGTTTTCCACATACACCAGTTCGGCGAGTCGTGGCGGATGGCGAGGGATGCTACGCTTTCGTCTATTCTCGTGTTTATGGCGCTCGACGCAGTGTTTTCCTCGATCAGGGCCGTCCGCGGCGAAATCGAGTCCGGGACGCTGCAGATGGCTCTGTCGCATTCAGTTTCTCGCTTTGGATACTGCGCTGCGAGGTTTGCGGGCCTTTTCGCCGCGTGTATTCTTTCTTTCGCGCCTGTCGTTTTCACGGGTCTGTCCATCATCCTGGGGGCGCAGGCCGGCGGGATCGCAGCGGCGCAATCGGGAGACATCCCGCTCGTCTGGGGTCCAGCCGTCGCGGCCGCATCGGCGTCGATAACGATTCCGCTTCTGGCCGGCGCCGCGATGAACAGGTTTGCGAACGCGAGATTCGCGGTTTCCGCGACAGTTTGCGCTCTTGCCGTTTCGGCGGTTTCGTACGCGGCGCTTCTGTTCTACGCCCGTTCGTCCCAGATCGCAATGCCGGAAATCCATTCCGCCGCTTTGAGAATGCTCCCTGCGATCGCGCTTCTCCTCCCGCCGGTCGCGGTGCTGGCGGCGGCGGCGCAGGCTTTTTCGTTCAGATTCGGGGAGAATGCGTCCGCGACTCTTTGCGGCGTGTTCTGCATTGCAATGCTGCCCGCCCTGGGCAACCACTACCTTTCCGAAACGCTTGCGGAAGGGGGATCCGTCCCGTGGGGATACGCGGGACTCGCGGCCGCGGCGTCCGTTCCTTTCGTTCTCGCTTTTCTCGCGGCCGGAGCGGCGCTTCTGGAGGCGAAGGATATGTGATGAAGGAGGGACTGCGGATGGAATACGCGCTTGCCGTCGATAATGTGCGGAAAACGTACAGGGATTTCTGGATGCGCCCCACGGTGCATGCCGTGAAGGGTGTTTCTTTTTCCGTGCGCGCCGGCGAGGTTTTCGGCCTTCTCGGGCCGAACGGAAGCGGCAAATCGACGACGATCAAGATGATCCTCGGGCTTGTCCGTCCGGACGGCGGATCCATATCGGTCTTCGGACGCTCCCCGAGAACGGTGGAGGCGAGGCGGAGCGTAGGGTATCTTCCCGAATTAAGCTACATGCATCCGTTTCTGACAGCGCGCGAAACGCTTTCGTACTACGCCGGCCTTTGCGATCTGGACAGGAAAACGGCCCGTATGCGCATCGCCCAGCTTCTCGAGATGACGGGACTCCAGGATGCGGCCGACAGGCCCGTCGGCGGGTATTCCAAAGGCATGGCGAGGCGCGTGGCCATGGCGAGCGCGCTCGTCGGGAAGCCGGGGCTTCTTGTCATGGACGAGCCCACGAGCGGACTCGACCCCGTTTCCACAAGCGAGGTCAAGACGCTCGTAAAGACGCTCTCCGCCGCAGGCATGACGATTGTCATGTCTTCGCATCTTCTTGCCGACGCGCAGGACGTGTGCGACACGGTTGTCATTCTCAATCGCGGCGAGAAGGCCGCCGAGGGGAGAATCGCCGACATGGGCTCTTCCCTCGAAGAGTATTTCCTTGCCAAGGTCGGCGACGCCAGGAATTTCAAAGTGGCGGAGTTTCTGGCATGAGAGGGTTCTGGGCGATATTCCGCCTGGAGGCTCTGGCCCTGGCGCGGTCGAAGACGCTTGCGATGCTCTTTACGGCGTCCGCCGCGTGGACCGTCGCCGCGAAGTATCTCATAACGGGCGACGGTACGGCGGAAGGTTTCCGCGCGCTTTATTTGAGGTATTCGCTCGGAATCGTGTTCTCCGCAGTGCTCGTCTGCCTTGCCGCGGCGGCGGCGGGATCGATTTCCAGGGACCGCCGCATGAAGATTTTGCAGCTGACGCTTGTGCGCCCCGTGCGGCATTTTTCCGTGGCGCTCGGAAGGATTGCCGCGATGACGCTCTCCGGGGCGGCGGTTCTGGCCGTCTGCGCGGCGATCGCGTTCTGCATCGCCGGAAGGGGAGTGCAGTGCATGCACAAGTACGAACCGGCGCTCGAAGATCCCGTCGAGGCGGCCGGGAAACTTTACTCGCAGTACATGGCCGACTACCCCGATTTCAGGGAGCGCGCATCGAAGCTGCCCAAGCGGGACATCATGCGCTACCTGATCCAGCACGTCATGAACGAATACGAGACCATCCCTCCCGGCCAGACGCACACGTGGCGGTTCCCGGGCGCGGGGGACGGCGCGTCCGCCGTCAGGATACGGCTTACGGAAATGTTCGGACGCCTCGACGCGCCGTCTGGCGTGTTTGCGTACCGCGGACGCAAGGGAGGCCTAGGCGCTCTGACCGGGGGCGTGGCGACAGTTTCCCTCGATGCCGCCGCCGGTTCCGGGACGGAGAACGGCCCGTCGGAACTTTCTTTCGAGAATACGGGCAGAACGGGCCTTTCGCTCCATCCCAGAACCGATCTGCTGCTCCTTTCGCCAGCCGGTCCGCAGGCGTGGAATTTCGTGCGTGCGGTGATCGTAATGGCCTGCGTGCTCGTTGCGTTCGTGTCGCTGGGGATGCTTTTGGGCGCGTGTCTGTCCAGAAGCGTGGCTGTATTCTGCGTGTTGTCGCTCCTGTTTGTAATGGCGGTCAGCCCGAGCGTGACGGAAAGCTATCCGGATCCGCTGGAAGGTAGCAAGGTGGACAGAATGAGCCTGGCTCTTACCGACTTTGCCGCTTCAATGTCGGCCCCGCTGAACGCATTCGATCCCGTCTCCCGCCTTGAAGAGACGTTTTGCGTAGAATGGAGCGATGTCGGCAAAGCCGCGGCATTGAACATGCTGCTTCTGCCGTTCGCGTTTTCTTTTCTTGCCGGTTTTGTCATGTCCAGAAAATCCACCGTCTCGCTGTGATGGTGCAAGTAAAAGGGACGGTTTCTTCTCTGCGGCGCATCTGTGTTTCCACCTCCTCGGAATTTTGTGTATTGCCTGCAAAATCGGGATTTGATATACTATATGAAAGTACTTGCGGGCTGACAGCAGCAGTCCATCAAAAACGAAAGGGAGAAAATGAGGAAAATATCGATGTTTTTGGCCGTCGCGGTGTCGCTGGCGGCATCGGCCGGCGAAAAGGTGTATCTTTGGCCGGAAGGGCGCATGCCGGATGCGCAGCCGGGACAGATTGCCGCGATGACAGATGTTTCGCGCGCCAATGGTTTCAAGGCCGACGAGTGGCGACGTCCGTACATCGAGTGGTTCGAGGCGCCAAAGGCTGAAGGCAAGACCGATGTCTGCGTTATTCTTATTTCGGGCGGCGGCTACGGATGCCAGTGCGACGTCAAGCACGTGGAAAACTGGAGACGCGAACTTACTGCGCTCGGCGTGACATGCGTCAATCTCGTACACCGGACCCCGCGTCCCGTCGGCCTTCCGTTCTACCAGAGCGCTTGGGAGGACGGACAGAGGGCCGTGAGGCTCGTCCGCCGCGAGGCCGCCGCGCGCGGGTTCAGTCCCGACAAGATCGGCACGATGTCGATGAGCGCCGGCTCGCACCTCGCGACGCTCCTCGCGACGAGTTCGCTCACGCCGGCGTACGAGCCCGTAGACGAGATCGATGGCATTGCGTGCAACATCAATTTCGCCTGCACTTTCGCTATCGCCTACGGAATGACTGACGGGCTGGGCGTAGCCAACACGCGCGACGGCGACGCCGTCGACGCAAAACTCTCCGATGTTTTCAAGTTTGACGGGAAAACCTGCCCCATGTGGATGTCGCACGGCGGAAACGACCCGTATTCTCCGGCAAGTTCTGCTCACGTCTACCGTCAGCTGCGCCGCATGAAGATCCCGGCAGAACTCCACCTCTACCCCGACAAGGGCCACGCCGTTCTCGGCTTTGAACGCGCCGTCGAGTTCCTGCGCCAGATGGAATTCCTTCCGCTCGGCGCAGAAGTTCCTCTGATGGACCGCTATGCCGCAGATTCCGCCCGTGCGCAATACTCCAAGGAGAACATCTGGCCCAAAGGCTCCATGCCGGATGTCCAGACCAATCAGTGCACACCCTACATAGAATGGCACATTCCGGCGACTCCGACTACGAAGGCTATCCAGATAATTTATTCAGGCGGCGGTTACAATGGCAACAGCCCGGACGGATTTGAAGTCGCCCCGGCGCGCCGCTTCCTCAACGAAAAAGGGATGACTGTCGTGACGATGAAGTACCGTACGCCCCGCCCCGCGGCACCGCTCGCCAAGCACACCACCGCCTGGCAGGATCTCCAGCGCGCCATAAGAATCGTCCGCAGCGAGGCGCCGTCGCGCGGACTCGATCCGGACAGAATCGGCATCATGGGCTCCTCGGCAGGCGGACACCTGACGCTTATGGGTGCGACGAGTTCGAGGCGTCACGCATACCGGCCAAAGGATGAAATAGACAAGCTGCCCTGCAACGTGCAGTGGGCGGTGGCGATCTACCCCGCATACGCCCTCACGGACGGACTGGAACGCGGCAACACAACCGGCGGCAACGACGATTCCGCGCGCCTCGCGCCGGAGTTTTCGTTCGACCTCTCCACGCCGCCGATTCTATTCGTCCACGGCGACGCCGACGGGTGGGCTTCGATGAACTCAGTCAAGGCGTGGGAGCAGCTCCGGCGCATGGGCATCCAGGGCGAGCTCCATACGCTCGCCAAGCGGCCGCACTGCTTCCAGCGCCAGGCATCGCCGGGAACGGGCAGCTACACGTATCTCGACCGAATCTGGGAGTTCCTCACGGCCAAGGGCTTTGTTGAATTTCAGTGACGCCAAAGCCTTGAAATAGACTTTGTACACTGTGGTGTCTGAACCCCATAGTGTTTGCAAGGAGCTGGAAGGGAACAAGGAGATGCGGCATCCTGCCGCGTCCGCAAGACGGAGCTGGAAGCTCCATCTCCTTGATTCCGCCGGCAGGATGCCGACTTTCCCAGTTGCCGCAATTTCACAACTCCCCGTCCCCGCTTTGCCCGCAAACGCCATCTCTGCGACTCTGCGCCTCTGCGAGAGAAAAATACCACAACAAGGCAGAGACATACGTGATGAAACTGCCTGGGTTTGAAACGCGGAGCGGCTACATTAAGCAAGATGCGATCAGCGATGCCGGCGGAGCGATGTGGGCGACTTGCCGAAGCGCCTCTTGAATATGTGCGTAAGGTAGTTGGCAGACTTGAATCCGCATTGCCGGGCGATGCAAGTTGCGCAGAGTGGAAACAGGTGGGGAAAAGCGTAAAGACGGCACGCAGAAACCTTTCCGACGGAAAGAATTGGTATTTGAGGTTTGCGAACAATTCGGCGGCTATGTTTTCAGCAGCCGTTTTCGCATGGCTATGGCAACAGCTTCGGCGCGGTTCACCGCGCCGATCTTCGAGAAAAGCGCCTCGATGTGCTTCTCTACGCCGTCCTTGCGGATGCCGAGCTGGGATGCGATCGCCTTGTTGGTCATCCCGCGTACTATTGAATCGAGTATCTCGCGCTGGCGCGGGGACAGCTTAGGCACCGGCGGGTCGACGGCCAGCTGCCGCCTGATGTCCGGCGAGATCACGCGCTCGCCGGCGGCGATTTTCCGCAGTGTCGGGAGTATGGCCTGCTCGTTGGCGGTCTTCGTTATGGCCCCCGAAGCGCCGCTGTCCAGGGCGTGGGCAATCTTGTCGGAGGCGATGAACGACGTCAGGACGACGACCTTTGCAGACGGCACCTTGTCGCGCAGAGCCTCCGTCGCCTCGACTCCGTCCATCTTGGGCATCTCAATGTCCATGATGACGATGTCGGGATTTGTCCTGCAGGCGATGTCGACCGCCTCCCTGCCGTTCTTCGCCTGTCCGACGACTTCCATGTCGGGCTGCGTCGCGATGAGAGAGGCGAGTCCGTAGCGGATGATGGCGTGGTCGTCTGCAATGAGTATTCTTGTCTTCATGTCGCCTCGTCCCGTCCTTTGTCCGGCTTTATGTTCATCGCCGCCGTGATGGTTGTTCCCTTCGGACCGCTGTCTATCTTCAGCTTTCCGTCGAAGCCCTCTATGCGTTCCCGCACGCCTATGAGCCCGAAATGCCCCTCCTCGATGCCCGGAGTGTGCTGCGGGTCGAAGCCGCATCCGTTGTCAGAGACCGAGAACAGCAGCCGCCCGTTCTCAATGCATCCTGCGATTCTTATCCGCGTTGCGCGGCCGTGATTCACGGCGTTGGAGGCAAGTTCGCGGATGATGTGCAGAAGGGCATGCGCAAAGTTGTCCGCGAAGCGGGTGCGGTTCACGTCGAAGCGGACGAAGAGCTTCGCGCCGCCAATGCACGGGGACAGCGTATGCCGGATCGCCTCGTTCATGTCCGGACAGTCCAGCGTGTCGTTGCGGAGGTCCCAGATGCAGTTCCGCATCTCCGTCCGGCAGGAATCAAGGGACTTCTCGGCTATGGCGAGGTGCTTTGCCGCATGTGGGGACATCGCGCCTTCCCCGCTGCGTACGGTCTGGAGCTGAAGCGCGACTCCCGTCAGGGTCTGGGACATCGCGTCGTGGAGCTCTACCGCGAGACGCGTGCGCTCCTTCACCTTGAGGTCCGACTCGATGCGTGTGCGGATTTCCTTCGCAAGCTGCTGTCGCCGCCGCTTTGCAAGGCGCCTCAGAAGTATGTTGAGGAGTGCGCTGCAGCACAGCACGGCCAGAATGAGCAGCAGAAGCGCGGTGAGCCGGGCGGGGGTCCACCATGGCGGAAAAGCCAACACCCGGATGTCTTCCGGCGACCGCATGACTACAGTGAAGCCCCTGATGCGGGGGAATGGCGCGGCCGGCCTCCAGTCGTCGATGTTCATCACGCATATCCCCGTGACGGAGACGCGGCTCCCGACCGGGATGCCGGCAAGTGCCTCCGGACTGGTCCCGGCGTCTACGGGCACGAGGTAGCCGTCGGACGAGAGAATCATGCGGTGGTCAAGGCCCTCGCCTCTTGCGCTGTGCACCACTCCCTCCATCCGGATGGCTTTCCCGTGAAGAATGATCTTCGCCACGGGGCGTCCGAATCCGTCTTCAAGCAGACAGCGCGCGCTTACGTTGGTGGCGGACGGTTCGGGCAGCGCGATATGGTCGGTCTTCCGCCATACGCATCCGCTGAGGCCGAAGGTGAAGAGATTGTATTCCGGGAATCCGGCGACATCCACGGAATCCCCGATCGCCGGCAGGGGCTCGGCGGCGAACTGCACCTGCACGATCGGACCTGTGGCGGCGCGTATTAGGGCGGTGTCGCCGTTCCAGACGGCGAGGACGTTTCCTCTGACGCGGAATCGCTCGTCGAGGGGTATCGTCTCCGGAAGACGGCACGTGAACGTACCGATGTCCGGCATGCGGCTGAAGTCCGCATCGGCGGGTTTGATTACCTCTATTCCGTCCCTGACCGCCACGATCTCGCGCTCTATGCGCCGGTACGGCGGACGCCTGACGCCATGGCGATTGCGCCGGCAGAAGCCCGCGACGGCTACGGACGCACCAAGCAGATCCATGTCGGCCGGTTCCCTCGCCGCGTTTATATGCTGCGCCACGTAGACTATCTGCCCTCCGACCGCCAGCACCAGAAATCTCCAGTTGGGATCGATTTCGTCCTGGACTGTGCAGCGCACGACTCCCGATATCCTGACGAACCAGTCGTCGAAACGTCCGCTCTTGAACTCGTCGGGCGAGATGTCGACCGGCTTGGGGGGCGGTCCGTGGGCTATGACGGTGGCGGAAGAGACGATGGTCACCGGCTCGTCGTAGATGTTCCTCGTCAACGAACCTCTGACCCGCACGACATCGCCGAGACTAAGTCCGGTCGCTTTGTCGCCTGCATAGTCGAAGTCGAAAGCGGCTATCCCATCGCATACGGTCGTTCTGGCCTTTGTGCTGTCGTCTTCCACTCCGGTCACCGTCGCGACCACTTCCATATCCGCAACTGTTTCGCCGTCAAGGAAGGCCTCCGCCACCATCGTGCAGTTCGTGAGAACGGACTGCGCAGAGGCCGCTGCCGCCAGATTGGAGGCGGCAAACATCGCCAAGGTCGCGAAGAAACGGGGCCATGTGCGGCAGCCAGTATTCATACAAATATTTTACCATAAGCCGTGCGTTTTGCATAGCCCCTGTAAACAGGGTCTTTCATTTAAAGCGGATTTTGGCTATAATTATTCGTATGAAACACACTGTATCAAGATTGTCACTTCCTGCGCTGTCATTGTTTGCGAGTTGTGCGCTCGGAGCATCGACACCGAACGGCGTTTCCGGTCTCATCCGCCACTACACATTCGAGGAGGGATTCGGCACGGAGGTCGCAAACTCCGCGCCAGTCGATTCCGACAGAATCGCGATTACCGGCGGACCATTCGGCTCGATGAGCCTTGTGACGGTCAAGCCGTACGGCTGGCGATGCAGGGGCAAGGGCCGCCCGACCGAGATTGCGCCGCGCTGGATCGCGGACGGGCGTCGCCCCGGATCGTTCGCCGTCCGCAGCGGAACTACAATGGCCGCGCTTCACCGCATGGCTGTGACGGGACGCGAACTTGCGAACGGCTTTACATTTGCAATGTGGATGCGCCCGACCGGCGAGACGAAGCACGGCGGCACGGGGCTTCTTTTCCTCGGAGACGCCCACACGAAGCAGAGCGGATTCCATTTCTTCCACGACATAACGCCGTGGTGTCCCGAGGGTCAGCTCGGCTTTCGGCTGGCGGCGACGAATGCGGCCGAGCGGCTCGACTTCCGCCTCAAGGACTGCAAGAGCGGACAGTGGCATCTCGTCGCCTGTACGCTCGGCGACGGGTTCTGCCGCATCTACGCGGACGGGCGCACGTCCGAGGTCGCCTGCACGAACTCCCTGATTCCGCTGATGACTGCGCCGCATCCGAAGCCGGGGCAGCTGAATGAACTCACGTCCGAAATCGGCGGATGGGGCGGTACGCCGTATGTGCGTGTCGGCTACAACTTCAACCGTGAGAAAATCGAATTTGTCGACTGCGACGAGATACTGGTATTCGACCGAGCGCTCTCCGTCGCCGAACTTGACTCGCTGTATGACGCGGGGAAGCCGTCCGTGCCGGAGTCCGACCAGCAGAAGGCGATGGCTGCGTTCAACGACGCTGAGGCGAAGCGCAGGCAGATCGAGATATGCGTACCGGACGATTCCAGCGGCTATTTCCGCATAGGAACGCCGATTCCAGTCTCGGTTGCGATTCCAGATGATGACATGTTCGCTGGTGTACATACGGTCGAGATTGTATGCGAGCAGATGATGGGGCCGTTCCGAAAGTCCGAGACGTTCTCCGTCAAGGGAGGCGGCAGGGCGGAGCTCGTGCTTGAGCCGCCTGTCTGCGGCGTCTATTTCGTCGACGTGACGGTAAAGGGGCCCGGCGGCGAAATCGTGCGCCGTCTCGATCCCTCGCGCGTCGTCGCCGTGACGCCGAAGGCTCCGGAAGGCGGATTGACTGCCCGCAACCCGATGGGGCTGTGGGCGGTCGACAACGACTTCTCGTACGATTCGCCGATTCGCCGCGCGGATTTCCACAGCCCGTTCACGAGCTGGCTCAAGAGCGACTGGAGAGATGTCGCCAGGAAGCAATTCGAAAACCGCCGCGCCATTACCCCGGAGCTGCGTAATTTCGTGTTCTTCGGATATCCCACGAAAGGCGAGAAGCTTTCGACGATGACGGCCGAGAAGCGGGCGCAGTGGGAGCGCTACTACGCGGATGTCGCAGACTTCCTCCCGCAGGTCAACGTATTCGGCGTCGAGTTCATGAGCGAACCGGACGACCACCGCGCGACCCCGGATTCCGCGAGCGAGTCGATCGCCCTCGCGGCCCGGCTCATCCGCGAGCGCCATCCCGAGGTGAAGCTCTTCCCTGCTGGCGTATGCCCCGTGGGCCTGCCGTGGACCGACAGGATGCTGACGGACGAGGTTGCGTCGCTCGTCGACGGCATTTCCTACCATTCCTACCGCGGCAATCCGCTGATGGAGATGAATCTGAACGACCCTACCAAGCCCATCCGCGCCATCTTCGCGAAACATCCCGGCAGGAAGCTCGAATACTGGAACACGGAAAGCGGCTACGACTACCTGCCGCGCGTAGGGCGTCGCCCGATGACGCACGAGGAGGCTCGCCGGGCCGGGTACTCCGCATGTGTCTCGCACGGATACGAGATGTTCATGACTTCGATGCCGTGCGCACCGGAGGACGAAGCCGCCGCGATGCAGGTGCATGCCGTCCTCTCCGAACTGGCGCTGGGGTTCAAGTTCTACGTGAAGTGCATGGCGCCGGGTCTCAAAAGCCCGCCCAGCCTCCAGGGCGTCGCGTGGACCGCGCTGGCCGGGCAGGTCCTCAACCGCCAGACGCGCGTCTCGCGCCTTCCGCTGGCGTCGCTCAACATGGCGTGCTTTATCGTCGAACAGGACGACGGCTCGCGGATTGCCGCGATCTGCGGCATGGCTGACGAGCCGATCAACTTCCGGCTCGCGCCGGACAAGACATACCGCACGATGGACATGCTCGGCAACTTCGGGTCGGTGCGAACGGACGGGACGGGCATCCTAAGCGTCAAGGCCGGGATGAATCCGCTCTACGTGTTCGACGTGCCCGGAGACTTCGCCGAGTCGGCGATGCTCAAGGTCCGCATGCCCAAGACCATGCCGGGCGACGGCACGCTGAACGGCGTCGCGACGCTTGTCAACGAGAGCGGCGTTTCGATTTCCGGGCATCTCGCTTCCGTCGGCGAGCGCGGCATGGAGATCGCGCCCGTGGATGTGCCAGTCTCCCTCAAACCAGGCGAGCGCCTTGAGATTCCCTTTTCGGTAAAGTCCGTTTCGCTCCGCAGCCGCGCGTACGTCGCACGCTTCGAGTTCCGCCGGGACGGGAAGGTCGTCGCGGCCGCGGCGGCGCCGTTCGACTCGAACGGATCGAAGATGTTCATCCCCGTATTGGAGAAGGCGCCGAAGTTCGATGCGTCCGGGGACGGATGGGAAGGCGTGCGCGAATACGTCTGCGACAGCCTTGAGGATGTCTCGCACGGGCGTCCCAACCTCGCCTGCCTGTGGAATCCGCACTGGGCTGGCCCCAATGACCTCTCGTGCCGCCTTAAGCTCGGTTGGACCGAGGACGACGCGATTCACTTCATCATGAAGGTGACGGACGACGTGGTGTGCCCCTGCCCGGCGGACGGCAAACTTCCGTTCTGCTACGACTGCCTCGAGGTCTTCACCGACACGCGCGAAGCCGGCAAGCTCGGCACCCAGCGTTCGCCTGGCGCGGACCAGACGACGTGCTGCGCAGTCGACTCCGCCTCGGCCGCGCCGAGCCGCGTGGACAGCTGGACGGCGATGGGCGACAAGTCGTCCGTTTCCGTCGAGGCCGTCGGACGGCGCACGGACGGCGGATATGTCGTGCAGGGCAGGATCCGTCCCGCCGAGGGGTCGGCGTTCCGCGTTCGCGCCGGGTCGCGCCTCAGGCTCGATTTCACAGTGAACGACACGGACGCCGAATCGGAGCTCCGCAAGTCGGCCATGACGTTCAACGGGACTTTCGACAACAACACCAGGGTCGACCTCTGGGGCAAGTACGAACTCAAATCTACAAACAAGGAGAAATAACATGAGAACAAGTATATGCAAAACGGCATTCGCCGGCGTCTGCTGCATCCTCGGTTCGCTGGGTGCGGCGGCGTCCTATACGGAACTGACGTCGATCTCGACGACGTCTTACGATGATGGCTCTGCGTTTATCGTCAGCGACTACACCCCAAGCTGCAGCAACCGCATTGAGTTGTGCGTGTCGTTTCCGGCGGAGAGGAAAGCAGGGGAGAACTGGACTGTGTTTTGCTCCCGCGGCAGCAGCGCATGGGATCGGACGCAATCCCTTTTTCTCATCGGCGGAGGGAGCATGCGCTTTGACCGCAAGGGCACGTCGGCGTCTACAGCCAGCGGTTTTGCGCTGCCGTCCGATACGCCAATAACGATTGTCTATGATGCCGGACGTTGTCAGGGGCGCATCGACGATGGCACGACGGTCACGACTGTCAAAATCTCGGCTGATGCTGCCGTCGGGGACTATACTCCGGGCTCCCCGCTCGTTTTCCTTGCGTCGCACACCAAGGGTACGGACGCAGATAAGCTCGATCCCACGAAAGATACCGTAAACAACGTCGCCCCGATGACTGTCTACTGGGTCAAGATCTACGACGAGTTCGGCTCTTTGAAGCGCTGGTTCGTGCCGGCGCGCGACGACGATGCGGCGGAGTCCTCGACTGCGCGGTATGGTCTCTACGAGGTGCTGCTCGGAAAGTTCTGCGCCAACCGCGGCACGATGTCTCTTGAAGGCGGCGAGGAAGTCGGGCCGGTTCCGCAGGACGGATGGCTGGAGGTCGCCAGCTCGGGCGTGACGAGCGGGAAGATGACTCCGGCGGTAGGCTGCACGTTCGTCAAGACCGGGGACAGCATTGTTGCGACGGCGGAGGACTGCGAGCGGGAGGATCTCGGCGTACGGTCGCGCTGCACGGGATACGAGCTGAAGACGTACGACCGTTCGCAGGGGACATGGTCAAGCGCAACCGTGTCGTCTGCAAAGTCGTATGAGGCGGTGCAGGGCGAAGGGGAGTGCCGGCAGCTGACATGGCGGTGGGTACACGAGATGCGAAACGCTTCTGGAGACTGGGTTGCCTACGATGCGTCGTCGTTTGATTCCGCTGTGTTAGATGGCGGCTATCTCGACCTGACCGGCGCGGGCGAGATTAGCCCTCTGCGCCAGCTGACTATCCAGGGGACGACCTCGAACAAGGTCGCGACGGTAGTCCATGCGCCGAATGACGTATCGCTCGGCACGGTCGTGGCGTTCACAGGCGGCGGAATCGTCAAGACGGGCTCCGGAACGCTGACGCTGGCGCTGCCGGACTACGAGTCCTGGCCTGTTTCGTTCGGCGACGACTGGACCTGGAACGTCGTGGCCGACAAGACGCGCGAGAGCCCGTATGACACTCCGACATCCGTGCCGGAGTTCCATGCGGACGGATCGCTGCCGGACATGAAGGGCCTCTACGGGTTCAACGTCCTTGACGGAGGACTGCGCCTCGTAGGGTGCGGAACCAACCGCGTGGTAGAGTTCAATGCGTACTTCGCGAACGGCCGCGGCTGGGATTCCGTGAACCGCAAGTGGTCGTTCTCGCTTGATGGCGCCGCGCTTCGTTCGACGGGCGACTACGCGCAGTATTATGTCCTTGGCCTGTGCGACACAGACACGTCGAGCAGCGTGTACGACATGGCCTATCCGACAAACTGGTCGTTTTCGATGGTCGATTCCTGTTTTGACGTTGCTGGTTTCGGAAACGCGAGGCCTAGCGCCAACGCGAATCGGAGCTGCTTCCATGTCGCTCGCGACGGGCATTCAGCGAGACTTCCGGCAACCATTTCCATTGCCCTGACGAATTCGACGTTGCGCGTCAGGCGCTATGTGTCGTCCATATTCGGGTCGCCGACATCGACGACGATGTACATGACGAACAGCGTTTTCGCCGGGAAGGGCCTTGTCGGGTCCGGCGATCCGAAGATCATTGCCGACAGCAGCGTAATCGACGTTTCTGAGACGTACGGAGCACAGGCCGAGGGAATTCCCCAGCTGTACCTGCGCAACGGCTCGACACTGCGCTGCGGCGGAATCCACTTCAACTGCACGACTTCGTCGGCCAGGCTGCGTTGCGACCAGGGAGACGCCACTGTCTGGTTCCAGAGCGGTGACGGCGTAAGCTACGGCAAGGCCAACGGAAATGGAGTTCAGCAGGGCGAGATAGTGTTCGGAACAGACGCTGGGGCGGATGACCGGACAGTGTCCTTCGGCGTCGAGGAGGACGTTTCCCACTGGATGGGACTCCAGGTCACAGGCAGGGCGAAAGTCGCCAAGATCGGCAAAGGCACGCTCTACATGGACCAGCAGGTCGTTCTGACGTCTCAGAACAAGGCCGATAGCCGCAACACAGGCACTATCACGCAGTCGAAGCCCGAAATGGTCGCCGGATGGACGGGACCGCTGTCCGTAGAAGAGGGTACACTCGTGTTTTCCAACGGCACATTCCGCGCTTCCATGCCTGTGGCTGTCGCGAAGGGGGCGACGCTTCGCATCGACTGCTCGGACGAGGCCGGGACGCAGGCGCTTGGCACCGTCGGACTCAACGGCGGCACGTTGTCGTCCGCCGGGGAAAAGCTTGTGTTCACGACGCCAGGGTTTACCGTGCCTGCGACAGCGACGACCGACGGCGGTGATTCTGGCCTGACGCTTGTCAACGCCGAGGTGCAGCTTGCGGACGGCCAGAGCTACTGGACTGTAGATTTCGGTCGTTCCGAGGACAGACACTGGCCGAATGCGACGTTGCCGGTCCTGACGCTGCCTGAAGGGGCGTCTTTCGACCTGACAAAGCTCCGCGCCGTCAACGACGGTGAAAGGGTGCGCACCGTGTTCACGCGCTCCGGCAACACCATCTACGCACATCTCGTCAGCGGCGGGATGACGTTATTTTTCCGATGAACACCTTGTGCATGCTGGCCGCAGTGACGGCCCTGACGGGGAACTGGGAGTTCCGCAGGACTCTTGACGCGAACACGAACGAGGTCAATGAGGCATGGCGCAGCGTCGTCGTGCCTCATGACTGGGGAATTTCGGGGCCGTTCGCGCCGAATCTGGAGGGCGGCTGGACCGGGGCACTGCCGTGGCGCGGCGCCGGCGAGTACCGCCGGACATTCGCGCTGTCGGACGAGGATCGGGACAATCTCGACATGGACGGACGCGCCTATCTCGAATTCGACGGAGTGATGGGGCGCAGCGAGGTGATCCTGAACGGACAGCTCGTCGGCGGCGGAACATACGGATACCTCGGCTACAAGCTGGATGTCACGAAGGCCGTGAGGAAGACCGGCGCGAACGAGCTGGTCGTCAAGGCGACGACGCTCAAGCAGCGGGCGCGCTGGTATCCCGGCGGCGGCATCTACCGCGATGTGCGCCTGAGGGTCTGTCCGCATGCGCATCCCATCCCCGACACGATGGCGATTCGCGTGGATAGGCTGTCGGAGGAGAAGGCCGAGATGGTCGCGACGTTCGAGGCGCCGTGGGGACGCGAGACCAGGCGGTGGACGGTCGAAAAACCCCGGCTGTGGTCGATCGAGGATCCCTATATGTACGAACTTGACGTCTACGGCTTCAAGTTTCCGTACGGCATCCGCTACGTGCGCTTCGACGCGGCGGAGGGGTTCTTCCTCAACGGCAGACGAGTGCAGATCAAGGGCGTGGACCTCCACTCCGACCTCGGACCCCTCGGCATGGCGTTTGATAAAAGCGCGATGACGCGGCAGCTTCTCGCGATGAAGGCAATGGGCGTCAACGCCATACGCACAAGCCACAACTGCCCGGCGCCGCAGCTTCTCGACTTGTGCGACGAGATGGGCTTTGTCGTATGGGACGAGTGCTTCGACAAGTGGGACGGAACGGCGGGGCGACTTCCAGAAGAAAACCTTGAGGAATACATCTCCAGCCATCTGAAGCGCTTTGTCCGCCGCGACCGCAACCATCCCTCGGTGATCGTCTGGTCGTTTGGCAACGAGGTCAACGCCGCTGCGGAGAAGAATCCGGACGGTGTGACGCGCGAGCGCTGCCGTCTTTTCCGCGAGGCTGTGCTGAGCGAGGACGCGACGCGTCCGGTCGGGATCGGCGAATGCGACGACGGCCTTGTGGAGAAGGGCTGGTTGGACGACCTTGACATAACAGGATGGAACTATGCGCGCAAGTATGCGAAGATGAAGGCGCACGCGCCCGGCAAGCCAGTCCTCTACACCGAATCGGCCAGCGCCGTCTCGTCGTTCGGCGACACGTCCCTTCCGCTGCCGGAGTGGCGGACAGACTTCAGGCGGATGACCCGCACATGTTCGGCGTACGACCGCCATTCCGCATGGTGGAGCGACATCCCGGACTACGAGTTCTGGCGGATGGAGCGCGACCGCTACTGCGGCGGGGAGTTCGTATGGACGGGCATCGACTACCTCGGGGAGCCGACTCCGCACGACTCGGCGCGGTCGAGCTACTTCGGCGTGTGCGACCTCTGCGTTATCCCGAAAGACCGCTTCTGGCTCTACCGTTCGCACTGGCTCCCCGACGAGACCACCTGCCATATTGTGCCGGGACACTGGAACTTTGGTGCCGGCGAACGTATTCCCGTTTATCTCTACACTAACGGCGACGAGGCGGAGCTGTTCCTCAACGGACGTTCCCTCGAACGCAGGGCCAAATCGACGCGCACGGACTATCCTCTCGACCTCGCGTACCCCAATGAGCCAGGGAAGGGATGGCTTCTGCCGCATCAGATGACGCCGTCCGTCTCGAACCAGCTCGTGACTGCGTACTACGACGTGTGCGACCGTTATCGCCTCCGCTGGGACTCCGTACCTTACGAGCCCGGCGAGCTGAAGGCCGTCGCCTACAAGGCCGGGAAGAGGATCGCAGAGGAAACGATTCGTACATGCGGTTCTCCGGTTGCGCTGAAGCTGTCGGCCGATCCGTTCCAGCCGGACGACCCGTCGGCGCTCCGCTTCATACAGGTCGACGTCGTCGACGCGCATGGAACGCGCGATCCGTTTGCCGAGCCTAAGGTGAGGTTCTCGGTGTCAGGCCAGGGCGAACTGGTCGCAGTCGGCAATTCAGACGAACACGGTTCGACTTCGTTCCGTGACTTCGCCGCGTTTCCGCTCCGTTTCGGCAAGGCTCTTGTCGTAGTGCGTCGCACCGGCGAGGGCGTGATCACGCTGACCGCCGAGGCTGAGGGGCTTGGACCTGCGCGGTATGATTTCGGCGGTGTCGTGTACTCGAAGGCGGGCGCCTCGGGCTTCAGGGAGGCGCAGACCGAGGTCCGTAGGCTGAAGGCCGCGCAGCCGAACGAGCCGTGGACGGTGGTCGTCCCGGCGGGCGAAATCCGTCTTGACGAGGCGCTGTCATTCGGCGCGGAAGATTCCGGTCGTCCCGGTGCTCTGGTCGTCTGGAAGGGCGAAGGCGTGACAATCCGCGGCGGCGTCGACATCGGGCCGTGGAAGAACGAGGGGAAGGGCGTCGTCTCTGCGCCTATCCCTAGGAATGCTGACGGGAAATTCCTTGCGCTCGACATGCTGTTCGTGAACGGCGAGCGGGTCTCTCGTTCCGTGCTGCCGAAGAACCGGGGATCGTTCAGAATCCCCGGCGGCGAGGATGACAGCCGCTACGAGCTTGTTTCGACGAACGCAAACGGAGACGTGACTTATGCGCGGGAGTTCACGCGCCTTGGCCCGGATGCGGCCGCAGTGCTGGACGAGGTCGACGCGGACGACCTGCCGTATGTGCAGATGCAGGTCAGGATGGACTGGACGCAGGACCGCCGCCGGGTCGTCGGCTGGGACCGCTCGAAGCGCGAGGTTCTGACCGAGGCGTTCGGAGGCAGGTCGCGGGCGACGAAGAACCGCTGGTGCGAGCGGTCTGCGGTTCGGTTCGAGAATCTCCGCGCGGCGTTTACGGAACCGGGCGAGTGGTTCTACGACGCAAAGGCGGGCAAAGTGCTGTACCGGCTTCGGGAAGGCGAGGCGGCCGAGTCTCTCAGGGCCGTCGCGCCGGCGAACAGGCTGTCGAAGCTCCTGACTGCGGACGGAGTCCGCGACCTGTGTTTCGAGGGCTTTTCATTCGAGTACGCCGATGCGCCGCAGGGAGGGATTGCCGACGATCCTCGAAGGAACAACCAGACCTACCGCTGCCAGTCTGCCGCTACCTACGACGCCACGGTCGAGCTTCGCTACGCCGAGCGAGTTGAGTTTGTCCGCTGCCGCGTGGCGAGGACAGGGAACTACGCCTTCCGTATCGCGGACGGATGCCGGAACGTGGCGCTGCGGCGATGCGAGACTTGGGACACCGGTGCCGGCGGCGTCTGGATAGGATCGGAGAAGATGCATCCTCCGGGAGGGGTGCTGAAGCGCGCCATCCTTGCGCCGACAGAGCCAGCCTCGTGCGCGTTCAACGTAGTAGAGGACTGCCGGCTCCGGCATGGCGGGCGCTTCAACCCGGAGGGAACGGCGGTGTTCGTGACGCACGCCTCAGACTGCCGCATAGAGCACAATGAAATCGACGACTGGTACTATTCGGGCGTTACAGTCGGCTACACGTGGGGCTACGAAGGCAGCACGGCGCAGCGCAATGTCATTGCATTCAACCGCATTTCGCGCCTTGGCCAGCACGAGCTCTCCGACATGGGAGGGATATACACCCTTGCGACGAGCTTCGGTACGGTTGTCTCCAACAACGTGATCTCCGAAGTGTTCGGCTACGACACGGCGGCGTGGGGGCTTTACGCGGACGAAGGCTCCGAGGGCATCGTGTTCGAGAACAACATCGTCTCGCACACCGAGTTCGGCGGCATCAACCAGCACTTTGGCAGCGGCTGCGTCTTCCGCAACAACATCGTCGCATACAACGATGCCCGCGGATGCCTCTCGACGCAGAGGCGGGAGGCGTTCGGGGTGCCGTCCCAGGTGCATGTCACCGGAAATATATTCTACACCCACAAGGGGCCTCTCGCTTGCCGCGGCTCTATGTCGGTGGACGGCGTATGGGCGCATAACGTATGGTGGAAGGAGGGCGGCACGGAGGCGGACGACTTCGACGGACGCTCCGCCGAGGGGTTCCTCGCGTCCGGCAGGGCATACGGCGACGTCGTGGCGGATCCGCTCTTCGTCGATGCAAGGAACGGAGATTTCCGTCTGAAGCCGGATTCGCCCGCGCTCAAGCTCGGTTTCAAGGAGTGGGACGCCTCGCTCGCGGGTCCGCGTCCGGAAAACGATGCTCCATGGTTGCAGTCCGCAGAGAGAAGAGCTTATTGATACAGCAGTATTGAAATTGCGTGGTGAGACGCCTTTGACAGAAAGAGTCTCGGCGGCGCGTGTCTGTTCAGCGCCAGGAATTGAGGGATAAAGATGAAAACACGGGAGGGTTTGAATAGGGGATGCGGGCTGACACGGCGAGGCTTTGTCTCGGCATGCGGCGCGCTTGCATATTCTAGCCTAAGGGATCTGTAGTTGAAAGTTGGAAAGGAGGCGAAAATGAGAATGCTGTACGGAACAATCCTGGCGGCGGTATTCGCCGCCGCTGTCACGGCGAACGCCGGGACGATATTCGAGGCGAAGGGCGTCGTAACCGACAGGACGCCCGGCTTCAGGTTTGGGAACGTCACGTTCACGGACAACGACCGCGTCTGCGCGAAGTTCGAGCAGATCGAGATGACGGAGGGCGCGAAGGGCCGGCTTACTACGAAGAAGCTGCGTCTTCCGCACAAGGAGCCAGGCAAGGGCGTTTACTTCAAGTTCTCGTTCGATGCGAAGTACGAGTTCATGTCCGGCACTCCGGGCGGCAGACCGCAGCGCTGCAACCAGGGGGTGTTCTTCTACGACAGGAACGGCAAGGTTCTGCCCGACTGCTACGACACGATGTATCCTGCGGTGGATGCGGCGAGGCATTACGAGCGCGTTTTGTACGCATGGGACGAGGTGGATTCCTTCGAACTCTTTTTCCAGAAGCCGTGGGCCATGAACGAGAAGAAGGGCGACAGGTGTACGCTTGAGGTTTCCAACGTCAAGATCGAAACGGCGACATGGGAGGACGCGGCGGAGTATGCCGACCGCATCTACGGCGAGATCGCAGCGAAAGCGCCGCTCGACTTCGCGCCCGAAGGCGACTGGACTGCGCTTCTGCCGCGCACGATGGATGCGCTCAAGACCGGCAAGCCGTGGCGCGTCGTGATGCTCGGCGATTCGATCATACAGGATACGTTCCACTCGCAGTTCCACGCGCTCGTCAAGCGCGAATTCCCGCAGTCGAACGTCGAGTGGATTCTCTCCATGCGCGGCGGAACGGGCTGCTGGCATTACATTCTCGCCGAGAACTTCTATCCGTATGTTGTAGACCACAAGCCAGACATCCTGATAATCGGCGGTATCTCCAACAACAGGAAGCACGACGAGAAAGGCGGGAAGGATGTTGGTCCGACCGGCGCGGACGCGATGGTGCGCGTAGCGAAGGTTGCCCGCGAACGTCTCGGTTGCGAAGTCCTGCTCGTCAATTCGCCGCTTTCCGTCGATACGCGTCCGTACGACGACGACAACCTGGATGCGCCGCTCCCGAAGATGCCGTTCGGCCCGTCGCAGTTCAGAATGCGCGAGATGGAGACGGAATACGGAGCGCTGAAGAAACTCTGCGCGGCGAACAGGATGCAGTGGTGGGACGAGTTCTTGCCTTGCTACACGTGGCTTTACGGTTCGGGGCTGCCCAACCAATACTACAGCCGCGACTTCGTCCATTCCGGCGAGCTCGGCAAGCAGATTATCGGCCGCATCATGCTCGCATACTTCATGACAGGAGGGACAAAATGAGAACCATGTGCATAGCAAGCCTTGCGACGCTGTGTGCGATCTGCTGTCTTGAAGCTGCCGCAGCCGAGGTGCCTTACTACGGCGTGTGTCGCGAGGCGAAGACCGGCGAAGTTAAGCCAACCGGGTATTTGCTGGAGTTTCTGCGCCGTCAGGCGGATGGCTTGACCGGCCACCGCGAGAAGCTTGGCTATCCGTTCGACGGATCCCTTTGGGAAGGACGGATGGAGGAAATATACTTCACCGAGGGCGTCTACAACGGCAGCGACCAGAAAAAGGAAGGCACGAAGGAGGATTTCTGGGCGAGCGGTTCGTGGTGGCCTTTCGAGCAGAGCGCATACCTGCTGGACGGCATGGTCCGCGTCGCCGCGCTTGCAGACGCTCCTGCGCTGATGGAGGATGCGGCCAGGTCCTTCGAGTGGGTTCTTGCCCATCCTGCGAATGACGGCGACATCTTCACGCCGCTTTCAAACTCGGGGACGCAATGGCCGCTTGTCGTGTTTTTCCGCGCGATTTGGGCGTGGGGAGAGGCGACAGGGCGCGAGGCCGAGGTGACAAAAGCGTTTGCGCGGCATTTTGCCGCGCACAAGGCCGACCGTGCGAAGTGGGACGGACGCGACATGCTTGCCGCCGAGGGAATGTGCAAGATATACGAGCGGACGGGCGACAAGTCTCTTCTCGAGGACGCGCTCGCCTCCTACAGGGGGACGCGCTACTGCCGCGAGTTCGGCAACGAGCGGCGCATCCACGACCACGGCGTTTCCTTTTGCGAATCGCTTAAAATCCCCGCGCTGCTCTACCTCTACACCGGCGACAAGGCGCTTCTTGAAAAAGGCCGGTGCGCTATGGAGGATGTCTTTGCCGTCAATGAACAGGCGGATGGACAGATTTCGGGCAACGAGTTTCTTTCCGGACGCGATCCGAGGCAGGGGCACGAAACATGTCTCGCTGCCGACATGACATGGGCGCTTGGCTACTATCTGATGGCGGAGGGGAGCGTCGCGGCGGCTGACCGCATGGAGCGGATCGTCTACAATGCGCTTCCGGGAAGCTGCACCAAAGACTTCAGGCGCCACCAGTATCTCTCGTCCGTAAACCAGGCGTTTTGCACGCCGTTTTCGCAAAGCGCCCACTTCAACTATGCGGAATCCACCTGGCGGCAGTACCGCAAGGCGCACTTTCCGCAGTGCTGCACCGGCAACATCGGTCGCGCCATGCCCGCGTACGTTGCGCGTCTGTGGCTCAAGGACGCTGAGACGGGCGCGCCGGTCAAGATGGTCTACGGTCCGTCCACGCTCTCCGGCGAATATCGCGGCGTAAAGTACACGCTGGAGGAGCTTGACGGCGGCTATCCATTTGGCGACGAAGCAAGAATCGTCTATCGCGGCGGAACCGTCGAGATGCCGCTCAAGTACCGCGTTCCGTCGTGGTGCGACCGGCCCGATGCGGGAAAGGTCCTTGTCGAAAAACGCGTATGGAAGGACGGTGACACGTTCGTCGTTCCGCTTCCCACGAAGGTCGCCTTGAAGAGCGAACGCAACTGGCATTGGTTTGAGCGCGGACCGATTACCTTCGCATACGCCGTGCCGAGCGAAGTTGTCGAAGAAGAGCCCGGCGACGCGTTTGGGGCGCTCAGGATTGTGCCTAACGGCCCCTGGAACTATGCCTTTGACACGAACGAGCTCAAGAAAGCCGATTTAAAGGTCGAGTTCAGGAAGAGCTCTTATCCGTTCGAGTCCCCGGCGATGGTGCTCAAGGTGCCGGTGTGCGAAATCGAGGAGTGGCGAACAGCGGACTTCAACCGCTTCATGCCCGATCCGCCGCTCTTTGTGCATCCGACTGGAAGGAGAACGGCGATCGAACTGGTACCGTATGCGACGACGCTTGGGCGCATTACGTGCTTCCCCGATACGGTCAAGCGCGTCGAACTGCCTGTCGTCGCCGCCTACACGTCCGGCGAGGCGTATCCCTACGACGAGACGAAGCCGATTGAGGAACAGGTCTTCGAGCCGGAAGGGTGGGACGACTTGAAGTACCGCAACCTCTACAAAGTTCCGCAGCGGACGCCGGAAGTGTTCTTCGACTTGCGCGACGTCTACGGCAGCGAGCGCGGGCGGCTCGCGTATCTGATGTTCCGCTTCTGGAGCGACGAGGCGGGCGAGGCGGTTTTCGCGCTTGGAGGTGCATCGCGGCTCCAGGCGTTCATCGGAGACAAGGAGGTCTATCGCGGCCTCCCTTGGACGGAAGGCATGCTGATGGCGCCGGAGTGGTTCCGGCACAAGGTGACGAAGGGTTACAACTACCTTCTCGTCAAGTGCGCCTTGCCGAAGAGCAGTCCAGGGCAGTTTCGCCGCGAATGGGGCGCGCGGCTCCAGGTGTTCATGGAGTCGAGTGCAGACGGGGCGGGGCCGCGGACCACGACAGCCGACCGGATCCAGGAGGAGTCGCTGGTGCTCCTGCGCAACACCGGCGTGCTGCCGCTGGACCGGAGCCGCGTCGGAAAGATACTGGTCGCCGGTCCGCTCGCGGACGAGACAGACTACATGACGAGCCGCTACGGACCGCGGGACAACGACGACGTCAGCATATTGCGCGGGCTCAGGGAATATCTGGACGGGCATGCGGAAGTTGTCTACAGGAAGGGTTGCGAAACGGTCGACAGGACGTGGCCGGACAGCGAGATCGTCCCGACAGAGCCAGACAGGGACGAAATGGAGATGATGGACGAGGCCGTGGCGGCCGCGGCGGACGCGGACGTGGTGGTGGCGGTCCTCGGCACGAGCGAGAAGATCACCGGCGAGTGCAGGTCGCGTACGTCGCTGGACCTCCCCGGCCGGCAGGAAATGCTGCTGAAGCGTCTGCATGCGACGGGCAGGCCGGTAGTGCTTGTCCTGGTCAACGGCCAGCCCGTCACCGTCAACTGGGCCGAGCGCAACGTCGCGGCGATCCTTGAGACGTGGTTCGGCGGAAGCAGGGTCGGCGTCGCCGTCGCTCGCACTTTGTTCGGCGAGGTGAATCCGTGCGGACGGCTGAACGTGACGTTCCCGAAGACGGTCGGGCAGATCGAGCTGAACTTTCCGTTCCGGAAAAGTTCGCACAACGGCCAGACCGACGAGTTTGCGCATACTCGCGTACAAGGGGCGCTGTATCCGTTCGGTTACGGGCTGAGCTATACGCGTTTCGCCTATTCGAACATCAGCGTGGAACCCCGCGTGGCCGACGCGGCGACGCGGCGCGTCGTTTCGCTGGACGTCACCAACACTGGATGGATGGCGGGCTCGGAGGTCGTGCAGCTGTATGTGAAGGACGTCGAGTCGAGCGTGGTCACGTGGGACTCCATGCTCCGCGGGTTTGAAAAGGTCCATCTGGAGCCGATGGAGACAAGGCGGATATCCTTTGCCCTCGAGCCGCACCATCTGGCGCTTCTCGATGCGAATTTGAAGTGGGTCGTTGAGCCAGGGACGTTCGAGGTGCTTGTCGGCTCCAGCAGCGAGGATATCCGCCTGAAGGCCTCGCTGGAGGTGACCGCTGAAAATGCGGCGGCGCATCCGTCGCGCGGCGTCATCGCGCGCTTTGCCGGCGAGGAAGTTGCCGCGAGGGTCAGGATAGAGGATATTCCGTGCGCCCCCGGGGGACGGCAGGTGTACGAGATCGCGGACGGCGGGTGGACGTTGCGCGGGTCGTCTCCAACTGCGATCTGCCGTGCCTTCTATGACAACGCGAAGTCGAAGAACGCCGCGATTGCGACATGGAGCGGAAAGCGCTTCGACGCGGCTGCCGCGTTCGCGCCTTCGCCGGATGTGCGTGTCGAGGCGCCCGTCAGGTACTTTCAGGCTTTCAACGTTGTGACGTTCGGCTACTCCATGCCGTTCTGGAGCGAGAAGCGCTGGATGGAGGAGCTGGACTGGATGGCGCTGCACGGCATAAACATGTCGCTTGCAACGATCGCCGACGAGGAGATTGCGTTTCGCATGCTGAGGCGCTTTGGCGTCCCGGAGGAGAAGATAGAGAAGTGGTTTGTCGGTCCCGCGCATCTGCCGTGGTTCAGGATGGGCAACCTCTCCGGATATCCCGACGGTTTGCCGCGCCAGTGGCGCGAGAGGTCGGTGAGACTTCAGCATGCGGTACTCTCCCGGATGCGCGAGCTTGGCATTGAGCCGGTCGTGCACGGCTTCGCGGGGTTCGTTCCGGAGGCTCTGAGGGAAGTGCGGACTGACGTGAAGCTCAAGGAAGTCCGCTGGGACACGAACCATGCGTGGTTCCTTTCTCCCGACCAGCCCATATTCAGGGAGATGGCTCGCGTATGGGTGGAGGAGTGGGAGAAGGAGTTCGGCAGGACCAGGTACTACCTCGCCGACAGCTTCAACGAACTCAAGTTCCCCTGGACGGACGAGCAGGATATTCGCAGGGGCCTTGCGCACTGCGCGGAAAACATACTTGATGGAATCCGCGACGCCAACCCTGACGCCACGTGGGCTGTGCAGGGCTGGATGTTCCTCGAGGACTGCTGGACCGCTGACAGATACAGGGCCTTTACGGAGAACATCCCGGACGACGCCATGCTTGTCCTCGACCTTGCGGTCGACTATACGCGGCACTACGGCAAGGGCAAGTGGAACTGGGACCGTTTCGCGGGATTCGGCGGAAAGGAATGGATATGGAGCCTGATCCCGAACATGGGCGGCGCCAACGACTTCGGGTCCGGGCCGCTTGAGTTCTACGCGAACGGTCGCGACGGCGCGCTTGCATCGTCCAATCGCGGCAATCTTGTCGGCTTTGGCACTGCGCCGGAGGGCGTGGAGTGCATGGAGCCGGTGTTCGAGCTTGTCTACGATTCCTATTGGCGGCCGGAGGGCGCGGCAAGGATCGATCTTCACGACTGGTTCCGCCGATGGTCTCTGTGCCGGTACGGGGCATGTTCCCCGGCGCTGGAGAGAGCCTGGGATGCGTTTCTGCGCGGACCTTGGTCCAGGTTCAACGACCATCCGCGCTTCCGCTGGCAGTCGAGTCCGGCGGAACCGCACTGGAGTTCCGGTCCCGGCGGCAAGAAGCCGGTGGAGCGTCCGTCCGCCGGCGGCAGCGCCTGGTGGGGCGAGATCGCCGACGATGAGATGGCGTTGCGGGAGGAAGGTGCGGCCGCGATGCGCGAAGCGGCGAAGGACCCTGTCCTTGCGGCTTCGCCGCTTTTCCGCTTCGACCTTGCGGAATACACGTCTCTGGTCGACGGATACCGCATCGACAGGCTTATGTACGAAGAGCAGCGCGAACGCGAAGCCCTGAACACGGAGCGTGCGCTTGAGCTCCGGCGCCAGATACGGGAGGGACTTCTCGACATTGACGCGAGGCTCAGGAACCATCCGACGCTCAACATGGAGAGATGGGTCGCAATGGCGCGGGATTGCGCCGAGGGCGATCCGGCGCTTGCGGATATTTATGTGAAGAACGCAAGGCGGATACTCACCGTATGGGGACCGCCGACGAACGACTATGCGGCGAGGATGTGGTCCGGGCTGATCGCCGACTTCTATCTTGGACGTCTCGACGCATGGTGGCACCAGTGGGACAACGGCCTTCCCGCAACGGTCATCGACTTCGAGCGCGGGTATGTGGAGCATGGCGCCGGCGCTGCGCAATAAGGACGCGCTGAAGCGCGACCCTTCCCGGTCCCTCCCCGGTTCACTCTTCCCACAATTCCACAATTCTCAAACGGGCGGGACGCCCGTTCCCCCAGTTTCCCCCGGCAGTGACGGAGCAAGATGCTCCATCTCCTTGATTCCGCCGGCAGGATGCTGACTTTCCCAGTTGCCACAATTTCACAACTCCCCGTCCCCGCTTTGCCCGCAAACGCTGTAAAACGCAATGGGATTTGAGATAAAGAATCAAGTTGTCGAGAATGTGCAATGCGGTTGCAAGAGATTTGCAAACTTATTTAATCCTCAGGTAGGTTGATGGTGTCAAGGCTAAATCTATAGCGCGTCGGGAAATACTGCGTAGCATACACCGATGCTGGCGGGGTGCTTCCTTCCTTGCTCGAGGTTGGAACGAAGTCGGCGGATATTGAGCCGACGGACAGTACAGTGCCTGGTGTCATAACAAGGGTGTGGGTGACAGGTATTGCCGATCCCTCGCTGTCAATACGGTATGTGACAGTATACGGGCCGCCCGGATTGTCGCATGAGCAAGTAAAGCTGGACATATACAAAGCCGAGCGAGCCGGCAACGAAGCGATTGCGCCGTCAATCTGACCGCGAAGATTCGTTATCTCGCGATTGTCAACGACAAGGAGCGATCTAAGATCCTCGATATCGCCTCCTATCAATTGGGATATTTGAGATCTAGCTTGGGCTTTCAGATTGTCAGCCGCATTGAGTACCATATTTGAAACATTGTGAATGGATTTTGCCCCTTTATTAATGCCGTCTCGAAGTTTGCGGATGCGAGTATACTCTACATAATTCGTGTAAACACTCAGGCCATAATCGAACATTGACGCCTGATCCGGTTGTCCTAATAAATCAAGGCCTCCGGCAGATGTATACTCCCCATAAACCTCCATGCGGTCAAATGAATATACATCGGCTTCAATCATTGACCACAGATATTTCCCGGACAGCCAGTGTCCGTCTCCTCCCACGCCAACAGAACAGTGCACGTACGGGTTTGCATTTGAAATGACATTGCCAGGATAAACAACGAACGTGCTTTCTGCGCCGCTTACGCCAAAACTAACATAGAGATCGTCTAGGTCGGCGCGGCACGACCTAGACGATCCCCACGCCGATATTGTGACGGTGTCGGGAGCGACCAATTCAAGTGATATCTCGTAAGTGCCTGGCGGACCTATGCCCAAAATCAAACTCTGAAGAGCCTCAAACGGGACGACGAGACCTTGGGATGCTGACACAATCCCTCCGTAACCATGGTGGATGCCAGAACAGGAGTAGAAAGGAGTCTCCATTGTAAATTCATTGTGGCTTGGAAAATTAGTGGTGTCTTCCTGAATCCATACGGGGTGAGGGTCTCCCCACGGTAGCGACTGGTTTATTGACATGGTTCCGACAAAAGCGCCAGGAAGACGTTCTTTCGCTATGAACTGCCAATTACCTTCGCCGACAGTGATCCCGCCGCCATAGTCTACACCTCGTAATGCGTACTGCTCTTTACCTTCCCAAAACCTAAAACCAAAACTTTGACCGTAAAGCCTGTCCATCATAGCAACAGCATACTGAATTGCACCGGCTTTCGCATGGGACATGCGGCTGGTATTAATCAAATTGCTTGTGATATTGACATTGTAGTTCGAGGCGGGACGGTCGACATATCGACTTGCAAGGAGCCGAGGAATTTCTACACTGCGCATAACAGGAGGGTTTGTTCGCAGAAAATTCTCTCCCGTCCACCAATTGGAAAGAGGAATTACATAGGTGTTCAGAATGGTCTCCGGCGGGCGAAACGATGTGTTGGTGCTAATAATGAATCCATCAGCATTGCAATAGCAAAGCATTGGCCATGTATATGCCCATTGCCCTGGTGTTCGCCATTGCCAGGCGCTGCCTTCACGCCAGTCCCATTCGGGAAACTCGGGGTTGTACTCCAATAATTCAGGATTACCTTCTGACTCGGCGGCTTCCAAGACAGAGGGTGCATTAAGTGCTATAATGTAGTTGTCTAGTACAGATGAACCCCAGCCAAATGGATTCCTAAGGTAATCTCCGTCTCTATAACCATCCCAGGTATACCCATTGGGATTGCCGATATTGACTGCACTCCGAAACATGTCAAATGCGTACTCCAGATAATCCCCTGTAATTCTGCACAGTTCCACCGTGCGATTCGATGCCGCAGCATATTTGTCGCAATCGTAGATACACCCCAGAAAATCGTTTGTCCTGAAATATTCGGCATCAAACCTATCGATATTCAGTCTTTCCGGCTCCACAGCGAGGATGTGGCGCTGCAGGATTCCTCCGGCAGTTGATAGTACTGCGGCGGCAACCGAGGACGATATCCGCAAGCTTGGACGGCGGTTTGTGACCGACGAGTCGAAATATCCATAAGAATCTACGAATGCCGGCAATTTGTTTGTTGCATCGCCTCCGAAAAACAATGTTGCGTTTTGCGACATGATACCCATTGCAGATCGGTATATAAGCGCGAACAGGATCACAATCAATCTCATATAAGCTCCACTTGCTGGCCAAAGAGACCACGGCGAAAGTCGCATGTGATTTCCAGCCCTTTAATGACCTCTTCCTCGGCAACGTATTGAAATTGCACTATGAAAAGGGGTATAGTATGAAAGTCGAGGTCTCTCTGGCATTCTTCAACCTCGTTGAAATCCATAAATATTTTAATTTGCGGAGAAGCCTCGTCGTTTTCCTCCGTCTCGCCATTGCCCCTTGGATAGGCATCGCCCCGTGCATCTATCTGGAGCATTACCCATGATGTTATTTCTCCAGATTGCACATTCTCGCCGATAGATGAAAGCAGGATCGATTCCAAAGAAATGACAAACTGTTCTGATTCTACTTCCCCGTCAATCACCGAGCATTTTTTCAAAAGGTCTCCGACCATGTAGTATTGATTGACGAAGAAATGTTCGATTAACGAAATGTTATTGCGCGTGACAGTACGCTCAACAAGCTCGAAGCAACCTGGCGGCGACGTCCTGCTGGCGATACCGCGCCTGTCGCGGTGGTTTGGCGGACACGGTTCGCTGCCGAAGCCGCCAATGCCGTCGCGAACCAGCATCCTCGGCGAGCCTATCGGCGCCAACGAGTTGACGCGGCCCGTGATTTGGGCGGCCCAATCGGCTCGAAGCGGTTCTCCTTTCTGCGGAATTTGTATCATTTAACGGTTGAAAAGTTGAAAGGTTGAAAAGTTGAAGGCGGGTTTCAGCTGTTGCTGTGCGAGTATGGCATGGGCCAGCGGTTCGCGGTGCCGTAGAAATTGTCGTCCCAGGAGGGCGCGCCGATCCAGGCCTGGATGCGCCGCCAGTTTCCGTTTTGCATCTGTTCGCAATCATCTTGGCATTTAAGCCACTCGTGATTGCTGATGATTGTTGATAGATTTCCCGGCTTCTTGGTGGTCGTGCCGGGGTTTGGCGTGTCTATATAAGAGAGATTTTCGTACACTGAAGCCGGGGCGACGGAATATATCTTGGTGCAAATCAGCATCGGATAAAACCGCATTACCGATTCTTTCCCTTCCCGCAACTTGCCCATGACCTCGACGGTCGCCTGCCCGCGGGTTTCGGCTCCTGAACTCTCCGATGAACCCTCCGACCCAGCAAGTATGGCAAAAACTTCACCGTCAGGCTTCCTGAACGAGTCGGCCTTCGCCAGCTCGCCGTCGGGCTCTTTCATCCATGCTTCGATCCATTCCCGGCATGGATTTGACGGACCCTTGCCGCAATATGCTAAAACCGACATGTCGTTGCGGCATGATTTAATCTGCCATATTTCATCTAGTGGCGTTGTGGACGCATCGGACCCGCCGCCTGATTCTCCATCTGCGATCGGTTTGCATGTTATGGTCAATGTGCCCAGACCGCCAGGATTGCGGTTGAGCATGGCGGACGCGAACCCCCACCCGGATTCAATCTCCTGCCCGCCCGTCAGACTGTTCTTGAAAGTCTGCAGGGAAGAATATGGGCCCTTAAGCACGTAATTAAACGTCTTTGCGCCGGACGCGTCTATGCCTTCCTGCTCTATCGGTTGCCGATAACAACCCGAGGGTACTGTTATTGCCATGTTGCACCTCCCGAAGTCGACTTGCGGTCAATCGACTTCAAAACTTCCAGCTGGTCTTTTTGTACATTGAGCATGTCGCGCCCCGAATCGCCGCCGAATGACGCGCCAAGCCTGGACAGATTGTCCAAAGCGGACATGCTTTCACGGCTGCTCCCGCCGCCTCCCGATTTGCGGGCTTCAGGCTGCTCCAGCAGCGCCTTGAGCTGCGATATTTCGCTTTTGAGCGCGCTACGCTCCGTCAGCGCTTCCCGGAACGCCTTGTCGCCACCCTCTCCCGCGAAATTGGAGGAGGCGTTGAACAGCTTCGTGTCGCTCTCATTCATCCCGTTCACTTCGCGTTCTTTCAATGCGGACGTCAAGCGCTCCCTGCGCAAATCAGGATCCTCGATTTTCGACAGTTCATCGAGCTGCTTTTTGAACTTTTCCGTGCGGTCTTCCGCCTTCCACATCGCCTCCAGCTGTTCGCGGTTGGCGGCATTCGTGGCGAGGATGGCGTCCTTTCTGGCCTTTTCCTCCGCATTGGCCTGCATGAGGGCGCTTGTAAGCCCCATTAGCCCGCCGGCAACCGCTCCGATCGGACCTGCGACCGCGCCCTGCAAGGCACCCGCAATCGCGCCGCCGGCGGCATCCACCGTCGTGCGGGCAGTCGAACCTTCCGGTAGCGACTGCGCTGCCGCCGACGCGGCCATCCTGACGGCCATGCCGCCGAACACCTTCACGGTCGCCTTCAAACTCGCCGCGCCTTCAGAAGCCGATTGCGACAGCTGCCGCGACGATTTCGCCGCCGCATCCGCGCCCTGCGCCAAGCGCTTGGCCGCAGAGGCGGCCTGGTCGGACGCGCCGCCGGAATCGACACCGTTCGCCAGGTCCGCTAGTTCTCTCTTCGCCTGCCGCGTGTCTGTTTCGACTTCAACTTTCAGCTTCTTTGCCATTGTCAATCTCCTCTATCGCACTGAGCGGGAAGATTTTGTCCTTGTCAAGCCACTCTTGCCTTTCAAGGAGGTAGAGCGCCGACATTGGCACGTCCCAGAGGATTTCGGAAAAACTCCACCCGTACCTTGCCGCGGCGAAGTCGACGAGACGGGCGATGAATCCGTCTGAATGCCTGCGCGGTCCGTCGTTTTTTTTTGAGGGATTACAGCAAGTGCCGCGTCTATATGCTTGTTGCAGGCGCGTTGTATGGCGTCCATCGCCGTCACCGGCAGAGTGTCCGCCCAGGCCATCGCGGCCTCCAGCAGCCCGCCATTGAGCACAATACGCGGATCGTGCGTAAGGAGGTAGAGTGACGGGATGAGCTCCAGCGTGTCCTTCGGCTCCTCGCCTGTGACGAGCGGGGATTTTATGCGCTCGAGTGCGGCCCACATGCCGAGAGTCACAGGCCTCACCTCAACGCCCGGCGCAATCTCGATCGGCAGCGGCATCAGCGCCGCCATCGCTTTATCGGGATTCAGCCTGCTCATGTCGACGATCCGGCTGGTGTCGACGATCCGGCTGACATGGCCGTTTCCGCATTGCAGTTCTCGTAACGGTGCGCCGTGATGTTGTAGCGCAGCAGCCCGTTGTATTGCCCGGCCTCTTCGACGCTGTCGACTATGTACGTGTTGCTGTTGAACGAGATCGAGACGTCGGACGGCGCAGCACTGCCGCGGACTGTCATGCGCAGGTCCCAGCGCGTATCGTAGCGGATTTCCTTCGCTACGCGGTTGTACTGGTCCGGGACGGTTTCCCTGACCGGGTTTTTTGTTTCGTTGTACGACTCGATCGTGTACCCGGACAGCGTTTTCGACACGCCCCAGGTTCCGTCGACCGATGCTGGTGTTATCGGCATTGTTTGTTCCTTTCTGTTTTGTTTTTTCCGGTTGGTGACGGAACAAGATGCTCCATCTCCTTGATACCGCAATTTTACACTTTACACTTCTCGAATGACATCGATGTCGCAAAAGTGACTGTAGCAGTCAGAACGCCCGCCTGCCGGTCGAGCGTCTGCCGCGTATCGAGCCAGCAGAACTGCGAGCCGTCAAGCGCGTACATGACGATCTCCGCCGCGTCGAGCGCGGTTATGACGCCCGGCTGGGCGCGCGCCACCATTGGCTTTTCGCTGCACTGGATAAGCAGCTGCGTTTCCGCCGAAATGGCATCGGACGAGCAGCCGTTTCTTGTCATCTCCGGCGTCACCACGACAATGGCGACCTTCCCGCTTTGGACGTGCTGGTCGGACCCCTTGTAGACTTCCCGGGAGTCCTCTGCAAATGCCTTGCATCCGCCCTGAACAAGCTCGTCAATGCCGTTCAACTCGTCGGCTATCGCTTCCTGGAATTCCTTGATCTTCATTTTGCTGTTGCCTTTTTGAAGTGGTTTATGGTATTATATCCGTGTCCGGGCGTTCAGCTGCAGCTTGGCCAAAAGGCGCGAGTCGTGTGTGCGACTCACTGCAGGCTCCTCCCGGATTTCGTTTTGTAGAAACTCCTTATGCCCTTGATGTCAGAGACGAATAGATGCAGGATACCGCCATCGAACGTCTCGAACTCAAGATGGTCGCGGTCGCGGCTCTTTGTCACCCTGTCCGGGCTGCGCCACACTGTCGGCAGCAGCTCGTAGTCCCCGACCGTCAGAGGGATGGATTGCGGGTTTGTCTCGTTGTCGCCGAAGTGCTTCGAGAGGTGTTCCCTGAAGAAGTTGTGCGAAAGAGGCAGGGGGCGGCCGTTGTATCCGACGCCAAGCTGCGCCTTCTTGCGCCGACCGGCGATTACGTCCTGAATCAGATTCCCCTGCCAGCTGACGACGCTGTTCTCAATCGCAACCTGGTCGCCGAAGTTCTTTATGAGTATCTTCCCGCAGAGCGAGTCGTGCCGGAGGTTCGGCACAGGCACGGTCGCCTGCAGGTTGGCGTTGAAGTCGGGCACGGGCTTCTCGCGGAGCGCGGCGGTTTTGCCGCGCAGCTCCTCGTCGCTGATTAGCCCGAGCTGGATCGCGGTCTTGCGGTCCACATCGAGGACGCCCATGCCGCTGCCCCAGTCGAAGGGCGGGAACGGATTGCCGAATACCGAAAGCCGCTCCCATACCGGGTCGTCCTTCATGGCGATCATCTTGCCGCCGTAAACCTTGCCGCCAGCCTTCGCCCATCGCTGCGGCCAGTCGCCGCGCGGGTGCCGCGAATAGCGTACGCGCATGAATTCCTGCGCGGGAAACGCGGCGAACGCGCCGGGGCTCATTCCCTCCGCGAACTGCATGTAGCCGCGAGCCTGCGCGACGTTGGTCTTGATGATGACGTCAAGCCGCGCCTGGCTGAAGAGGTCGTGGATCGTGCCTTCCTCGCCGGGCTTTGGAGAGTAGTTCGCCCTGCGCAGGTCATCCCGGATCATCATGCGAATCTTCGAGAGATCGGTTTCGCCCTCGGCGTACTTTGCAACACGTTCGCGCATTGCCGCGAGGATGTTGACCTCGGCGACGCGCGAAGAGAAGAACGCGCGGTTCCTGAAGCCCGCCTGTATCTGGTTCCACTGCGAGGAATCCAGATCGGATCCGACAAGCGCTTTCTGAAGTATGAGCTCCGCTTCGGTCATAGTATCGCCTCCATCGCGGACTTGCCGGCTTCGAACATTTCGTCCTCTGTCGGGAGGATGGTCTTGTCTGCTTTAATCGTCGCCTTGCTGACAAGCAGATACACTATGTCCCCGGATTTTTTGTCGCGCAGCGTTCCAACGGTCTTTCCCTTGGGCCATACGAGCGCGAACCGCGAACGGTCGGGATCGATTTCGGCGGGACGCTTTCCCGCTGTCGCCGGGCTTTTCGGTATGGCAAGCGCTTTGTGTCCTTTCGTCGGATATACGACGCCGCCGTAATAGTGCAGCGCGACACCCTCCTTGTGAATCGTGACAACCGCCATCTTGCCGGATACGTCGGTAGTGACGCCTCCCGCCGCATCTCCGTAATAACCTGTATGCGGCATTCCGTCGTCAGGCCTCGCCCTGGAGTCCCGTTCCGCCAGATGTCGCTTGACCGCATTGGATACGCCGCGGCCAGCGGCCTGCGCAAGCTTGTTTTCGCTTGGCAGCAGGTCGGCCAGATCCGATTCGGATATCTTAAGCGTCAAGTGCATTTGCAGCCACACTCCATTGTATGGCGGGAAGCCCCGCCCTGAACTCTGCCAATGTCGGCGGCTCGCGCTCTCCGGCCTCGACCGCGTTCATGATCTCGAGCGCGTACATCATCGTTTTGTCGCGGTGGCGAACCCAGTCCCGGGCGTCGCTCGCCCAGCGCGGCACTTCGCTGTTGAGGTACGCGTCGGGTTCGCGGGTCGTGTACCCGCGCGCCTCGCACTCGGCTCGCAAGTGGTCCTCCATTGCGGCGTCGAAATCCGCGATTGTCGGTGCCGGCGCGTCCTCGTAGCGGTAGGAGCGCACCCATGCGCCGTCTTGCAGCGCATACCCGTCCGGAACGGCGACCCTGCCCTCCGGCGGTTCCGGCGCGGGCGCGGCAGGCGCGAGAGGATACGCGCCGAGATATCGCGCGTAATCGGCCGCCGTGCCGAGAATGAGCGTCCTGCCGTCCTCGACAATCACGCGCGGCGCGACGGTCAGGCTCTTGGTGGTTGGGTTGTAGGTGTAGTAGCGTGTCATGGCGATCCTCGTTAGTATCCGTCCGCTGTAAATACATGATTGGGTACTTCGGAAGGCTTGAACTCTCCCGCGACGAGATCGTAGAAGCCGCATACGGAATCGATTGTCCGCCTTGCCGGAATGTAATCTCTAACAAGTACGCCCCCCTCGGTGATGGTCGTCCGGCCAAACAGAGCTTTGCAACCTCGATAACTGTTAGAGTAGTTTTTCCTGCCTGATGCGCCTATCCATATCGGCGCAACACCGGAAAACGACTGGCTATGTGGGACGGATACTGTCTCCTCCGCTCCATCAACCCTGTATACCACCGACCCAATCCTGATTCTTAGCTGCACCCAGGACGTCGCGTTTATGAATTCTGACGACCTCGCGCCACTAGCATACGCATCCCCGACCCATGCATTTACGGAAAAACAAAATTGCGCAAAATGCCCCCATCGTCTCAACAGCCACGCACCGGTCCGCGCATCGCCGTTGTCGCTCCCCCCGATGAAAGTCTCCCACTCCCCCGTGCCGTTGTCGCCGGGACAAATGGACGTCTCGACTACCGTTGCCGCGGACGGCGTGAAACCAGTGTTGAACGCTGCCGCGCTGTTCACCTTCTTCGCATCCCCGGAAACAGTGTCGCCGTTTGTATTGACGAACGGCAGTTCAACGTACCCATCCGGCAACAGCGGTGCGGACTTTGCCGCCGACAACATGCTATGGTGCGCGGCAATCATGATTCCGGGCCCTTCACGCCGACAAGCCAATGATTCGCCGCGATCTCCGAAAACAGCAACAGGTTGACCCCGACATCGAGATCGTCGAGAGAATCAGAACCGAAATCAATTGTCGCGCCCGTCGGCAACGTCACCGTCGGTGCGGACGCCGCGCCCGCATCCACCGTGAGCCGGACAAAGAAATCGCGCGCATACCCGCTCGACGCCTCTGGGAACGACAGCGAAAGCGCCGCGGTCGAAGCATGCCCGGAAAGGTCGACACCGTTCACCGCGCGGTCTCGCAGCGCGGCGGACGCGGTCGCGCCGGAGTACGCGACATCCGCGGCAAGAAGCGCATAGCGCCGCACATACCCCGCGTCGTTCGCGAATGCGCTGACGTTGGACGGGACCGTCGGCACGTCGGACGGCTCGGCAACTTCGGAATCGGGTCCCAACTCGTACAGTTTCCGCATGGTTCAATCCTCCTCTTGCATCCAACGCTCGAGCGTCGACAAAAACGCCGCGCGCAGAGCGTCCGTCGATTCGCCGCGCTCCGCAAGCGTCTTGGCGCGCCGCAGAATCCAACTTGCGCGCGAGCCGCCGTCCGCGGCAAATCGCTCGTACCACTCGCGTTTTGCGTCGGCAAGCGCGGCAGGCGAGAGGCTGGGCGCGGCAGATTTGAGTAGCGCCGCGTACAGCGTCGCGGCAATTTCCGGCGCGGCGGAATCCAGCATGTCCGCCGGAAGCGCGGCGAGGATAGCCGGAATATCCGCCGCGTTCGCCGACGCAAACGCCGCGGCGAGGATTGCCGGAATATCCGCCGCGTTCGCCGACGCAAACGCCGCGGCGAGGACGCTTTCGGCGTTCCCGGCGGCCGGGGAAGAAAACCCGGCGGCCCGGGTGTAAAACCCGGCGGCCCGGGTGATTTCCCCGCCCATCCGCGAAATTTCCCCGGCGGCCGGGGTTTCGGACGCGGGGGCCCGCGCGGGTGTCGCAGGCTCTACCTTCTCGCGTGCCGCCGCCAGCGCCGCGCAAGAGAGTGTGAAATGTAAAGTGTAAAGTGTAAAGTTGCGGATGGGTTTCATTTCTATTATTCCTTCACTTTTCCTTTTCCCTTTTTACACTTTACACGCGCCCTCAATCGCCGTTGTACTGGCGGATGAACTCGTTGTACTCTTCAACGCCCAGGCACATGCGCAACCACGCCCTGCGCGCGGAGTTGAAGTCGAGTTCGCCGACGAATACGCCATTTTTTAACGCGGCGATCGCCTCCTCGCCCGGCAACGCGGCAATCAGCCTCGCAGCTTCGGCGGACGCTTCAGGACACCACTCGTCGCACCATTCGACAAGCCCCGCGAAGCGCGGCGCATTGAGCGCGTCCGTCAGCGCATTGACCGGGGCCTCGACGGGATTCTCCCCGCCAACCTTCGCAACGAACGATTTCCCTTTGGCGCGCAATGAGCGCTTGACGGCCTTGAGCGCGCTCTTGGAGAGCCGTTTGCAGAGATCGTCGGCGAACTTTTCCGACATGGTCGCATACTGCCGCCCCCACGCATCGTTGGCGTACGCGAGCGCCTCGGCCATGTCGCGGACATGCTGGGCGAAAGTCTGTCCGGACACGTCGCACTTATTCTTCCCCGCGGCAATGCTGGCTTCAATTTTCGCGGCGGTTGTCGGGCACAATTCGTAGTACCTCGCGCGGTGCATGAGCTCGATTGTCATTTTGGGCCACGCGGCATACGGCGGGAGTGTTTTGATGAAATGCAGCGCGGCGAAGCGCTCGTCATACTCGGCGCAGAGCGCACGCGAATCGAACGGCAGATCCTTCGCTCTGCCTAAGAAGTTGACTAGATTCAAGCCCTTGAAGAATGCGTAATTGTAGACGGCGGAATTGCACTTCTCCCCCTCCTTGTATGGCTTGTCGGCCGCGTAGGCGAGAACGTCGTCGAAGCACGCGCGCCATTCGGCCTCGGACATGCCGCGCAAGAGGTCGACCCGGGCGGCGCTCTTCTCGGCCTGCGATATGTCGCGCGCCGCGATATCGGAGATTGCGTCGCGGATTTCGGCCGGAGTGCGACCGGCGGCGATAGCCGCGATTGCGGTTGCCGCGATAGCGGCGAGTATCGTTGTCTTTTTCATTTTTGTTTTTTTCCTTTCTTGGTTTGGTCTGCAAAAACCGTTGCGATCGCGGGCGGACGCGTGCCCCTACCGCGCCCATGGGGGCAACTCCTTGTACCATCTGACGGGAGCGATCGGGCGCCAGAGGCCGTGTGCCGTGCCGGATTCCCGCTCGTAGGGCGGCGAGAGCGCGCGGTTGCGCAGGTAGCACCAGACGATTTCCTCGTTGTCCTCGCGCAGCCAATCGCCGGACGGATGGCGCACCAGGCACGATGCATCGACTAGCGCGACAACGCTCGTCAGCGGCCAGGGCCATTCGATGGTGTTCGGTATGCGCGTGTAGGCGCGGACGTCATCCGTGCCGTGCGACGTGCCGGTATAGATGCGGATGCGGTCCCAGATGTTCGTACCCTCCATGCCCGTGTCGGCGATTTCGGATTGGGCGTAGTATTGCAACCGGGCCGCTTCGTCCGCCGCGTGCGAGAAATTGTTCGTCGAGGCCTTGAGTTCGAAGCCGCAGAAAATTCCGTTCGTCTCGGAGTTGACGGGAATGATGAACATCGCAATCCGCCGCGTCTGGATGGACGGCGCAGGCTCCGGCGACGGCGCGGGGGCTGGCGGGATGGCGTATGGGTCGTTCGTGACGGTCGCGCCGAAAGCGACGGCAAGGTCGCGGACAACGAGATAGTACCCGGCATTAGCCGCCAGGTTGTAGGTGTTGGTCGCGAGTATAGCCCGGATTCGCGCGTCCAGCTGCGCCTTGGTGCAGGTGTCCGCGGCAAGCGCGGCATTCATCGCGCGGTTGGAGACTGTCTCGTAGTCGGGCGGCAGCGGTTGCGCTTCCGATTTCGCCCAGCCGGGCACGGTGGGGTCCGCCTCCGTCTCGATCCAGGGCGCGTTCGCTGCCTGGACCGCGGCGAAGTCGATCGTCTTTACGGGCAGCTCGAGCGCATTGGGCGCGAACCCCGGAGAATCCAGGAGCCGGAGAAGCCCGTTCGCGTGCCAGTCGCGGCCGATTTCGTCCCGGCCCTCCATGAAAAACCTGTAGCTCGCCGCGCCGACGTCGTTGCTTGGGTGAAAGACAAGCCCGTCGGTCTTCCACCATCCTCCTTCGCCGGAGGCTACGGAGGACGAGTTGTTTGTCGTGTACCAGACGCAGCTGTACTCGACGTTGGTGACGACGGATCTGCCGCGGACGGCGCGGAACTCTATCGTCTCGCCGTGGTAGTATGCCTCGTTCGACGCGGCGGGCCGCCCGGTCGAGATGTCGACGTCGAAGGTCTTTGCGAATGTTGCCATCGTTGCCATTGTTGCCAGTACCAATGTTGCCAGTTTCCAATTGGAATTGGAACTGGATATTGGCAACATTTTCACATTGGATATTTTCACAGTCCCTCCAGTTTTGCCGCGCTCACGCGGTCGCGGACGGTGCAGACTACTTCGATCGCCGGACCGTCGGTAGACGCGGTGTCGTCGGCGTCGTCGCTCTCCGGAGTGTACTTCCCCGCCGCGACGTCCTTGAAGAGGTCCTCCGCGCGCTCGCGCGCCTTGCGCCGGTCGTCGTTGAGCGGCACGGCGAGTCGCTTGAGGACGTCCGCCGCGGCGTAGTCCATCGCGGGGGATATGAGGCTCTCGGGGAGAGTCCCCGAGGGCCCCATGCGGCGCACCTTGCCGTTCGTGGCGATGTAGCCGCGAACCATCGCGACGGTGCGCTTAAGGAGCCGCGCCACGGGATCGGAGCCGTCGAGCGAGGCGTCCTGGCGGAATGCGTCGATCTCGCCCTGCGAGGTCGTCGCCGCGAGGTCGTTTTCGTCAACTGCTCTCCAGTTCATGTCGCTTCGCTCCATCCCAGGTTGAAAAGTTGAAAAGTTGAAAGGTTAAAAGGTTGAAAGGTTCTTGCCTCTGTTCAACTTCTCAACTATTCAACTTTTCAACCTTTCAACTTCTTACGAGACGGTGATCTTGCCGATGCCGAGGCCGGACGTGATCGCGATGAGCGACTGGTGCGCCACCGTGACGTCGACGCCCGCCGCCTTCTCCTCGCGGAACACCGCGAAGTCCTGGCCGTTCACCTTCGTGACGAACCGCTTGATGTTCGACGGGTCGTCCTTCACGCCGCTTCCCTGCGCGTTGAACAGGAGCACGACGTTGTTGGAGACGAGCGTCGCCTTGCCGCTGCCGGTCTGGTAGCGCTCGTTGCACACGTTCACCGTGTCCACGGCGTAGAGGCCCGCGAGCTGCTCGGGCGTCAGGCCCGCGCCGTTCGAGACGGCGACCGCGGCGGAGGCGCGCATCGTGGTGAAGCGCTTCGCGAACGCCGTCGCGCCGAAGAAGACGCGGTTCGGGAGAAGCCCGGAGTCGTCGGCGAGCGTCTGAAGGTGCGCGAGGATCTCCGCGTCGGCGTCGGCCTTGGCGGCTGCCGTCCAGGTCGCGGTGATGGCCTTGCCGCCCGTCGCCGCGCCGTTGAGACCGGCGAACGCGCGGATGATCTCGCCGCGGAGGAGGATCGTCTTCAGGTAGGCGACTGCGTCCTGCTCGGCCTGCGGGTTGTCGTTGAGCTCGTCGCGGTCGATGCGGAGCGTCAGGCCCTTCGAGACCGTGTGCGCGTCGACGGTCGAGCCCCCGACGGTCACGCGCTTGAAGTCCGCGCCGATCGCGCGCACGTCCTCGTCGTTCTCGACGGCGGCGAACGCCTTGGCGTTGTTCATCTTCTTGAAGCTGAAGCGCTTCGGGACGACGACCGGCGCGCCGGTGAGCGTCTGGAGGAGCGCCTCGAGCTTGCCGTCCGGCGACGTCCAGCCGACGGAGTACTGCGTGAGCGCCTCGGAGAGGAACTGGTTGTCCACCGCGCCCTCGTTGGCGAGAAACACCTGGCCGGGCTTCGCCGCCGTGCCGGATGCGAGAATGTTGAACGGATTCATGTTCATTTGATTGCCTTTCTTGGGTTTCAACTTAGCTGATCTTGATGACCGCCGGGAGTCCGACGATGCAGTTGATGATCTGGCCGGAGGCGGTGGCCGCCTCGAGCGCGATGCCGTACTGGAGCGCGCCGGCCGTGGAGACGGTCGTGCCGAGGCACGAGACCGTGCCGCCCTGCGCGACCGCACCGCCCGCCTTGACGAGGGCGGTGTCGCCGCTCGAGAGGAGCTGCACGGGGATGATGTCGCCGTCGGCTGCCGCCGAATCGAGCGCGACGCCGATGCAGACGTCGGTCGCGGCGGAGGCCTTGACGACCTTTCCGGACGAGAACTTCACGAACTCGCCCTTGGCGATTGCGGCACCGGCCGTGAACGTGGCCTTGCCGTTCTGGTGGATTGCATTCATTTGCTTTTACCTTTCGTTTACTTGACTTCGGGGTGTTCCTTCATGACCGCCGCGAACGCCGCGGGATAGGTCAGGGAGGGGTTCTTCTGCATCCGCTCGTTCGCGAGCGCGACGAGATCGACCTTCGCCTGGGCGGCGGGCGTCTGCGTGACCGCGCTCGCGGTCTTGAGCGGCTTTTCGTTCGCGAGGGCGACCGAACCGGCGGCGAAGTCGTCCTTTAGGCGCTTCTCCCACGCGGGGCGGCCGGCGACGCTGATGCGCCCCTCGGCGATCGCCTGGTCCAGGAGAAGCCCGCAGCGCGCGGCGCGCTCGTTCGCGAGCTCCGCCTTCGCCTCGTCCTTCTCCGTTTCTGCCTGCGCCTTTTCGGCTTCGGCGGCTGCCTGTTTCGTCGCGGCGTCGGCCGCAGCTGCCTTGTTCTTCTCGATGGCCGCGAAGATGTCTTCGTCCGTCGCGGTCTCCGGGAGCCCAAGGGCCTGGATGAGCTTCACTCGATCCATTTTCTTTTCTCCTTCCCCGGCGATAGCGCCGGTTTCATTGTTGTTTAAGCCGCCATGCAACTCGTTTGCAAGGCGAAATTCCTGTATGTTGGGGATGTTGATCAAGGCGACCGACGTGAGCGAGTCGAGGTGCTTCAGGTAGCGCCCCTCTCCGAGGTCCGTCGCCGGGCCGCCCCAGTAGGGCGAGAACCAGCCGAAGCCGTCCGTCGCGTTCTCCTCCAGCCATTCGACGCCCAGGACGAGCGCGTCCGCATCGACCGCCGCGGACTTGATCCAGCCCTTGGCGCGCTTGTCGGGGTACTTGTGCGCGAGCTCCGGAACGTCGGGGTGCCCCCAGTACACCGGGACGCCTTTCTCGCCGTCCGCGACGCCCGCGTTGATCTTCGCGGCCATCCGCTCCGCGCCGTCCTTCGTCAGCTCCTGGACGAAGAACACGGTGCGGCCGTCGTCGAGCTTCTTCGCGCCGAAGTCCCACCGGCCGAAGGGCACGCGTATTGTGCCGGACTTCGGGTCTCCGAGGTTCAGTTCGTTCGCGAGAGCATATATGTTGAGGCTCTTCATTCTCATCTCCTTGACTTTCCGAAAGTGGTTGTGGTATAATTTGTGGCGTCGTTAGGACGGGTATCCACTTGGGCTTCGGCCCTATAAGTGCCCGTCCTTTCGCTTTTCAATCCTTGTCGAAGTTATGAAGAGCGTCTTGCGCTTCGTGTCCGGAACAACCGTTTGCACGGCCATCGTGCCGTCGATGCGTTTCTTTTGTTCAGGCGTGTGGGCTTCGCCGCCCTCACCCTTGCTGACGAACTGGCCACCGTTATTGGATCCGGCTTCGGCGTGCTCGTTGCCCTGGGCGTCGGTGGAGTTCGCAAGCTCTTCCTGGGCCGCACCCCTGCTAGGGCATCCGCTTCGCGGACAGCCTTCGGCTGGGGGATACCGGTGGTCGGCCCCTACCGGTTCCCGTTCCCCGTTCCCCATTCCCCGTTCCCCGGCGGCGGCGTCAGCCGCTGCCTCGGCAAGCGACTTCTCAAACAGGCCGCTTAGAGCCTCTACAAGCGCGTCCTCGCCCGAGGGGTCTCCTTGTCCGTCCGAAACGCGCGGCGCGTTTTGCAAGCGGTTCTCGTCGTTTTGCAAGGGGGTCTTGCCTGTCTTCTCGTTCGCAAGCTGGTTTTTGCTGCCGTCACTTCCATCTCCAGGGGTGATTTCCTCCAGTTTGAGACCTGTCGCTCTCTCGTCTACCGGCTGGGAGATTTTATATCCACCAGCTCTGAGCGGATAGATAAGCGATGCGATGTCCTGAGCGGTGAGTTTCTGCGAATCGGAATCTGTCACAGGTGCCGACGACAAGGCAAGGGCGTCGTTTTCGTCCTCCGCCTCCGTCCGGCCGTACCGGGCGAGCGCGTCCTTCTTCGACAGCTTCACGCCGAGTCCGGAGAGGTGGGTGTCGATCTTCATCTCGCGGTCGACGTCGTCGGTGTCGGCTGGCGGGTTGATGACGATCTCCGCGAGCGGCTCGAAGTCGCCGAGCTCGAACCGGATCACGAACTTCTCAACCTGGTCGCGCAGCGTCTCCGCGACCATCTTGCAGCCGTCGTCGTCCATCAGCTCCGACTCGCCCGCCTGGGCGTTGACGCCCGCGGCGTCCGGTCCGCTCGACTGCGTGGCGAGGTCCCCGCCGCGGTAGAGCGCGGATATCGCACGGTCCACCGTGTCGACGAGCTCGCGGTATGTGTTCTGTCCGCCCGCGCCCATCGAGACGGCGTTCAGGGTCGTGCCGGTGTCGGCGAGAAGCCCGGTCTTCGGCGCGATCGCGCGGATGGCGCGGCTCATCGCCGCCCATGCGGGCGTATCGCGCTGCGCGTTGGTGTTGCCCAGGATGACCGGCATGCCGCACTTCTCCGAGAAGAGCAGCCAGTCGTTCCAGGAGAGGCGCTTGGCCATGGCGATCACCGCCGCCGCGACGCCGACGCCTTCGCCCACGGTGACGAGCCATTCGCCGTCGGGCATCTCCGCGCCGACGGTGTCGCAGTCGTTCCTGATGTACCTGAGCCGTCCGGTGCGGTTCTCGAAGCACCACGCCGGAACGTGCGTGAACGTCGCGTTCAATGTGCCGTCGCCGTTGACCTTCCAGCAGATGTCGTGGACGGAGTAGACGCGCGACTGCGCGCTCATCATCTGCTTGACTAGGAGCCTGAGCCCGCCTTTCCTATTGCGGCAGAAGGCGTCCGTCGCCTCGACGCGGTTCCAGAATTTCGTCAAGTGCTCCTGGTGCAGCTTGGCGCGCGGGTTCTCCTCCTCGCCCTGGCGTATCTGCACCTTCCACGGCTTGGACGAGACGGCGGCCGCCATCTTGAACGAGCCGATGCGCATCTTGTCCTCGCGCTGCTCGAACTCGTCGATGACGCGCTCGAGCCCGCAGATGTCGCCGCGCTGGAACGCCTCGAGGTGCCGCACCAGGACGTCCGGGTCGAGCGCGCGCAGCGCGTTGTACCTGAGCTGGTTGCGGCGGAACGCCTCGTTCGCGTCGAAGTCGTTCGACGCCTTCTGGAAGAAAAACCGCCTGATGCCGCTTAGGATGTTCATCACATGAAGCTCCTTCTCGTAAGGGTTCCGTTCCCCGTTCCCCATTCCCCGTTCCCCAAATCGTCGTCATCGATCTCCGCCGTCGCCTGCATGGCGGGCTCCGCGCCGCCGGCGTCGGCGGCGGAGCGCGCCAGCACCCCCGCCATGAACTCGTCGCAGTGAGACGTCTCGCCCTCGTCGTTCTCGAACTCCGGGACGGACACGCGCACGTTGCCGTTCGCGGCGGTCTTGAGGACGGGCGTCTGGTAGTCCTCGCGAAGTACCGCGTCCGCCGGGATCCTCGCGTTCGCGGTGTTGAACCAGTCCTGGAACATCATGCATATCTCGTGGCGGCGGTGCGACTCCAGGTTCACCTGGTCGACGCGGCCCGGCCATTTCTTGGCGGCCCACTCCGCAGTCTCCATGCCGAGGCCCGTCGCGTCCATGGCGAGCCGCGTGATGCGCTTGGAAGTGCGGCCCTGCATCTGAGCTTCGAGGAACTTGCGCTGCGCCTCGAACTCCATGTCGTGGAAGGTCTCGCGCCTGACGAGGAAGAATGTGACGCCGATCTGCAGCCATTCGCTCCAGGCGCTCGCGTGGCGGCGACGGGCGATGTCGAAGCCCGCGAAGCGCGGCGCGTCCGGATAGCGGCGCTCGATCGCCGCGATCTCCTCCGCCGGCATTTCGCACGGAGCGAGGATCTTCGTCGGCAGCAGCTTCCCGCCCGCGTCCTGCACCTTGCACTCGAACTGCGACTCCCATGCGGCGAGCGTGCGGCATCCGGCGCGGGTCTGCTGCAGGAACTCCTCGCGCGTCTGGCTGCGGCCCGACTTCGCGTTGATCTTCTCGACGAGCCCCTGCGCCACCGCGTCGTGAATCGTCACGCGGTGCAGCGACGCATGCTGCGGGTTGTCCTTCTTCGCCTCGGCGACGAGCTTCGCGAAGGGCGTGTCCTTCGACCCGTCCACGCGGTAGGCGCTGACCATCTCAAGCTGGTTGCCCCACATGATGCAGGGATACGCCATGTCGATGAGCGCGCCCGAGTCGCGGTGCAGATCCACTTCGTCCAGGAACACGTCGCCGCCCTTGCCGGCGAACGCCTCCGGAGTCGAGGAGAGCGAGACGATGCGCGCGCCGTTCGGGAACGTGCAGACAAAGGCGGTTATGTCCTTCTCCGTGTCGATCACCTGGATGTCTTCGCCGGTCAGTCCCTGGGCGGCGACGTTGGCGAGCTTGCACCACATGGCGATGTAGTCGCGTATGAGCTCCTGCGCCGTCAGCCGGTCGCGCGAGCTCACCCACTGCGTGAAGCCCTTGCCGCGCCTCATGCACTTCTGGAACATGCGGTAGCTCGACGCGTAGGTGAAGCCGACGCGGCGCGACTTCTCTGCCACCTTCAGCGGCGAGTCGTCGTTGATCCACGCTTCCTGGTATGGCAGGAAATATGATGTGTCGGCTTCGTTCACTTCTATTTCTTTCTTCCGAGGATTCTGTCGATTTCGTCGGCGACCTTCGCGGGGTCCACCTTGCCGCCGCGCGCGGCGTCGGCGATCTCGGCGACGCGCTCCAGCCTCTTCTCCGCCGCCTCGAACTTTTCCCGGGCGAGCTTCAGCTGCTCGTCCTTGGTCTGCTGCGCGGCGGCCTTGAGCGCGTTGGCGCGGAAGCCGCAGGCGAGCGAACCGAGCGCCGTGATCGTGTCCTTGTCCGCGCCCTGCATCACGGCGGTCGCCGCGAGCGACGCGAGCGTGTCCGCCATCACGCCGTCGCCGACGGCGTTGACCGCCGCCGACCTCACGAGCGGCGCGACGGCCTGCGCGGTCTCGAGCTTGGCCAGCGCGCTCGCGCGCGTCTTCGCCTTCTCGATCGCCGCGCGGGCGCGGGCCTGGCAGCGGTAGTACGCCTGTATCGACGTCGCGCGCAGCGAGTACGGCTCCTTCGCGGCGAGCGCCGAGCCCTCCGGAAAGTCCAGCGGCTCGATCGCGAAGTAGAACTTCTCGCGCAGCTCCGCCGAAAGCGGGGCCTCCCATGCGTCGCTGCGCAGCTTCTTCTCGGTCGCGGCCTTCGCCATCGTCAGACCTCCGCGAGAGCCTCTCTGCCGGCGGACGACAGGCGGTAGAGCGTGCGCCCGATCGCGTCCGTGAGCGTGTAGACCCAGCGCTTGCGCACGAGGAACGTCAGCAGCTCCTCGCCCTCGACGGGGCTGGTCGGGTCGCCGACGAGTGAATCCACCTGGCGCACGAGGGCGTCGGCGGGGAGTCCCACGGGGATGCGCTCCAGCGTCTGGAGCGCCGTGCGTATTCTCAGCTGCACGGCCGGGTCGTTTGCGTTCATTTCTTGAGTGCCTTTCCGATTAAGATGTCCTTGATGGTCTTCACGTCGCTGCCGATCACGTCCAGCTTGCCGTCCTGGTGCTCGGTCTTCTGCTCCGTCTCCTTGAGTCGCCGGAAGATTTCGGTGTGCGCGGCGTCGTTCTGCTCGACGTGCTTGTTGAACTCGCCGCGTGTCACGAACTTGTCTTCCTTGCGGACGTTCAGCGGATCGGGCGTTACGGACACCTCGCCTTTGTGGTGGCGGGCCGTCCACGCCTTGACCGCGACGTCGACGATCTTTCCGACCGCCGCGCCGGAGAGGATCAGACCTCCGCCCTGGATGATCGTTTCGACGTCCATCTGCGATCACCTCTCGAAGCAGCTCTCGCAAACCTCCGTGACCGTGCCGTCGGATATGGTGCAGTTGCCTCCCTCGCACGTCACGGTCGCCTTCGACGCGTCGCCGCCCTTGCCGATGAAGTTCGATATCGCGTTCCTGAGTGCGGTATATCCCGCCTCGCCTGCGACAGATCCGCCGCCGGTTGCGATCGCCGCGCCGATCTTCGCCGCGAGTTCCGCCGCGCCCTTCAGGGAGACGTCGACGAGCTTGGCCAGTTCCTCGGACGGCTTCGTCGAAATCTTGCCGACGGAAAACGAAATGTCTTCCGGCTTGATGTGTGCTTCCATCGTGTCAACGTCCGTCGCCATCCAGTGCTGGTTGTGGTGGACCTTCCAGCCCCTGTTGACAGTCTGGATTCTGCCGTCTGGGAGAGTGACCGGCTTATTGTCGGCGTCGCGCGCGATTTCCTCGCCGAAGTTCTCGACCGTCACCGCGCGGCATCCGGCCAGTACTGCCGCAAGCGCGGCGAACATCATCAGTCGTTTCATTTTTCATCCTTTCGTTTTTGTTGACAAATCGGTATATTTCAAGGAGATGCGGCGTCCCGCCGCGTCTATACGACGGAGCGGGACGCTCCATCTCCTTGTATTCTTTCTTTCCTCTTCTCCCAGCATTCGCGCCAAGCCATCCATCCGCCGGGGCCGTCCACAAAATCGTACAGGAGATGCGCGACAAAGCGCGCGCGGTATCTGCGCCAGCTGTACCAGGGATACGCGGCGTTTGCAAGCTTGCGACAGTTCGCGAGGAACTCCAGGTTCGCCGCGTCGAATGCCTCCTTGCGGCCATCCGACATGTAGTTGCGCATGTCGTGGATAAGCGCCGCGGGCTCGAAGAGGGAGAACCACTTCGTAGTCTTTTCGCGGATCGGAGCGCCCGCCCATTCCGGGCCGATGCCGTTGTATTCGCGGCAGAGCGTGGCGTAGTCGAAATCCCGGATGAAATCTACGCCGTAGAGTTCATATCTGACCGCGACATTCAGCAGCGCGTCTATAGTCGTTGTTTCCACCATCTCACATTTTACATTTTACACTTTACATTTTACATTCGCTTCAACCCCCGTTCGGGGTGTCCGGTTCGCGGGGTTCGAGACCTTCCGCGAGCTACCGCCGGACGCGGCTTGCTTTCCATACACATTCAGGAGGACCAATGATCGGTCAAGACGCCAATATTATGACATAGCAAACGGCCGATTTCAAACGCTGCACGGGGGTGCAAGGGGGTAAATGAGCAAAATGGTCTAAATAATCAAGATGAATGAAACAGGGTCAAATGAGCAAAACAGGGTCAAATCAACTTGAAGAGGTTGTTGCACGCGTGCAACAACTTAATCAACTTGAATGTACAAAAAAAGCGCACGACCAACCGACCGTGCGCCCATAAAACAAACCCCCTGCAAGCGGGGTGCAAGGGGGGATGTCTATTTGGCTTTAATCGAGAGCCTAATTGCTGGCAACTTGCGCTTCAAGATTAGGTGTTTCGGCTCCTTTATCAATCCAATACTTATACAGTCTTTTCTTGGCACACCTAGTGTTCCAAAACAGCACCGAAAATCAAATGGTGGGTATGGTAGTTGGAATATAGACATTTTCTCCCATATTGAATCCATTGTTAATGCTATCATTTTACCACCATATAAGCCACCTCCGCACTGAATCCATTTGCGCTTGCAATCCTCAACTTTTTGTTCGTTATTTCCAATGTGCATAAATAGACGTAATTCTCTTGCGGGAAATATCCTAAGTCCAATAGCGTCGGTGTCTTCCTTGTATTGTGCCGCACTATTTTCTAAACGAAGTAGTGTCTGAACACATTCTTCAGTTGACGCCGCTTCAAGCGCTTGCTTGGGTGCTTTATAAATGGTGGAAAAATAATATTTTATAATTGCATCCAGCAGTTGACTTGCCTCAGGAATTGAAAATTCGGCATTACCTTGTGCCAAGGTATATCGAGACATAGCTTCGGCAAGTGTTCTAGAACAAACGAGAACGGCTGCGCCGGGATTTCGCTTCTTCGCGTATTCAATGGTTTCCTGTATTATGCCTTCTGCGTCGGCACTCGCAGGTTGCGGAAGTTTATACTTAAACAATATTTCTAAAAGGCGTTCGGGGTTATTCATTGCATCATGAATCCTTACTTCTTTTTGTCTTTAACGGTCCTAACATTTGTGTAATGTTATTGCCGATTGCAACGGGTGAGTTATTACCTGTGTGGATGTTGGTCGCACAAGAATGCGCAGATGGTGTCGATCGTTGCGGCGCAAATCCTAGAAGGTCGTTCGGCGTCGTGTTGAGTTTATCCGCGATAGACATCAAATCATCAAGGTCAGGTTCCCGCACACCTGACTCATATCTGGCAACTGCCGGCTGTGCTATCCCAAGCAATTTAGCGAGGGCGTGCTGATTGAGCCCTGCGCCAGTGCGCAAGGCTTTCAAATTCGCCGCAAAGCGATTCCGTCTGACTTTATCGATCATTCGGCCTCCAAAAAATATTCCAATCTGGTATTGACAACCAATATTCCAATTTGGTATAATATCCCTCGTTCCGTTGGAACAGAAAAATAATATATCAAAAAGGAGGGCAGATGGCAACAAAAGGAAAACCGAAATTGCGGGCCGCCGGCGTACGCGAAATCGCGCGCTTGACGGGATATTCGCCGGCGCATGTGTGCTATGCGTCGCGCGGTATGAGGATTTCGCGCCCGCTCCGCGCAAAGATGCGCGAACTCGGGCTCAAGTTCAAGGAGGGGAAGTGATGCACGCCAGGAAAATTCGCGGTCTATTCAATCAAGTGCGGCGGGCAGCTGCGCGGTTTGCGGAGAGGTGCGATTTTGTCGCTGCGGAAGAGATCAAGAATGCCGAGGCATCTTGCTCCAAGGATACCGCATACGTGAGCGCGTTGTACAAGGACCCGGTCGAGCGCGTCCAGATAATCACGAGCTTCACGTATGCCGGCGGACTGCTTGGCCTTAGTTTCTTCTCCTCCACCGACGAGGACGGCCCAGCCGAGCATGGAAAGCGCTACATGATCCTTACTATATCCCTTGGAACCGTCGACGGCAAAGAGTTCAAGGAGGGGAAGTGATGCAAGAAGTTGGACAGATAATCGTGGCAATCGGCCCCTGGCTCTACGAAGTGCTTAAGGGGAAGGATTGCGACAAGTGCGCGTTCCACTCTACATTCAGCGATCCGTGCTGGTGCTATTGCGCCGACTTCTATGCAGGCACCGGCGGGGCGCATTTTAAAAAGCTGGATGCCGTCCGCAGCCGTAATGTGCTCAACTTTCTCGAGGCTCAGTCACAACAGGAGCGGAGCAAGATACTCCGCCCCTGAACCTCTCTGCGACAAATCCTGTCAATCCTGTAAATCCTGTCTAAAAACCACAACCCACAAACAAGGAGATACCAATGAAGATGAAGAAAGTCACACTCAATCGAAACGGACAGACCCACGCGAAACCCCGCGAGGTGTCCGATCTCAAGGCTGGGCAGTTCCAGGTCGGCCAGCACGTCATGCTCCGGATCACCGGCGACTGCTGCTACCACAGCAAGGAGTATGCCGAGTTCGTGGTCGTAAAGCTCGAGCCATGCGACCGCTTCGGCGGCGGCCGCGAGACGGTCACCTTCGAGCGCCTCGACAAGAAGGAGGCGCGAACTGGGCTTGAAGTTCAAGGAGGGGAGGAATAAAAAATGATAGCAGATACAATGATGGCATGGGCCGTATTCCTGTTCGGGGTTGCGGTCGGGGTCGTCGGCACGATAGTCGCGGCGACGGTCATGGCGGTACTCGACGGCGACGACGAGGACGACGAGGGCGAGGTCCGCAAGCCGTCGCTCGCGGATACGGTCGATACGAGGGATTGAACGGAGCGGGACGCACCCCTGCTAGGGCATCCGCTTCGCGGATGGCCTGAGGCCGGGGGATACCCATCTCCTTGAATTACACCCAAACAGGAGGAAAACGCAATGCAAGAAGACAACAACCAGTTGAAGATCGGGACACTCCCGGCAAAGTACATCAAGGGCGAGGGCTTTTGGACTGCCTTCGCCGTAAACAACCAGGGGCAGGTATACAACCTGCACGTCAAAAAGTTCAAGGACGACATCGTCGCTGTATTCAGAATCGACGGCGAGGAGAAATTCTGCCTGACGGGCTCTAGCTTCCACCGCGTACTAAAGTGCGCGGCGGCGGCATCGAACGCCTACATCCAGGAGAACGTCCACACCCTCGAGCGCAGGCGCAGGCGGAGAGCGGAGGCGAGGGAAGACCGTAAGGGGGATTCCGCGCAATGATTGTGGAAAAAACATGCGGCATCTGCGGACAGGCGTTTCGGGCAGTACACAAAAACACGCGGTACTGCTCCGACGCCTGCCGCAAGCGCGCGAAATACCTCAGCGACCACCATGCATTGCCGACGGTGCGCAAGTACGACCGTGCCGATCCGCATCTAAAACACCTTAAATGGGAACGGCGGACGTTCCGCGAGAAGCTGCTGCAGCACCTCGCGGAACGCGACCAGAAATACGAGCTGATAAAGCTGAAAACAAATATCCGCATTTGCGGCCGCGCGCGAATTGAAACGCGCGGACAGTGTTTCTATGCAAATAAATGGAAGTAACTAATGAACGCCACGACACAGACTATCATCCAGATGCTGCCGCGAAAGCCCCTGCTGTCGCCTGCGGACATCGCCGCCGCGTACGGGCTTTCGACGACGGCTCCTATTCTTGCCGACATCAAGACCGGCAAGCTTGCCGCCAACGTCCTCAACGGCAAGTACATCATTTCACGCGACGCCGCGCGCGATTACATCGAATCCAACGAATACACCCCAGACGAAGGCTCCATCTAAATGAAAAAGTCAAAGAAGTATCTCCCTGCTCCCGTCGCTCCGATCGCGCCGGAAGGACTGCCGCCGCTGGGCGACATCAATGAGCCGGACTACAACACGCCAGGCGAGCGCATCAACTACCACGTCGGCATGGCGCAGCACCACGGCCGCCAGGCGCTTGCCCATCTGATACTTGCCGGGTGGGAACTCGCCAAGCAGAAGCAGGCCATCGGCTACGGAGGCTGGGTCGAATGGTGCGACAAAAATCTGCAAATATCGCGCTTCACCGCCGACCGGTATATACAGTTTTTCACGAGGACGGTCGGTGTGATGAGGACTGCGGCGGAGATACCTATCTCGAAAAAGCCGACAGTCACTGAACTCTCCGCCGCGACGGTTGGGATGGAAGACAAGAGCGCGACGAGGGCGATGATCGACCTCGGCATCGTCAAGCGCATTAAGAACGAAGACGGCAACAGCTGGGGCGGCCCTGGTCGCGGCCAGGGCCGCAAGCCGAAGGGCGAGGCATCGGGCAAAGCGGAGATGGTAGAGCTCGACAAGGTGGCCGAGACGGCGTCGTCTGCATGGGCGACGGTCCGCGACCATCTGCGTCCGCTCCAGGATGCGCAGCGCGACCACCACGTCATCGACCATCTCGACCTCGTCGAGCTCGCCGAGGCGCACAGCATCCTGAAGTCGCTTTGCAGCGACGCCGAAGCGGCGCTGCAACGACTTGAAAAGGTCTAATCCACAAACCACAAGACAAGGAGAAACAGAAATGGGAACACTGATTGCAGCCCCGGCCGCGCCGCTGCCGGAAGACTCCGGCAGAGGCAAGCCGTTGATTCCGAAGGCCGACATCGACCGGCTGTTCGAACTCTTGCCCGGTGACGAAGTGCGGCGCACTCTGTCGCTCGTCGACGCGCTCAACGTATTCCGGCTCTCCGCCGACAAGGCGCGGTGCGCCGACGAGATCGCCGCGCGGCTCGACCGGCTGGGGATCGGCGGCATATCGCTCAAGAGCCTCTACCGGAAATGCGCCAGGGTATTCAGGGAGGAATCCCGCAACGGCAGGATGACCGTTGTCGTCGATGTCTGGGGCGCCGTCGACATGAGAATCGCCAACCGTGTATCCGGCCACGGTCTCGCGTTCAACGATGCCTTCATGGCCGACTGGCACGCGCGGGTCCTCTCGTGCAAGCGGAAGGTAAAGCCGGCCTGGGTGAAACTGATGAGGGATCTCGCCACCGGCGACACCATACCCGGGTTCGGCAAATGGCAGGACATCTATTTCAACGTGCACGGCTACCGTCCGGCTGAGGGCGAGCCGTGTCCTTGGTCGGAGCGCAACCCTCCGCCCGGATGGTCGCTCCGGAACCTGATGTCGCTAAAGCCCGACAAATGCTCGCTAGAGGCGGCGCGGATCGGGCTTGGGCAGGCGAAGATAGACTTCCTGCCGACGGTGAGGATGACGCGCGTCGGGCTCCTGCCGTGCCAGGTCGTCGAGGTGGACGACATGTGGTACGAGCACATGGTGATCTTCGGCGGGAACGCGAAGCCGCAGCGGGTCGTCGAGTTCGCGGCGATGGACCGTCTCACGGGGCATGTGATATGCCATCTTGCCAAGCCGGTTGTCGAGGCGGAGGACGGCACCAGGAAGACGCTGAAAAGCGCGTGGGTGAGGTATCTATACCATTATCTGCTTTGTGTAGTCGGCGTGCCGGAGGGTGGTTGCGTAATCAAGGGCGAGCACGGTACGGCGTCGGCGGACGACACGTTCGGCGCGGCGCTCGCCGCGATCAACGCGGTACGCGAGGGCGCGGGGCGCAAGCCGGTTGTATTCCGGGCGGGCTCGATTATAACCGAGCCGCTTGCGAAGGGACTGCCGGACGTGCAGCACCACGGCAACCCGCGGCACAAGGGGATGATAGAGCAGATGCATGCGACGCTCAAAAACTACACCGACGCGGCAATCTTCGGCAACATCGGCGGCGGGCGGGGCGTCCAGCCCGAGGAGACGATCGGCATGGTGCGCGAGGACGCGGCGCTTATGAGGCTGGCGGAAGCGCTTCCGGCGACGCCGGGGAGCGGGTTGCGGTTCAACTTCCCGACGTGGCGCGCGTTCGCGGTCGCGGTCGATGATGCGCACAGGCGCATGGACGAGCGGACGGAGCACCAGCTGGAGGGCTGGGAGGAGTGCGGGTTTATGGTCGGGGAAATGCAGGTTGCCGGTATGCCGCACTGGACGGCGATGCCGCGCATGGCGGCGCTCCCGCCCGAGAGGGCCGCGCAGGTCAGGGCGCTTGTCGCGTCCGGCGCGGCGATGTACCGCGAGCGCCGGATGAGTCCGGCGGAGGCGTGGTCGAGCGCGACGAAGGCCGCGAAGCTCGAGAGCGTCTCGCCGGCGTTCGCTCCGATGATCCTGGGAAAGGAGCTGGCGCATATTGGGACGGTCGGCGACAAACTGACGGTGACGGTGCGCGATGCCGAGACGGGCGAGAGGTATGTCGTTGCCGCGATCATCGACGGCAAGCCGCTTCCGCGGGGGATGAAGCTGCATGTCTGGGTCAATCCGATGGACTGCGGCAAGGCGTATGTATGCGACCTGCAAGGGCGTTTCCTCGGGGTTGCAAAGTCGATTCCGGCGGTTCGCGCCGATGCGGACGCGGACGTTGCGGCGCTCCAGGAGCAGCTGGGTCTTCGCAGCGCGGCGCTCGCGGACGCCAAGGCGAAGCTCGAGCCGGTTGTCAGGGCGCGTCTCAAGGAGCGCAACGAGGCCGCGGCGGCGAATCTCGCCGCGCTCGGGGTCGAGGATCCGGTGGAGCGCCGGGAACTCGAAGAGCGGCAGCGCGGCGAGCTTGCGGGAGTCGAAGGCGCGGACGTCACGCTCGATCCGGACGACGTGCCGGGCGAAGAGGGCGCTGACATAGGCGACCTCGACGAAGGCGAGGAGCCTCTGATACCGCATGACGATTTTATTGACTAAACCAAACACAACACACAGGAGGAAAATACAATGAGCATAATCATACCAGAGGTCGTGAGCGACCTTGTGCCGGCGACACCAAGCCAGGGCATGAACCGTAGCGCGGACCAGGTGAGGGCTACATGCCGCATTTACGTGGACGCGGGGCGGATTACCGACGAGGGCCTCGAGAGCATAATCCGGCTTTTCAACCTCGGCAAGCAGCGCGGATATTCGTTCGACCAGACAGGCGCGCTTGTCGAGTATTCGGGCGCGACCTTGTCGCGGCTCTTCGCGGGCAAGTACGAAGGCGCGCTAGACAAGGTTGTGTCGCAAATCAACAACTACCTTGAACTGGAGGCGGAGCGCGCCAAGATGAAGTCGGATCGATTTATCGAAAACTCGATCTGGACGCGCGTCAGCGGGCTTTGCAATTTCGCGATAACGCGCAACGCGATCGTGCGGCTCGTGGGGCCGTCGCAGATCGGAAAGACATACTGCCTTAAAGAGTACATGCGCCGGTCCAACAAGCAGGTGTGCTACGTGAGGATTCCGGCGGCTCCGACGATGAAGCTGGCTATCGCGGCGGTCGCCGAGGCGGTAGGCGTCGGCTCGTCGATCAGGGTGGACGAAGCGCGGCAGCGCGTCGCGAAGGCGGTCGGGCGGAATACGCTCCTCATCATTGACGAGCTGCATGAGCTGGTAATGTCCGGCGGGAAGGGCACCGCGATGAAGGTCGTCGAGTGGATTCGCGAGATATGGGACAATTCCGGATGCGGCATGGTGCTGTGCGGCACAAAGTCGCTTGAGGACGATCTTATCAACGATCCCAGAATGAAGGGATGGCTCGTACAGATTGACCAGCGATGCCAGAGGGTGGTGACGCTTCCGAACCGCATCCCGGCCGAGGACATCGATCTCGCGGCGAAGGCGTACGGCATCGGCGGTTCGACCGAGTGTGTCGAGGGAATCCTTTCGAACATCAGGATGAACCGTCTCACGTCGTGCCTCGCGCTCACCGCGAGCTGGTGCAGCGGCAACAACCGGTCGAAGCAGAGGCATCCTCTCAACTGGGAGAGTTTCCGCGCTGTCTACCGTTCGCAGTTCGAGGAGGTGTGACATGCAGGAGGTCAAGTGCGCAAACACATCCTGCAAGTGGCACAAGAAGGGCAAGTGCCTACTCTTCGCAGGCGTCACGCAGCTTGAATGCAAATACAGAACAGTCAAATCAACCAAACCCGCAAAGAAAGGAAAATGAACATGGCAAGGATAAAGGCAGTGAAGATCCCGGTGTGCGCGACGCGCGCCGAGTTCGAAGAGGCGGTGGACGCGGCGGCGAAGTGCTGCGTCCAGAGAGAGAAGAAGGTCGCGGCGCTCAAGGCTCGGCACCAGGAGATCGACGACAAGTTCGGCGCGGAAATCAAGGCGCTCGAGGCGGATATCAAGACTGCGCACGAACGCGCCGCTCCGTATTTCGAAGCGCACGCGGGCGAGCTGTGCGCGCCTGGGCGGCGCAGCGGGTCCACCAAGCTCGCCAACTTCGGCGTGCGGCTCGGCATGCCGACCGTCACAAAGGCAGGCAAGTTCAAGAAGGTCGCGTGGAAGGCGCTCGGACTTATCTTTGACGGCATCGACAAGCTCAAGCAGTTTGTACGGAATCAGCCGGAAGTCGACAAGGAAGCGATCCTTGACGTATTCCGCGACCTCAAGAGCGAGGATCCGGAGGTCGTCGCCAAGGCCCAGGCGAAGAAGGCCGTGCTCGACGAGTACGAAATCTCGATGGAGCAGACGGACGAGTTCTGGATCGAACCCATCGCCGACGAGCAGGTGAAGTAGTTTAAACCCCCGCCGCACATCTAGGAGGGTGCGGCTGCGCCAGAGCGTTCGCCGGTCGGCGCCCTGGGTAAGATGACAACGGAGACCGGCTTATTTTCAAGGAGGATCACAATGATTGATCAAGAGAGGATTAACGAGTATTGGGAGCGGACAGATCAGCCGCTTTCGGTGTTTGAAGCCCTGAAGGAGATCGGCTACTTCGACGCACCGGCGTCAAAAGGCCACCACCTCGCCGTCGCAGGTGGTTTGGCGAAACATTCGATGCGCGTGACCGAAATCCTGCTTGAGACGCACGCCGTGTCGGAGGTGTCGGCCTATCGGATCGGCATGTACCACGACCTGGTGAAGTGCCTGTGCTACAAGGCCGTCGGTGACGGCAAGTACGAATACACACAGCCACCGTATCCGGGGCACGGCGTCGCAAGCGCGATGATAGCCGCCGATATCGGCATCCGGCTGGATCCGGTTGAAAGAGCCGCCATAGTGTGGCACATGGGCGCGTTCGGGCTTGACGAGCGTCAGATGGCCGAGTACAAGGCTGCGCTCCGCAAATGGCCCGTCCCTATCATCTTCACGCACGCCGCCGACCATCTGGCGTCCATATTTGAGGAGACGAGCGAGTGCGAGGGATGCGACAAACCAGGAATCGAGGTGGCACGATGAATATTTGTTTGATGAGCATCAAGCCCAAGTGGGCGAAAGAGCTATACAGCGGCAAGAAGACGGTCGAGTTTCGGAAAAGCTCGCCATCTGTCGGATCGGTCGTATTCATGTACGAGTGCGCGCCGGTGCAGAGAGTGACGGGGGCGTTCTTCGTCGAGGCTGTTTTGTCCGCTCCGGCGTATCGCGTCTGGCACCAGTGCTCAAGCAACAATAATTGGAAGCCAGGCAGCGTTCGCCGCGACTTTCTTTTTGATTATGCTGGAAGCTCTTCGGCGACGTGTTGCGCAATCCTTATAGCTTCGCCATGGCGATTCTCGCCGGAAGAGTCCGTGCTGCTCGAAAAGTTTGCTGTCATGCCACCCCGGAGTTGGCAGCGTCTCCGGGCGAACGTGCCAGCAGAAAACACCCTTGCGCAAGTACTCCTCAAGACGTTAAAACCAATAATCCAAAAGGAGGTGCCAAATGCCTAAGCACAAGCGGCATCTGGCAGCCGTCAAGGCCAATGCCACCCGCAAGGCCAAGAAAGCAGAAAGCGAGGTCCGCAATGTGCAATGACCCCAAAGAGTGCAAATATTTCGTGGCGCTTCTTGAAAGCCGGCGCGAGGTCGAGGATCTGCATATCAAGCTGTCGGCGGAGCAGGCGAAAGTCAATGCTGCGACAGAGTCGGCGGAGACGATCCAGGCGCAGTATAATTCCAAGCGGGCTGTGATGAATAGATTGTATGCCGCCGGCGTAGCAATGCGCAAGGCGCAGCAGGCGTATTTTCACAGCCGGACGGTGTCGGCGTTTACGGCCCTGAAGGAGGCCGCGGCCGCGTTCGATGCCGCGCTCGTCGAGGCCAAGCACGGTTCGCCGCTGCCGACTCAACAGACATTCCAACTGGAGGACAGATCATGACTCCTATGACACCTAATCAACGCAAGGCACTATTCAGGATGATTCGCCCGGCCGCATTCGAGGCCGGTGAAGATCCGGAAGTCTATCGCAAGCGGATACTCAAGGAAGAGCTTGGCGTCGAACACCTTTCACAGGTTTCGTCCACGGCCGGCTATGACAAGCTCATGGCGCGCATAAGCCGCGACGCCGGCGACGATTTAGCCGCCATCAAGTACTCCCTTGCCACGACTGCGCGCATCCGCCACCTGATAATGGAGGCGGCATTGGAGATAGCGCCGGACAACGCGCTCAACTACGTGGCGGGCGTGATGATCCAGTCGCACACGGTGCGCGGCTACGACCAGCCCACACTTGCTGCCCGCCTAGCCACCGACTCCGGCTGGCTCGACCTCACAAACCCGCAGCTCCGCCGCCTCCTCGCCATGCTCAAGACGCACCTCCGCCGCCATGCCGATTGAAGTCACTCTAGCAGGGTTGTATCACCTCCGCAAAGAGGCCGAGCTTTTTTCCCAAACCGCCACTTCTGCCGAGGCTCGGGCATGGTGGACACGAGAGGCACAGGAGGCCGATCGGATGATAAAGGCGCGTGAAAAAATAGACGCCCTGAATAAACAATTCAAGCCCCCTGCAATCCACTTGCAGGGGGCTTTCTTTTACCTTGCAAACTCCATGTCAAGGCAAGTTGATATTCTCAACAATTTGATACTTTGTCAATTTCAGCGGCCATCCGCCCGCCGCGATTCTCAATTTGCCCGGCGGCCGATCGCGCGGATCGCGCGCCGCGCCTAAAATGAGAAAAGCCCCGTAGAAACGGGGGTAATCTCACAATCTCGCGGAAATTCTCACTTTTTCGCACTTTCTCAAATCTCATTGCATAAATCAACGCCATTTCTGCGCCTCTGCGAGAGAAAAATACCACACATTTGCATTTATTCTTGCAACATCATATAAATAATCAAAATTATAAAATTCCATGATATTTTACTTAATTATGTGTTTCATGGAATTTTTTTATTGCAAAGTCGTGTCAGAAAGTGTATAATAGTGGCAAGAAATGTCAAAAGAGGGCACACAGAGTGTCGCGGAGTCGACTAAAGTTGCGGGTAGCGGTTTTGTAGGCCGTTACGACCACAACCTGGACCCCAAAAAGCGTTTCACCATTCCTCGCGAATGGCGCGCAATGATGGGAGATCCGCAGTTCGTCTACGTGATGGCCGATCCAACGGATAAATGCATAGACATCATTCCGGCGATCGAAATGGAGTCCCGTCTGGCGAAGTTACGCGAGAAGGCGCTTTTTGATCCGGCGCTGAATCAAGTTCTTCAAACGATCGGCTCCAACTCGGAAATGCCCGCTGTTGACGGACAGGGCCGCATTCGCATCAGCGACAAGCTCCTTCAGTTTGCGAACTTGACGACGACGGTCGCGATGCTTGGTGCGGTTCGTATGATAAAGTTGTGGGATCCGGCGGCGCTGGCTCCCGCGGCGACGGTCGACCAGGCGGCGCTGCGCGAAGCGCTGGCGGTCGCAGGTTTCTGACGGGAGGGCCGGGATATGGGAAATCACGTTCCGGTTCTTCTCGAAGAGACAATGAAGGCGCTCGACGTCAAAGACGGCGGGAGATATGTAGACGGCACGCTCGGCCGCGCAGGGCATGCTCTGGAGATAGCCGCGCGCGGCGGAAGCGTACTGGGGATAGACCGCGACAGCCAGGCGCTGGAAGAGGTGGAAAAGAAGATCGCGGCGGGATGCGCCGGGGCCGGCAGACTGACGCTGGCCAGGGGAAACCACGGCGACATTGAAAGGATTGCAAATGAAAAAGGTTGGGAAAAAGCGGACGGGATCCTTCTGGATCTGGGCGTGTCGTCTCCTCAGCTTGATGAGGGCGGACGGGGTTTCAGTTTTCTCAGGGATGGACCCCTTGACATGCGTATGGACCGATTCCAGGGACTCACGGCTGCGGCGGTGGTGAATGGATTTTCCGCGGGCGGGCTGGAGAGGATATTCCGCGAGCTGGGCGAAGAGCCGCGGGCGAGGAGGCTGGCGGATGCGATAGTGCGCGCGAGGGACGCAAAGCCGTTCGAGTCGACGGCGGAGCTCGCCGCGTTCGTGGAGAAGACGGTCGGAAGGAGCGGCGGCAAACATCCCGCCACTCGCGTGTTCCAGGCCTTGAGGATGTATGTGAACGACGAAGTCGGGGAATTGGAAAGGGCGCTGGAAGGGGGGCTTTCGCTTCTTGCGGCCGGCGGGCGTTTCGCGGTGATAACGTTCGAGTCGATAACCGACAGAATCGTAAAGAGGAAATTCGCCGCTCACGCGGGAAGATACGAATCGCTCCAGGCGGGCGGCGAAAAGTGGGTTGGCGAAAGGCCCAGGGTGCGCCTGATGTTCAGGCATCCCGTGACGGCGACGGAACGGGAAAAGGATTTGAATCCAAGATCGAGGAGTGCGAAACTCCGGGCGGTCGAAAAAACGGAGGTATGCCGATGAAAGGGAATTACAAGAGATCCAAACGCTATTCGAGAATGCTCTCGCACACGTTCCGTCTCGGCGCGGTGATTGCGGTCGTGTTCGTTGCGGTCATATTGAACGTCCTGGCTTCGTCCAGCTGCAACCAGCTGGTCAAGAATCTCGAAGCCAAAGACGCGCGGCTGAGGCAGTGCGAGGTCGATCTCGACCGCGCCGCCGCGAAGTGGGACGCCATGCGCGCATCCGAAAATCTTGATCAGGCCGTCTTCAAGCGGGGGCTTGCGTTGTACACCACGGATCCGAAACAGTTGATCAGGATCAACGCGCACGGCAGGGCGCTTCCCGGACAGCCGTCCGTTGCTCTCGCCCGCGAGCGCTACTCCAACGCGGCTACCGCCGGTGTCGCGACGCCCGTTTCGGCGCAGCGCAGAAGAAGACGCTGATTCCCGCCGTACGAGGGATCGGAATGCGTTTGCGGGGTGTGAATATCCGTTTTTGGTTCGCGGAGGCCGCTCTTCTGGCATTCGCGGGCTACACCAGCCAGAAATTCATCCGGTCCCATTTCGCCAAGGTCGAAGAGCCGCCCAACTACAATTATTACGAAACGCTCGCCACCACGCGCGGGACGATTTACGATTGCACGGTGAATTCGAGCACCTTGGCCCCCTATCCGCTGGTGAAATCGACGCAATGCTGGAATTTCTATCTCGACCCGGTGGCCATGACGAACGGTGTCGTCAAATTCAAGCGCGAGAAACCGCGTTCGCGCGAGGCGATGGCCCGCACCATCGCGCAGGTGCTCGACATGGATTACGGCAAGGTGCTGGCGTATACGAAGGATATTTCCAACAGGTACAGGTTTTTGAAATGCTCCAGCGACAGGCGCGCGTTCGAGATATTGACAAACCCGCACCTGGTCGCCGGCGTTATCGCCAAGGAGACGAGCGAGAGACATTATTTCGAAGGCAGCAGACTGTCGAACGTCCTCGGATTCGTCAACAGGAACAACGAGGGGTCGTACGGCATAGAGCAGCGCTTCAACACGCTCCTGCGCGGGATCCCGGGGGCGATCAAAGGCATGCGCAGCGGCGGGCGCGGCAAGCGGGAAATCGTCGAAAAGAGGATTGAAAAGACTCTTCCCGTAAAAGGGGCCGACATCTACCTTACGATCGACCATCGCATACAGTACGAGGCGGAGACGGCGCTTGCGGACGGCGTGGAACAGTACGGAGCCGAAAACGGATGGTGCATAGTCATGGACGTCGCCACCGGGAACGTCCTGGCCATGGCCGCCACTCCGGGATTCGACCCCGCGCACTACACCCTTTCGTCCACCAACGACTATCCGAACAAGGCGATATCGTTCACGTACGAGCCGGGGAGCGTTATGAAGGTGATCACGGCGGCGATCGCGATCGAAAAAGGGTATGCCGCTCCGAACACGAGGTACAACACGGACCGGTACGAGAAGGATTGCAGGGGCGAACCGAAATACTACAAACTGCCCGGCGACGGAAGCCACGTATGGGAGCCGACGATGACGGTCGAGGACGCCATAGTCCACTCTTCGAACATCGTCATAGGCAAGCTCGGCTACGAGATGGGCCCGCGCGTCCTCCACGAATGGATGATGAAGTTCGGTTTCGGCCGGAAAACGGGGATAGAACTGCCGGGCGAGGAGCGCGGCCTCCTGCGCGTACCGGAAAAATGGGATATGGCCACGCGCTCAAGGGCGGCGATAGGGCAGGGAGTGTCGGTCACGGCTCTCCAGCTCGTATCCGCATATCAAGCCATCGCCAACGACGGCGTGCGGATGCCGGCGAAAATAGTGGACAGGATAATGGACGAAAACGGAAGATCGCTGCCTCTCGGCGACAAGCGCGTTCCGGTGCGCGTGCTCAGGACGGAAAGCGCGCGAACGGTGCGAAAGATGATGCTCGGAGTGGCGTCGCCGGCGGGCACCGCAAGACGCGCCGCGCTGAGGGGGTATTCGGTGGCGGGGAAGACGGGAACGGCGCAGAAAGTGAAAGGCAGGTCTTACGCTCCTGGGCTGTACAGGGCGACGTTCTGCGGAATCGTCCCTTCCGGCGTGGTGAAGAGGGAAGAGACCGATCCCGAGCCGGTGCCGCCCAAGGTCGTCATCCTCGTGACGCTCGACTTCGAAGAGTGCCGCAAATTCCACCAGGGAGGCAACTCGGCGGGCCCGGTGTTCAAGCGGATAGCCCAGACCACAATGCGGCAGCTTGAGATCGAACCCGACCGGCCGGACGAACTTCTCGAGTACGACGATTCGGATTACGAAAGGATGATCGAGGAACGCGCACTCAAGATCGTGGAGTCGCCGGATCCGGTGTGGGACGGCGTGCCGCTCATTTTCCTCGATTAGACGGGAGGCCGCCGTGGCGGGCGGCGTCAAGACGGGAGCGGAAATGGACGGGAAAAGATACGATTCAGCATTTGCGCGGTTGGCAAAGTCGAAATTCCGCTCCCGTTTCCGTCTGTCGCAGGAGGATGTTGAATACATCGCAGCCAAGGGGATGGCGACGATCCGCACCCATTGCGAAGACTTCATACGTACACGCCTGGCTCCTTCCAATCCACCCAAAGACGGCAGGCAGACTCCGATGCGGGGACACCCCGTGTTCAAGGCCCAGCATGCCTGCGCCTGCTGCTGCCGCGGATGCCTCGCCAAGTGGTGGAAAGTTCCGGAGGGTGAGGAAATCCCTGCGGAACGCCAAGCCGGGATAGTCGATTTTCTTATGGCGTGGATTGAGAGGGCGATGGCCTTCGCACAGGCGCGGGACGGTTCGAAAAATAATTCCAGGAGATCCTGAAATGCAGTCGAAATCGAAATTGTCGGGGTCGGTCGTCGCGGGTTTCCCGTCGCCGGCGGAGCAGTACCGGGAAACGCCGCTCGACCTTAACGAGCTTCTTGTCAAGCGTCCGGCGGCGACGTTTTTCGTCCGCGTCCAGGGCGACTCGATGATTGGCAGGGGCATCCGCGACGGCGACCTGCTCGTAGTCGACCGCTCGCTGCGTCCGGCGTCCGGAGATGTCATCATCGCCTGCGTGGACGGCGATTTCACCGTGAAGACGCTGCGCGTAAAAGCAGAGAGGGAAGAGGGAAGGGGGAAGAGGAAAGAGGGGGAAAGGGAAGTCTGGCTCGAACCCGCGAATCCAGCGTTCCCCGTCATTAAACTCAAGCCTGGACAAGAGCTGGATTACTTCGGGAAAGTAACGGCTTGCATCCACATCTTCTCGCATCCCTCATCCCGCATCCCCAATCCCTCGGTTGAATGATCGGCCTCGTCGATGTCAACAACTGCTTCGTCTCGTGCGAACGGGTGTTCAACCGCTCGCTCGCGGGACGCCCCGTCGCAGTCCTCTCGAACAACGACGGATGCTGCGTCGCGCGGTCTGACGAATTCAAGGCTTTGGGAATCGCGATGGGCACTCCGTACTTCCAGCTCAAGAACCGCGAGGCGTCGGGAGAGCTTGTTTTCTGCTCGTCCAACTACGAACTCTACGGCGATATGTCCAGACGTCTTATCTCGATTCTCCGAGACGAAGCGCTGGACGTAGAACAATATTCCATAGACGAAGCGTTTATAACGCCTCCGTCGCCGGAGGCGTTAGAGGGAATAGGGAAGAGGGAAGAGCGAAAAGAAGACGCCGATTTCTCTTTCCGTTCCCCGTTCCCCGTTCCCCATTCCCCGTATTTTGCTTATGGCCGAAGGCTCAGAAGCAAGATACTCCGCTGGATCGGGCTTCCCTGCGGGATCGGTTTCGCGCCGACCAAGACGCTCGCCAAGATAGCCGACCACATCGCCAAGAAGCGTCCAGAGGGCGTGTTCGTCCTTCCCGACGATCCAACGGACGTCCTTGCATCGCTTCCAGCCGGCGAAGTATGGGGAGTAGGACGCCGGCTTGTCGTGAAACTTCGCGCCGAACAGATATTCTCGGCGAAAGACCTGCGGGACGCCCGCGACGACGTCATCCGGTCGATCGGCGGCGTGACGCTCCTGCGCACCGCGACAGAGCTGCGCGGTACGCCGTGCAACGAGGACAAGGACTACGACGCCGATCCCGACAGCATCAGCTGTTCGCGCTCTTTCGGCGAGCCGGTCGGATCGCTCGAAGGTCTGGAGGAATCCATAGCATCGTTCACGGCGCAAGCGGCCGTTAAGCTGCGCAGACACGGATTGTTCGCGGCGGGGTGCAATATTTACGCGCAGATTTTCCGCTCCGGGGGGAAGTCCAGGGGACCGGACGGCTGGCGTCCGCCGGGGGCCGGAGGCGAGGCCGACTTGCGGATCAGGAGCGTCGCTTTCCCGGAGCCTACGGACGCCACGAACGAAATGATGAAGGCTCTGCGTCCGGCGATTCCCGCTCTTTTCCTGCCCGGTACGAAGTACCGCAAGACGGGCGTGGTGTTCTTTGGGCTGGAAAAGGCTGACGCCCCGAAGCAACTCGACCTCTTCTCTCATCCCTCATCCCCCATCCCTCATCCCTCAAAACTCTACAAGGCCATCGACTCGCTCAACGCCCGCTTCGGCAAAGGAAAGGTTTTCTCCGCCGGCGAGGGGATCGGGGATAAAGCCTGGAAGATGAAGCGCGGTAAGCTTTCCAAGCGCGTCACCACCCGCTGGGACGAGTTGATGACAGTGAGATAGGCGGGGAATAGTGAACAGCCTACTGGGGGAACGACCGTCCCGGTCGTTCAGAACGGGGAACGGCTTACTGGGGGAACATATCCCCCGAGGCCAAAGGCCGAAGTCGACGAAGTCGGTATCCCCCGAACGGAGTGAGAATTGCGAAGCAATTTCGCTAGAGGTGTGCTCAATGCGGGGTGCCGTCTCGGCCGTCGCCTTCGCGAATTGCTCGGGGGGCGTCGGCTGAACCTCTCCTCTGCGCGGCTCCCCTGCGGTCCGGGGGATATATAATCAGAACGGGCATAAAGACGGGAGTAAAGAAAGGGTAATGATGAGAACATCGGCTTTCCGCGCGAATTAAAGTTGTCTAGACAATTTCGCCGTGTTCAGGCTTTTTTGCTATAATACATGGCGAAAGGTTGCATATCAATGATTGCGAAACTTCTTGCAAACCGAGTCCGGCGCATGTATCTCGGCGGCGGACGCATAGATGCGTTCTGCGGCGTCCCGGCAGATGTGTCGGACGGAGTGCCGCGACCCGAGGACTGGCTTGCGTCCACGACACAGGCATTCAATGGGGCGGTTGAAATCAGTGGCGAGGGTCTGGGCCGATTTGAAGACGGACGGCTCGTGAAGGATGTCGCGGGGGCGCTTCCGATTCTCGTAAAACTCCTCGACTCGGACGAGCGGCTTGTCATTCAGGCGCACCCGACCGTGCCATGTGCGAAGCAGCTTTTCAATTCTAGAGTAGGCAAGACGGAGTGCTGGTATTTTCTTCCCGGCACTGCGCCGGACGCTTGTGTATATCTCGGCTTCAAGCCCGGCGTGACGCGGGAGGAGTGGGAGCGGGCGGTATGGAAGAATGTGGAATTGTGGAAATATGGAATTATGGATGGAACTACACGTTCTACATGTTCTACACGGTTAAAAAATCCACTACTCGAAATGCTTCATCGCGTGCCGGTCGCTCCGGGCGACTTCGTGTTTGTAGATGGTGGCGTTCCACATGCCATAGGCGCAGGGTGCTTCATGGTCGAGCTGCAGGAGCCAAGCGACCTGATGGTCGTCGCTGAGCGTTTTACTCCGTCCGGACGGCGCATTCCCGACGCGAAGATGCACGGCGGAGTCGGTTGGGAGAGGATGTTCGACGTGTACGAATACGAAGACCTTGATTATGAGGAAGTCTGCCGGAGATACGTGAGAAGGGGTTTTAGCCGCAAAGAACGCAAAGACCACAAAGCGTTCTGCGTCTGCGGGCCGGAGTTCACCGACAAGTTCTGCATGTGGCGGGTCTTGGGCGGAGCGAGGGTCGCGCTTCCTCGGGAAAGTTCCGTAGTTGTAGTGACGGACGGCGCGGGACAGGTGAACGGTGTCGATGTGAAGAAGGGCGACAGGCTCCTTGTCTATGGCGAGAAATCCGTCGATGTGCAGGGTGGAGCCTCGCTTGTCGTGTGCGCGTGAATGACAGTTGCGGTATAACTCCGGAAAATGGAGGGCATCATGGGCGAGAACAAGTTCAGCATCATATTCGACCTGCTCAAGGCGGACATCCTCTCCGGAAAGTATGCGGGCGGCAGACCGCTTCCGAGCGCATCTGCGCTGATGCGGCGTTTCGGAGTCGCAAGGGCGACAGCCGTGGCCGCCCTCAAGGAGCTTGAGCGCAGCGGTTTCG
>DGHT01000060.1 GCA_002392765.1 Verrucomicrobia bacterium UBA3841 | reverse complement strand
GTGCCGCAGTCAAGGTAAAGCCCTCGATTCTACTTGAGGGGCCGACGCCACGTCTGGTTGACGAATGGCAGGATTTTCCCATCTTGTGGAATGCCGTCAGACATCTTGTGGATGAACGTGGTGATGATGGGCAGTTCATATTGACGGGTTCAGCCGTCCCCCGAGAGGAAAAGAAGGACGAAGAGTCTCCGCGACATACGGGTACAGGGCGCATCGTCAGGTTGCGGATGCGTCCGATGAGTCTTTGGGAAAGCGGTGAATCGATAGGGGAGATTTCTCTTTCGTCTCTTTTTGATGGCGTGGAAAATGTCGCTGGCCGCGCTCGCATGGGTGTTGATGAACTCGCCCATCTTATTTGCCGGGGTGGGTGGCCGCAGGCGGTACTTGCCAAGACCCCGCGTGCGGCTTAAAAGGCGGAAGCAAGCTGAGGATCTGCTAGTAAGCCCACCCCCAACCACCACGCGGCCTGTGACGATGGGGCGGGTGAATCGTTCTAAATGTCCACAAAAGACATAGATTTAGAGAGATTGAATCTGCCATATTGACTAAATCGCGTCTTTACTTCCAGTTCGTGCAGGGGTATGCCGGACACGACGAACACCGTTGGACAAACATGGTTCATGACCAGCGACGACGGACATGGGAGGGGTTGTCGTTCGAGCGCGTCTGCATCGACCATGTCGCCCAGATAAAGAAGGCTCTTGGCATTTCCGGAGTCCATACTGATGAGCCAGTTGCAAAACCCTCTTTTTAGTCTCACGCAAAGTCCGCTAAGTTCGCAAAGCAATCATAGAAACAAGACTTCGCGCACTTTGCGAACTTGGCGTGAGATATATTTGGAGGTCTGCCTGCGTCCTTAGTGTTCTTCAACCCCACGTCCACTCCCTCCGTCCACATTCCTCGTGACACACATTTTCCGCAGATTATTGCCGTAAAAATCCCCTGTTATGTGGTTATACTAAAAAAAATATATGATACGGTTGCGTTGTGTGCTATAGATATGGTATAATATGCAACCACGAGTTCGGAACTGTGGGTTGCAAGCGAAAAGAGGTGTAAAATGAGGTTTTACGACAGAGAAGGTGAAATATCGTATTTGCGCAAAGAGCGTGACCTTTCAAATAAGGTGGCGCGACTTACTGTTGTGACTGGACGAAGGCGTGTTGGAAAGACGCAGCTGATTCAGAAGGCAATGGACGACCAACCTTACATCTATTTTCTGGTGACGCGGCGCGCAGAAATTGACCAGTGCGCAGATTTTATTGAGAAAGCCAAGACCGTTCTGCCGATTTCGATCTATGGCGAAGGTATCAGGTTCGGGAGTCTTTTCAAGGCACTTATGGAAGAGTCGTGCAGAAGGCCTTTTACGCTTGTTGTTGACGAGCTGCAGGAATTCTGGAAGATAGACGCAGGAATCTTCGGAGAGATACAGGAACATTGGGATCGATTTCATTCACGCTCGAAGATAAACTTTATCACCTGCGGCAGCGTGAATACGCTGATGAACAAGATATTCTTCGACGACGGGCAGCCTCTGTATGGACGCAGCACGTCGAAGATGAAGATAGAGCCGTTTGCCCTGCCTGTAGTGAAGGAGATACTTTCAGAGCACAATCCCGACTGGGCTCCAGACGACTTGCTTGCGCTTTGGACGTTTACGGGTGGCGTCGCTCGCTATATAGAGGAACTTATGGACAGGGGCTTTGTCACGAAAGACGCCATGATAGACGGTATTCTTGGAGAACACTCCTACTTCTTCGACGAAGGAAAGTCCGTGTTGGTCCAGGAGTTCGGCAAGGAGTACGGGACATATTTTTCTGTTCTCTCCGCCATTTCACGCGGAATAACGTCGCGGAATGAGATAGAGCAGTTGGTTGGAACGTCAATAGGCGGCTATCTGACGCGACTTGAGACCGACTACGGGCTGATAGCCCGACGACAGCCTTTTGGGGAGAAAAGCGCGAACAAGGCGAGTCGCTATTTCATCACCGACAACTTCTTCGCCTTCTGGTTCCGATTTATCCACAGGAACGCCGATCTCATCGAATTGAAGCGGTTCGATGCGCTGCGGGAAATATTGAGGCGCGACTACGAGACATTTTCCGGTCTTATGCTTGAGAGGTATTTCAGGCAAAAGTTAGTGGAGCAGCGCATGTTTACCGGAATCGGCGGCTGGTGGAACCGCAAGGGCGAGAACGAGATAGACATTGTGGCCGAAGACAAGTTGTCTAAACGGGCGCTTTTCGCAGAAGTGAAACGCGACAGCGAAAGGATTTCCCTTGATAGGCTAAGGGAAAAAGCAGAGGCATTCATGCGTTCTATCGGGAAGTTCTCCGGCTGGCGCGTCGAATACAAGGGGTTGTCCCTTTATGACATGTGACAATGCTTGATGAGCTCGCATGGTGAGAAGAGGAAACTTCACCTTTTACATTTGCCTGAACTGGCCGCACGACTTCTCGTTCATAAACGACAGGCTCGAACACTATGGGGTCTGACCCGGGTCTGACCCCATAGTACACTAAAAGACATTGTTTGGAAACTGATGTTTTACTTGTGCGCAACCGTTTGATTGCGGTTGATTCTTTGGCGTGGATGTGCGATAATACGCACATGTGAAAATACTGATGGAGTAATTGCATGGCTTCAACTTTCAGAAAACTGCGGGTCGTATGGACGGCGGGAGCCGTTCTTGTCTGCCTTTTGCCCGCAATTTCGCACGGCAGCGACGAGGTTCCGTACGTGCCGCCGAAGTCGCCGGTCGTGCGCGAGAAGCTGGAGTGGTTCCGCGACCAGAAGCTCTGCCTCATGATGCACTTCGGCGTCTATTCGATTCTGGGCATCACCGAGTCGTGGCCGCTTTCTACGAAGGACGCCTTCTGGGCGCGCACCGACATCGAGTGGACGAAGGATGACGCGGAGTTCAAGCGGCAGTACTTCGCTCTGAACAAATGCTTCAACCCCGTTCGGTTCAACGGAAGCGAAATCGCGAAGACCGCGAAGCGCTGCGGATTCAGGTACGTCGCGTTCACGACGAAGCACCACGACGGCTTCTGCCTCTACGACACGAAACTCACCGACTACAAGACTACCGCTCCGGAATGTCCGTATTCGGCGAACCCGAACGCCGACATCGTGAAGAACCTCTTCGACGCCTGCCGCGCCGAAGGGCTTGGCATCAGCGCCTATTTCTCGAAACCCGACTGGCACCACGACGACTTCTGGGAGAACTGCGGCATTGGAACAAGGACGGACCGCTACCCTACGTACGACACGGCGAAAAACCCGGAGAAGTGGGCGCGTTTCCGCGAGTTCGCTAAGGGACAGATACTGGAGCTGGTGAAGGGCTACGGTCCCATAGATATACTCTGGTTAGACGGCGGATGGGTGAAGCCGAGCAAAGGCTGCGACCTCGGGATGACGGACATCATCGCCGCCGCGCGCCAAATCCAGCCAGACCTCATTTCCGTCGACCGCGGGCAGAGGAACGAGAACATGAACATCGCGACGCCCGAGCAGACTGTTCCCGACGAACCGCTCGACTACCCCTGGGAAAGCTGCATCACGATGAGCGACGGATGGGGCTACCACTACGACGATACCTACAAGAGTCCCCGCGCGCTCATTCACATGCTGATCGACGTCGTCGCGAAGGGCGGCAATCTCGCGCTGAACGTCGGCCCCATGCCCGACGGACGTCTGCCGCGTCCCGCACTTGATCGGATGGAGACGATGGGCAGGTGGCTTGCGAAAAACGGCGAGGCGATCTACGGCACGAGGGCGGCGTCCGTCGCGAGCCGCGGCAAGTGGCGTTTCACGCGCGGCAAGGATGGACGCGTCTTCGCAATCCGGCTTTGGAAGGAATCCGACGCCGGAAGTGTTGGCGTGCTCCTGAACGTCGACGCCCAACAGGGGGACGTCGTGCGCGTCAGGCACCTCGCTTCCGGCCTCGACATTCCGTTCGTCGAGTCGGACGGAGATACGCGTGGTGTAATACTGACCTTCCCCGAAGGCTTTGTCCGCGACGAATACGCCGATGCATTCGAGGTGGAGTATCGCAAGTAGTGTCGGAGGATGAGAAGAATTTCAAACGCATCAACAACACGAAAGGAACAATGAAAATGAAGCGCAAACTGATGGCAATATTGGCGGCATTCGCCGCGTGTCTGGCGGGAACTGCCATGGCCCGCACGATTACCGTGACGGAGAACAAAACGGATGACGTGACAACGTCGTTCGATTTGACATTCTCCGCGGAATCGGCAGATACGACCAATACGCTCTGGATGGCATGGGGCTGGACGGACGGCGGCGCGGAGTGCGTTGAAGACTGGCGGTACTACCGCAACCTCGGGACGGTGGCGGGCGACGTAACGTCGATGTCGAACGTGCCCGTCCCGAGTGGATGGGGCGAGACGGTTTCACACTTGCGCTTTTTCCTCACGCCAGTCGGCACCTCGTCAAGCGACGCCATTCCGGGCGCCGAACGTCTGGAATACATCAAGGCCACCGGGACTCAATACATCCGCACGGATTACACCCCTACCGGCACGGCAAGGATGGAAGGCGAGTTCGCCCTGGACGACACGACGATCAGGCAGTTTGTGTTTATGGCGCGACCTACTGACAGTGACAACACCGACCTGTTTCGTCTCGCATGGATGGGAGATTCCAACCCAGGCAAATGGACGTATGGATACCAAACCACCAGCGAGGACTCCACTTCCCCCGCTGCCGACACAGGTCGCTACACGTTCATCGCCGACTGGCAAGGCGCATGGATCAACGGAGTTCAGGAAATCGCAACCGGGCTGTCATCCTCCCGCAACTTCACCGCCGGAAGTTCGCTGCACATTTTCGTGGGGCACTGGGGAATCAGAGGCGGAAATCCGATACCGGTCCGATGGGGCAAGTTCCGTCTCTACTCGTTCAAGTCGTGGGCGGACGGCTCGGACGACTCCTCGCTCGCGCTCGACCTGGTGCCGTGCAGAAAGGACGGCGTGGCATGTCTCTACGACAGGAAGAGCGGGACGTTTCTCATGAATGCCGGTTCCGGTTCCTTTGAGGCGGGTTCCGTTGTCGAGACGGGGTGGATGGCCGATGCTTCCAGTCTTGTGACTACAATGTTGCCGGGATGGATGACGACCAGGGGCGCGTTCTATCCCTATGTCTATCCGCTCTACATTGCGGACATCGCGGCCAGCAACTCCATCGACGAGGTGACATTCCAGAAGATCGATTCGGTCGGGGCCGCTGCGGATGCCGTCTCATACGCGGATTTCGTTGGTTCCGCGCGCACGGGCACGATTGTCAAGCGCGGCGACGGCACGCTCACGTTCAATCAGGACATCTCGACCTTCACCGGCCCCGTGCATGTCGAGGACGGCGTGGCCATCGGCGTCTGCTCCAACTGCTTCGGTCTCACGACATCCGCCGGGCGGGGCGAGAATCAGCGCATCTACGTCCATTCCGGCGCCACGCTCGTGATGGATGCCGTTGGAAACGAGCCGCAAAATCCCGAGTACAACGCCGTCTATTACGAGGGCGACGGCCATCCGGGGATGGGAGGCGCATACGTGTTTCGGAACGGCGATACGGCCAGCGGAACAAGCTACTGGCAGCCGGGGGTCGCTTCAAGAGCCGTCGGACCGACCCGACTGTACGTGGATTTCCCATCGGGGGGGATTGCGGGATTGTCCAACAGCCCGGCGAGCGATTTCAGCCTTGAGGGACAGGATGTCCTCATGTACGGACGCACGGTTGGCTCCCAGTTCTCGGCGAATCCGCATCCCATCAAGAATATCGGCAATCTCGTCGTCTCGAATATGACGATGCTGACTGGCGGTACTGCCGGCGAACTTCAGGCGAAGAACGGCAGCGCCTCCACCATTCGCTTCTGCGGCGGCTCGCGTTGGATTTGGTACAGCACCATTGACCAGACCGGGCAAACGGCTACGACATTCGTCGACGACATGGAATACGCGCAAATCGGTAGATTTAACGGTAACGGCTATGGTATCGATCCCTGGGGCGCCGACGGCGCCACGAAGCGAAACTGGTATTACGGTCCGATGGTGCTGAACAACCATTTCCGCTTGCGCAACCACGACGTGAGAAACCGTTCGGGATGCACGTTTGCCGCCAAGGTGGGCGGCAACGGCGGATTCCGTCCGTATCAGAATTATGGCCGCAATACTCGCATCAACCTGCTCGCCGACAACACGTTCGAGGGCGGCATCGTGCTGAACGAGGGCTCTCTCGGCGTGTATGGCGCGAAGGCCGTGCCGTCGCACGAGGGCGCGGGGCTCGTAAGCATCACGAACGGCTATGTCTATTTCGGGCGCAAGGTAGAATCGGCGTCTGTCACCAACGCTTGGGTGGACTTCACGATGCCTATCACGGAGTTCGTGAACAATGGCGCCGTGACGAATGGCACGGGCGTGTTCCAGGGGCTTGTCAAGAAGGGCACGGGTACGCTCGACTACAACTCGCAGATGGGCGGCGACTATCTCGACCTCCAGGGCGGAACGGTGAAGTTCAACACGCAGTACCGCGACGCCTACACGGGCGACAACGCGAGCGCCACACCCGACGGCTACGAACCGGCACTGCCCGTGTTCACGACGCTCAAGGGAACGGAAGGAACGCTCGATCTCAGTGATGCGGGCGGAAGCTGGACGGTCGCCAACATCGAAGGATCGCCTGCGGTTTCTGGCAATTTGACGGTGACTGGCAACTGGACCGTGGATGCGGCGGCAATTGGCAACAACGTGGCGAACATTTCTGGGACGCTTACGTTCGGCGAAGGGGCGACTGTTACCGTAACGGGTGATCTTGAGTCGGTCCAGCGTCCGCAAGGCGGATTCGTCATCGCGAGGGCAGCGGACATTTCCGGGATTCCCCGCCTCGTCATCGACGGCAAGAGTTGGACGCTTCAAGCGAGAGACGGCGAACTTCGACTGACGAAAACCGGCTTAATACTTTTCGTTCGCTGAAGCGGCAAACGATTTCGCTATGATTGACAAGACGACTTCATTGCTGGTTTCCGCAATGGTTTTTGCGGCAACCGCAGGGGCTGTGTTCGCCGCGTGTTCTGCCCAGTCCGAGGCGTACAGCCGTCTCTGGAACGCCGAATTGCAGGCTAAGATCGACGCCCGCATCGAGAAACACCGCAAGGCGGACGGAGCCTTCGAGGTGGCCGCTCCAGACGGAACGGAGGTAAAGGTCGAGCAGATATCCCATGCGTTCCAGTTCGGTTCGCACATCTTCAATTTCGACCAGCTCGGACGCGACGACTGGAACGATATCTACAAGGCGACGTTCACGAATCTCTGGAACGCCGCGACGTTGCCGTTCTACTGGGGTGCGATGGAACCGGGTGAAGGCGCGGTTCGCTATGGTGCGGGACCGCGCGACAGCGCGGCGTTCTGGAATTCCGTCGATGGCCTGTCGGCGAAGGACAAGGCGCAGTTCACGGAATACCGCCGCCCGGCGCCAGATCCGATCCTCGAGTTCTGCGAGGCGAATGGAATCGCTCCGCACGGACACGTGATGATCTATCCGCCGTTCCATCCCGCCTGGACGACAAACGGAGTCGACGCCGCCGCCCTTGCTGACCGTTACGAGCGACGAATCCGGCAGCTGGGTGCGCACTACGGCGCGCGGATTCCGCAGTGGGACGTGGTGAACGAGTCGGTTGACCGATCCTGCACGACGGCGGGGCCTTTCCATGACAAGGTGTGCTGGAACCGTCCGCACATACGTGTTCCTGACGACTACACGTTCCGTTGCTACAGATGGGCGGAGGAGTCGTTTCCGCGCGAGGTGAAGTTCGTTGTAAACGATTCCTGGCGCGAGATATACGTGCCGTTCGTCCGGCAGCTGATCGACCGTGGCGCGAAGATCGACGTGGTGGGAATTCAGATGCACATCTTCAGCGCGGACCACGCGCGGAAGATCGCGGCCGGCGAGCCGTGCCTCGCCAACGGCACGTCGTGGGCCCCCGATGACCAGATGACGATGCTGCGGAAGCTCGACACGCTTGGTCGGCCGATCCACCTTTCCGAAATCACGATACCGGCTTTCGACGATTCGCCCGAAGGGTGGGCTCAGCAGGCGAAGCTTGCGAGAGACAACTACCGTCTTTGGTTCTCGTGGCCGTCCATCTACCGCATCACCTGGTGGAACATGGTCGACTACACATACCACAAGGAATCGCTTGCGTCCGGTCTCTATACCAAGGACATGAAGAAGAAGCCGGTCTTTTACGCGCTCGACAAACTCATAAACCACGAGTGGAAGACGCGTCTTACGGTGAAGGCGAGGGACGGCAAGGTGTCGTTCCGCGGCTTCAAAGGCCGCTACCGTCTCGCCTGGAAGGATGAGAGCGGCAAGGGGCATCTTACAATTGTGGAGCTGTAAATGCAAACAGGAAAAGCAAGAAGGAGTGTGTAAAATGAGAAGGGTATTTGTAACAGGATTGGCGGTAATCGCTGCGTGCTGCGCAATCACGGCGGCTGGGGCGACAGCCGATCCCGGCGCCGCGGGCGGCTCTGGAGAGTCTTCGGTGCCGACCACTGCGCCAAAACCGACGTTCTCCGTGCGTTTCGACGACAACAGATGGCAGCCCTCCTTGTGGCGCGACGTCGCCGCCGTCTTCGAACGCCACGGCTTTCGCTGCACGATTGCCGCCAACGCGGCGACGTTGAACGAGAAGCAGGGCGCGTGCCTTCGTGAGCTCGCCGTGCGCGGACACGAAATCGCCGACCATACGCCTGCCCACAGCATCCATCTGGCGGTCTATCCCGACCAGGCGTCCTTCGAGCGGGCGAGCCGGCTTCCTTTCGTGCACGATGCCGATCCAAAAACCCGCAAGGTTTTCTTCGACTGGGAGGCCGACGACGCCCACCCCAGCAACGTGACGTTCCGCGCAAGCGTGGTCGATGGCGCACTTGTCCCGGCGGGGGCATACGCCGGAAAGAAGCCGCCTACGCGGTTCTTCAAGCTGCCGGGGCGCGATGGTGTCTTCGGTTATAAGGAAGAGTCGGGGCGGTTGGTGGTGAAGGACTTTTGGGCGCGCGATCCGGCGGAGACCCTGCAAATGGAGGAGGGCGACGTGCTGGGATACAGCGTCTGGGCGCTGCAACCGTGCGACGGGCTTCTGCGCGAACTGGCGTCCCTGACGCGCGAGCGCTTCGACCACTTCGGCATTCCGCGCCCGACGATATGGGCCTTTCCGGGCGGCTGGTGCGGATCGCTTCGCCAGGACGCCATGGAGCGCGTTTACGGGCGCGGCTTCGGATACGCCGCCACGGAGGCGGGTCTGGGGCCGGTGAAGCGCGGTTGCGGACGCTGGTACGCGGCCTTCAGCGACTCGGAGTTCTTCGACGGGGATTCGCCGGCGGACCCTGACGCGCTGGCCGCGAAAATCGCGGCGAAACTCGAGTCTGGCAGGACCCATGTCACGCTTTCGCACATGTGGACGAAGGACTTTCCGGGCTACCTCGAACGAACCGACCGCTTCCTGCAACGGCTGGAGGAGCGCGGGGTAAATGTCGTCACGGTCGGTGAGTCCGTCGAGGCGCGGTTCGGTGGCGGATCGGGGAAGGACGCGAAGAAGCCCTTCCCGGTCGCGCTCACTTTCGACGACAACGCGAAGGAACTCTGGACGATCGCCGCGCCGATGCTTGTCGAGTTCGGCTATCCCGCCACCTTCAACGTCATCACGGGCGGTCTCGGGAAGTGGGATCCCTCTCTCAGGCTCACTTGGGACGACGTGCGCGGCTTGGTGCGTGCGGGGTTCGACATCGCGACCCACACCCGCTCGCACACTCCGCTCACAAAGCTTCTGCAGGAAGGGAAGACGGAGCAGCTTCGCAGCGAAGTGGTGGACTCCGCCGCCGAAATCGAGCGCGAGACGGGATACCATGTCACGCACGTCTGCCTTCCCGGCAACTACTGGAGTCCCGAGATCGACCGGGAGGTAAAGGCCCTGGGATTCGGCGTCCAGGAGTGGCGCCGTCCGGGCATCGGGGGAGGCAAGGGCGTCACGAAGACGCCACGCGAGCAGGCGAAGGCCGCCATCGAAAAGGCGATGGCCGACGGACGCGGCCAATGCGCGCTGATGTTCCACGGCATTGACAAGATGGGCTGGCGTCCGCTGCCGCGGGGCGCAGAGGATCTCCGCGACGTCTTCGAACTCCTTCGCGAAATGGAGCGCGCCGGCACGATCCGCGTCGTCTCCTACGATGAGGCCTTTTCCGCAAGAAATTGACGACCAACCGAAAGGAATACCCATGAGAGACAAGCTCGGAACACTTTGCGCGGTCATGGTTGCCGCGACGGCCACGGCGACCGTCCAGACGCTCCCGCGTGACGGATGGGCGAACGCAGTTGTCACGCAGAAAAACGACGGGTGGAGCGTCAGGGCGGGGGCAGACACGCTCCACATACAGGTGTGGCCGGACAAGAGCCTCTTTTCGCAGCTCTCGGTCTCGACCACGGCTGACGCGCTCGTCGTGGACGCCACGGCTGCGTTCGCGCAGGGTGCGCAGGGCGTAATCATGCATTTCACGTCTCTCGATCTGCAATCCATCATAGGAAAGGACGTCATGGTGGAGAGTACGTGGTCGGGAGTCGAGGGGGCGAAGTGCGCCATCGTCTCCGAAGGACGGGATAAGAACGACGCCCACTATTGGCGGAATATGGGAAAGCTCACGCTGTCGCCACGTCCGCGGACGTTCCAGCATTCGGAACTCGTCGCCGAAGGGATGCGTTCCTTCCGCTTTCGCTTTGACATCAATGATCCCGCGAAGGCGCCAGTTTTATTCTACGGCGCAAAGGTAGGTCTCTACGACGAGCTCGCGACGCGTCGGACAGCCAAGGTGAAGCCAGAACTTCTTTTCCATGCGCCGTTCGACGGCACGGCGAAGGCGGCCTTCGCGAAGGGAATCGCCGCGCCAGTCAAGGAGGCAAATCTCGAATACGCGCCGGGACGGAGCGGACAGGCGGTGCGTATATCCTCCGCGCTCAATTCCGCCCTTGCCTACGGCGCGGCGGGCAACCTGAATCCCGAATGCGGCACGGTCGCCTTCTGGTTCAGGCACGAGTGGCCGGAGAAGAAGCGCCTCGGCTTTCGCGACGAGGGCGGAAAGGACTGCTGGCGCGGAGTTCTTCACGCGCCGGCCGAGAACAAGCATCCTGGAGATGGTTCGCTTTTCCTCTGGTGGTGGAGGGATCGACTTCGTGCGGATCGCGGCGACATAGGAACACGCTATGAGTGTTTCAACAACAGCGCAATTGCGGAAAATCCAGGTGATTGGCATTACTATGTCCTCACGTGGGACGACTTCGGCTCCCGGCTCTATATCGACGGTGACATCGGTGTCGTGAGGGACGCCTATTCCCCGCAGCGGGAGGCGATCGCCAACAAGGATCCTCTTGAGTTCGACCGGGCACAGTCCGTCTTCAAGACTTTCTTCGTTGGGAGCAAGGCGGACGGCAGCTGCAAGCTGGACGGCCTTCTCGACGACCTCAGGATATGGTCCGCCCCCATCAGCGCGAAGGAGGCGCAGACGCTCTACCGAAACGCATTCGACGCCATCCTCGAACCGGACATCTATTATGGAACCGAGGGTGAGCCGAAGACGATCACTCTGCGCGTCAGGATGAAGAAGCGCGGCGGCAAGTCTCTTCCCCAGATGATGCGCGTGCGGCTCGTCGATGCCGCCGGCAAGGTGGTAGCGGAAAGCTCGCCAATCGAAAAGGGGGCATGTTCCATCACGGCAAAGCTACCCAAGGGAGAATATTCGTTTGTGCTTCCAGACGGATTCTTCTGTAGCAAGGTTCCATATTGGGTGCTGGGGCTGGAGAACAAAGTGGAGGGGGCAATGCCGGATATTGTCCGTGACGGCGCCGGACCCTCTCGCTTGTCGCAGAAACTTCTCTACACTGTGATACCAGACTTGAAGATGCTGACGTCGGACAAATTCCGCTCGGTCGGGCAGTGCCGCATGGGCGAACTCGGCGGCGTAAAGTACCTTGAGGCGGGGCAAAAGCAGGGCGACCGCTTCGCCCTGCGGCTTTCGCTCGACAAGACAGCGCCACTTCACTGCATCGAGATCGACTACCCGGACGACGGCTATCGTACGATGGACATCATCGTCCAGAGTGCGAAGAACCCCTACGGCAAGCACATCATGGACGTGGGGTGCTACGGCGGGCGCGAAGTGCCCGTGAGCGGGAAAATCCTCACGCGCCGCTGCCTCTACTGGGCGGCGGACGACGAAGTCGCGCTCATCGCGATGACGGCGAGGCCCGACGCGCCTGCGGCCATCGCCGCCGTGCGTGTATACGCAGTACCGGACGGAACTCTGCCTCAGACGCAGATAGTCGGCGGAGGAAAGAGCGGCGAGCGGCGGCACCTCGGCAGCTACTGGGAGGATCCCTGCATCAACGCCGACTACGGCGTGAACCATTCTTCGGCGGAATCTTTGGACGGCCTCATCAACCGCAAGGTCGCCTATATGAAGTACATGGGGCAGGACACTCTCGCCTATCCCGGCAGCTGGTACCATGGGCTTGTGGCGCACGAGCCGGGCGGTTACAACCCCCGCAACCATTCGCGGCACTTTCTTCAGGCCTGGTTCGAGAAGTTCGACCACGAGGGACTGCGGCTTGTCCCGACGATCAACCAGCAGACCGTCCCGATCAAGGACGGCGTCGTCACACGCGCATCGATGTCCGACGGTTCGCTGCATCCTACGACCATTGCCATCTGGGACACGGGCAGACCCAGTTGGGGCAAGTGGCACTCCTTCCCGCCGAACTTCTGCATCTACCATCCCGATGTCCAACGCGAGTTCCTGCGTGTATTCGACGCGATCATCGCCGACGGCAAAGGACATCCCAGCTTTTCCGGGATATGCCTTCACCTCGTCTCCATTACGTGCCCTTGGTGGGGCGGCATCGAGAGCGGCTATAATGACTACTGCATCGACGCGTTCGCACGCGCCACAGGCGTGAAGGTTCCTGTTAATCGCGCCGATCCCATGCGCGGCAAGGCGTACGCAGAGTGGCTCAAGGCGAATGCCTACGACAAATGGGTGCAGTGGCGTTGCGACGTGCTGGCCGACTTCTACGAGAAGCTCGCGAAGCGGCTCGCAGAGACGCGCCCGGACCTCAAGCTCTGGGTGAACGCGATGCCGCAGGCCCGTCCGACCGACGCGGACTATGCGCAGGACGGCTATCGCGAGCGCCTGATGCGCGAGGCGGGAATCGACGCCGCGCAGCTTGCGCGGCGGATTCCGAACCTCGTGATGGGGGCGAGCGCCGCTCCGTGCAACTTCCGTTACGCCAGCTCAAAGCATCCTGAAGACGTCCGCGAGAAGTTCCGCACCTTCTACGATGCGTCCAGCTACTATTCAGTGTTCCAATCCGCCTCATTCAACTGGCTTCACCTTGGTGATAACTACTGGGAAAGTCCCATCGGGGGGAAGGCGGGGCTTTCAGGCGACTGGCTAAGGGAGCAGCCGTGGCGCTGCACCGTTCTTTTGGCAAACGGCAGAAACGCCATGAAATACTACGCCGTGCCGTTCATCTTCAACGACATCCAGGGAATTTCGAGCGGCGGTTTTCTGGAGGGAACATACGGCATGGAAGATATGCTCGCTCGTTTCGCGCAGTATTTCCGTGCGCTTCCGGCGGTGAAGTTCCGGACGCTCGTCGAAAAAGAAAAGATCGTCCTTCGCGGCATCGAGGCGGAAGGCCGCAGCTGGTTCTACATAGTGAACGCCGACGAAAAGCCCGCGAAGGTGACGTTGAAGGTCCCCGCGAATACACACGACCTCGCGACGCGCGAACTTGTCGGTTCGAAGGATCGCGCGAATACAGTCACGCTCGATCTTGAACCATACGATTTCCGTAGTTTCGCCGCGCCAGAAGGAATGCCGAAGATGGAAGGAGGTAAGACATGCAGAGATTGATATTGGGTGCGATCACGCTTCTCGCGTGGATGCCGTTGGCGGGACAGCCCCAGCGTGAAGATGCCGAGATACAGGCGAGAATCGACGAAACGTCCGCAAGGGGCGGCGGAGTGGTGAGCATTCCCGCGGGACGCCACGTAGTCGGACAGCTTGACCTCAAGAGCGGCGTCGAGCTTCACCTTGAGAAAGGCGCCGTACTCGAGGGGACATCCGATCGCAGCGCCTATCCGAAGTTCACGCGTCCGTATTCCGAAGGCGACTGGATGGGCGTCGTCATCGCCACCAATGCGCATGACATCGCGGTGACCGGCGAGGGGACGATTCTCGGCAACGGCTGGACATGGGTTGATCTCGCCACGCACGAGGCCGGGAGCGAGGGCCTGCGTCCGCGCGGGCTCGTCTTCGCCGACTGCCGCAACGTCCGTCTCGAGGGTTTCAAGCTCCTCGATTCCGCGAGCTGGGGTATCGTGTTCCACAAGGTGGACGGCGTTGTCGCCCGCCGTGTGACGATCGACAACCACTGCACCTAGAACAACGACGGCTTCGACATCGAGGCGCGGAACGTCCTGATCGAAGACTGCGACATTGATGCAAGCGACGACGCGATCGTGCTCAAGTCGAACTGCCCGGACTATACGGTCGAGAACGTCGTCGTGCGGCGCTGCATCAGCCGGTCGACCGGCAATGCGTTCAAGCTCGGAACGGCCTCCCACGGCGTGATGCGCAATGTCCTGTTCGAGGACTGCCGCGGCGAAATGGCGCGCCGCAGCCATCCCGATCCCCGCAACGGCCGGGAGTGGTGGGAGGGCGGTATTGACAGGAAAAAATCGGTATAATACATCAGCAACAACTTGTAAAAGCAAAGAAAGGAAAAGCCAAGCTATGACGAATGCAGCTCTACGTGGAAAGCCGGATGCGGGAAATCCGCATGTCCGGTTTGATGAGGGGGAAGTCGCATCATGCACCGCAGAAGCTTCGCTTCGGAGGAGACCTTGCCGAAGGCAACCCGAAGGGTGCGCAAGCAGGTGCGCGGCAACGCCGAGGCGTGGGTCTCTACTCTACAATGCGAATAGCGTCATAGTTGCAATCCTTGCGCTTGCCGCGGGTACTGGCCTTGCGGCGGTAGCGCCGATTGCGCCTGCAGGCGGTGAGATCGTCGCGCTTGTGCCCGAGGCGCAGAAGAAGGTCATGGCCCCGCTGACTCTAGCAGAGCGGCTGAAGGTCATTGAAGACGACAAGAAGGTTCGCCACGACCATTCGTGGCGAAAGTCCGTTCCGCTCGTCCTCAAGTGGACTGCGACGGAAAGGGAGGGCGCTCCGTGGAAGATCGAGATTGGCAAGGCGCCAGACCTTTCCGACGCGCGGACGTGGTTCGCGGGCGAAAAGGAGTGCAAGGCGAAGGACGGCGAATGCAGCTACGTAGTGCCGATGGCCAATCTTGAAGTCGGCGAGGAATACCGCTGGCGCGTGACGGGAAGTGCGCGGTGCGCAAAGCCCGACTGCGGCAGCAAGTGCAGATGCGATGAAAGGAAAAAGAGGGTCGCTTCCGCCGTCGCGTCGTTCCGCACGGAAGACGTCGCGCCTCGCTGGATAGAGATTGAGGGCAGTGTCAACAACATCCGCGACCTCGGCGGGCGGCGCACCGCCGACGGACGCCGCGTGAAGCAGGGGATGGCGTATCGCGGGCAGGGGCTCAACAACAACAGCGCGACAGGCGAGAAGCCAGGTCGCAACCGGCTCACGGTGGAGGACGTAAAGTACCTTGCTGGAACGCTTGGCATACGCACCGACCTCGACCTCCGCAGCAGGCGCGAAATCGCAGACATGGCGGAGTCTCCGCTTGGATCGGGCGTCGCCTACATAAACCATCCCACGTCGTGCTATGCAGGGATATTTGGCGACTACGGCAAGAAGGTAATGGCGGAGAACTTCCGCGTGTTCTGCGACAGGAAGAACTATCCGATCTACTTCCACTGCATCGGCGGGAAGGACCGCACCGGATCGCTCGCATACGTGCTCAATGGCGTGCTGGGCGTAAGCAAGCACGAACTTGAGACAGACTGGGAATCCACCGTGTACTCTGGCAAGATAGAACCTCAAATCAAGGCTTTTCTCGAGAAGGGGAACTCTCTGCACGACGCGGGCTTTGCCAAGTACGGCAAGGATGGCGACAGCCTTATGAGGCGCATAGAGCTCTACCTTCTCGACTGCGGCGTGACAGAAGCCGAAATCTCCGAATTCCGCTCTATTATGCTGGACGAATCGAGATGAAGAAAATGGAACTGCGACAAAGAGAACGCCTGAAAGGAGGCTCCGCCGGCAGGCGTTCGGAGCGAAGCGACGGAAAGCTCTCCGAGGTGGTATGCAAGTCCGGCGACTGGATTGAGATTCCCCCGGATTCAATGTGCATCCGCGCCGCAGCAATCGCACTAGGTGGAAGCGCCGAGGGTTACGTGGCTATTGATCATCCGAACATAGTCCATTCACGCTATTTGCCGACGGATGCGTGTTTGCGGTCAATACGGGCCGGAATGCATTAAGCAAGCAAGTCTGACATCTAAAGGGAGGAACATGTAAAATGAGAAGGGTATTTGCAGCTGGATTGGCGGTGATCGCCGCGGGCTACGGAGTTTCCGCAGAGACCATGCCCGCCTGGGAGCGGGCTTTGCCGAGGCCAGTCTACGACGAGCGGCCGGAGCTGGTCGACTTCTACTACAAGGCATGGGAAATCGCCCACGGTCGCATCGACATCGTCCCAGGACTGCCTGCGCCGCGCTACATGGACGAGGCGCACCGTTCCGACCGCATCTGGATCTGGGACACCTGCTTCATGACGCTTTTCTGCAAGTACTGCCCCTGGGAGTTTCCCGGCGTCGAGTCGCTGGAGAACTTCTACGCGCTGATGCTGGACGGCGGTGCGGACGAGCTTCCAAAGGTCGTGGGCAACCGCCATTGCGGCGAGGAAGAGGGGAAGATCCTCGAATTCAAGATTCACCATCCGGACAACCCGCCCGTTTTCGCGTGGGCGGAATACACCCATGCGCTTCAAACGGGAGACAGGGCGCGGCTGGAAAAAGTCTATCTCGAAAAGCGCTGGCTTCAGCGGTGGTACGAACTTTTCGATTCGTTTGATCCCGCCGCGCCGCGCCCGTCTGCGGGAGCCTGCCCCGTCGCTCTCAAGAAGGTCGGGGACGGCTACCGTTGGGCGGGGAATCCAAGCGGCATGGACAATACGCCGAGGGGGCGGAAGGGTGACAGGGACACGGGCAATCCCAGCGCATGTCCGAACAATCCCGATCTCCTGTGGCTTGACGCGCTCGCGCAGCAGGGACTTTCCGCGCTTTATCTCTCGCGTATCGCAGGTTTGCTGGGCAGGGACGATGAAGCCGCCGAATGGAAGAAGAAATGGGAGGCGGCGAAAGAGAAGTTGAACTCTCTTTATTGGGATGAGACGGACGGCTTCTACTACGACATTCTCGCAAGCGACCGCTCGAAGGTCAAGGTTGCAACCCCCGCGTCGTTCTGGCCGCTCCTTGCCGAGATGCCGACGCGCGGCATGGCCGACCGTCTGGAGAGCTGGCTCAAGGATCCCGAAACGTTCGGCGGCGAAATGCCGATTCCGTCATTGGCGCGCAACGATGCCGACTTCATCCCCGCGGGCGGATTCTGCCGCGGCTGCCTCTGGCTGCCTATGGCGTACATGACGGTCAAGGGCGTTGACGCCTACGGAGACGGCGGCCTTGCGCGCGAGCTGGCGCTCAAGACCGTTCTGCACATGTACAGGACGTACGCCGAATTCGAGCCGCATACGATCTGGGAGGACTATTCGCCGACCGAGGCCAAGCCGGGGAACTATCTCAAGAAGCCCGGCTATGTGCGTCCCGACTTCTGCGGCTGGTCTGCATTGGGCCCCATCTCGCTTTTCATCGAGGACATCATCGGCGTCAAGGCAGCCGACGCCTTCAAGAACACGCTCGTCTGCGACTTCCCGAAGAATCCGAAAGGGCGCGTCGGCGTGGAGAACTACCGTTTCGGCAAGGTGCTTTGCTCTGTCGTCGCCACGAAGGATGAAATCGTCGTCGAGTCGAACCGTCCGTTCACGCTATTTGCCGACGGACGCGAGTTTGCGGTCAAGGCGGGCCGGAACGAATTAAGGAGGTAAGACGAGCAGAGATTCATATTGGTCGCGGCCACGCTATTCTTCATACCTGGCTGCGGCAATTCGCTTTACACCTGATGGAAAATACATCGTCGTCTCGAACCGCGCCGAGAAACGGACGTCGTCGTGAAGATGAACCCCGAACTGACGGGACTCGCCGCCCCTTGCCGATGGCCGATATCCCGGGTGTTTATCTGGGGGAGTTATGCGCGCGGTATTCGCGCATCGTCATGCCGAAGCGCTTCTTGAACACGGCCTTTGCATGGTTGATGCTGCCGAAGCCGCATTGGCTGATCGCCCTGAGCAGGGGATATCGTGTTTTGGCGATTAGCGCCGCGAGCGCATTGAGCCGGTGTTCCAGAATAAGCCGTCCGACGGATGTGTTGCCGGTCTCTCTGAATCGGAGGTCGAGCAGGGTGCGCGAGATTCCAAGATTGTCTGCTACATCGCCAGGATCGATTCCCTTTGTCGCGTTTTCGTAGATGAACTTCATCGCGCGTTCGACGAGAAAGGCTGCTGGCGCGGGGGGGCGGGTGGATTCGCGCTCAACGATGCGCTTCGCTGTTCCGCAGCAGATTGTCCGCGAGGCTCCGGGCTTTCGCGATTTCAGCATCTTCAGCATGAGCTCCGCCGCCATGCGGCCTTCGTTCTCCGCGTCGAACTCGATGCTGGATATCTGCGGCGACGTCGATGTGCAGTATGTTTCGTCATTGTCTACGCCGAGCAGGACGACCTGTGACGGAATTTTTACCTTTGCCTTTCGTGCCGCAAATGCCACATCTGCCGCGACCGCGTCCCATGCGCAGAACACGGCGGCGGGCTTTGGCAGGCCCTTTAGCCATGTGCCTAGCGCGCCGTCTTCACTTTCTGAGGAGTTGAACATGCTGCATTCGCAGCCGTTTCGCCTGAGCCGGAGCTGAAAGGCGCGTCCGCGCTTAACGGACCATTTGCAGTCCGTATGGGCGGGAACATAGCCAAACGCCCTGAACTTGCCGAGCGAAAGCAGGTAATTCGCCGCCTTGAATCCGATCTCGCCGTCGTCCGTGCGGATGTGTCCGAGGTTTTCGGGGTGCTCCTTGATGCGCCAGTCGTTGAGGAGGACGACAGGCTTGCCGCACGCAATCGCCGTCTGTATTGTAGCGACGTCAGCTGACGTGTCCGCGATCAGCGCCGACGCGGACGAAGCGACCCTCCGAAAGTCGTTCGCGTCGCTTGCGATGCGGATTGTGCAGTTGTCTCTGTCCTTGATGCGCTTCAAGATGCCGGCGAGGATGTTGCGCCCCGTCGTGCCGCCGATGCGGAGAAGTATGGCCAAGTCTTTCTGCATGTTGTGGATTATTGCATAATTTGGCGCTATCTCACCAGACAAGTATCTCCAGTTGCTTTCTTCTTTATTTACCAAATATGGTTTTATGCTGAAACCATGGTTATGATATCACACTCCGCCGTGGGTGTCAATGACGAAGTTAAAAAGAGGGGGAGCGTCAAGCATCTCGCGTCCGGTCTCAGGGTCTACGATGAAAATCACGATGCAGAAATCGACTGTCTGAAAACTGACGTTATGCTTGTGCGCAACCGTTTGATTGCGGTTGATTCTTGGGCGTGGATGTGCGATAATATATGTAATCAAAGAATCTGAATGACGAAAGGATTGGTCCGACATGCAGAGATTGATATTGGGCGCGATCGCGCTTCTCGCGTGGATGCCGTTGGCGGGACAGCCCCAGCGGGAAGATGCCGCGATACAGGCGAGAATCGACGAGACTTCCGCTATGGGCGGCGGAGTTGTGAGTATTCCCGCAGGACGCCACGTAGTCGGACAGCTTGACCTCAAGAGCGGCGTCGAACTTCACCTTGAGAAGGGCGCCGTCCTCGAAGGGACATCCGATCGCAGCGCCTATCCGAAGTTCACGCGTCCGTATTCCGAAGGCGACTGGATGGGCGTCGTCATCGCCACCAATGCGCATGACATCGCGGTGACCGGCGAAGGAACGATTCTCGGCAACGGCTGGACTTGGGTTGATCTCGCCACGCACGAGGCGGGCAGCGAGGGCCTGCGTCCGCGCGGGCTGGTCTTCGCCGACTGCCGCAACGTCCGTCTCGAGGGTTTCAAGCTCCTCGATTCCGCGAGCT
>DGHT01000071.1:87430-87601 GCA_002392765.1 Verrucomicrobia bacterium UBA3841 | reverse complement strand
CGGGCGCGGGGCCCCCGCCATACCGGATTTTCCTGTACTTCCCGCCTAAGGCGGGGAAATTCGACGGATGCAGCCTCGAGATCCCGCTCGTATGGGACGGCGCGGCATTTGCGATAAACTCGATAATGGAGGAATAGACAATGCCTTACATCGAATTCCACAGATGGATCC
>DGHT01000071.1:0-87389 GCA_002392765.1 Verrucomicrobia bacterium UBA3841 | reverse complement strand
TCCACAGATGGATCCTGGCGGCGGTTCTCGCGATGGCGAGAATCGGCGGGGCGTTTGCCGTCTGTCCGGCCTTGACCGAGTCGATGATCCCCGGCGTCGCGAGACGGGCGGCCGTGCTCGGCTTCTCGTTCATAGCCATTCCGTTTATAAAGGAGGGGATGCCGCCCGGTGAGCCGATCGTCTGGATGTTCGCGATTGTCGCGTTCAAAGAGGCTCTTATCGGATTTCTGATCGGTTTTTTCGCGGCGATTCCCTTCTGGGTGGCGGAAAACGTCGGCAACTTCATCGACAACCAGCGCGGCGCGACAATGGGCGAGGTGTATTCTCCGCTTTCGGGGGCGCAGGTCTCGACGACGGGCATATTCTTCACGCAGGTGGTCTCCACGCTCTTTTTCACGTCCGGCGCGGTTCTCGTCTTTCTCGCCGCTCTCTACAAAAGCTATGCCGTATGGCCTGTCTTTTTCATCGATATCTCTTTCGTGCCGGACGCCCCGGTACAGATGCTCGGCGCTCTGGACGGGATGCTGCGCACTACCGTCGTGATATCCGCGCCGGTCATCATAGTGATGTTCCTCGCGACGATCGGGCTCGGTCTCGTCAACCGGACCGCTCCGCAGCTCAACGTGTTCTTTCTTTCCATGCCGGTCAAGTCGGCTCTCGGCATAGCCATGCTTATCGTCTACCTGCCGTACATAATGGACATGCTGATGTACACCAAGGATTCCGCGATACTCGATCCTGTCAGAAGACTGCTCGGCGGTTGACATTTGCGTTTTTTTGACATTTTTCCCCTTTTTTGATATAATACCGTCAAATGCACCAACTCTGAAAGGAACAGAATGGGTATAAAGATTCTAGGGACGGGCAGCTACCTGCCGCCTAAGGTCGTGTCCAACGCTGATATTGCGCAGTCCTTGGATACGTCCGACGAGTGGATTTTCTCCCATACGGGAATCCACTCGCGCCACGTGGCCGCGGATGGCGAGTCGACGTCCACGATGGCCGCGAAGGCGGCCCGCGTCGCCATGGAATCGGCCGGTGTCGATCCAGGCGAGATAGGTCTTATCGTGCTTGCCACGTCCACACCGGACTACAATCCGTTCCCGTCCACCGCGTGCGTCGTGCAGGACATGCTCGGATGCAAGAACGCCGGAGCTTTCGACCTGCAGGCCGCGTGCGCCGGTTTCGTCTACGCGCTGGAGCAGGCGCGCGGTTTCGTGAATTTCTATCCCGACAAGAAGGCGCTCGTGATCGGCGCCGAATCCCTTACGCGCATACTCGACTGGACCGACCGCTCCAGCTGCATACTTTTCGGCGACGGCGCGGGCGCCGTTGTTCTCGGCAATGACGAACCGCACGGAGTCGCGTCCGTCAACACGACCGCCCACACGATCCTCGGCGCCGACGGCGCCGGAGCGCATTTCATCATGAGGACCGGCGGCTGCAAAAACGCGCTTCCCGTCTCTCCGGCGACGGGCGTTCCCGAAAAGCCGCAGCCCTATCTGCCGGAACTGACGCTCAAGGGCCACGACGTTTTCGTTTTCGCCGTCAAGACGCTCGCGAAGGTGTGCAGCGACCTGTGCAGCAAGCTCGGCACCACGCCCGAGGAGATTGACAGGGTTTTCGCGCACCAGGCGAACGGGCGGATCATCGAAGCCGTCGCCAGGCGGATGAAACTTCCGCTCGACAAGTTCTGGCTGAATCTCGAGACGACGGCCAACACCAGCGCGGCGTCCGTGCCGATTTCGCTCGACCAGGCCGTGCGCGCGGGAGAGCTCAAGGATGGCATGAAGATACTCATGGTCGGTTTCGGCGCCGGTCTCACCTACGCCGGAACGTATTGCGTGTGGCCGAATCTTTAAAAGAAGAACCGCAAGGGGGAGTCCGCAAATGAAGAAAGTCATGATAACCGGCATAGGAATGCTCACTGCCGTCGGGAACGGCAAGGATGCCACATGGGCGGCCGTAAAGGCCGGTACGCCGGGAATAGGGAAAATCACGAAGTTCGACGCGTCGCACTGCACGTGCCAGGTCGCGGCGGAACTCAAGAATTTCGACGAGTACGCCGTCGGGGGCGGACTGCTCGACAAGCGCGAAGCGCGCCACATGGCGAATTTCTCCAAATACGCCGTCACGGCGGCGGTCGAAGCGTGGAAGGACGCGGGCATGGCTATGAAGGACGACGCTGCGTCCGCCCTGTACCGTCCCGACATGGAGAGGGTCGCCACCGTTCTCGGCAACGGAATCGGCGGGCTCGAGGTGACCGGCGAATCATTCAGGACTCTTTTCGATAAGGGTCCCGAGCGCCTTTCTCCGCTTGCGATTCCGGAGCTGATCGCCAACGAGGGAGCCGGCAACATTTCCATAACGATCGGCGCGAAGGGCCCGGCGCACGTCATAGTCACGGCGTGCGCAAGCTCAACCGACGCGCTCGGATACGCCCTCGACATGATCAGGCTCGGGCGCGCGGACGTGGTCATAGCGGGAGGCGCGGAAGCGACGATCATGGAATTCTGCGTTGGCGGATTCATGAAAGAGAAGGCCCTTGCCACCAAATTCAACGACGATCCGGCGCGCTCGTGCCGTCCGTTCAACATCGACCGCGACGGATTCGTCATGGGCGAGGGCGCGGCGGTCCTGATTCTCGAAAGCGAGGAACACGCCAGAAGCCGCGGCGCGCGCGTCTACGCCGAACTCGCAGGGTACGGGGCGACCAGCGACGCGTACCACATCACCGCCCCCGATCCTTCGGCGGACGGTGCGGTCAAGGCCATGAAGATCGCGCTCGACGACGCGGGGGTGTCGGATCTTGCGACGGTCGACTACATAAACGCGCACGGAACTTCGACGAAGCTGAACGATTCCATGGAGACGCTCGCGTTCAAGCGCGTTTTCGGCGAAGCGCAGGCGAAGAAGATAAACATTTCGTCCACCAAGCCGTTCCACGGGCACTGTCTCGGCGCGACCGGCGCGATCGAAGCGGCGCTCACGGCGCTTGCAATCAAGGACGGCTTCGTGCCGGCCACCATCAATTACGAGAACCCCGATCCGGAGCTCGACTTGAACTACACGCCGAACAAAGGCGTCGAGCGCGACATCCGCGTGGCCATGAGTTCCTCTCTCGGCTTCGGCGGACACAACGCGATACTCGTGCTGAAGAAATTCGGCTGAGCGCGAAAACCGACAGGAGCCTTGCCAACCTATGGAAATACCTCAATTCAAGCAAACATTCAACAAGCCCGGAGCGGAACTGCTTCCGCACCGTCCGCCTTTCCTTTTCGTGGACGTTCTCAAGGCCGCTGACGAAACCGGGGCCCTCGGGGAATACACGTACACGGAGGAAAAGAACGATTTCTTCAAAGGACACTTTCCCGGCAATCCGATAGTCCCCGGAGTCGTTCTGATCGAGTCGATGGCGCAGGTGGCCGGCGCGGGGATCGTCGCGCGCGGGGCGCTTGCGGCCACTCCCGGCAAGGAGCCGGTGTTCATCCTCGCGAGCGTCGAAGCCGCACGTTTCCGCGAACCGGTCCGTCCGGGCGACAAGCTGGTGACGATCGCGAAGAACGTGAAGATAGGTTCGCGGCTCGGCGTTTTCTCGATGGCCGGCTACGTCAACGGGAAGTTGGCGTGCGATTGCACGGTAAAATGCATGCTCGGGGAGAAATGACATGATAAACATAGTAAAAGCCAAGGACCCCGTCCTTGATGAGTTCTGCGCCCGTCCGGCGTTCCCGGAACAGGCGGAAAAAGCGGCCCGGGACATTCTCGCGGACGTCAAGAAGAACGGCGACGCCGCAGTGCGCAAGTACGCGGCGAAATTCGACGGCTTCGCCGGGGAGTCTCTGCGCGAGCAGGTCAACATGGTCAAGCTCGAACGCAAGATCGACAAGAAAATCATCGCGGCGGTCAAGGATGCGTATTCGCGCGTGCTGTCGTTCTCCAGGAACTCCCTGCGCAAGTCGTGGGCGACGAGAACCGGAAACGGCGGCGAAGTCGGCGAGTTCTACTCTCCACTCGACAGGGTCGGCCTGTACATTCCCGGCGGCACGGCGCCGCTCGCGTCCACGGCGATAATGACCGTGACGCTGGCGCAGGTCGCTGGCGTGAAGGAGATAGTCGCGTGCACCCCGGCGGGGGCAGGCGGAACGGTCAACCCCGTTCTTCTCTACGCTCTCGGCCTCGCGGGGGCGACCGAGATATACAAGGTCGGCGGCGCGCAGGCGATCGGCATGATGGCTTTCGGCACCGAGAGCTGCCGCAAGGTGCAGAAGATTGCGGGGCCCGGCAATGCGTTCGTCACGGCGGCGAAGCGCCAGGTTTTCGGATATGTCGCGATAGACCAGATCGCCGGTCCCAGCGAAATCGCGGTTCTGACGGACGGCTCGGTCGACGTCAGGTGGATTGCGGCCGACATGCTCAGCCAGGCCGAACACGGCAGCGGCCTTGAGAAGTCGCTCTGCGTGTGCACATCCGAAACGTTTGCGGAATCCCTGCGCAAGGAAATCGTCGCGCAGGCCGGGGAGCTTTCCAGGAAGAAAATGGTGAAGAAGGTGATCGACGCCGGCGGAATCCTGATAGTCGTCGTCAACAGCGTCCGCGAGGGGCTGGAAGTGGTGAACAAGTTCGCCGCCGAACACCTCGAACTGATGACCAAGGACGCGAAGAAGGTCATGAAGAACGTCCACAGCGCAGGCGCGGTGTTCGCCGGTCCGTGGACCCCCGAGGCGGCGGGCGATTTCGTGGCCGGTCCGAGCCACGTGCTTCCGACGGGCGGCGCGGCGAACATGTTCAGCGGTCTCGTGCCGGACGATTTCCGGCGCAGGCACAGCTACGTCGCCTTCACCAAGAACGATCTGAGGGAGACGAAAGACACGATTTACGCTTTCGCGGAGGTCGAAGGGCTCGACGGCCACGCGAAATCGGCATCGGTCCGTTTCGAAACGATATGACATTCGTCCAGAGACACGCCTACCGCATCGGGACGTCGTTCGCGGCGTTCCTTTGGCCTTTTTTCGCCAAACGCAGAAGGCTGTCGATGGACAATATCCTCAAGTGCGGCATAACGGACGACCGGCAGGAGGCGAAGAGAATCGCGAAGAAGGCATGGTGCCATCTTGCCGGCCACGTCATGGAGGCGCTTTGCGTGCCGGGGGTCGTGAATGCGTCGAACTGGCGCGAGCATCTTGATTTCGGCAGCGCCGATCCGGACGCGGTGCGGCTGCTGCTGGACACGCCCGACGTTCCGATCCTGCTCGTGAGCGGACACCACGGCGTTTGGGAGGCCGCGACGAACATCCTTTCCTTCGCCCGTCCGATGATAGCGATCGCCCGCACGATGAACAACCGCTTCGTCGCGGACTGGATGCGCAACCACCACTTCCGCGGACCGGTGACGGTCGTGGACAAGAAGAACGGCATAACGAAAGCCGTTCTCGAAAAGTGGGAGCGCGACAGGGCCGCGATGACGATACTGATGGACCAGCACGATTCCAAGGGGGCCATGCTGGAGTTCATGGGCAGGAAGGCGAAGACGACAACCAGCGCCGCGCGGCTCGCGATACGGTCCGGCCGCCCGGTCGTGGTCGGCTCGTTCGTGAGAATCGCCCCGTACAGGTACCGGCTTGTCGGGGGTGCGCCTCTTGCGTTCCCGAAGGACGCGAACCGCGAGTTCGCGGCGCAGTTGCTCAACGACCGCATCGCCGAGGCGGTGAGGCAGTATCCAGAACAATATCTATGGGCCCACAGGAGATGGAGATATGATTGAAGACGTAAGTGCCATATTCATTGTATGCCTGATGCTCGGCCTTGTTTTCATGTGGTCGGCCGCAGTTGTCACGTTCGGCCTCCTTCTGCCCCGCCGCAGACATCCGAGGTCCGCGAGGAAACTGCGCTTCGCCGTTCTGATATGCGCGAGAAACGAGGAAAACGTCATAAGGCTTCCCGTCAAGAGCGTATCGATGTCCACATACCCGAAGGAATTCCGCGAAGTGATCGTCCTGGCGGACAACTGTTCGGACGCGACGGCGAAAAAGGCCCGCGAGGCCGGGGCCACGGTCTGGGAAAAGACCGAGCCGAGCTGCGGAAAGGGCGACGTGCTCGAGTGGGGCCTCAGGAAAGTCATAGACGCGGGACGCTTCGACGCGGTGGCGGTGTTCGACGCCGACAACATCGTTTCGTCGCAGTGGTTCGACGCGATGAACGACGCGCTCAACGACGGCGAGCTCGTCGCGACCGGCAGAAGAATGTCGTCGAACGCGACGAAGAACGTCATCTCCGGCTGGTACACCGTCTACTGGAATCTCATGAACGAGCTTTCCAACCGCGTGCGCACGAAGCTGATGCTTTCCGGCAAGCTGACCGGCACGGGATTCGCCTTTCTCCTGCCAATACTCGGCAAGGAAGGCTGGAAGACGCACACGATGGTCGAGGACGTCGAATTTTCCGTCCAGTGCAATCTCAAGGGACGCCGCATAGCGTACGTGCCCGAGGCCGAGTACGCCGACGAGCAGCCCGTCACGGTCCGCCACATGTGGCGCCAGCTCTGCCGCTGGGCGACCGGGTGCTGGCAGGTGGCGGGGCTCTATTTCACCCCGTGGCTCAAGGCCATGTGGCGCAAGCCGTCGTTCAGGATGTTCGACAGCTACTTCGCCATCCTCACCGGCATGTCCGTTGCGTTCATCATACTGCTAGACTTCGTCGCGTTCTTCTGGAAGCTGTTCCGCGGCGACGGCTTGATGTCCGCCAGCGCGTTCTTTTTCGGGATCCTCGCCCTCATCTCCGTGATAGGGTGGATTTCCGCCTGGGCGTCGGTGGCGCTTTCCTACCACAAGCGCCGCCCCCGCTGGTGGGCGGTGGCGACCTTCCCCGTATTCTCGTTCGTGCTTTCCGCGACGGTCCTGTTCACGCTCGTCCACCCGACGCGCACGTGGAAGCCGATCCCGCACGGAGCCAAAGGTTCCTGACGATGACCTCGCTTTTCGGCAGATTCATAGACAGCACGGTCGGATCCCGTTTCTTCCTCGAGGCGTTCACGCAGCTCGGGACGTTCGCCGGCGCGATATCGGGCGTGAGAATGGCCAGCGTAAAGCATTTCGACTGGTTCGGCGCGTACGTCATCGGCTTCATAACGGCTCTCGGCGGCGGCACTTTGCGCGACGTCCTGCTGGGCGTGACTCCGTTCTGGATGGAGGACCCGAGCTATCTGGTCACGACGTTTCTGGCGGTTTTGGCCGTCGCGCTTTTCGGGCGCAGGTTCATTTCCGAGCAGATAACGTGGTTCATATTCGACACGATATCCATTTCGATATTCATGGTGATCGGCATGGAGAAGGTGTGGCTCGTCAAAGGCACGCCGATCGTCGAAGCGGGCGGATCCTTCGGCGTCCCCGAGGCGCTGGGTCTGTGGTGGCTGGCGATCACGATGGGCGTCATCACGGCCGTTTTCGGCGGCGTGATGCGCGACATCTGCATCAACGACGTCCCCCTGATCTTCCGCAAGGAGATATACGCCCTCGCGTGCGCGGCGGGCGGTTTCGTGCATCTGGCGCTTCTCAAGGCGGGCGTCGACGGCAGGATATGCGGCGTCGTCTGCATGGCGACCATCTTCGCCATCCGCGCGCTCGCGATAAAATACCATCTCGGCGTCCCGGTGCTGACCGGCAGACGAGCGATCAGAACGCATTTCAGGGTTCACCCCCGCCAGCCGGCGCGCGAGCCGGCGACAACGAAGAAAGAAGAAGGACAGAAGGAATGAAAGAGTTCAAACTCTCGGATCCGTACGGCACGGCGCCATCCGCCGCGCCGTTTTCGCAGAGTGTCTCCACGGGCGTGCCGTGGCACAACATGCAGATCGTGCGCGAATACACGCTCGGACAGCTTCTCGACCAGACGATCGCCCGCTGCGGCGAAAACGACGCCGTGGTCTACGCAGACCGCGGGTTCCGTCTTTCCTGGTACGAATTCGGCGAGGAGGTCGACCGCCTCGCGCGCGGCTTGATGGCGCTGGGCGTGAAGCGCGGCGAGAAGATCGCGCTCTGGGCGACGAACGTGCCGCACTGGGTCGTCCTCATGTTCGCCGCCGCCAAGATAGGCGCCATACTCCTGCCTCTCAACACGAACTACAAGGAGCGCGAGATGGATTTCGCGCTCAAGCAGTCGGACGCGGAAAACCTGTTCATCATCTCCGGATACCGCGACTGCGACTACGTCGAGGTGATCAACAAGCTCGTGCCCGAACTGAAAATCCAGCCCAGGGGCGAACTGAAAAGCGCCGCGTATCCGTGCCTCAAGCGCGTCATGTTCCTCGGCGGCGAAAAGCACCGCGGCATATATTCGCTGAACGAAGTGCTCGCGCTCGCGGTCGAGACGCCGTGGAGCGAATACGTCGAACGGCAGGCGCAGTGCAAGGTCGACGACGTCGTCAACATGCAGTACACGAGCGGCACGACGGGCTTCCCGAAAGGCGTGCAGCTGACCCACAGGAACATCGCCAACGACGGTTTCTGGATCGGAGCCTGCCAGAATCTTTCGTCCCGCGACCGCGTGTGCATCCCCGTGCCGCTGTTCCACTGCTTTGGCTGCGTGCTCGGCGTGATGAGCTGCGTCAACCACGGTTCGACGATGGTGTTTCTGGAAAAGTTCGACCCCGTGCAGGTGATGACGTCCATCGAGCGCGAAAAATGCACGGCGACGTACGGCGTGCCGACGATGTACATCGCGATGCTCGACCATCCGCTCTTTCCGAAGTTCGATTTCCGCTCGCTCAGGACGGGAATCATGTCCGGCTCCGCGTGTCCCGTCCACCGCATGCAGCAGGTGTTCGACAGGATGTACATGAAGGAGGTCACCAACCCCTACGGCCTTACGGAGTCGGGGCCCGTGATGACGATGACGCGCTATTTCGAGAAGTCGATCGAGCGCAAGTGCCAGACCATCGGCCAGGCGCTTCCCGGCATAGAAGTGGCGATCATAAACCCCGAGACGGGAGAACTCGCCCCGATCGGACAGGACGGCGAGATCTGCTGCCGCGGCTTCAACAACATGAAGGGCTACTACAAGATGCCCGAGCAGACCGCCAAGTGCATCGATTCCAACGGATGGCTGCATTCGGGCGACATCGGGCGCATGGACAAGGACGGCTACTACTACATCACCGGACGTCTCAAGGATCTGATCATCCGCGGCGGCGAAAACATCAGCCCCAAGGAAGTCGAGGATTTCCTCGGGACGATGCCCGGAGTGAAGGATGTCGCCGTCGTCGGGTGCCCGTCGAAGAAATACGGCGAGCAGCCCGCAGCGTTCATCATCCCGTCCGACGGCGCGCAGCTTTCCGAGCACGACGTGGCGGTGTTCTGCAAGGACAAGATTTCCTGGTTCAAGATCCCCAAGTACGTCCACTTCATGGACGTATTCCCGATGACCGCGTCGCAGAAGATCCAGAAGTACAAACTCAGGGAACTCGCCGCGCAGCTCTGGCCGGACGCCTGACGATGGACTTCAGCCGGCGGAGAATGGATTCTGCGACCGTCTATCTTGCGGACGGCCGTCCCGTAGTCCGCCTGATGGCGGAATCTATGGCCCGCCTTTTCGAATCGCTCGACGCCTCCCCGCGCAAGGTCTCCGTGCTGTTCCGCGTGGAGAAGGGCGCGCCAGCGCCCAGAATAGGGTTCGAAAAAGGCGAGCCGGTTTTCTTTGCCGACGGCGAGAAAACGGTCAAGGCGCGTTTCAGGGGACGCTGGATTGCAGAGCATCCAGTCCCGTTTCCGGTCTGCGACGGCGGCAAACTTGTGTTTTCCCCCTCGGGCCCGCGCCGCGTACGCGTCCGCAGACCGACGCTCGCGGAAAGGATTTTCCCATGGAGATGAAAGCGAAAGGCTATGCGCTTCTCAGCGGCGGACTAGACAGCCAGCTGGCCGTAAAGGTGCTGCAGCGCGCCGGCGCGGAAGTGCGCGGCGTGTGTTTCGCAACGCCGTTCTTCTCGCCCGCCGCCGCGGTCAAGGCGGCGAAGGCGCTCGGCATCCCGCTGGAAGTCGTCGATTTCACCGACGACGAAATACGGCTGATCGAGAACCCACCGCACGGTTTCGGCGGCGCGATGAACCCCTGCATAGACTGCCACGCCGCGATGATACGCCGGGCCGGGGAGATGATGTCCGCCGCCGGATTCGATTTCGTGTCCACTGGGGAGGTCGCCGGGCAGCGTCCGATGAGCCAGAACAGACAGGCGCTCGGCATCGTCGAAAAGTCTTCCGGCCTGAAAGGAAGGCTCGTCCGTCCGCTCAGTGCGAAACTGCTGGAGCCGACGATTCCCGAGACGGAGGGAAAGCTCGACCGGGAAATGCTGCTCGACATCCAGGGCCGGAGCCGCGAGCGCCAGATATCCCTCGCCGCGGAGTTCGGCATCGTGGAGTATCCGTCCCCCGCAGGCGGCTGCAAATTGACGGAGAAGGGGTACGGCAGGAGGCTTAAAGACCTGCGCGACCACGAAGGCCTCGGAAACAGGCGTCTTGTCGAACTTCTTTCCGTGGCGCGCAGATTCAGGTTCCCGGACGGAACGGGCGTGATTCTCGGACGCGACATGAGGGAGAACGCCGTGCTGAAGGAATGCGGATCGCTCGGAACGGTTCTCGCGCCGGAGAATTGTCCGGGGCCGACGGCGCTCGTGCCTGGGAACGCGCCGGAAGACGCGCTTTCGCAGGTGCGCGGTCTCGTGGCCGCGTATTCGCGCTCCGACAGGCTCGGAGAGGATGTCATCGTCGGCGGGGTTCCCGTCCCGGGACCGTACGACAGGGAGAAATTCAAGGCGTACCAGATATGCTAGAGACAATTGCATCGCATCTTGACGCGTTCGAGTCCATCGTTCCCGTTTGGGGACTTGCGCTCGTATTCGCATTCATGGCAGTCGAATCGAGTTTCATACCGTTCCCCAGCGAAGTGGTGATGATACCGGCGGGTTTTTTCGCCGCTCGCGGCGCCATATTCCAGTCGAGCCCGGCGCTTGCTCTCGCGGCGGCGATAGCCGCCGGCGTGGCCGGTTCGCTTGCGGGAGCGTATGTAAACTACGGCCTTTCGCTGTGGCTCGGGAAGCCGTTCCTGGAGAAATACGGCAGATATTTCTTCGTCAAGAAGAAACATCTCGACAGGGCGTGCGAGCTTTTCAACAAGTACGGCGCGGCGACGACTTTCGTCTGCCGGCTAGTACCGGTCGTGCGCCAGCTCATATCCATTCCGGCGGGAATCGCGAAGATGCCGCTGCGTCCGTTTACGGTATTCACCGCGCTCGGCTCGGGCGTGTGGTCCACGGTTCTCGCTCTCGCGGGATACGCGCTCGGAAGGAGCGCGGGAGACATGACGTATCTCGAGCTTGTGCAAAAAGGCCGCGACGCGGCGGTATCCCATCTCCCGCTCGTCATCTGCTGTTCTGTCGTCCTGGTTCTCGCGTACTGGCTTGTCGCGCGTCTCGCGGCGGGCGGGAAGGACGGCGAATGCTGAAGGTCGAACATCTGCGCATCGCGTTCAAGATGGGGAAGGCGCTTTCGGTGCCCGTCAGGGACGTTTCGTTCCGCATCCCGGAAGCCGGCCGTGTGGCGCTGGTCGGTGAATCCGGCTGCGGCAAGTCTTTGACCGCGCTCGCTCTCGGAGGACTTGTGGAGCGGGCGGAAATATCCGGAAACTTCGAAGGCGATGCAGACATTTCGTACGTGTTCCAGAATCCGATGGCGTCGCTCGATCCCGTGATGCGGGCCGGCCGCCAGATACTTGAGGCGGCCCCCGACGCAAAAGCCGCGAAACGCGACCTTCCCGCCCTGCTCGAAAGCGTGGGGCTGCCGCCGTCGACGGCTTCGAAATATCCGTGCCAGCTTTCCGGCGGACAGCAGCAGCGCGTCATGATAGCGATGGCTCTGGCGGCGAAACCGGACATTCTCGTCGCCGACGAACCCACTACCGCGCTCGACGTCACGACGCAGAAGGAAGTCCTCGATCTGATCGATTCGGTGGCCCGCGAGCGCGCGATGGCCGTACTGTTCATAACGCACAACCTCGGCCTCGTCGCCCGGTATTCCGACTACGTGTACGTCATGTACGCGGGCAAAATCGTCGAAGAGGGTGGCGTCCCCGCAGTGCTGTCGAATCCGCAGCATCCGTATACGAAGGGGCTCCTCGATGCGGTGCCGCGTCTCGATTCCCCGAAAGACGCGCCTTTGAAAGACATCCCCGGCACAGTTCCCTCTCCGCTGGACTGGCCGACCGGCTGCGCGTTTCATCCAAGGTGCGACAAGGCGATGCCACTTTGCTCGTCGCCCGCGTTCGTGCGCTGTCCGTTCGTCCGCGGACACTGACGGGTGAGTGTAAAATTTTGAAATTGTGAAATTGTATCGGCGCAAATGGACGGATTTTGCTAAATACTGTTCAAATCGATTTACTTTTGGTATAATATTGTCCATGAAAGACTTGAAATCTGCATACAGGACAATCGAGGCCGACCATTTCGCGCCGGCCATGGAAATTTCGTTCATCGACGGCGACTCGCGCCAGACTTTCCGCTACGAAAAGGTGACGTGGAACATCGGCGGCGAGGAGAAAGGGCTTCGCTACGGCGAGAATCCCGGCCAGGAGGCCGCGCTCTACAAGCTTGTGAACGGAAATCTCGTCCTTGGAGACGTCGAGATGCTCCAGGCCGGACAGTACCTTGCGTCCGTTCCCGAACTTCTCCAGTCGGGCAAGCACCCGGGGAAGACGAACGTCACCGACACGGACAACGCGCTCAATATCCTCCGCTATCTGATGGACAAGCCTTGCGCCGTCATCGTCAAGCACAACAACCCGTGCGGCGTCGCGACGGGCTCCACGCTCGCCGAGGCGTACTTCCGCGCGAACAAGGCCGACCGCCTCGCGGCGTTCGGCGGCGCGATCGCGCTGAACCGCGACTGCGACATGGAGACGGCGAAGCTCATCGTCGAGAACTACGCCGAGGTTGTCGTAGCCCCCGACTTCGCGCCGGGCGTCATGGATCTCTTCGCGACAAAGAAGAACCTGCGCGTCTTCCGCATCAAAAACATGGCGCGCCTCACCGACTTTGTCGCAAAGCACGTCGTCGATTTCAAGTCCCTGATCGACGGCGGCATTGTCGCGCAGACGTCGTTCAGCGCGAACGCCCGCAAGCCCGAGGACTTCATGCCCGCCTACTGCAACCGCAAGATCACCAACAAGGCGACGGGCGAAGTGACGTTCGAGGAGCACAAGATCAAGCGCCTCCCGACGGCGAAGGAGTACGAGGACCTCGTGTTCGGCTGGCTCGTCGAGGCGGGCGTCACGTCCAACTCGGTCCTCTACGTCAAGGACGGCGCGACGGTCGGCATCGGCACCGGCGAACAGGACCGCGTCGGCGTCGCGGAGATCGCGCGCGACAAGGCGTACACGAAGCACGCCGACTGGATCGCCTGGGAAAAGTATCAGCTTCCGTTCAACGACTTGCGCCTCAAGTTCGGCGAGGACGACGGCGCGAAGAAGCAGGCGGAGATAATGGAGCAGACGAAGGCCGAGAAGGGCGGGCTTCCCGGCTGCGCGATGGTTTCGGACGCATTCTTCCCGTTCCGCGACGGGCTCGAAGTCGGCATCCGCCAGGGCATCACGTCGGTCGTGCAGCCCGGCGGCGCGATCCGCGACTGGGACGTGATCGACTGCGCGAACGACGCGGGCGTCGCGATGGTGTTCACCGGCCAGAGAAGTTTCCGCCACTGATCCACGGAGGTTGTTATGCCAAACATGATCGGCAACATGAAGTTCCAGAACGACATCACGTTCCAGCAGGCGTGGAACTACGGAGGCCCCCTGATGTGGGCACTCGCGTTTTTTTCCGTTCTCGCGCTGACAGTGGTGATCTATCTTTGGTTCGCCCAGAGGCGCGCCGCGTTCGTCAAATACGGCATCGAGCGGATGAAACGCTCCAAGGATCCGGCGGCGGAAGGCGCGCGAATAGCGGAAAGGGCGTATGCGGCCGTCGACTGGCTGTCCGACATCGCCACGATCGCGCCTCTCGTCGGACTTCTCGGAACGGTTCTCGGCATGTTCCAGGCGTTCGGCGGCATAGCGACGGACGTGACGGCCGGGGCGAAGCCCGTCGTTCTCGCCGAAGGCGTTTCCAAGGCTATCGTGACGACGATTTTCGGGCTTGCCGTCGCGATTCCGTCGCTGTTCATGCACGCCATTTTCAGACGCCGGGCCCAGAAGGCCGTGGCCGCGCTGGAGGAGAGGGCAGATGACTTTTTCGTCCAAGCCTAAGCCGCGGGCGGCCACGCTCGCGTTGACGTCCATGCTGGACGTCATCTTCCTTCTGCTGTGCTTTTTCGTCACCGCGAGCGTGTACTCGCAGTGGGAGAGCGAGATTTCCATCAGCCTGCCGTCGGCCAGGTCGGCGGACGAACCCGACCGTCTGCCCGGCGAAATCATCGCCAACGTGACAAAGGACGGAACCGTCAGGGTCAACGGGATGAACGTTACGCTCGAGGATCTCGGCGCGCGCCTTGCGAAAATCGCCAGGTTCTACCCGGGGCAGGCCGTGATCATCAGAGGCGACAAGGACACCCGCTACGAATCGCTCGTCAAGGTCATAGACACCTGCCGCGGCGCGGGCGTGTGGAACTTCTCTCTGGCAACCGCCAACGACGAAACAGTGAAATGATGATTTCAGGAGCGATACTTGCCGCGATTGCGATTCTGCCTTCCGACAGGATGGCGATGGCGAACAGACGCTTCAACAAGGGCGATTACGAGACGGCCCGCTCCGAATACCGCGCTCTGGCGGGGGAAAGCGGGATCGACACCGAGGAGCTGCTGTATTGTCTGGCCGAATGCGAACGTCTTGCGGGCGACAAAAACGCCGCGCGGAAGGCCTACGGCGAACTTCTCGAAAAGGCGCCTCTTTCGAAATACGCGCACCGGGCAAGACTCATGATGGCGCTGTGCGCCGAGGGGCGCACGCGCATGTCGGAGCTGAAACTGCTCGATTCCGACGCCGTCCCCGCGCAGATCCGGGCATCGGCGCTTTTCCACCTCGGAACTTCCGCGAAAGACGCGGACGCCCTGGACAGGTGCGTGAAAACCGACCCGAACGGGCCTTACGCGCTCCATGCGAAATTCGCGCGCGCGACGATTCTCGCGGACGATCCGCGCCCCGAGGTGCGCAGACAGGCGGTCGGACTTCTCCACGAAGTTTCGCTTTCGCAGAACAAGGAACTCGCCCGCGACGCGGCGTACTTCGCGGCGGTGCGCAGTTATTCCGACAAGCGCTACGACGAGGCTGCCACGCTGCTCAGGAAATACATGAAAAACCATCCGGGCGACGAGCGCGAGAAGCAGGTGCGCACGATGGCTGCGTGGAGTGAATATCTTCTCGGGCGCTACTCCGATTCGGCCAGGCTCTGCGGCAGCGGCGGGAGCGACGATCTGGCCTACCTGAAGGCCGCGTGCGCCTACTCGACAGGTGATTACGCGCTGGCCCGGACTCTCATGAAGGAGTATCTCGACGCATATCCCTCCGGCAAGTACCGCAAGTCCGTCGAACTCCCGCTCGCGAGGATGGATTTCGCCGACGCCGAAAAATCGAGCGACGCGGCAAGGACGCTCGAGGCCGCGAAGCTCAGCGCGTCGCTGTCAAATACGCCGCAGGACAGGCTGCGTCTGGCGTGGGCGTACGAAAAGGGCGGACACTCAAGCGAGGCGTATTCGGCGTATTCGGCCGTGGCGAAGGATTTCCCCGGCACGGAGGATGCCGCAGAGGCTCTCTTCCGGAAGGCGATGATGGACATGCGCGCCGGACGCTGGTCGCCGGCGGAACTTGCGCTTTCCGAGGCGATGGCCGCGAATCCGCAGTCCCGGCGCAGGGCGGAATCGATGTACTGGCGCGGAATCGCGGCCATCAAGCTCGGCCATTCCGCCGAGGGCGTCAAAATGCTCGAGAACGCGCTCGAGGCGGGACTTTCCCTGGACCAGTCGCGAGAAGCGCGTCTCAACATCGCCGACGCGGTGTTCGCCGAAGGCGGAACCGCGAAGGCGAAGGAAATGTACGCGAAACTCGTCGACGAGGGCGCGGCCGTCAGAATGTCCGCGTCCAAGCTCAGAAATCTTGGACGCTTCCTTCTCGAGTGCCCGGACGGGGAGCCCGCCTTCGCGCAGGCGAAGAAATGCGCCGCCGCGCTGGAGTCGGTCGCAGACGGTCCCGAATGGCGCCAGGCCGCCTACGCGCTCATGGGCGCGGCGGAGGAGGCTGATGGCGAATACATGGCGGCGATAGGGTCCTACAGGCAGGCGATGGCCGAGAATGTCAGGACCGCGGAATCGCGCAAGGTCGCACTGAACCTCGGAATTCTGCTTTCGCGCAACGGTTCGTACAACGAAGCGGACCAGATGCTCAAAGAGGCGGTGAAGCTCAACGCGTCAAACCCCGGGGACAGAGCGCAGGCGTATCTGTGGCTGGCGAAAAACTGCGAGGCGGACGGAGACGTCTCCGGCGCCTGCGGGTATGCGACGGTAATATCCTCGCTTTTCGACGATCCGGAAGTCGCGGCCGAGGCGGAGAAAATCCTTGAGGCGCATCCCGGGGAGGCCGACAGATGAACGACGATTCGAGAGCGGATTTCATCATCATCGCGCTTGTCGTGTCGGTGCTGGTGCACGCCGCCGCCATGTTTTTCATGCGTCCGCAGGTAATGACGCACGTTTCCGGGCAGTCATCGAAATCGAGGATGCACAAATCGTACGCGACGCGCGAGCGTCCGGAGCGCGACGATATCGTCACGATTGAAACGGTGAAGGACATAGACGCCTTGACCGAGGCGCCGGAGGCCGTCGATGACGGCGTACTTCCGTCCGTTTCCGCAATGGACGCCTTTTCGACGCCGATGGACATCCCCGTGCCGGCGATTCCGGTGGCGTCGTACGTTCCGAAAATGACGGTGGAAAACGCGCCGGTCCTATCGGACAAGATACACGTGGAGGAACGGCCGGCGGAATACGTTCCGCCCGCCATCGAAGCGGAAAGCGCCGCCGCATCCGCGCGGAGAACCGAGGCCGCGCCGCCGCCCCCGCCATCTCCGCTGACAGCCGAAGACCTTTCCGCCGACATACCGCAGGTCGAAGCGCCGCCGCCCGCCGCCGGCCCCGGCCCGGAGGCGGAATCCGCGCTCGCCGCGCTTCCGGAGGAGGATGGCCCGGAGCGCGAGGCCAAGACGTTCAAACCGGTCGAGGAGGTGCTGGCGGAACTCGACGAAAAGACCGTCGAAGAGGAAAAGGCCGCGGTCAGGGATCTGCTGGACGTGTCGAAGGCGCGCGATCTCGACGGGACGGTCGTGATATCGGCGCAATCCGCCGCAGGGAAGGAGTGGACGTACTTCCGCGTGAACGTCGAGCCGGACAGCGATCTCAAGCCGGTCCCGAAGGACGTCGTGATCCTCATGGACGCGTCCGGCTCCATCTCCAACGACCGTCTGGGCAGCTGCCGCGCCGCGTCGAAAAAGATACTGCGCTCGTGCATGAACACGGGCGACAGATTCAACCTCGTCGCGTTCCGCGACGATTTCCAGTACGCCTTCAAGACGTGGCGCGAGTGCGACAAGCCTTCGTACAAGGCGGCCGAGGATTGGATGGACAGGCTTGCCGCGCACGGAAGGACCGATGTTTTCGCGACGATTTCGTCGGTCCTCAAACTCCCCCGCGACCCGAAGCGTCCGCTGATCGCGCTTGTCGTGACAGACGGCGACGCCAACTCGGGCGTGCGCGAGACGTCGCAGATACTTTCGCGGTTCTCGGAATTGAACGACGGGCTGGTGAGCATCTACATGTACGGCGTGAGGGAGACGGCGAACAAGGACCTGATCGACGTTCTCACGCACGGCAACCGCGGAGAGAGCTTCATATATTCCGGAGAGCGCAAATACGCGGGAAAGAACATCGAGGAGCTGAGCGAGCGCTTCAGGGACCCCGTCCTCACCGATCTGCGCATCGTGTTCACGGCCGGTTCCGGCGTCGAAGCGTACCCCAGGCTTCTCAAGAACCTCTACAGAGGGCAGAGCGTCGAGATACTCGGCAGGGCGCCCGCCGGCACGAAGGAAATAGCCTTTTCGCTCAAGGGTCTGAACGGGGAGCGTCCCTACGAAGGTTTCTTCAGAATATCTCTTTCGGCGGCAGGCTTCGACGAGGGGCTTCCAAAAGCATGGCGGGCGGAGCAGGCTATCGATTCAAAACTTCACGCAAGCGGAGGGAAAGCGGAATGAGGAAAGTCAAAGTTGACGGCAACGTGTCGTTCGGCGGCAGGGATCTCGTTTTCATAGCAGGGCCGTGCGTGATCGAATCGCGCGACATGGCGCTCGATCTCGGCGCGAAACTGACGGCGCTCGCCAGATCGCTGGGCGTCAAGTACGTGTTCAAGGCGAGTTTCGACAAGGCAAACCGCACGAGCGTCGATTCGTTCAGAGGGCCCGGAATAGACAAGGGCCTCGAGATACTGATGGAAGTGCGCGCGAAGTTCGGCGTGCCGGTCCTGACCGACGTGCACGAACCGTGGCAGTGCTCAGTCGCCGCGCAGGTCTGCGACATCATACAGATACCGGCGTTTCTCGCGCGCCAGACGGATCTCGTAGTCGCGGCCGGAAAGACCGGCGCCGTTGTGAACGTGAAAAAAGGGCAGTTCATGGCGCCCGAGGACATGGCGCAGGTCGTGCGCAAGATCGAATCCACAGGCAACAGGCGGATCATCCTCTGCGAACGCGGATCGTCGTTCGGATACAGGAACCTCGTCGCCGACATGCGCAGTCTGCCGATCATGCGCGATCTCGGATATCCGGTCGTGATGGACGCCACGCATTCCGTGCAGCGTCCCGGCGGGCTCGGGAGCGGTTCCGGCGGGGACGGCAAATACGCGCCGCTTCTGGCGCAGGCGGCGGTGGCCGTCGGGGTGGACGGCGTGTTCACCGAAACGCATGTGAATCCCAAGGTCGCCAAGAGCGACGCGGCGAACGCAATCGCGTTCTCCGCAATGGGCAAACTCTGGAAACGCCTCGTTGCGATAAACGAGATCGTGAAGCGGTAGGCCGTGCCGGAGGCGAGGAACATATTCACTTTCGAACTCGACGCCCGGGCGCAGGAACGTCTGCGCGCGATAGTCGAAGGCGGCAATTACGTTCCGCGCGAGACCCCGTACGCACTGTGGTCCGTCGAAGGCGGCAAGGTCAGCGCAACGCTCTACGAAAAAGAGAAGCGCGGCCTGCGCAAGCTGGTGGTGCAGGGCAAGGGCGCGCAGGATTTCGTTTCATTCGTTCTCGAGCCGCAAGGGGTTGTCGAAACGCGCCTCGGATACGAAGACGTGCTCGATCCCGCGTTCGCATCGCCGCGCGGCGGATCCGACGAATCGGGGAAGGGCGACTATTTCGGGCCTCTCGCCGTGTGCTGCGCGTACGCGGACGGAGAACTTTCGAAAAAGATGGCCGGAATCGGGGTTAGAGACTGCAAGCAGATGTCGGACGCGTCGGTCATGAAAGCGGCCGCCGCCCTGCGCGGCATGCTGGGCGCGGACGGTTTCAGCGAAGTGGTGGTTTCGCCCCAGGCGTACAACAGGCTTTACGCGAAAATCCGCAACGCGAACGCCATCCTCGCCTGGGCGCACGCCACCGCGATCGAAGGGCTGCTCGAGAAAAAGCCGGGGATAGAATTCGTTACAGTCGACCAGTTCGCGCCGACGGAGGCGACGATCCTGAGGGCGCTCAAGCCGCTCGGGAAGAAAAGCAGGATCGTGCAGAGGCACAAGGCGGAAAGCGACATGGCGGTGGCGGCGGCGTCGGTCATCGCCCGCGCGTCGTTTCTGTCGGCTATGGCGAAGATTTCGGAAAGTCTCGGCGCGAAGGCGCCTCTCGGCGCGTCGAATCCGGCTATAGCCGACGTGGCGGCGGAGGCGGTCCGCAAGAACGGGCCGAACTGGCTTATGAACAACGCGAAGGTGCAGTTCAGGACGACGGATTCGATCCTCGAACGCCTCGGCATGGGCAGAGAGGACCTGCCGCCCGAGGGCCGCGTTAAATCAATGTCTTCGGAACAAAACTGGAAAGGATCGGGAAAATGATTTTATTCGCGAATTCCCTCATCGACGGATTCGTCAAATCGAACGGAATCGGCCAGGGGATAGTGGCCATCCAGCTCGTCGGCTCGATCGTAATGGTGGCCGCGATCATCGGCAAATGGATGGAACTTGTCAGGATCAAGCGCGATATGCGCCGCTTCCAGCACGACTTCTCGACGGGACAGGACGTCCTGGAGTACTATATGAACAGAAGGCCGTCGGGCGCGTCCGGGCTGGAGCGGATATACAAGGAGACGAGCGAGAGGCTTCTCAAACTCCTGTCGCCCAACGTGCGCACGCTCCTGGCGGGCAAGGAGACTGACGGCGACGGCGCGGCCGCTCTCACCGGGCGCGAGATCGAACTCGTGCGCGGCACGTGCGAGCACGCCCTGGACGAGGAGGAGCTGAACGTCGAGCACGGAACGGGCGTCATCGCGACCGTCGTGGCCCTGTCGCCGATGCTCGGCCTTCTCGGAACGGTTTGGGGGGTTCTCGACGCGTTCGCCGAAATGGGAAGCGCGGGAAGCGCGAATCTCGCGACTATCGCGCCGTCGATTTCGTCGGCGCTCGTCACTACCGTCGTGGGCCTTCTCATAGCGATTCCCGGCGTGGTGGCGTTCAACCGCATGAACGCGGACATAAGGAACATATCAAGCGACATGGAAGGCTTTGCGGACGAACTGATAGGCCGCGTCGCCTGCGAATTCCAAGGGAAAGGCGCGTAAGAGCGATGTCGTTGAGAAGAAGAAGGCGCTCGCGCGGGGAAAAGGCGAAGGCGACGGTCGACATGACCTCGCTCATCGACCTTACGTTCCTCCTGCTGGTGACGTTCATCGTCACGCTCCCCGCGCTCGAGCAGGGGATTTCCATAATGCTGCCGCAGGCGAAGACGGACCAGCTGCCCACGAAGGACCGCAAGGCGAATACGATCACGATAGACGCGGCGAACTGCGTGTTTCTAAACAACGCGCCCATTTCGACATCCGATCTCGAGGCGAAGCTCAAGGAGATGGTCGCGGAGGATCCGGACGTCCCCGTGCTGGTGCGCGGCGACGAGCGTCTGGACTACGGAAGCGTCATGGAGATAGTCAAGATCGTCTACAGGTGCAACGTCCGCAAAATGGCGCTGGTTACGGTGGAGAAATGACATGGAGCCGCGCGGGAGGAGAAACATATTCGATTCGACCAGTCTGACGCTGGCCGTTCTCCTCCACATCGCGATTTTCACCGCGATATGGCTTGCGGGGAGGGTGGACGCCTCGCCCGAAGAAACCGCAATTCCCATCGATCTGCTGGTCGTCGTCAACGAGAACCTCGACGGGAACGAGGACGAGCCTCCTCCCGAAAGGCCGATCGAGGATCCGCCCCCGCCCCCGCCTGAGGAGCCGAAACCCGCAGTTCCGGATCCTCCGCCTCCCCCGGAGCCGGTCCGGGAGGCTGTCGTCCAGGAGCATGTAAAGACGAATATCGTCAAGGTAGTCGAACAGAAGCCGCCGGAAAAGACGAAAGAGCAGATTGAAGCCGAAAAGAAGAAGGCGCACGAAAAGCGTCTCGCGGCCATTAGGCAGAGCGCGGTCAAGGTCAAGGACAGGCCAGCTCCGGCGACCCCTCCCCCGAGGAACAACGGACGCACCGAAGCGCGTCCTCCGGACTGGGAGAAGCTTCTCAACGCCGGATACAGGCCCGCCTCCGTGAACATGGGCACGGACGCTTCCGAGGACCAGAGATGCAAAGCGCTGATCCGCAAAGCGTTCCACGACAAGTGGGAAATCCCGGCATGGAGCGACCAGTTGAGGGAGATGCACCTTACCGTACAGCTCGGGGCGGGAGGTTCTATCGCCGGCTACAGCCTCGCGCAGTCTTCCGGAGATTCCGCCGCCGACGCGTCGGTTCTCAAGGCCGCTTCCCAGGTGAGGGCGGTCCGCGGTCTTTCCCGCGCATTCATAGAAAACAACAGGACGGTCACCGTAAGGTTCAAGGTGACGCCTCAATAATCCAAAGCAGCAATGGTACAATCCCTGATATTGGCTTCTGCAATCGCGCTGGAGGGCGTGACGGGCGTCTCGCTCTGCGCGCGGAGCCAGTTCGACGCCAACAACGTGCGGGTGGGCGATCCGATGTCGCTCACCGTCGATTTCATAGGCGAGGCCGATTTCGCCTCCCTCCATCCGCCCGCGCTTTCGAAGGAGGTGGACGCGTCTGTGTGGAAGATAGACGACGCGGGCGCGAAAACGACGACCTATCTGGACGCGCGGCGTCTGTCGTACCGGGTGCGTCCGCTGAAAGAGGGTGTGCTCGAATTCCCCGCGCTGACCTTCTCCTTCGAGAATTCCGCGACGGGCGCGAGGGAGGAGATTTCGACCCTTCCCCTGCCTGTGCACGCAAAGGCGGGGACGCAGGTCGCGCTGGAGGGTCTTGACGAAACAGGGCAGAGCGCGCTGCCGCAGCCGGACGGGATATTCGCCGATCTTTCGTCGAGTCCGTGGGGCTCCGGCGAAAAGCTTTCGCAGGACGAGAGGTTCATGTGGCGCAAAGCGTGCAACAGGTTGTCCGCCGCGGATTTCTCGAAATTCGATTTTCCGGAGGCGAGATTCAACGAGGCGGCGTGCGAGATAGCGGACGGAAACTGGGCCAGGGCGCTCAAAATTTATTCGTCGCTCGAATGGCGCACCGGACAGACGCCGACGATGGAGAGGGGAATCGTCGCGGCGCTTGCGCTCAAGAACGGCGATCCGGCGGCGGAACTGCCGGTGTGGAGACAGGTCTTGAGACCGGTCTTGCGCTTCGGATGGAAGGGAAGGGCGGCGTCGGTTCTTGCGTGTCTTGCCGCGGTCGCGGCTCTCATGTATCTGTTCAGGAAGATCATAAAGGCGCTTGTCGCGCTGGCGATCGTCGCCGCTCCGTTCGCCTGCGACGCCGAGGATATATTCGAGGCCATGGAAAGGCAGCACCGCCAGATGCAGGAGGAGATGCAGAAGCAGCTCGACATGATGACCAGGGCGATGGGCGGAAGCGGGGGAGGCCCGCATGGCGGTATGCCGGGCTTTTCCATGTCGTTCAATTCGATGGACGTGCCGCGTCCCGAGATAAAGGCGTTCGTGAAGGTGGACAAGAGCGGTGTGGCGGTCGGGGAGGAATTCAATTTCATCGTCGAACTGGAAATGCCCAAGTCGTGCACGGTGTCGGTAAGGTCCTTCCTGCCGTCGCGGGCCGTCGCGCTCGTGCAGACCGGCAAGGCCGCGACTTTGACGGACGCCGCCTCGACGAATCCGAGCAACGTCGTGAGACGTACGTCCATACCGTGCCGGTACGACGCGCCTTTTTCCGACAAGCTCGTGTTCAAGATCGAAGGCGATTACATGATGAGAGTCACGGCGGGCGACGGACGGCGCGCCATGTTCACGCAGCAGGTGGGGTCGAACTTCTCCATCTCGTCGAATTCGCTCTGGTTCGAGGTGAAGACGCCGGAGGGCGCGGGGAATGTGAAGAACTACAAAGGAGCGGTGGGCACGAAGTTTTCGCTCGCCGTCGCCTCCGCCAAGACGCGCGTCGCGACGAACGACATCGTGAAAGTCGTCTATTCGCTCGACTACAATGGATATCTTCCCGACGGTTCCGTGGATTACGAAACGGAGCGCCGCGCGGACGGACGATCGGGAAGAGTGCTTTTCACCAGATACACCGTCGCCGACGGCCGGACGAAAACCGATCCGGTTTCATTTTCGTGGTATGATACGGCGGGAAAGAAATACATGGAATCCACGGCGGAGGGCGTTGCGATAACATACGTCCCCGAAGAAGAGAGCGTGACGGAAGCGCTTGTCGTCAACAGGGAGGAATCGCGCGAGGGGCTTGTCCCGATCAGGCTCGCTCCGTCGTCGTCGGCCCGGGAGACGGGTCTCGTCGATCCGAAAGACCCCGCCCTCAGGACTACGGAGACCTGGCGCGGGTACGTGCGCGTAGACGACGGAAAGAAGGCGGGGTGGGCAAGGAAAGAGGATCTCGAATGAGCGGAAGAATTTTTCTGTCGCCGCCGTGGACGGCGGGGGAGGAGCGTTCGCTTGTCGAAGAGGCGTTCGACAGCGGGTACGTCGCGCCGTGCGGTCCTTTTGTAGACCGTTTCGAGAGGGAGCTGGAGGCGCTGTCCGCGCGCAGATACGCCGTGGCCGTGTCAAGCGGAACGGCCGCGCTCGACCTGCTGGCGGACTGCCTGTCGATCGGGCCGCGCACGACCGTGATCGCGCCGTCCCTGACGTTCATCGCTACGGTCGGTCCGTCCTTCCACCGGGGCGCGCAGCTGGCTTTCGTCGATTCCTGCGCAACGGGGAATGTCGACATGCCGCTCCTGGAAGAGGCGCTTGCCTCGACACCGGGGGAAAAGGTGTTCATCGGCGTCGATCTGTACGGAAGGCCGCTGGACTATGCGGCGGCCGCTGCGCTTTGCGACAGGTACGGGGCGAAGTTCGTCAGCGACAGCGCGGAGGCGGTAGGTGCGGCATTCTGCGGCGCTCCCGCCGGTTCCGGCGGAATCGCAGGAGTGTATTCGTTCAACGGCAACAAGATAGTCACGACATCGGGCGGCGGGGCGGTTGTGACGGATTCCGCGGAGATTGCCGCGCGCGTCAGGAAGCTTTCGACCCAGTCGCGCGAAAACGTGCTCTGGTACGAGCACCGCGAAGCCGGGTACAACTACCGCATGAGCAACATTCTGGCGGCCATCGGCCTTGCGCAGCTGTCGAAGCTCGCGCGCATCCTCGCCGTCCGCCGCGAAAACCGCGAGAGGTACGAAAGCGTGTTCGCAGGGCTGCCGGGCGCGTTCCTGCCCGGCGTCGCCGGCGAAAACCACTGGCTCACGGTCAGGCTGCTCGATTCAGTAGAAGAGCGCGACGGGCTGATTGCCGCGCTGGAGGCGGCGGACGTGGAGACGCGCCCCGTATGGAAGCCGCTCCATCTCCAGCCCGTGTTCGCGGGCGTCAGGATGTTCGGCGGCGGAGTTTGCGAAGATCTGTTCCGCCGCGGGGTGTGTCTGCCGTCCGGCACGGGCATGTCGGATAGCGATTTTTCCAGGATCGAAAAGGCCGTCAGGAGGTTTTATGACAATAGAAGAACTTAACGCGCTTGTCCGCAACGGCGGTATAGACGAATTCGTGCGGGTTTGCGAAGCCCGCCAGGTCAAGGCGCTTTCGCATATCGCCGACGATATTTCCGGGAGGGAAGGCACGAGGCTCGTCCTGCTTTCGGGCGCGTCTTCCGCCGGAAAGACGACGACGGCCAAGCGCCTGTGCACGCAGCTTCGCGTCAACGGTTTCGAGGCGATGCATCTTTCGACGGACGATTATTTCGTTGGCAACAGCCGCAATCCGAGGGACGAGAACGGCGAGTTCGACTACGAGTGTCTGGGCTGCGTGGATCTGCCCAGGCTTGCGGAGGACGTGAACGGTCTTCTCGCGGGGAAGAGCGTGCGCATGAGGCGGTTCGATTTCGCGGCGCACGAGGGATTCGACATGGATTCGGCGACTTCGCTGCCGCCGTCCGGCGTCATAGTCCTCGAAGGCATCCACGCCCTCAATCCCGCCCTTTCGGAAGGTTTCGCTCCGGTCGGCAGGTACGGCCTTTCCATAGAACCAGCCACGCAGATCGTCGTATTCGCCACATCCCGTCTTCCGCCTTCCGACGGCAGGTTCCTGCGGCGTCTGGTGCGCGACAACCAGTTCAGGAAAGTGAGCCCCGTCGAAACGTTCCGCATGTGGCCAAAAGTGCTTGCGGGCGAGAAGAAATGGATCGACCCGTTCAAGGGACTGGCGGACGCGCGCTTCGATTCCGGCCTCGAATACGAACTGGCCGTCCTGAAACCGTATGTCGCGGGTCTCGTGGAAAAAGCAAAGCTCGAACTTCCGGACGATCCGCGTCCCGCCGTCTTTTCAGAACTTCTCTCCGCCATCGAGGCCACTGATCCGGTCAAGGTTCCCGGAGACTCGATTCTGCGCGAAACGATCGGCGGAAGCCTGCTTGAATATTGATCGGAAAGAAAGGAATGACGTATATGAAAAAATATCTTGCCATCGACATCGGCGCCAGTTCCGGACGCCACATCGCAGGAACGGTGCGCGACGGCAAAATCGCCCTCGAGGAGGTTTTCAGGTTCCAGAACGGACAGGTCCGCAAGGACGGACACGACTGCTGGGACGTCGACAAGCTCGTCGCTTCCGTGAAGCAGGGCATAGACGCCGCGCTTGAGAAGGATTCGTTCGAGTCGATCGGAATCGACACCTGGGGCGTGGATTTCGTTCTCCTGGACGCTTCCGGCAGGCGGATCGGCGACGCGGTCGCCTACCGCGACGCGCGCACGGCGGGGGCGGATCGCGAAATCGAATCCTCCGTCATGCCGTTTCCGGAACTGTACGCCAGGACCGGCATACAGAAGACGAGCTTCAACACGATCTACCAGCTCTGGGCGCTTAAAAAGGAGCATCCCGGGCAGCTTGAAGCGGCCGCATCGTTCCTTACCATCCCCGAATATCTCAATTACGCGCTTACCGGAAACATCGTGCACGAGTACACGGATTCGTCCACGACCGCTCTTCTGGATGCCGCCGCGAAGGATTGGGATTTCGATCTGATAGACAGGCTCGGGCTCCCGCGCCGCATTTTCGGGAAACTCGAGATGCCGGGCGCGACGGTGGGAGAATATCGCGGCGTAAAGGTCGTTCTGCCCGCCATGCACGACACCGGTTCGGCGTATCTTGCAGTGCCGGCGCGCGATGACAGGGCGGTGTACCTTTCGAGCGGCACGTGGTCGCTGCTCGGCGTCGAGAACGACAGCCCCATAACGACGGCGGAATCGTGCGAGGCCAATTTCACGAACGAGGGCGGCGCATGGGGCCGCTACAGATATCTCAAGAACATCATGGGCCTTTGGATGATACAGTCGATCCGCCGCGAGCTCAACGGAGTGTCGTACGTCGAAGGGCGCGACGGCGGCGCGACGGCCGCCGCTCTTGCGCGCATTTCCGGGCGCAAGGCGGAAGGGGAGTATTCGTTCGGCGAACTGTCGGACCTCGCCCGCGCGAGTTCGTACGGCGGAACGGTGGATGTCAACGACCAGAGGTTCATGAATCCGCAGTCGATGATCGGGGAGATTCTCGCCGCGACATCCGCGGCGGGGAATCCGCCCGCCACGGTCGGGGATTTGATGAAATGCGTCTATCTGTCCCTCGCGCAGTGCTACGCGGAGTCGGTGCGGAATCTGTCGCATCTCACCGGCAGGACGTACACTTCCATGAACATCGTCGGAGGCGGATGCCAGGACGGCTACTTGAACGAGCTGACGGAAAAGGCCACCGGGCTCAAGGTGTTCGCAGGTCCGGTGGAAGGGACGGCCATAGGCAATCTTATCGTCCAGATGATCGCGGGCGGCGAGTTTGCGTCACTTGAAGAGGCGCGCAGGGCGATAGATGTGGGCTGACACCGATATCGCGGCGATCGAGCGCCGGTCCGCCGTCGTGCGCGCGGTCAGGGCGTATTTCGACGGACTCGGCTTCACTGAGGTCGAAACGCCTGTCAGAATCGCCGCGCCCGCCCCCGAGTGCCATATCGACTGTCCGCCCGTCGCGACGGGCGGGTTTTTGCGCGCTTCTCCCGAACTGCAGATGAAAAAGCTTCTCGCCGCGGGCATGGAGAAGATATATCAGATCGGGCCGTGCTTCAGGGACGGAGAGAAAGGTTCGCGGCACAGCCCGGAATTCACGATGCTCGAATGGTACCGCAGGGATGCGACGTGGATGGATATCGCCGTCGATCTCGAAGGTCTGCTGTCGAGTCTCGGCATGGATGCGCCTGGCGCGCCGGGCGGCGGGCGGCGTTTCCGCCGGCTGACCGTGCGCGAGGCGTACCTCAGGCATGCAGGGTGGGATCCGTGGGTCGCGTGGGACGCCGACAGATTCGATACGGACATGGCTCTCAAGATCGAGCCGGCCCTGGCGGAAGCAGGGGGAGGCGTGTTTTTGGAAGGATATCCGCCGCAGTGCGCGAGTCTTGCGAAAGTTTCGGACGGCGCGGCCGAGCGCTGGGAGTTCTACTGGGACGGCATGGAACTCGCCAACTGCTTTACCGAACTTTGCGATCCGGACGAACAGCGCCGGCGCTTCGCGGAGGCCAGGGAGGAGCGGGCCAGGCTTGGGGAGGCGGACTATCCGCCGGACACCGGTTTCATCGACTGTCTGCCTTCGATCGGCGGCGCGGCGGGCGTGGCTCTGGGCGTAGACCGCCTTGTGATGGCCGTTCTGGGCGCGCGCGACATCTCCCGCGTGCGTGCCGCCGAGTAGCAAGGTCGCAAGAGGCAATTGCCCTCCGAATATATTTCACGCCAAGTTCGCGAAGTGCGCGAAGTTTCGTTATTGGCAACATTCAACAAAATCCTGTCTGAAAAAAAGACGGGAAATATGATATAATACTGTAAACCCGAATTCGCCGGCGACCGGCGGCCAATAATTGAAAAGGAGGAACGGCAAATGAAACGGTTCATGCGGGCGATACTGCCCGCGATCCTGCTGGCGGTTTCCGTCGGCCAGATATATGCGTTCACAAACTTCTCCACGGAGATCGCGCGCCATCTCGCCGGAGCCGAAGCGGGCAGGGAGATCGTCGAGCAGCTCCAGAAGCAGGTGCAGTTCGCATTCTCGCTCGGCATATTCTTCCTTGGAATGGGCGCGGCGTTTTTCGGCAAGATCGTCGAGAAGAACATTCGCCTTTCGACGATTATCGGAACGACGCTGTTCCTTTCGGGTCTTCTCGTCACCGAGGCCGGAATACACATGAAGTCTCTCGGAACGATCTATGCGGGCTACGGTTTCCTGATAGGGCTGGGGACGGGAATCATCTACATTTCGCCGGTAAAGACGATGATGCTCTGGTTCCCTGAGCACAAGGCGATCGCCGCCGCGCTGCCGATCATATCCTTCGGACTGGGATCGACGCTTTCCACGATCCTCTTCAGCGGCATCCACTGGGGGACGCCGGGGGTGTCGGTGGCGTCGTTCCAGTTGAGGGGATTCATGGAATACGGGATCACCAGCGTATTCCACGCTTACGCGATATTCTACGCCGTGCCGATGATCGCGGCGTGTTTCCTTCTGAAAAAGCCGAAAGTCCAGGTGCAGAGTTTCGGACACGGGATTCCGTCGCTCGAATTCAGCTACATGGATCTTTTCCGCAACCGCTTTTTCTGGCAATCGTGGCTGTTCATGTTCCTGAACATTTCCGCCGGCCTCTGCCTCATACCGCTCGCCAAACAGATGATGAAAACGTCCGCCGTCGGGTATTCCGAAGGGGTCGTCACTGCGGTCATCGCGCTTTGCGGCATCATGAACGGCGGCGGCAGATTCATGTTCGCCTGGTGGTCCGACCGGCTCGCGAGACGCATCAACATCCTTCTTCTGATTCTTTCCATATCGGCCGGAATCATGACTTTGAGCTTCTGGCCTCCGATGATCGGCATCGCGCTTCTAGTCATCAACGCGTGCTACGGCGCGGGCTTTTCCGTCATCCCGGCGATTCTCGCCGACCACTTCGGCATGACGAACATCTCCAAGATCCACGGGGCCGTCCTTTCGGCGTGGGGTTTCGCCGGCCTTGCCGGCAACCAGGCGGCGATGGCCGTCGCCAAAGCATTCGGCGGATACGGCGAGGGCGGCCACGGATATGTCGCCGTCGTCTCGCTTCTCGTAATCGCATACACGCTCAACATCCTCAACGCGGTGTCGTTGCGCAACTCCGCTTCGCGCGCCGCAAAATGACAAGGAAGGTGGACGATAATGGACGGAAGGCAATTCGTCTTTTGCGCCGTCATCCAGGCGGCGGTACTTCCGGCGATACGCGACAACGCCGGAGAGGTGTTCGGACGTCCGGGCGAGCCGCCCGTGAAAATCGCCTGCGTAGGCGATTCGATAACCTATGGGACGGGTCTTGCGGACAGGAACAAGGAATCGTATCCGGTCAGGCTCCAGCAGATGCTTGATCTCGCGTTTCCGGGGCAGTACGAAGTGCGCAATTTCGGGAATCCGGGGCGCGGGATATATCTCGACTCGATGCGCGGCAGCGAGAAGCGCGGCTTCCGTTACATGCGCGAACACAAGGCGGCGCTCGATTGGAAGCCCGACATCGTGATATGCAACCTCGGCATAAACGACAACGGCGAGTACATCAAGGAATACACGGGCGGCAGAAAGCGCAGACAGTTCGTCTCCGACTACCTTGCGCTTCTCGGCGACTACAAGGCCGCGGGAGCGAACAGGCTGTTCGTCTGGACGAAACTCTCGCCGCTTGCGCAGGGTCAGAAGTTCCACCGCAGTCCCGAACCATTCCTCATGCAGGCGGATCTCGAAGAGATCGCGTGGATCTCCGGCGCGACCGGCATAGACATGCAGGATCCTCTCAGGGAGGATATGGATGAGATATTCGCGCGCGACAAGATCCATCCGGACGCCAAGGGCGCGAGAATAATCGCTGAAAAGACTTTTGCCGCGCTGACCGGCCCCGTGCGCCGGGAGGTCGTGGACATTCCCGTCGGCGGGGAGACGGAAACGTGGATCTGCGCCGGACAGTCCAACATGCAGAAGGGGTGGGGCGAGTTCAATGCGACCGCGAAGGAGAAAGAGCGCGTCGAGTCCGAGCTTGCGCGCCTCGACCGCGTAGACATCCGCTTCTGGGATTTCAACACCGGGAAATGGACGAAACTCAACCGCGAGAACGCGCTGAGGAAGAGTGCGTTCGGCGTCAGTTTCGCGATCCGCCGCGCCGAGGCGACGGGCAGGCGAATATGCATGCTCTACGTGGCGGCGGGCGGCGCGCCGACAGAATCGTTCCTTTCGGAGCAGACGATGTGCGCCGTCGGCAAAGACGGAAAACCCGTCTATCCGCACCTCGCGGCGATCGCGACGAACAGGAGGCGTCTCGATCTCAATTCCGATTTCCCGTGCGCGTGGGTCGCGAGGGAATATCCGCGCCGCCGCGGCAACAAGGAAGAGGCGTACTGGTGGCCCGTGTCGCTCATGTACGACTGCGGCATAAAGCGCATAAAGGAAAGCGGCGTGCGCATCGACGGCATCCTCTGGTACCAGGGAGAGTCGAACGCCACGACCTGCGTCTCCCCGGACCGTCCCACGGACCGCGACTACCAGCTCGAGACTCTCCGCGCCGTCGTTGCCGAACTTCGCGGCGACAGGAAGGTCCCGTTTATCATGATGGGACTTCCGAAGATGAACCGTCCGTGGGAGCAGTACCGTGCCGCGCAGAAGCAGGTCTGCGGGGAAACGGGCGCCGTTTTCGTGGATACGTTCGCGGCCGGGCTTGGAGAGCCGAACGACGTCCATCCGCGCGACAAGACCGCATTCGCGGACATGGCGGCGGCCGCCGCCGCGCAGGCGTTGGCGAAGTGACGGCTGCGCCTGTTTCACGGCGGCGGAGCGGAAAGAGGAAAGGGGGCTAATCGTGAAGAGGATGTTTTTAGTACTGACGGCCAATGCGATGTCGCTGATGGCCGCCGACCGTTCGCTGGACTTTTCGATGGCGGAGCCGCTGCCTTGCGCATATCCGGAGACGCGTGCCGCCGCGATGCAGGCTCCCGCAGGCGCCGTCCCGCCGGTGGCCGTCGGCGACACTCTTACGCTCAAGCTTTTCGCCGACACGTCGTTCTCGCTTGAGATAGTCGCCGCGCCGCCTGCGGGCATCGCCGGGCGGAGCTTCATCGCGCGCGACGTGAATGGATCTGCATCCGCGACAGTCAAGGTGACGGGGGACGGCGCGCGCATTTTGGTCGACGACTGCGCTAACGGCAGACAGTATTCGGTCCGCTGCAAGGACGGGAAAGTCTCGATCACCGAGCGCGACAATCCGCAGGACGCGCCGGACGAGTGCGGAACGTGCGGCGGCGAAATCGAGCTTCCGCAGCCGCCCGCGGAAGAAACGAATACGGCGCCGGCCGTCAAGTCCGGCAGACTGCTGGGGGCGTCAGGCGGCGAATTCCCGCTTGCGGAGCAGAAGAGCGTCGTCGACATCCTCGTCGCCTTCGACCATGGGGCGAAGGCGAAGTGTGCGGCGCTTGGATTCGACGGCATCGAGGATTTTGCCGATTACGCTGTCGCCAAGATGAACACGGTGCTTTCCAATACGCAACTTGACGGACAGTTCTGCTACCGCTTGGCGGGTGTGGCGGAAATAGACGATACCTGGTCGGCGATCAACGATACTTTGCTTCAAAGTTTGCGCAACAGGTCCGGCAAACTTGCCAAAATCAATCAATTGCGCGAAAAGTGCGGAGCGGATACGGTTACCTTGCTTATCGACAGGACCGAGGGCACTACTTCGGGTGTGGGATTCGAGTATTCCGGCGATGCGGGCAAAACTCTTGAATACTTCGACGGCATGAACTACGCCTGCAACGTGTGCGACATAAATACCGTCCACAGCCGCTATACGATGAGCCATGAAACGGGCCACAACATGGGTTGCGGACACAGCAACCGGCAAGGCGACAGTTCCGGCCCGGGCCGCTTCGGCTATTCATGCGGGTATCATTTCGAGGATAAGGACGGGGTTAAGAGGTATACAATCATGGGGTACGACCATACCTCGCCGGCATCGGGCACATATTCTCCGGTGCCGTACTTCTCCACGCCCGACATCTCTCCCGCAGAATACGGCTGCGCTCTCGGCGTCGAGGGCGTGAACGACAACCGCGGAACGCTGATGCTCACCCATGCCGACATCGCGGGTCTTCGCGAGCACGTCCTGCCGTACGACTGGGACGTGCGTTTTCTCGACGACAGCGGAAACGACATCCCTGACGGGGCGTATTTCTATGGCGGGACTTATGTGACACTGACCAATTCCAATCCGGATGCCGAAATATACTATACGACGCTCGACGGAACGAAGCCGACCGTCGATTCCTATCATGCCGCTGCATGCACAAACATCTATGTGTATCTTGTCAACGGGCCGAAGACGATTACGGCATGTGCGGTCGTAGACGGCGTTGCGCAGTCCTTCCGCTCGATAACGCTTCACGACGGCTTGACATGGAGCGGAGACGGGGGCGGCAGCGGCGTCTGGACGAGTTCCGACAGTTCGGTAAAGCCGTGGAACGGAAACTGTTTCGTGAATGGTGACGGCGCGGTTTTCCCCGACCTCGAAGGCGTCTCTGCGGCGACGGTGACGGTCAAAGGCACCGTCTCGCCTGGATCGGTCTCCTTCGCGGCCGTCGACACGGCGTACACGTTCGACAAAGGAGATGACGGGGCGATGGTGTCCGTGTCCGGCGCAAAGTTCCAGCCGGCGGGGAATGTCGTGTTCAACGTTCCGCTCGCGCTTTCCGCATCGTCTTTCAGGGTGGCCGACGGAAAAACCTGCACTTTCAATGCGCCGTTCGGATCCATTGCGGATCCGTCGTCGGGCGCATTCGCTCCCGAAAATCCGATTGTCGTCGGCAACGGCTCGACTTTGTCGGTTGCGCCCGGCGCCGGGAACACGCAGACTTTCAGCAGTTTCAACAATTCCGGCGACTACTATTCGTCCGCGAAATTCAACGTCGGCGAAGGCACCGTTGTGTTTACGCAGAACGGGAACCGGAACGGGCTTTTCGGTTCCCTGCAGATCGCCGTCGCCGGCGGCAGTCTCGTATTCAAAGGGAGGGATGCGCTGGCGGGCAGCCCCAATTCGACCGTGACCGTGGAAAACGGCGGCGAAATCGTATTCGGAGGCATGGAGAACTTCATGCGCAGGCTTGTCTTCAACGGCGGCAAAGTCACGGTTGCGGGCGATTTGAGCTACGGCCGGGCGTTCGAGCTGAACGGCGCGCCGGCGATCGCCGTGAATGCGGATTCCGTGTTCGACACCAGCGCGGCCAAAACGGAGAATCCGTACGTCTATCTTCGCGGCGGCTCGCCGACATTCACGTTCGCAAACAACGCCAGGCTGGTCAACAACATTATTTACGCCGACGGGAGGTCGGACTTTGCGGATGCAAGCGGCGGCGTTACACTCTCGGGGACGGGCACGTTCGTGCAGAACAGTTTCAACGGACAGGCGCTGACATACGCCGGGGAAACGACGGTCGGCGGCGGAATGACGCTCGAGCTGAACGCCGAACACCGCAATGCCGGCGGGTACAAGATCGCCGGAGGCGCCCGCCTGACGGGGACGGGTTCGATAACCGGCGAGGGCGCGGTGGTTCTCGACGGCCCGGGCGCCAGAATATGCGGGTCGCTCAAGGTCGCGAATCTGCGCTGCGCGGAAGGTTCGGCGTTAGGCGACGTCTGGAATCCCGTATCCGCCGTCGTGACGGGTTCCCTGTCCGCGGACGCCGGCGCGCAGGTCTGCGTGACGAACGGGTATCTTGCAGTCGGGGAGGGCTGCGACACGTCGGGATTCGCTTCCGCGAAACTCGATATCCGCAGTGCAGGCCTCGTGCTCTCGAATTCGCTGTCGGTAGCAGGCCTGAGCGTAAACAATTCAACAGTAACGATTGCGAACGGCGCAACACTGAACATAACGGGATCGGTTTCGCTTGACTGCTCGAAGCTTAAGATAGTCCTGGAAAACCCGGCCGAAGAAGGAACAATACAGTTGTTGACGGCGGAGGGCGGATTTGCCGACATCAGCCGGCTGGACATTTCGCCGAAAGGGTACAAGGCCGTTCTGGGTGACAGCACAAAGCAGCTTTGCTGTGAACGCGACCCTGATTACGTGGAGTATCAGACCAGACTTCCCGTTGTGGATGTTCTTGTCGCATTTGACAAGGGTGCTCAAACATATATGGGCGAAAGGCCGCTGGAGGAATTTGCCCAATTGCAAATCGGCAGGATGAACGATATCCTCGCTACGAACAAGCTGGACACGTCCTATTCCTACAGGCTGGCAGGCGTATGCAGGGTGTCCGGGACATACAACAATATCGACACCGCGCCGTCGGCGGTTTCGGAGGGAGACGGCGCGGCGGTAACTTTGCGCGCAATGCGCGAACTGTACGGGGCGGATACCGTTACGTTGCTGGTCAATACGAGCGGCGCCACCTTGGGCAACAGTTCGCCTCTGTCGTCCAGCACCGATGTGGCGGGATGCCATGACGACGCCTTCAGCGTATGCAGCATTGCGGCGGTAGATACCGGCAGTCAGCACACGATGATCCACGAAAACGCGCACAACATGGGGTGCGGACACGCAAGGGCGCAGAGTACGATCAATTCGCCGTTCAGCTACGGACGCGGGTGCTACTTTATGGATGGCAAGACCAAACGCCATACGATTATGGCGTACGATGTTGACGGGACGGGCGTTTACGCATATCCCTCGCCTTACTTCTCTACATCGTCGGGGGAGTTCGGATTTGCGCTCGGAGACGCAGATAACGACAACGCCAGAGTTTTGCGGGAAACATGCCGTTATGTGGCGCAGTGGCGCGACAGTGTCAAACCGTTCAGCGACGAGCCGGTTGTTACCGGCGAAAACGGCAGACGGATAGTTTCCGGGTGCGTATTCAAGGATTCGATCAAGGTGACTGTCGCACCTCCCGTCGAAGGGGCGGTATTGTACTATACCTTGGACGGCAGCGAGCCGGTGATAGACAATGACACGGCCTGGTCTTCGCAGTCGAAGGTTTCACTTGATATCAAAGCAGACAGGACGTTGAAGGCGGCCTGTTTGAAAGACAATGTCATGTCGCCTTCCCGCACAGTCAAATTTTTCAAACGCTCCAACATCCCGTCCGGAGGCTTGTGGCAGACCAGTCTCAAATATCCCTGGGTTGACGATGGAGAGTCGATCAGGAGCCATAACCATACCGATTCCGCCCCGCAGGCGCAGAAGTGTACGACGCCGCTCAAGGCGACGGTGGCGGGTCCGGTGAAACTGAAGTTCAAGCATAAGTCGTACTTTGGCGGCGCGATGCTGGCTGGCAACAACTATTCGCATTTCGACGTGCTGCTCGACGATTCGCCCGTAATGACGCAGACGGAATGCACTAACTCCTGGACGGATGCCGTTGTTGACATTCCAGGGGGAATGCACGAGGTAACGTTTGTATTCTCGCAGCGTTTCGCGATGAACAACCCGCAGGACTACAAGGACGGAAAGCCTGAAGCCGACGATGCCGTTTGGCTGAAAGACATTCGGTTTGAATCCGCCAGACGCCGCGGAGGAATCATGGCGATATACTAGCGGGCGGAGCGCAATTACACAGGCAAACGAAAAAAATAAAAAAAGTTTGTCATCGCGGTAAATTCCGTGCATATAATAGGTTGTAAAAAGCGAATAGGAAAAAAACTTTAATTTTTTTCATTTTCCTGTTGCATTCGCTTTTCTTTTTTGATATAATATTCCCGTTTTCGCGAGTGAAGCGGTTTTAAAAACAATTCCGCAGATCGAACGGGGACAAACAAGTTAACCACCTGAGGTTGACCGAGGCAAACACGAACGGGTGTTCGATGCGAGCTGGAGAAGACCGAAGGATCGGGCGAAGGGTCCAACAAGCCTCAGCCCAAGAAAGAAAAAAAATGAAGAAACTCATGATTGCTGCTGCGGTCGCTGCTATGACCGCTGGTGCATTCGCTGACTGCGGCGAGGGTGATGTCCAGACCACTGGCGCCCAGGTCTACAAGTTCACGTTCTCCGGCAAGACCACCAAGGGTGTTACGCCTGGAAAAGCGGCTGCTGCGGACTGCGGTGAAGGCGGCGGTGCTCTCTGCCCCGCTCGTGTTTCTGCCAAGCTCAAGATCAAGGGCTGGGTTGTTTACTGCCTTCCTACCTGCTCCGAGACGCTCGCTCAGGGTACCGAGCCGGCCAACTACTTCGCTTTCTGGGCTCTCAAGCCTTACAAGAGCGATGTTGCTGAAGCCGAAATTGCGAATACCTTCGTCAACGTGATTGGCAAGAAGCCCAACAAGGCCGAGATGTACGGCGAGTTCAAGGGATCGATGCCCTATAGCGCCGATGCTGCTTGGGTGTTTGACCACATCAGCTTCGCCGGTCTTGGCAAGTACAAAGGCTCCAAGGGTATCTACAGCTCGATCTCCGGCAACTTCGCTGGCAGCGTTGGTACCTCCTGGTGGGTCAGCAAAGCCGAGTGCGCTCCGTCCCGCATCTATGCGTGCGATACACTCACCCTTCAGTGCGAGGATGAATACAACACGGTCGCTTTCGGAAAGTGGTCTGTCAAGTACAACAAGTCCGCTTCCAAGAAGGCTTCCAAGTCTCCTCGCAAGCTCCCCAAGAAGCCCAGCTATGCTTCGCTCCAGGGTAAGGATGCTCAGGAGGCTGTCGAGCCCTAATGTATAATTCAATCTTGCAGATTGATTATGATGAAAGGACGAGGCTTTACCTCGTCCTTTCATTTGTTCATTTGCCTGTTACCAGATTTCTCTGCCTTCAAAGATAACTATGGCATCTCTCCTTAATTCCAAATTTCCAATTTTCAAAAAGTGATAACAAGGATTCCGCTATGATTAAACATACTTTATATATACTGCTGATTTTGGTTTTTGCCGGATGCGGTCGCAAGGAGAAAGGGCAATATATTCCAAAAGATCCCGGTGAATATGTTGGAAATGATATTAAACAAATGTCGGAATTGAACGATGATGCCGTGATTTTGATTGTAAATGGCGTTTCCTTTACAAAAAAAGATTTCAATGATACATGTAGCGTATTTGATAAAATGCTTAGGATGAAACATGGAGTGCCCTTGACAGGCTTCAATCCAAAAGCGTACGAGTCGCTCGAGAAAATGCGGCCGAATATTCTTTCACGTATCATGCGTTCCGAATTGGTGCACCAGTTCGCCAGGGAAAAGAATATCCAGATAAAGGACGGATATTTCAATGAGGTGGCGGCTAACGTTTTAAAAAGCATAAATAGAGGTCATTCCACTTTCGATTCTGTCTGTGCGGAAATGGGTGATGAGACAGTCGCTCGGAAATTTCGCACTCTTGCCGAATGCGAGGCGCTTGAATTCTCATTAAGGGATCTTTTCGACACTAATGGGATATTGAATATAGCCGAGAGCGATGTAATATCTTATTCCAACAGGTACATGAAGTCGATCGGCGAAGCAGAGAGGAAAAACAAAGAGCAAGTTAAACAGTTGGAAGAGGCGTTGGAAAAGATTGCTTCCGGTGTCGATTTCGCAGAAGCAGGCTTGAAATATTCCGATTCAAAAGACGGGAAAGAGGAAGCGGAGTTTTGGGACGAATACTACAAAGAAGATTTTGATGGCGAGGACAATCTTGAGTCGTGGGCGATGACGGCAAAGAAGGGCGATGTATCGGGAATACTTGAAATGGATGATGGTTATTCAATTGTCAGATTGAATGACATTAGGCAGGATCAGACCGATCCAGATGACGAATCAAGTACGGAAACCGTCTGGGAGTTTGGCAGAATCCGAAAAGATCTGTTTGAATCGCTTCCACAGCTGACTCACGATGAAATAGTTGCGGCTTTGACAGAAGGAAGAAAAGAGAGGATTCAAAAAATAGTCGGCGAGGAAATCATGAAGACAGCCGTCATCGAGTGGCCTTACGGCACGAATCTTTTCGAAAACGCCAAAAACTGAAATCCGGCATCTGGAGTGTTAGTCGCGCATAATGACATGTCGGGTAGTGACAGCGGAAGCGTCGGCAACAGTTGATGATTTATGCAAGGAACTGCCGGTTGAAATGTGATATAATATGCATGTCATGGAAAAGATAGCCACAGACATATACACGTTCTCGCGTCTGCGGGAAGACGGTTTTACGTACGTCGACAAGACTGACATTCTTTATGCGATGGCGTCCGGAGATGCCGGTGCGCAGTTCTTTATCGCGCGGCCGCGGCGGTTCGGAAAATCGCTCGCAGTTTCCACTTTAAAGGCGCTTTTTGAAGGTCTGCGCGAACTTTTTACGGGACTTGCGATTGAGCCGAAGTGGGACTGGTCGAAAAAATGGCCTGTTCTCCATCTTGATATGGGGAGTATGCAGGCGCGAAGCGTCCCGGAGTTTCGCGGAATGCTCTTCGAGCATCTTTCCGACAGAGCCCGCGAGCTGGGTGTCGAGAGTGTTTCCGGTTCTTCGCCGGCGATTGTTTTCAAGCGTCTTATCGAGTCTCTGGCCGCGAAATCGCCGGACGGCCGGATGGTGCTTCTGGTGGACGAATACGACAAGCCGCTTCTCGGACATTTGATGAAGAGCGATGTAACGGAGTTTCGCGACGAGCTGAAAGCCTTTTATTCCGTCATAAAGACTTTGGAGGGGAAGCAGCGTTTCACATTCATTACGGGCGTCTCGAAGTTCTCCAAGGTGTCGATCTTCTCAGACTTGAACAACCTCAAGGACTGGACGATGCATCCGAAGACGGGAACACTGTTCGGATACACGCATGAGGAGGTGCTGAAGTACTTCCCCGGATGTATCCACGAACTGGCGGAGGCGAATGGTCTTACGGACGAGGAGTCCTTCGGAAAGATTATAGAGTGGTACAACGGCTACAAATTTCATCATTTGGCAAAGTCGGTCATCAACCCCGTGTCTTTGGGTCTCTGTTTCGACAAAGGAGAATTCGCAAACTATTGGTCGCAGACCGCTATGCCAACGTTCCTTGTCGATATTTTGAAGTCGAGGCCGCTTGATTTCTCCTGCGTTAATATCGACGAGGACGACCTCGGCAACTACGAGCCTGCGAATCCAAGGGGCGTCACGCTTCTTTTCCAGACAGGATACCTTACGATAGACAAGTTTGTCCAGATGGGGACTTCGCGCCGCTATACGCTTCGCCTTCCGAACTTGGAAGTGGAGAATTCTTTTCTGAAGGATGTGGTCGGAGCATACACGGGTCGCGACGCGTCGCTTACTTCCGGCTTCGCTTTTGCGGCCGGCGAGGCGCTGTATTCGCACGACGTACCGCGCTTTATCAAGGCGCTTAAGAGTTTCTTCACGGACATTCCCTACGACATGACAGACCGCCAGAACGAGCAGATGTGGCAGACGGTCGTGTATGTCGTTCTGCGCTCCATAGGCGTGAACGTGAACGGCGAGGTGAAAACCCATGACGGACGCATCGACATGGTCGTCGATCTTCCAAACGACATCTACATCGTCGAGTTCAAACTGAACCGTCCCGCCAAAGAAGCTATCGACCAGATCAAGGGCAAAGATTACGCCGGAAAATACGCGCTTTCCAAAAAGCGCATCACCCTTGTCGGCATTTCGTTTTCCGCTGAAAAGCGCACGATAGTCGAAGATTTGTCTGAAGAACTGCCGGTTTGACCCGATTCTAGGGGTATTTGCCCGATTATCGGAAAATTCTATTGAACAAAATCGAAAAAATCAATGGAATAATCCGGTAAAAATTTGATATAATTTGTATTATGAAAAAACATGGAGGTACTATAATGTTCAAATTCAAAAAATACCTGTTAGTCGCGCTTGTCGCGCTTTCCGGCAGTCTTTATGCGGCGGTCGACAAGTTTCTCGCCGAGTTTCTGGACTCCTGCCGCGCGCCGATGGGTTCCGAAGTCGAACTTGGAGTATGGAACGGGGATCTCGATGCATGCCAAGCGTTAGCCGATGAATATGGAATCCCGATGGTGGCCGTTTGGAGTAACAATGGTTGCGGACACTGCCAGTTGTTTGAAAAAGGCCTCATGTCGGACGCTTTCAAAAACTGGGCCAAGGATTGTGGGCTTATCCTTTGTTTTACGTGTTCCGAAGACCCTTTGGCGGGCAAGTTGAAAGGGCGCTACTATTACTGGTTCAAAGAAAAAGTAAATATCAAGTCGTATCCTTTTGTCCGGCTCTATTGGTACAAGGACGGCAAGATGATTGCCGATAAAACAGTCGTTGGCGACTTGATGAACAAGCAGCAGGGTATTGCCAATAAAACATATGACAAATCAGGGCAGAATATTGTAAATTACATTATGGACGTGTTTAATGGTTATACCCCAGCGCCGCTTTACACGTATTTCGGCGGGACGTTCGATTTTGAAGAATCCGCAAACGACAGGCTTGAGCTGGACAAGAACTCGAAAACGCTGATGTTCGATCTCGTTCGCGACGAGTCGGTCGTTGAGGTCAAGACCAACAATACGGTCAAACTCGTAAAGGCGGACGGCACGGTTCTGAAGTCGCAGAAGGTCGACTGGGCGGCGAACCAGACGAACCAGACCGTTTCAATCGCCGTTTCGTCCTATGTTTCCGGCCTCAAGGACGGCGACGTTCTTTCCCTTGCGCTCGTAGATGCCGACGGCACCGAGCAGGAGCAGACCAACCACGTTTATTTCGTGGAAAAGGAGACGAGTACCAAAAATCCATTGTGGATAGGCGAGAGGGTTGCGGGTAGCGGCAAGTCTCTTTCGTCCAATCCCAAGTCCCTCGCGGAAGCCCCTGTTCCCGCGCTTTCGTTCGGCGAGTGGACGATGGATCTCGATGTGGCAAAGCAGACGGCCGCCAACGCCGACGGGCAGGCCAACACGCTCGCGCTCGTCGCAGGAACCCTTTGGTGCCCCGACTGCAAAAATACCGACGAGCAGTTCCTCGAATACGAGGAAAACGGAACGAATCTCGTCCAGCAGTGGGCCAAGGACAACAATGTCGCCCTGGCGGTCGTCGAAATGCCGCGTTTCACCACGAACAGTGTAGACTCCTACGTTACCGCGACGCTTCTTTCGCGCGATGCCGGTGCGAGCTACTACCTTGATGGAACGGTCAGCGGCCGCGGCTACCTGACGCGCAAGGGCGTAAGCGATGCCGATGCGCAGGCGCAGCTTGTGAAATTCCACGATCTTGTCACAAAGAATACGGCCGAGGGCGGATTCCACCGTCCGGAAGACGGGAACGATTACCGCATGGGAGTGCCGATTTTCGTGATGCTCCGCAAGGACGGCACCGTTGCGGCAAGGCTTCGCCGTTTCGCCGACCCCGGTTCGCCGGTCAACAGCGGCGATGTCAAGAACTACCTGAAGCGCTTCGACGAGATGCTGGCGATCGCGGCGGACGAAGGCGAAAACGCCGATCCGACCGAAATGGAGAACAACTATCCCGATGTCGGGGCGATCGAGTTCGTGGCAAACGGCGGCGAGACGAACGGTGTTGTTTCCCACTGCGACTTCCGCGACGTGTTCAAACTTTCCGGAATAGAAGGGGGAGCGCTTCAGAAGGTGGTAGTGTCCGGTTCGGACGCGGCGGAGGTCAAGGTCTCGTACGTCAAACTGGACGATAAAAACAAGGAAGTCCAGGTGGGCGATGCCGTCACGGGCAGCCTTGACGCAGAGGGCGGGGTCGTGCTTGAAAACGAATTCTCCGAAAAGGGAGATTATTACGTCAAGGTAGAGGCGGCCGATATCGACAGCGAGGCGTTTAACGTCGGAAATACAAATGCGAATAACTTTTTCAAGTATTCAATCTCCGGTTCCGTGGTGCTTGTGCCGCAGGAGCAGAAACTGCCTGCCAATGCCGCCAAAGATTCCGACACGGTAGTCATGAGGCTTGTCAAGGACAAGGTATACAGAATTGAAGGAGTCAATCCCGCCGACGTCACAAACTCCCTCGCCGCACTTGATTTGGAGGATCCGTACTGCAAATTCTATACTGCTTTGAAATCCGGGGATTGCGAACTTAAGTGCGCGTACGGAGAAGGAGGATCGATCTCTTACCAGATATGGAACACCGGGAAGGTCAAATTCGCCGAGACCGCGAAAACCGTGAAGGAAAACGCAGGCGAAGTGACCGTGACGGTCTCTCGCATCGACGGATCGTCCGGCGAACTTAAGGTTGTCGTCACGAACGATTTGGCGGCAACGACTCTCTATAATACCGACGGCGACCCCGGGTACGAATTCGAACGCGCTGAACTTGTCTGGAAAGACGGCGAAAAGGGCGACAAGACTTTCACTGTCAAGATTCTGGACGACAAGAGATACGATTACGCCGAAAGCGACCTTGTGCTGAACCTCGCGCTTGCAGTGGGCAGTGTCGGAGAACTTGAAGATGATGTCTACGTCTTGACCGTGACGGAAGACGACGAGCGTACGCCCGGCGATACGGGATTCATCGGATCGGATCCCGTGTTCGGCAAGAAGGGGATCATATATGCAAAGGAAAGCAAAGGCGTCGAATTCAGAGTCGGACGCATGACCGGATCCGACGGGGCCGTATCCGTCGAGGTGGCGTCCAGTCTTGCCGGCACGACTGTTTCCGGCGACCTTGAAGACGGCGTAATATCGTGGGAATCCCACAAGTTCGAAGACAAGTCGATTTCCGTTTCCGGCATTCCCGCCGGCAAGACGGCGAAAATCACGCTCAAGAATCCCGAGGGCGGGCTCAAGATCATGTCCGCTTCGAACAATGTAAGCGTGGTTTCCGTTCCCGACAGCGCTCCCGAGTTCCTTAATCAGGAAGAAACGCTCACTCTCTACCGCTATGTGACCAGTTCCAATCTCTTCGGCCTTGCAGCGGATCCGTCGGGGAAGGTGACGTTCAAGAAACTTTCTGGAACCCTTCCTGCAGGTTTGAAGGCGACGTATGATTCCGGCAGCAACGCGCTCCTGGTCTGGGGGACGACGACGGCGAAGCCGGGGACGTACGCAGTCGTCTACCAGGCGGTCGACGGTTCGGTTGCGGGACTTTGCGCCGCGCTTACGTTCATCGTGGCCGATCCGACCGACGCCAAGGCGAGTCCGGATGTAGCAAACGAATCCGTCGCCAAGTCGCGTACGTTCAAGAACGTCGCCTTGATCGACACTGCGGACGGGCGTCTGGAGGGAATCCTGGAGACGCTGACGATTCCCGCCAACGGCAAGGCGAGCGCAAAATTGATTTCCGCCAATTCGACATCGAAGATTTCGCTCAGCTCGAAAAACTGGAGTGAATACGATCCGGCCACAAAGACTTTGACCGTATCGCTTACGGCCAAGGGTGGATGGATTCTTGATGTCGAGGCGGAAAACGACGACGATGTTATCGGCTCTCTCCATGATCCTGTGAGCGGCAAGGAACTCCAATTCGAAACGGATTCCGACAGTATCTGGTCGAAGGATAACCCAGCCGATGATTGGAAGGGGTATTTCACGGTCGCGCTCGGATCGACGGTTTCCGAGGAGTCGAGAGAAGGTATCGCGCCTACCGGGTACGGCTACATGACACTCAAGATGGATACCGATGCCTCCGCGCGCAAGGGTGAAGTGACTTATACGATCATGCTCCCGAACGGAACGGCGGTCAAGAACAAGAAAGCGTACCTCACCAAGGCCGGAGAAATCGCATATCTGCCGCTGCTGTATGTGACGGCTACGGACGTGTTCTCCGCAGTCGTGGCTCTTGATTCGACTATTATAGAAGAGGCCAGGTGCGTCACATCCGTAGAAGGTGTCAAACCTTACTGGTCGCACAAGGAGAAGACGAAAGAGGCGGATGTCTCCTGGAAGGTGGATTTCGCCCTTAATGGAGGGTTCTACGACAAGTCGTCCGATCTTGCGGACTGCTGCACCGAGGATTACACGACCGATGAAATCGACCTTTTCTTCGACACCGAATCGCTCGGAAGCCTGCACGAGGGGAACGTGGGATCCATCGCCAAGCAGTCCGTAAAGGTGTCCACTTCGTCAATCGCCTTCACATCCCCGAAGCCGAAAAACATGAAGATATCCTCGTTCAATCGGGCTACGGGCGAAATCAAGGGTACTGTCGCAATCCCCTACGGCGAGAACGGAAAGACGAAATCCGCCAACTGGGCGGGCGTGGTCGTGCAGGGATTCGGCGAAGGTTGCGGATGCGAAGAGGGCGGGGACGATATAGTGTTCCTTCCGTTCGTCTGCGGGTCGTACTTCCTGAAGGACAAGGTGGAATATCAGAAGGGGACGAGGACGCAGTCCATAAACGTTCTTCGCGGAGGCTCTGCGGTAATCGATCTGCTTCTTGACTGAAGTAGATCGGCAAGCGGCATGACAAGGGGGCAAAATGCGGTACAACAGTAAACTGTGGATGCTGGCGGCGGCTGCCGCGACGCTTTTCGCCACCGGTTTTGCGCGCGGCGATCTGATGGTCAGGAAATACGGAGCGGAGGATTCCGCGCCCGATTCCTCCTCAGTTGAAGTGCGCAAGATCGAGCGCGCCTCTTCCGCCAAGGTCGGAGAACAGCTTGCGGCGGTCGCGCTGCTGCCGGATTTCGAAACTCCGGAGGCGGAGTGGGACGTCGGGCTCGTGCGCGTAAACGGGCTTGTCGGACGCCATCGCCGCGTCTACGGTTTCGACATCGGACTTGTCGGCGGCATCACCGACGACGACATGTGCGGCGTAGCGATGTCCGGTGTGTTCAACAACATCGGCTCTTCCGCCGGAGCGCTCCAGGCCGCCGGCGCGCTCAACCACGCGGCATGGGAATATGCCGGCATACAGTTTGCGATAGGCATGAACTGGACCGAAGGCGAGATGTCCGGTGTGCAGTTCGCCCTCTTCAACGTCTCCGGCAAGCTGCGCGGCGTCCAGGTCGGCGCGGTGAACGTAGTCGAGCTCGGCACAGGATTCCAGCTGGGGCTTTTCAACCGCGCGGAGAGGCTTGAAGGGTTCCAGGTGGGGTTGATAAACGTCAATCTCGATTCTTCCGTGCCGTGTCTGCCTATCGTCAACTTCGCGTTCTGACCGGCCGGCGCACAACGTAAAGGAGCGACATTATGAGAATTTTGAACGTGGCAATTGCGATCGCTGCGGCGTGCGTGTTTTCTGGGGGATGCTTGAGTCCCAAGACGAGCGGCCTGCTTGTCGAGAAGGGGCGTCTGACGATAGAAAACGCGTCGTTCGGTCTTGGAATCGACATATCGCAGGACGCCAGCCGCCTTACCGATGACGGTTTTCTGCATGTTCAGGTCGAGTTGAAGAACAACGACGAGCGCGATTATTCCTTCCAGCACAGGTTCGTATGGATGGACAAGGACGGACTGGAGATGAAGCACGCCCTTTCGCCGTGGCGTCCGGTTGTGCTCCACGGACGCGAACTTGCGACAATCGAGGCCGTGTCCACCGTGAAAGGCGCCGCAGACTTCCGTCTGTATATGCGGCAGAACGACAGGTGAACGACATAAGGAGATTGCGCATGAATATCACAAGGCTTTCATCGTGTCTTGCAGTTGCGGCGGCCGCGCTTGCCGCTGCCGCAGAACCGGTTCCGGCGCTGCTCGTAGTCCAGAACCATGCCGGCGCGGAATATCGCGCGCCGCTGTCAAATCTGTCGTCGAGACTTTCCGCCGCGCTTTCCGGCGACGTCTTCGAAGTGATCGATCCGGGCGATGCGGTGGGCGATTTCCAGAATGTCGCCCCCGGCGGCGAGACGATGCCGCTTTCGTCGGCTGCGCGTCTGGCGGAGACGCTCGGAGCGAAAGTGCTGCTTGTCGCCTCGGTCGACGATGTGTCGGTTGTCGGAACCGCCGGCGTGGTTCGCCAGCTTTCCGCTGTCATGACGCTTCAGGCCAAGCGCGTCCCGTCCGGGGCCGGTGTAAAAGGCGTGACGGTCACGGCGGTTTCGCGCAAGTACACGAACGAGGAGTTCGCGGCCAACGCCGATGCCGCGTATTCGCAGCTTGTGACGGGACTCTGCCGCGATGCGACCGCCCGGTTCCTGCCGGCCGTTGCGCAGTTGAAATGGGCGGATGCTCCGGCAAAGGTGAATGTCGCCTTCGCCTGCAACTATCCGGGCGCGGACGTATCCATCGACGGCGTGTCGTACGGCACGGCGGGCACGGTAGGGGGAGCGCCGCTGCGCGTCCAGGCGACGCCCGGCGTGCACAATCTCGCCGTCACCTTCCCGTTCGCCGAACCGTACAGGGTCAGGGCTGTGTTCTCGGAGAACTCTTCCTTCATGGTTACGCTCGCACCGACCGCCGAGGGCCTGCGGCGCAGCAGGGACGACGCATATTTCGCCGAACTGCTCGACCGCGCAAGAAAGTCGGGGGACACCGACGATTTCTGCCGGACGGAGAAGGCCAAGGGCTATGCCAAATATCTTTCCAGTTCCCATACCCGCATAGAGGGCATGCCCGAGACGATCTCGACCTGGAACTGGGGTGACGGCGAGGCGGGTCCCGCCATCGGGCTTGGTCTTGACGTCAAATGAGGAGGGTGCGGCTTATGAAACGCGGAGAATTCATCGTGGCGGCTGCCGTGGCCTTGTTCACGGCGGCAGGGTGTTCATCGGCGAGGGCGCCGGGGTTTTTCGGCCCGAACGACAACATTCCGGGACGTGTGGACAGGATGTCCATAACCGAAAAGCGGATATCCGTGGCGGAACTAGTCGAAAAAATGCTGACCGATCCCGTATTCCGCGACCGGTACGGCGAGGCGAAATCGCGCGCGGCCTCGTCCGGCAGGGCGATACCCTCGCTCGCCGTCCTTCCGCTGACAAACAACACGGGCGACGGGCGCAGCGATTCCGATGCTTGCGGACAGACCTACAGGGATCTTCTGACGGCGTTGCGCAAGACGGGCATGTTCGAAATGATAGACTATTCCCGGCGTGCCGGGATGAAGTCCGCCGTTGTCGCCGCAGTCAACGCCGGGGAAAGCCCGGATGCGCTTCAGACGATAGGTGACTACAGAACGGCGGACTTCGTCCTCTCCGGCGATCTGAGGCGCGAGAAGACGCACGACCGCCGGATTGTCTACCACCATTTTCTCAACCTCGAGATGACGGATACCTTCGCCGGAACCGTGGTCTGGAGCGATACCGCCACGCCGCCGGTCAAGGTCGATCTATGATCCGCAGGGCGCTTCTACCGGTCGCCGCCGTTCTCGCAACGGCAATCGGCGGTTGCACCTTCACAGGCGTGCGGCGCGAGCCGTCGCCCGTTCCTTCGTTCCGCTATGCGACGCCCGCTTTGCAGTCGGTCCTGCACGGAACGCCGGTGGCGATCGACTACACCGACTGCGTGGAGATGGCGATAATCAACGAGCGCGGCACGTTCGGCGCCAGGGAATTCGCCGGAACGTTCCCGCTGAGGAAGATCGCCGTGCGCGAGTTCGGCCGGTTTATCGACGAGAACATGCGCTCTCCGATGGAAGGCGAGACCGAGAAGCTTGTACTGAAGATATATTCGAAACGCATTCTGGTCGAACAGAAGTGGTCGAAGTCGCTGTGCGAACTTGATTTCGACGTGCAGCTCGTCGATGCGGCCGGAGAGGGATCGCGTCCGTATTTCCGCACTTCCGTGCACGGAGAGTGGAACGGCGTGCACAAAGGCGATGATACAGTTCCCGGCCCGGTCTATCGTGCCGTGTCGGCAGTCGTCACAAGTTTCGCCAAGGCCCTCGCAAACGACAAGGCGGCGATGAGGCGCCTCGCGCTGGTGGCGCGTCCGGACGACAGGACGGAGCCGCCGTCGCTGAAAAGCCTTGTGTTCGCCGCGGGGGGGCGCGGGGTCGTATCCGGGTCGTGCGAAGTGGAGTGCAACGGCTGGGACGGTTTCGACGCCGACAAGTGGGCGCGCGGACAGATCAACAGCAGCTGCAGCATGAAGTTGGGCATTGAGCCGGAGCGCATACGGGTTGTCTACGGCTCGGACGTCTACGACAGCGAAAAGAAGCTGTGGAGCTACAAATTCAGGGCGTTTGCGAGGGCTCCGATAGTTCTCGACTACGATCCAGTGACGCGCAACGGCGTCTGTATCGGCGATCTGGGGCTGCTTCAGCTTCCGGCGCAGGAGGCATCCCGGCGCATGAAGGATTTCGTCATCGAAGAGATGCGCACGCGCGGCGGCGCGGTGAAGAGTTCCGCCGGCGACAAGGGCGTGCCGGTGCGTTTCCTCGACGTGAAGACGGATTTGGTCGACAATTTGCTCCAAATGGCATTCTCCCTGCCCTATTGACAGAAAGGAACGAGTTAATGAAAAACGCAATAAAGAAATTTTTCGCCGTCGGCATCGCTGCTGCGCTCGCCGGATGCCTGTCGAAGCCGGTCGGAATGCTGGCGTCGACCGATCCTGTCGAGCAGGGCCGCTATACGATACTCGGATCCGAGGTCTCCGGCACGGATACGCAGTTCATGCTGATCGGCATGACGTTCGGCGCTTCCGGCTCCGGCACACGCAGGGCGACAGAGTCGGCGCTCGAGCAGGCACCTGGCGCGGATGCGCTCGTACGTGTATCCATCGACTGCGAAGAGTTTTATTTCCCGTTCAATTTCATTGTCGCGCCCATAGGCATTGTAAAGTGCAGGGTCACCGGTACGCCGGTCAAGATAAACCAGAATTAGGACCGCACGGTTTGAAGAACCGTGCTTACAGGACGAATGCCCTGGCCTTGCAGCCCGATCCGATGCCCTCTCCCCGTCCTGTAAGCGCAGTCCTTCAGACTGCGCGTCCCGGCCCGATGCCCCCTCCCCGTCCTGTAAGCGCAGTCCTTCAGACTGCGCGTCCCAGAGGCGGTCGCCGCTACAAAGGCTACGACTATTCGCGCGGCGCCGTGTTTTTCATCACTTTCGGCATCTCGCCGCGCAGGCCGATGTTTGGCACCGTCTCCGGCGACATGGTCATTTATTCGCCTCTTGGACTGGCCGCCATTGAAACGCTGGATCGCGAAACGCGTCGAAATCCGGGTCTTGTACTGTATTCTTCCGTTATCATGCCGGATCATATCCATCTGCGGCTGTATGTCCATCCGGGGCAGGCCGATCCTCTGGCCGCAGTAGGCGCTTTCGTTGGGAATGTCAAGCGCTGGACAACCTGGCGGGCCAGGCAGTTGGGTATTGCACTCGTGTGGGAGCCGAATTATTACGATCGGCTCTGCGTTTCGCGCGAAATTATAGAGTTGGTCGACAAATACATCGCCAACAACCCGCTGAAATGGTCGCTCATGCATGGTCCGAATCCTCCGCTCAGGGTAATCGAACCGCTCGATTCGCCGCTTCTCCCGGAAAGCGAGTGGTGGACCGGCGTCGGTGCACGCGGATTTTTAGACGGAAGCCGCAAACTGGCTTCTATACAGCTTTCGCGAAGCATCGCGCCAATCGAGATGGAAGCAGTCATTGCGCGTTGTCTCAAAGCGGTAGAAAAGGGGTTTACGCCGATTTCAACATTTATTTCGCCCGCAGAACTGGCTTTGAAAAGGGCATTGTTTGCGCAGGGCGCGGATTTGATACGCGTCGTACCCGATTCCCTGGCCACGGTCTACCGTCCGAAAGAGGACGAGCCGGGGCAATTCGCCGAAGGGCGGCTTTTGCTTCTTTCGCGCGTGGCGATGCCTGGCGACAGCCGCCACAAAGCTTGGCATTCGCTCAACGATGCCATTGCGTCAATAGCCATCGAGAGCGGCGGGACGGCGCTTTACGTCAAGCGCGAGCGCGGGAGCGAGCCGCTGGAATGGCGGTTCAGGGATCGCAATCGCACGGTTTGAAGAACCGTGCTTACAGGACGAATGGAGCCCCCTGCGTATCCGGCCTTGAATCCCCCGATCCGATGTCCTCTCCCCGTCCTGTAAGCGCAGCCCTTCAGACTGCGCGCCCCGGCCCCGAAACGCCCCCTGCCCGTCCTGTAAGCGCAGTCCTTCAGACTGCGCGTCAATTTTGCCAAAAAAGGGAAAACCATGATACGCAAAATCCTTGGCCGCCTCGCATCGGCCCGTTCGTTCGTATTCGCAGCGCTCGCGTCCTTCGCGGCACTGGAATCACGACGTTCGGCGGCAGTTCTAATTACAGTTCGCCGTTTTCGCTGACTTGGACCACTACGCCTGCGGATCTTTATTGCGAGGGCATGTTTTCCTCCAGTCAGTTGCCGGTGCCGACGCGCGCCGACTGCGTCGAGGCCGGAGGCCGACTGGCGCACGAGGTAGCCGCCGCTTGTCGGTGGTTCGTGCGGTGCACGAACCAACCCGAAGCGAAAGCGAGGGCGAGCATGTTTGCGGGCCCGGCGTGATTTTGACCCCCAGCGCAAAGGGCGCGCGTGAAATATCCGCCGGGCGAAGCCCGCTTGCGAAGCAAGTCGCTAGAGCGGTGCGCGCGCGTCAAAATCATGCCATATCCCCCGAAGGAGCGCAGCGACTGAGCGCCGAAGGCGGCTCAATGCGGGGTGCCTGCAAACTGCGGGGTGCGAGCAGGTCGGCGTAGGCCTCGGTATCAACCGCGCTACGCGCAAGCGGCTCAACGGTTTAGAATCGCACCCCGCAAAATAATCGCGTTGACTATTTTCGCGCCATGCTCCCGAATTTATGGTATAATGTTTAGCGGATACTGAAAATTCAGGAAAGGAGCAGCAGGGAAGTGGTTTCCTCTAAAAATATCGCCGCGCTTGCGTGCGTTGCGGTCTCGTTGAGTCTGCGGGCCGTAGACGGCTTGGACGCGCGGCAATCGGTTGTGTCGCCGGACGGCCGGCTTGAAATCTCGTTTGCCGCGGGAGAGGACGGAATGCGCTGGTCTCTCCTGCGCGACGGGAAGGTTTTAGTCAAGCCGTCCGCCATGGGTTTCAGGTTCGCCGCCGGGAACCCCGGCGACAAGAACGCGGCGGAATTTTCCTCAATGAAGGTTGTCGGCGTGCGGCGCGGCGGCGCAGATTCGACTTGGGAGACGTCCCTCTACCGGCGCGGCAAAGTGCGCGACCGCTACAACGAGCTTGTCGTCGAACTGGAGGAAACAGAAGCGCGGGCGGGACGGGGGGAACTCGGCCAGGCCGCCGTCGAGAGGTTCCCGCGGCGGATGGACATCGTATTCAGGGCGTACGATGAAGGCGCGGCTTTCCGCTATTCTTTTCCGCTCCAGAAAGCGTTCGATGGATTCGAGATACTCGACGAACTCACGGAGTGGCGGTTCGGGCCGGATGCCATGTCGTGGACTACAACATACGAAAGCGAGCGGACGTCCCAGGAGGCGCAGTACGTGCGCGGCACGCTCGCGGCGGTGGATCCGTCGAAATACATCGGCATGCCCGTGCTTGTCGAAACGCAAGGCTCGACAATCGCGCTGTGCGAGGCGGCGCTTTTCGACTGGGCGGGGCTTTTCTACCGCGCGGCGCCGGCCGGCGGCGATGCGCGCCTGGTCGCTTCTCTTTCGAAGATACCGCCGAGTCCAGCGGCGACTGCGGGCACTGCCGTGATAGCGCTCGCTCCGGCCGTCAGTCCCTGGCGGGTGGCGATAGTGGGTGACGACGAGGTGGATCTTCTCCGCAAGAACGACATTATAGCGAACCTGAATCCTCCGCCGGACCCCTCGATCGACTTCACGTTCGTAAAGCCCGGTGCGAGCACATGGGACTGGTGGGTCGAGTCGAACAATTCTCTATCGACCGGACTGACGATGGATCTGGTCGATTTCGCGTCCGAGATGGGATGGCCGTACCATACGATCGACGGCGGATGGTACGGCTTCGCGAGGCGTCCGAACCACGGACCCAACGTACGGCTTGAACCGCGCCAGGGGTTCGACCTGCAGCGGATAGTGGCGCACGCCAGGGAGAAGGGTGTCGGAATATGGGTTTGGATACACTGGATGGAGATTGAGGATACCGGCATCGAAGAGACGTTTTCGCGTCTCCAAAAATGGGGTGTCGCCGGCGTAAAGACGGATTTTCTGGAACGTCAGGATCAAGAGATGGTTAACTGGTGCGAACGCGTCTGCCGCGCCGCCGCCCGCTGCGGAATCATGGTCAATTTCCATGGATCGTTCAAGTCGACCGGAGCGGAGCGCACATGGCCCAACATGATTACGCGCGAGGCGGTTCTCGGCAACGAGATGAACATATTCCGCAAGTTTGTAACGCCGGCGCACTGCGCAACCCTGCCTTTCACCAGATTCCTGCTCGGGCCCGCCGACTTCACGCCTGGAGGGTTCGGCAATGTATATTCCAAAGATTTCGTAGCGCAGATCGCCAAGGGCCATCGCTACGGAGATGAAACAGACCGTTGTCCGCACTGGGCCGAGGAAATGGGAACGCGAGCCCATGCGATCGCGCAGTGCATTCAATTCGACTCGCCGCTCATGACGCTCTGCGACTGGCCCGGGCGCTATAGAGGCGCAGACGGCATCGAGGCGCTGCGCCGGCTTCCCGCGTCCTGGAAGGATACGCGTCCCGTAGCAGGCAAGTGCGGCGAATTCTACGCCGTAGTCCGCGAGTCGCACGATGGCAGGTTCTACTTCGCCGCGACGACCGTCACGGCACGGACGGTAGACCTCCCTCTCGACTTTCTTGGCGAAGGCTCGTGGAAAATGACCGTATACGCGGACGATCCCGTGCGTACGCCGTCCGATGCAAAGGCGGTGTCGATCTCTGAGCGGAATGTCGCCAGAGGCGGCAGCGAGCGGTTCACGCTGTGCGGCGAGGGCGGGGCTGTCGCAGTGTTCGAGCGAGCGCCGTGAAGGCGCTCATCCCTCATTCCTCTTTACCGCCGGCAGGATGCCATATCCCCCGAGCCGAAGGCGAGTCGCCTTGGCGATGCCCTAGCAGGGGTGCTTTCCCAGTTAGGGACGCGGCAGGATGCCGCATCTCCTTGATACCGTCGCCAAGATGGCATATCCCCCGAGCCGAAGGCGAGTCGCCTTGGCGATGCCCTAGCAGGGGTGCTTTCCCGGTCCCCTCTTCCCTTATCTGCTTCTGGCCTTGAGGAGGAGGCGGAGAGGCGCGCCTTCGAGTCCGAAGCGCGAACGTATCGCCTTCTCGATATAGGTCAAGTATGCGGGCGTGGCGAGTTCGGGATCGTTGACGAACACGCGCAGAGTCTGCGGATTCACGGAAACCTGGGTGGCGTAGTAGATTTTCAGCCGTTTCCCCTTGCGGGACGGGGCCACTGTTTTCTTGGCCGCCTTGACGATCGCGTTGTTGAGCATCCCGGTGGGCAGGCGCATTGAAGCCGACGCCGCCGCGCGGTCGATGGCGTCGACGGTTTTCCTGATATTGTATCCCGACTTGTTCGAGCAGAAAACGACCGGAGCGAAATTGAGAAACGGCATCATGGCCCTGAGCGCTTCCGCCGCTTTCGTCTCCTGGATACCCTCGCCGGATGCGACATCCCATTTGTTCATGAGAACGACGGCCGCCTTCGACGATTCGAGAATCTTTCCCGCGATCCGTTTGTCCTGCATGGTAGGACCGATGGTGGCGTCAAGCATCAGTACGGAGACGTCCGATTCGGCTATCGCCGCCTCGCTGCGGAAAAGGGAGAAATTGTCGACCGATGTCTTGGACATCTTCGTATGCGGCTTCATGCCGGCGGTGTCGACAAGCATATAGTGTCTGGCGTCCGGCCCGGAACCGATCGAAAACGGCACCTCGACTGCGTCCCTGGTCGTGCCGGGCACGTCCGAAACGATTACGCGCGGCTCTCCGAGCAGCCGGTTTACGTACGAACTTTTCCCGGCGTTGGGGCGCCCGACGATCGCCACTTTCAGGGGATGTTCCGGCGTGGCGTCTTCCTCCGAGGGGGGCGGGAGGTTGTTTGCGACGAATTCCGCAAGTTCCTCGATGCCGCGTCCGTGTTCCGCCGAGACGGGGAACGTTTCCATGCCGAAACGCTCGAATTCGTGCGCTCTGTGGTCGTCGTCCTGCCGGTCGCACTTGTTCGCCGCGATAGCGCAGGGGACGCCGGACTCGCGTACGCGCTTTATCACGTCTTCATCGAGAGGCGTCAGGCCTTCCTTCGCATCCACTACGACGATGCAGAGTGTCGAATCGCCGACGGCCAGCGCCGCCTGGCGCCTTGTTTCGCAGTCTAGAGGGTCGTTGGTCACGGACTTGTCGAACGCGATCCCGCCGGTATCGACAAGCATCGCGCGCCTTCCTCCTATTTCGACCTCGCGGGTGACGCGGTCTCTCGTCACTCCAGGCTGGTCGAACACGATTGCCACGCGTTTTTTCGCTATCCTGTTGAACAGAGCGCTCTTTCCGGTGTTCGGCCTTCCTACAAGACTGACGATATTCATCTATAAACCCCCTTCCGGGAATGCGAGAGAAAAAAAGGAAACAAGAGATGCCGGATATCGACATCCCTTGTCCGTTTTTTTCGATAACCGAAAACCTCTTCTCTTACTGGGCCGGCGCGGAACCGTCGTCGCCATATCCCTTGGCTTTCAGGTAATCCACGACCTTGCCGACCGTCGTAAGCTTTTCGGCGTCCTCTTCGGGAATTGCCGCTCCGAATTCCTCTTCGAACGCCATGATGAGTTCCACGCTGTCGAGAGAGTCCGCTCCGAGATCATCGATGAATGACGCTTCGGTCGTTACCTGCTCGGCATTGACTCCGAGCTGCTCGACAATGATATCTTTGACGCGATCTTCTAGCTTTCCTGCCATTTGGATTTTCTCCTTGTTTGTTTGACTGCATAATATTCTACTAAAAATATCCGATTATTTCAAGAGGGGAAATTAAAAATATGTCAATTTTCCTCTTGATTTACATCATGGTTTTTTGATATACTATTACCTATTCGACCACTCAAAAGAGTAAAAAACATGAAAGTACGTAGTTCCGTTCGTCGCATCTGCGAGAACTGTCGCATCATACGCCGCAAGGGTGTGGTGCGGGTAATATGCACAAACCCTCGCCACAAACAGCGCCAGGGATAACACGTAACAAGAGGTAAACAACATGCCTAGAATGATGGGAGTTGACGTGCCTGGCAAGAAGCATATCAGATATGCTCTCAGGTACATACACGGGATAGGCCCGAAGCGCGCCGACGAAGTTTTGGCGGCGTGCAATGTCGATCCGATGAAGAAAGCGGATGACGTCACGCAGGACGAGATACACGCCCTGACTACGTACATACAGGACCACTTCAGGGTCGAAGGCGATCTCAGACGCGAGGTTTCGCAGAACATCCGCCGTCTGATCCAGATCGGTTCGTACCGCGGGTTGAGGCACAAGAGGGGCCTTCCCGTCCGCGGACAGCGCACGAAGACGAACGCCCGCACGAGGAAGGGCGGCAAACGCGTTTCCATCGCCATGCCCAAGCAGGCCGGACGCTAAAGGAGAAACACAATGTCTGAAGATATAAAGAAGGAAGAAGCTCCCGCCGCCGCAGCCGCAGCGCCAGCCGAGCAGGCCGACGCCGCAGAGGGCGAGGCCGCCGCCAAGAAGCGTCCCGGCAAGTCCATACCGGCCGGCATCGCGTTCATCCGTTCGACGTTCAACAACACCCAGGTGTCCATAGCCGACGCCAGGGGCGGCGTCATTTCCTGGAGCTCCGCCGGCAAGGCCGGGTTCAAGGGTTCGCGCAAATCCACAGCCTTTGCCGCCACGATGGTGGCGCAGGACGCGGCCAAGACCGCCGTCGCCAAGGGCATGCACGAATGCGAGGTCAGGATGCAGGGCGCCGGAGCAGGACGCGAGAGCGCGGTTCGCGCGATTCAGGCCGCCGGCATCAAGGTTACGATGATCACGGACTGCACGCCCGTTCCCCACAACGGCTGCCGTCCCCGCAAGCGCAGGAGGGTATGACAATGTCTCGTTTCACTCAATCCAAATCCAAGATTTCGCGCCGTTTCGGCGAGCCGATTTTCGGACGCGAGAAAGAGATCAAGCGTTCCACTCCCCCCGGCCAGCACGGTGCGAAGCGTAAACGCAAGGTTTCCGAATACGGCCAGCAGCTTCTCGAGAAGCAGAAGGCGAAGTACATCTACGGAATGCGCGAAGGCCAGTTCCGCATCTTCTTCGAGCGCGCCAAGGCCAAGAAGGGCAAGACGGGCGACATCCTTCTGCAGATGTGCGAAGCGAGGCTCGACAACGTCGTGTACCGTCTGGGCATCGCTCCGACGCGCGCGGCGGCGCGCCAGCTCGTCACGCACAGGCACATTGTCGTCGACGGCAAGGTTCTGAACATCCCGTCGTACACCGTCAGGCCCGGCCAGACGGTCGGCGTGCGCGAGAAAGACCGCCAGATGATCGCCATCACCAGTTCTCTCGAGCACCGCCCCGTCTCCGGAGCGTGGCTTTCCTGGGACGCGGCCTCGATGACGGGCACCTTCATGCAGGTTCCCGAAAGGTCGGAGATCCCCGAGAACATCAACGAGCAGGCAATCGTCGAATTGTACTCTCGCTGATACCACGCTTCGCTAATGAACTTTGGAGATAAACAATGCCTATCCGTCTAAGCCGGTTTGAAATGCCCAAGGGTGTCGTCAAGGACGAGACCACGGCAACCGCAACGTATACCCGGTTCATTGCCGAGCCGTTCGAGATTGGATACGCCCGGACCATCGGCAACTCGCTCAGGCGAGTGCTGCTGTCGTCGATCGAGGGGGCCGCGATCACGTCCGTCAAGATCAAGGACGTGCACCACGAGTTCTCGACGATCCCGGGATGCGCCGAAGACGTCACGGACATCATCCTCAACCTCAAGAGGGTGCATCTGAAGACGTTTACGCGCGAACCCCAGACGATTACGCTCAAGGCGACAGGTCCTTGCGTCGTCACTGCGGCGAATTTCGCGGAAGACAACAACGTCCAGGTGCTCAATCCCCGCCAGGAGATATGCACGCTTGACGTCGACGGTTCGATCGAGATGACGTGCGAAGTCAAGACCGGGCGCGGCTTCTGCCTTGCCGACGGCAACAAGAAGCCCGACCAGGAGATTGGCCTGATTGCGATCGACTCGATATTCTCGCCGGTAACGCGCGTGAATTTCCTCGTCGAGAACACCCGCGTCGGACAGCGCACCGACTACGAGAAACTTATTCTCGACATCTGGACCGACGGCAGAATCGATCCCGAGGAGGCGCTCAAGACGGCCGGTGCCGTGCTGAGAAGCCACCTCGACGTCTTTGTCGACTACGCCGGCAAGGAAACGCTCGAGTTCGAGGATGTGAAGAGCAAGGATTCCGACGACCGCGAACGTCTGAGGAAGCTCCTCAACATGTCCGTCAACGAGATCGAGCTGAGCGTCCGCGCGGCCAACTGCCTCAACAACGCCAACATCTCGACCGTCGGGGAACTTGCTTCCAAGACCGAGGCCGACATGCTCAAATACCGCAATTTCGGCAAGAAATCGCTTACCGAAATCAAAGCAAAGCTCGTGCAGATGGGTCTTTCGCTCGGATACAAGTTCGATGCCGATCTGCTTGAACCGAAGAAGTAGGAGTTTCGAAAAATGCGTCACAAAAGAGTAATGAAGAAGTTCGGGCGCTCCATGGAGCATCGCAAGATGCTCATGCGCAGCCTTGTCAGCAACCTTATCATGGCCGGGTCGATCAAGACGACCCTGCCGAAGGCCAAAGAGGCGCGCAAGGACGCCGACAAGATCGTCACGATCGCAAAGAAGGGCACTCTCGCTGCAAGGCGTCTGGCGGCATCCCGCCTGATCGGACCTAAGGCGGTGCAGGGCCTTTTCGACAAAATCGCCCCCGCCATGAAGGACCGCAACGGCGGATACACGCGCATCGTCAAGCTCGGGACCCGCAAGGGCGACGGAGCGGAGATGTGCGTCCTTCAGTGGGTCATGGAACCGGTCAAGACCGAAGCGGCTCCCCAGGAGCCCGCCCAAGACGCCGCGAAGGAGGTGAAATAAGCTATGGCGATAGTGTTGAAGCTCAAGAAGGGCGAAAGCGTGGAGCGCGGTCTCAAGCGCATGAAGAAGATCCTCGACAAGGAAGGCCTTCTCAAAACCATACGCGACCAGCGCTACTTCGAAAAGCCCTGCGTCAAAGCGCGCAAAAAATCGCAGCGCGCCAGAATACGCAACCGTTCGCGCCGCGGACGTATGGAGTTGAACTGACAAAATATCTCCGCATCCGGTCCGGGCCGCAATCCGACTGCCCGGCCGGAAAGACGGGGAGGCTCAAAGGAGAAAAACCATGCCAAAAATGAAAACGAAAAAGTGCGCGGTCAAGCGCATGAAAACGTCGGCAACGGGCAAAGTCATGCGTTCCCAGGGCGGAAAGGCCCACCTGAACGGATACAAGCCGCGCGGCCGCAAGCGCAATCTGCGCGGAACAACCGTGACCGACGATTCGGTCGTCAAGACAATGAAGCGGATGCTTCAGGATTAAGGAGGGACCATGCGAGTAACAAATGCACCTGCTTCCCGCGAAAGACGCCGCCGCCGGCTTAAACTGGCGAAGGGCTTCTACGGAGCGAGATCCAAACTTTTCCGCACCGCCACCGAGGCAGTGGATCGCGCAATGCGCCTTTCCACGGAGCATCGCAAGCTGAAGAAGCGCGATTTCCGCCAGCTTTGGATTGCGCGCATCAACGCGGCCGCCCGTGCGGAGGGAATCGGCTATTCCAAGTTCATGGCGGGCCTCATCAAGTGCGGCGTCGCTCTCAACAGGAAATCGTTGAGCGAAATCGCCATTCAGGATCCCGCAGGGTTCAAGACCCTCGTCGAAATGGCGAAGAATGCGTGAATCCTAAATCCCGCAAATTACTGAAGATTGCATTTGCGGCAATGGCGGGGGCGTCCATAGCCCTCGCCGTTTTCTGTTTTTTCCCCAGGCGCGGATTCGTCCGCCGTGCGGCGCCGGCCGAGAATCAGAAGGCGTTCTTCGCCGCGACGCACCCCGGCGTCGTGGAGGGGGCGTCTCTGGCGCTCGTATGCCGCAAATCCGACTCGGCGCACCTTCAGCGCCTTGCGGACGCGACCCTCGACGCGATAGGCGCCGGACCTTCATCCGGCAACGGAGCCATATCCCGCTTTCTTTCAGAATCCGGTATCTCGGACGCTCCTTTCCGGTGGGCCATTTTTTCCATGGGGCCGGTCTCGCTAGACGGGGCCGGAAACCTTGAATCGATGCCGGAATTCTCGCTCGCCGTGTCTTTCCCCCACGACATCGACAGGATCGCCGCCGCGTACGCCAGGACGAAGAGAGCCGATTCCCCGCTTTCGCTGTCCCCGTCGTCGGTTTCGGGCGTGGACGCCTACAGAATCCGCACGGGGGGGACGTCCGACCTTTTCACCGAGGACGAACTCGCCTGCGCATGTTCGCTTTGCGGCGAACTGCTGCTTGTCGGATCGACCGAAAAAGCGCTGGCGCGCCAGATTGAACTCTACCGCGACGGACTCGGGGAGGATCCGTATTTCGGACGGGTGTCGGAGAGCGGCGACGCCATCCGTCTTTTCGTGCCCGATTTCGGCTCGATCGCGGCATCGATTGCCGCGGCCGGCCAGATGGACCTGTCGCCACTTGACGATATGATTCCCGACGGCGCGCGGAAGTTCCGCGATCTGCGGGAGTTCGATTTCATCGTAGCGTCAGGCAAAAAGGATTCGCTTTCCCTGAAACTCGCTTTCAGGGCCGCGAACGAGAATGACGCCGCCGAGATATCCGTCCTTATCCGCGCGGCGATTCTGAAGTGCCGCGCGGCATTCAAAAAAGAGTCCGTCCCGGACCCGCTGCGCGATATCGCGTACAACGCCCTGACCTCCGTCAGAGTTACGGGGAAAGACGAATACATCAAGATTTCCGTACCGGTAGATCCAGAAGCGATTGAAAACCTCGTTTCTGCAATACCAGGCGGATTCGCAAAACAAACAATAAACAAGGGAAAACAATGAAAACACTTAAAATTGCTATGGTCGCCGGTCTGGTGGCCGCGCTGACCGGCTGCGGCGGCGATTCCGCGTCTGACAAACCTGCGGCGAAATCCGGTGCCGCCCCGACCGCTGCGGCGAAATCCTACGCTCCCGCGATTCCGGAGAACGCTCTCGCGTCCCTCGCGTTTGTCGCCAACGGTTCTGAATCGCTCAAGCCTCTTCTTGAGGCGGTGGAGAAGTGCTACAAGCAGGGATTGGATATCGGTTTCGAAGCGGCCGGCGAAAATGCGGCCGAGGCAAAGGCTTTGCTGGAAAAGGCCGGCATCGGTGACGCCAAGGCCGAATGGGCCGTTGTTTCCGTGCTTTCCGTAAATGTCGAGGAGGGTGATGTCGAAGTGGCTGCGGCGCTTGCCGGCGACTTCGATCTCGACAAAATCGTGGCGGCGGTGAACGAGATGTCGCAGAAAGAAATGCAGAAGGACGTATTCAAGTCCGCGGAAGTCGGCGGAATGAAGGCGTACAAGGTGTCCAAGGGCGAGGATGTCCCTTGCGACGTGTTCGCATTGTCTCTTGAAGGCAAGGTGGCGATCGTCGCCAACAGCGAGGCGGGCGCGCAGAAGATGATTGCGCTTTACAAGGAAGGGAGGGGAGCCGACAAGTCTTTCGGAGGCTTCACTTCCGCCGATTTCATCAGGCTGTACATCCCTGACCTTGGCGGCGTAATCGCCCAAAATCCCGCAGCATCCGCCAATCTCGCCGCCGTCGACATGATGATTCCCGAAGGTTCGCGCATGATCAAGGCGTTCAAGGCGGTGGATTTTGCGCTTGTCGCGTCCGACAAGGTCGAAGCGAAGGTTTCCGTCATCGCCGGCGGTGCAAACGATGCCGATACGCTTGCGACCTCGCTCAATTCTTTCGTGGTCATGGTCAAGGGTTCGATTCCCGGGGAAGATACGTCCGACGAGGCAGTCATGGCGCGCGAAATGTTCTCGACGCTCGAAATCAAGGCTGACGGCGACAAGCTGTCCGCTTCGATGGAACTGACGGAAAAAGTCCTCAAAACGCTGTCCGCTGAAATGCTCAAGAACGCCGGATTGCAAGAATAAAGCATCATGCTGTACTACATCGCCAATTACTTGACGCCGCACTGGGGGCCGTTCAGGCTTCTCCAGTCGCACCTGCTGTTGATGGCCGGCGGCACGATTGTCGCCGCCATCGCCTGTCTGGTCTTTCTGCCGCGCTTCTGGGACAGACTCCCGAGAGACCACGGCAAGACCATACTCGGTGCCGACGGAATGGTCTCGAAGGGCAAACCGACGGGCGCGGGACTCGTGGTGACGCTGATTGCGCTTCCTGCGATAATCCTGTTCGCCCCCATGCAGCCTTGGGATGCCGCGGCGGTGGCGTCAATGTATCTGGCGATGCTTTTCGGCTATCTGGACGACCGCTCCTCGATTCCGTGGGGCGAACTCAAAAAGGGTCTTCTGGACGCGGTCGTCTGCATAGCCGTCGCGGTTTCGGTCTATATGGGACACTCCTCCGGCGGCGCGATGCACGTATGGCTTCCGTTCACGAGCGCCGTCATCGATGTTGCGCCGTGGGTGTACATCCCGTGCGCGGCGTTCATGCTGTGGTTCACAATGAACGCCACAAACTGTTCGGACGGCATCGACGGGCTCGCGGGGACTCTGACCGTCATGGCTCTCGCCATGCTTTCCATCCTTCTTTACGTGGTCATCGGACACCACGACATCGCCAAGTACTTCCTCGTTCCGTTCAATCCTTCCGCAGCCGGATGGGCCATAGCGTCGATGGTTGTCGCCGGGGCGTTCGGCGGCTATCTCTGGTACAACGCGAATCCGTCCCAGGTTCTGATGGGCGACGCTGGAAGCCGTTTTCTCGGCGTTCTTCTCGCCACCGCCATACTCGTTGCGGGCAATCCGTTTCTTCTGCTCGCCCTCGCGCCGGTCGTCATAGTGAACGGCGGCGGCGGTCTTGCCAAGTTGACTCTTTTGAGGCTCGCAAAGAAATTGGGCCGGGAAATCGACGCCGATTCCCCGATCAGGAAAGTTCGCTTCCCGCTCCATGACCATTGCAGAAAGAATCTGGGATGGTCGCCGGGGCAGATTTTAATGCGATTCATGCTTCTTCAAATTGTGATTATGCCGTTCCTGCTGATATTTTTCTTGAAGATCAGATAAAACAAGGTTGAAAAGTTGAAAGGTTGAATGGTTGAAAAGTTAAAGAAATCGCCGTTTATTGCGATATTTCTTGCAGATATAAAAATATTTTAAAAAAAAATAGGATTTTTCTGTCATCGATTGTCATTCGCGGCATATATTAATCATGGTTAAACTTGTTGCTAAAAGCCGGAGCGTTCCCTAAGCGCTTCGGTTTTTTGCATTCAGGAACAGCCGTTTCCCCAGTCAATGACGGAGCGGGAAGTTTCGATTAAATCATAAGTTTTATTGGCTTACAGGCCGGATTTATGATATAATAAAGCGTTGTGAAAACGCTGAAATACATATTATTCGTATTCGGTACGTTGCTTGCTTCACTTGCGGCGGAGGCGGGGTTCAAGAATGTCGTGACGCTTACGAGCGGCAGGAAGACGCTTGAAGACGGCACGGTTTACATTGTTGACCACGACTTCACGGTGAAGGCCGGCGCGGGCCTGAGCGCGTATGCGGTGAACCCCAATTCGACGGCGGTACTGTACATTGCCAAGGGGAAGACGCTGACATTGAAGGGCGGCGCGGGCGACAAGACGTCCGGCGGCGAGGCGGGAATCTCGCTTCCTGCGGGCGCGACGCTGATCGTCACCGGCCAAGGCACGCTTGACGTGACGGGAGGCAGGGCCGCAGGCGGCTCGACAGGCGGCGACTGGAGGACGAACGGCTCTTGGGGCGGCAAGGCCGATGTCGGATACAACAACCTCGACTCCACCGGCGGCGGGCACGGCGGCGCTGGCGGAGGCGGCGCAGGCGCGGCGATCGGCGGTGCGGGCGGCAGAGGCGGCGGCGGCGGCACTGGCGGCGATGGATTCCGTAAGGCATGCAAGGCCAGTTCATCTACATACAAGGACGGCAACAGCGGCTCTGCGGGCTCTGCCGGCGGCTCCGGAACAGCGATGGGCACGCTCTATGTCCTCGGCGGCGTAACGATCGACGCCAAGCCGGGCGCGGCGGGCTTGGGCGGCGGCGGCGGCATTTCAGACACCGGCTCCACAGACCGCTGGACATGGAAATACACCGCTGGCGGCGGCGGCGCAGGCGCGGGCGGCGGCGGCGGCGGAGCCGCTCCCCTTGCCATCGGCGGCGGCGGCGGCGGCGGCGGCGGCGGTGGCGGCGGCGGCGGCGGCGGAACCGACTACACCGGCAGAGAGACGTCGATGGATGAACCGGACGGCGGAACGGGCAAGGTCGGCAAGGGCGGCACTTCCGGCGGAGGAGACGGCTCTGTGTCGGCGCGCGACCCCGTCAGCTCAAAGCGTGACTCAAAGGGCGGCAGCGGCGGCAACGGAGGAAGCGGCGGCGGCAGCGGCGGCAATGGAACGCTCTACTGCGACAGCGGCGTTAAGATCAACGGCACGCACGCCGCGGCCCAGTCCGCCACAACGCACTCCGCCATTGAATACACCATAACCTTCGACGACGGCTGGCGTATGAAGGAGACGGCCACCGTCCGTCTCGCCTACCAGCTTCCGTCCGCTCCCGTGGCGTCGCGCTACGGCTACATCTTCAAGGGATGGTATTCCGGGAAGAACCGCACCGGAACGCAGTACTACGACGCGAACGGCAGCGCGGTGGTCTCGCTCTGGACGCATCCGGACGACCTCACGCTGTATCCGGGATGGGAGGAGAATCCGTACGAGCCGCTTTCCGAGGTGAAGCTGACGATCAACGGCATCGACATCCGCGAAGGCACGGACGTCTCCGCCACCGGCTGGACCTACAACGCCGCGCAGGGGCGCATCGACATCTCCGGGCACTCCTACACATACGACATAAGCGGCAAGGACATGCAGGGCTTCGCGCAGATCTTCGTCAGCGCGCAGAACAGCACGATAAGGGTGACGGAGACGCTTGACATGGAGCCTGGCGGCCGCGCGGGATACACGCCGATCACGATCCTGTCCGGGGCGTCCACTACGATCGAAGTCTCGACGACTCTGCGAGACGACGCATACTGCAACCTCACGGGCGCGGAGGGCCGCACTGCGATTTCCGTCCAGCCCGGCGCGACGCTTACGCTGAAGACGGAAGGCTGGCTGGTCGCGACAGGCGGCTCTGACGCCGCGGACATTGGCCTCAACAAGGACGAGTCGTCCTGCGGCGACATCTATGTCGAGACGTACAACAACTGGTTCGCCAAGATCCGTCCGGGGCACGGGGAGGCCAGCCTAAACGGACTCGTCAACAACAAGGGCAATAGCGCGAAGTTCATCTCGACCGTCACCAAGAAAACGGTCTGGAGCGTGAGGATGTCCGGTCTTGAGAGCGGGGCTGTCTACCAGCAACGCATCATCGGCGACGTCCACGACTACGTCGAGCCCGACTACAGCGGATGCGCCTGGTTCTGGCTGCCAAAGGGCGGCTACGAATGGGGGAACAAGATGAACGCCTCCCTGTCGCACGACGGCGACGTCATCTGGATATGCTACGTCGATGGGAAGCACAGTGTCGCCGACGTGTTCTACCCCCTGCATGTCGAAGTGAACGGAGAGGACATCGCGCATTTGAGCGGCGACGGGTGGTACGCGGAGCTTTCCGGGTCGTCGGGCGGTGTCGTAGAAGGCACCAAGGCGGCGCTCATCATAACGAACGCCGGGCCCCACGTCATAACGGGCTACGGAAACGCCGGCATCGACGTGACGTGCGACAGCAAGATCACGATCTCGAACCTGACGCTGAACACGTCCTTCTGGGGCGGCAAGTGCGCGATGTGGATCAAGGATGGCGTGACGCTTGATCTGGACGTCAAAGGCGACAACAGCCTCGCAAGCGGCGCCAACTGTCCGGGCATCGCGGTGTATTCCGGAAGAACCCTGAACATCGACGGCTCCGGCACCCTGATGGCACGGGGAGGCCAGGGCGCGGCCGGCATCGGCGGCAACAAGGACAACATGGCCAGCCGGATCAACATCTCCGGCGGCCTGATATTGGCCACGGGCGGCGAGGACGCGGCAGGCATCGGCGGCGGCGACGGGCAATGGGGCGGCGACATCAGCATCTCCGGCGGCATCGTCACGGCGCACGGCGGACAGTACGGCGCGGGAATCGGCGGCGGCCGCAAGGGCAAGGCGAACGTGAGCATAACCGGCGGCTCCGTGTACCCGATGGCCGGCAACGGCGCGAACGCGGTCGGCAGCGGATACAAGGCCCAGGGTGCATCAAGCGCCAAGAACACGTTCGGCTGGGCCGCGATCTACAACACGACGAGCGACAAGGTCGTGCCGAGCGCCGTGAACGAATCGGACAAGCCGGTTTTCCCCGTGACGTTCGACTTGGGGGTGCCCGCCTGCAATGTCACGAACATTGTCATAGACAAGGCCGGGAAGCCGTGCAAGGACATCTGGACCGACGAGGACGGCAACCTCGTGCTGTGGCTTGAATCGACGAAGTGGAAGCAGCACGCAATCACGATTACGGCGACCGACGGCGAAACAGATTCAAGGAAGTCGTGGGGCTACAAGATCGACGACAACGGCAAGTACGAATTCTCTCGCGACGTCGTCACGGTCGATGGAGATCCGATCGTCAGCGGAATCGATTCGGACGGGACGGGCTGGACCTACAACGGCACGACCGGAATCCTGATGTTCAGATCCGGTAGCCACGAGGTCTCGGGCACTGCCACGAACGGGTCGATTCGGATCATCTCCAACGGGCCAGACATCAAGATAACGCTCAACAAGCTTACGCTCGAGACGTCGGAAAGCTACCTGTCGCCTATTGTCGTCTCGAACAGCTGCACACTGACGCTTGTGGGCGAAAGCACGATCGCGTGCCTCAGCAACCCTGATGCGAAGTATGCAAATGACTACGGCTCGCGGTACACTGCGGCGATCGAAGTGCCGGAGGGGTCGTCGCTTACGATAAACGGCGAGGGGACGCTCACGGCGAACGGCGGCATCTGGGGCGCGGGCATAGGCTCGCGCGGAATTGGATGCGAGAACGCCGGTTCGATCAGGATCGACGGCGGCTATATCTACGCGCAGGGCGGCAGCCACAACAAACAGCTCGGAGGCGGCGCCGGCATCGGAGGCGGTGACGGCGGCGGAGTCGCCTCCATACTCGTGACGGGCGGCTATGTCGACGCCGTCGGCGGCAAGGGGGCCTGCGGAATCGGCGGAGGCGCCGGAAAGAACGTAAAGCTTACGAACGGCACGTTCCGCGTGACGGGCGGGACGGTGCTGGCCGAGAAGGGTGCCGGTGCTTTCAGCGACTTCGTGACCGGGCTTGGCAACACGATCGACCCGGCGATGGGCAAGTCCATCGTCATCGACGGGCCGTGCAGCGTCAGACCGAAGAATACCGTGGTTGCCAACGCCAATCCGTATCCAACGCCCGTGAACTCCAACGACGTGCGTCTCGTGTTCACGATGATCGACAGACTCGCTCCGGGCGACATTGTCCGGATTGACGACTATCTGTGGCCGCAGTACGCAGAAGCCGACGTCGTGGCGGACGACGGCGGCGCGGTGTGCCTCTGGGGCGAATACACGAACGTCGTGCGCTCCATCCAGATCGAGAGCGCAAACACGCCGGGCGGAAGCATGACGTTCGAGCTTAGCGCCGCGAGCAACACGATCTACCACGTCTCAGACGACTACGAGGCCCCTGACAGCCGCCATGTTGACGGCAAGAACTGCTGGCGCGTGGAGGTGAAGGCGCTGCCTGCAAGGAAGCGCCTTCCCGTGACGGGGATCGACCCGCCGTTCTCGCGCGGCACGACGGTTTCGGACTCCACTGGCATGACGTACCTGTATCTTCCGGACGGCGAGTACGACTTCACAGTCGGTGGCTACACCTACCATGCATCGGTGGCCGGCGCGCCGACGACCGCGACGTTCACTGTGGGGATTTCCGTCAACGGAGTCGATATCGGCGAATGCAGCGGCGAAGGGTGGTCCTACAGCGGGACGACGGAGACGCTGACCCTGAGCAGCGCGGCCGAATACCTGATCTCCGGCACAAACACGGAGAGGCGCTTGTCGGTATGCGCCGAGACTGCGGGGGTGAAGATAAGGGCCGCCGACCGCCTTGAGCTGAAGGAGGCGGACAAGGGCGCGTTCTACTCCGCTGGCGACACGCTGTTCGAGTATGTCGGCGGCACGGTCGCCACGGGGAAGATCCTGTCGCAGATGGTCGTGTCCGGCGGCTCATTGGAAGGGTACATCGTGAACCCGAAGGCGCGCATAGGCGACTCGGTGTACACGAACGCATACAAGGTGACCGTCGGCGGCCTTTCGCGCCATGCGCATGTCGAGATCATCGACATCGACGGACTGGGGAGCTACGACAGGGACGGCCTGTACGCCAACAAATACGGGGAAGTCTATCTTTACCTCCCGGACGGCGACTACTGCTTCAAGGCGACAGACGGCGTTACGACCAACAGCTTGATCGCCATTGTAGAAGGCGGGGAGGCGACAGCCGTCAACTTCACGCCGACCGGAGTGTACATCGACGGGCGCGATGCGGCGCGTCTGAGGGGGCGGGACGCGGCGGGAACAACGCTCTGGCGCAACGAAGAGGGACTGGTGCATCTGCTCACGGCCACGAACTACATCCTGACCGGCACGAACGACGGCCCGGCGGTGACGTTCAAGTCCGAGGTGACCCGCACCCGGCTCACCCTCGACAACCTGGTCCTGACCAATGCGCTTATGGACGCATCGCCGGTTTCCGTCGGAAGCGGCAAGAAGTCGTCGTTCACCATTGAGCTCGTGGGCACGAACGTCCTTCGCGGCGTAGCGAGCGGATCGTGCGGCGTGGAGATGCTGCAGCTGACCGAGCTGAACTTTACGGGAGAAGGGCGTCTCGAGGTCCAGGGCGTGGGTCCCGGAATCGGCATGGGCCAGGGCGAGGTCTCGGACCAGTCTTCGGTCATTGTGCATTCCGGCGAGATCGTCGCGACAGGCGGAAACAGCGCGGCAGGCATCGGCGGCGGCGGCGGCCAGGGCGGCATCAGGACCTACATCTACGGCGGCAAGGTCGTGGCGACGGGCGGCAGCGGCGCGGCCGGAATCGGCGGCGGAAACAACATGGACGGCGCAGTCTTCATCGTCACCAACGGCATCGTAGTCGCGACAGGCGGCGCGGGCGGCGCGGGCATCGGAGGCGGCAGGAGCGGCGACGGCAACGTCGGCACCGAGGCGTGCGACATCTCCGGCGGCATCGTCATGGCGACAGGCGGCGAAGGCGCCGCCGGCATCGGCGGCGGCAGAAGCGGCAATGCCGGACGCTACAGGCAGTCTGGCGGAACGGTTGTTCCGCGCGGCGACGCTTCCAACATCGGCGCGGGCTTCGGCGGCGGCGGCGGCGCGGCCAACTATGTGACAATATACGGCGGTTCCCTCAACACGTCTTCGTTTAAAATTCTAACTACTCCCAAGAACCGCAGCAATGCAAGGGTCTACTGTGTGACGATCCCAACGGGCCGTCCCAACTTCGACGTCGGCGCGGTGATGTCGGACTTCAACGGCTATTCGCTCAATGGCGTCGTCACTGACGGCGAGGGCAAGATATACATCTGGCTGCCGAACGGAGAGTACCACTTCAACATCGGCAAGGTGCCATTCAGGGCTGTCGTCGATGGCGCGGACACCGTGGCGGAGGTATGGTATGTAGGCGTAGAGGTTAACGGAGAGGACGTCGCCCTGCAGTCCGGGGAGGGGTGGAAGTACCACGTCGATTCGAAGATTCTCAACGTTTTCAACGACGGCTGCACTGTTTCCGGCACGAACACGACAGGCGACGTGTGCCTCCAGTTCACGAACAGCGTCTCGGCGGTCGTCTCCAACCTGGTCATTGAGACGGTTTCGTTGTCGGCGGAGTCCCCGGTCTCGGTAGTCTCCAACGCGAGCGTGAGGCTTTCGATCGTCGGGGAGAGCACTTTCAGGAGCGACTCAAATAACTTTGCCGGCCTCAACGTGCCTCACGGCTCCACGCTCTCCATCACCAATCTCGACATGACAGTCTCCGTTCCGGACCTCGACAACATCACCGTCATCACGAACACCTTCTACGACATCGAGTACGACGACGACGGCAACCCCAAGATCGACCCCGACACCGGCTGCGTCATTACAAACGGCGTCATCTACGACATCTATGCCGAGACGAACTACATAGACAAGGTCGTTGTCGGGTCGCTTTCGGCGACAGGCGGCGTCTATGGATCCGGAATAGGCGGCGGCGATCTTCAGAGCCACGGCACGATAGAGATATTCGGAGGCGCGATCGAGGCTTCAGCGGGCGGCTCCTACTGCGCAGGCATCGGCTCCGGATACTTCCCGGACTCGGGCGACAACTTCGCCGATGCTGAAACGCTGCGTCAGGGCGCAATCAGAATCCGCGGCGGCGAAGTCAATGCGAATGGCGGCTCGTACGGCGCGGGCATCGGCGGCGGAAACCGCCATTCCGGCGGCATCATCGAGATTTCCGGCGGGCGCGTCACGGCTATAGGCGGCACGCAGGCACCCGGCATCGGCGGCGGCTGGGGCGCGCGCTGCCGCAGCGTTTCGATTTCCGGCGGCGAGGTGGTCGCGAGCGGCGGCCTGTACGCGGCGGGCATCGGCGGCGGTAGCGAAAGCCACAGATCGGTTTCCAACACCGAAATCAGCCAGATATCCATCTCGGGCGGACGCGTCACGGCGACAGGCGCCGAAGGCGGCGCGGGCATCGGCGGCGGAAGATACGACAGCGAGAGCGCCGCGGTCAACATCAGCGGCGGCACGGTCGTTGCCACGGCCGGCGACGCAATCTACGGCTACAGCGATCCGGACGACATCGGATTAGGGGCATGCTCGAATTCAGGCGTCATCCTGCGCACCCTCACGATCAAGGGGGCGTCAGTCCACGCGACGCACCGCACCTCTGGCCAGGAGCGACTCTCGCCCGAGCCGGAGAACGGCGTGGAGCGCGTCTATTGCGTGACAGTCGAAACGGCAAAGACAAACGAGCTTGTGGAAGTCACGAACCTAGACGGATTCTCGAAGACGTCCAGCATCTACGCCGACGAGAACGGCAAGGTATATCTCTGGCTTCCGAACGGAACTTACATCTTCTACGTTGACCACGAGCCGCGCACTGTCACGGTAAACGGCGCGGACGCGACTGCGGAAGTTTGGCTCACCGGCGTCACGATCGACGGAGTGGACGCCTCGTTTGTCACAGGCGACGGGCAGGCGTGGTACTACGACTACTCCAACAGGCAGCTCCTGATCATCGAAGACTGCGTCGTTTCCGGAACGAACACGCAAGGTCTCGTCAGCATCCTCGCGCGTCCGCTGGAGGACGAGTTTTCGTTCACGATCTCGAACCTGTGCCTGACGGTGAATTCCTCCGGCAAATCTCCGTTTACGGTTGATAATGGCGTCAGCACCGTCCGCCTGGCAGGTGTGAACAAGTTAGACGCCTCGGATACCGACGACCATGCCGGACTGAGCGTCGAGTCGTCAGCCACGCTTATCATCACCAATCTTGAAGAGAATGCCGCGTTGACCGCGCTCGGCGGATGGTCCGCCGCCGGCATAGGCGGCGGAAACAAGAACACCGTCGGAACGATCAGAATCTGCGGCGGAGCCATAAACGCTACAGGCGGAGCTGATGGCGGTGCGGGCATCGGCAGCGGGAGTTCGGGGACTTGTGGAAACATCTACATATCCGGCGGCACGGTCACGGCGTCCGGCGGCGACGAAGGCGGCGCCGGCATAGGCGGCGGCTACACGGGAAGTTTCGACGGAATATCCATTTCGGGCGGCGACGTAACGGCGACCGGCGGCGCAGAAGGAGGCGCGGGAATCGGCGGAGGCTGCTACGGCGAGGTCGGCAGCATCGCGATTTCCGGCGGACGCATCTTCGCCTTCGGCGGGGCGTACAAGCCGTTCCTCGCCGTGTTCGCTGGAGCCGGCATAGGCGGCGGCGATTCGGGGGAATACAAAACCGGCGCTAACATCGAGATTTCCGGCGGCACGATTGTCGCCAGAGGCGGATTCTTCGATGGCCGTTACGCTGCGGACATCGGGCTTGGCATGTCCCCAAAGACGGGATATGCCGGCTACAAGGTCGTCATGTCCGGTTCGAGCACACTGCCTTACTTCAATCATTTCGACGTGAGCAGTGACAACAAGAGTATCATCCCGGTGAACGGCGCGGGCCAGCGCGTCTATAGGGTGGTTCTTTCGGACTTCACGCCGGATGCCAAGGTCGATATGGCGTTAAGCGGCTACGGCACGAACGACATCTACGCCGATTACGGCGGCAGGGTGTTCCTCTGGCTCCCCAACGGCGTGCACTACTACAGCATAAACGGACAGCGCTACGCGACAAAGATGGACAACGGAACAGCCACTACCGTGGAGATTCCCGACTCCTGCGGCGTCGAGGTGGACGGCGTGGACGTGGCCAACCTTTCGGGAGAAGGGTGGAGCTACGAGGTCTTCGAATCGCGGCTTGATGTAACGAACGCCTGCGTGATATCCGGCACGAACACCGAGGGCAAGGTCAACATATCCGTCGATGCGGCAGACGGGACCGCGCTCACGATTTCCAACCTTTGCCTGAAGGCGATGAGCGGTTCGCCGATAACGATTCTGCACGGCACGAACACGCTGTGCCTCGCAGGCACGAACACGCTCGACGCGGCGGATGCGGCCGGGCACGCCGGGCTGCACGTCGCCGGCATGCATCAGGGGGTCGTTGTCACAAATCTCCATGAAGGCGCAAAACTCGTCGCCAGAGGTGGCGCGAACGCCGCCGGCATAGGCGCCGACAACAGCGACTACACCGGCTCGATCGCCATCGCGGGAGGAATCGTGGAGGCGGCCGGCGGCGCGGAGGGGGCGGGCATCGGCGGCAGCAAAAACTATGGCTTCTATGAAATCGCAGTTGCCGGCGGCACCGTGATCCCGACCGCAGGGTCAGGCTCGAAGGCGATAGGGTGCGGTTCATCGTGCCCGTCGTACATCACGGAAGAAAGGATAACGTTTACGGGCGGCTCCATCGAGGCGGCCGCCGACATGGTCAGCGGGTATGAATTCTACTACACCAGGCCGAAAAACGCCGCCGGCGACTACCTGTATCCCGTGACGCTCCCCGGCTTCACGCCGCACGGCAAGGTCGAGATGGAGATAGACGGCTACAACACCAGCGGCATCTATGCGGACGGCGGAGGCGATATACATGTCTGGCTCGCGGAAGGCGACTACATCTTCATGCTGGGCGGTGTGCCGCATCTCGCCAACGTGACGAGTTCCGGCGCAACCGCCGTGCCGTGGCTCTCCGGCGTTACGGTGGACGGCACAGACGCCGCGTACGTCCACGACGCGAGCGGCAAGTGGCATTACAGGGTTTCCAATAAGACCCTCTACGTCCACTCCGGCTCGTCCCTCTCCGACTGCGTCACGATCACGGGGACTAACACCGAAAGTTACGTACACATCGCCGCGACAAACGACGTGTACATGAAGATATCCGAACTCTACATCGCGTCCTCCAACAACGCCCCAATCTCGGCGCGGCAGGCAAATGTCACCGTGGCCTTCGAGGGCATGAATACGCTTGACGCGTCTCTGGCAAACAGAGACGGCTATGCCGGCATCCAGGCCAGCCACAGCACCTATTCAACGGCATTGCTGATCCTGACGAATCTTCAGGATTCGGCCTCAATCGTGGCGAAGGGCGGTGCCGGCGCCTCGGGGATCGGCGGTCGCGCGGCATCGTCGACTGGCGTCAATTGCGTCTACGTCGACATATACGGCGGACTGATCCGTGCGACAGGCAGCTTGAACGGTGCCGGAATCGGCGGCGGCAGCTACGGCACCGCCACGGTGAACATATACGGCGGCGAGATCGTGGCTGTAGGCGGCAACTACGCCACCGGCATTGGCAGCGGCAGAGGCGCATCGGGACGCGTCAACATAATGGGCGGCATTGTCGATGCGACGGGCGGAGCCGGCGGCGCTGGCATCGGCTGCGGTTCCAGCAGTGGGAACTACTGCGATGCGACGGTATATATCTACGGCGGCATTGTAAGGGCATGCGGCCAAGGCGGAGGCGCGGCAATTGGTGGAGGCTCTGGCGCCGATGGCGGATATGTCTACATCTCCGGTGGAACCGTCGTGCCGACTGTAACGTACGACTATTCGCCATTGGTGATCATCGGTAACAGGAACAATGGCGAAGTCCACTTCACCGGCGGAAGCGTGAATGCCGATCCAGACCATGTCGATCCCGCACCGTCCAACGGAACAGTCCGCGTCTCCCGTGTCGTCGTAGACGGTCTCGCGCCCGGCGCGGCGGTTGCGTTCGACGGACTGCCCGAATACTACGGCACGGCGGGAATCTACGCCGACGCAGACGGGAAGGCGTATCTCTGGCTGCCGGAGTCGTGGTCGACGCCGGTCTCGCCGAAGTCGTTTGCGGCGGCGCCGAAATCGAAGACTTCGAATCTCGGACTTAAGACTTCCGGGTCGGGCATGTCGCATACGTTCGCCGCAAACGGTTACAACTATACTGTCGAAATTCCGGAGGGCGGCGGCGCGGTTTCGGCGGAGAAAGGCGAGGCGCTCAGGCTTGAAGAAATATCCATAACGGGATTCGCAGTCGAGGACGGGTGGTTCTTAGTCGGCGTGATCGCGCACCCGGCGACATGGATCTACGGCTTCGGAGACGTCCTCAAGGTTCGCGCTTCCGCGACGCTGCCCGTCCCGGATACGGACGATGCGCTGCTCGACATGTCCAGCGCCGAACTGTGGCTGGAGGAAGGGGATCGCGCCACGATCGCCGTCCCTCTGCCGCCCGGTTCCGACTTCAGGTTCTTCAAAGTCACCGACTGACATCGAGGAAAGAATCGCAGGTGTTTCCCGGTTGAAAAAATATTCGGTAAAGTGTCGAAAAAAATGGTATAATATAAGCAAAAAACCGCAATGATAACAATATGGTGTCTCTGATAAAGACAGAACCGCTTACCGACAATTCCGTATACGGCGTACGGCAGGTGCAGTACACCGTGGGGGGGGAGTCTGGCAAGAATTTCATCGACGCGCTTGTTGCCGCGTCGTTCAGGCATTCCGTCGTCATCGAGTCGACGACGAGCGCCTACAGCAGAGTCGTGGGGGCTAGGCAGACGAAAATCAGCGAGCTGGGCGAAGCGTTGTCGTACATCGCAAAGGCGCTGGGGAACGTCGACAAGAAGACGAAAACGACGGACAATCTCACAATCAGCAACGCCGGCTACGTGAGATCGGTCGCGGAAAAGTACGGCGTGTCGCTCAGCTGGTCGGGGAGCAGCACTATGAAGCTCGGCGATTTGCAGAAGTCGCAGACGAACGTCAAGTATGCGATAGACAGGGAGGACAACGATATCCAGCAGGATATCGTCACGCTCCAGTCGTTCATATCAAAACGCGACAATGCGTATTCGGGCGCCTCGAAGGTTGTCAGAAAAGCGAATCAGGCGGCGTCGTCCACAATCGGCAACATCGGAAGCTAGCGCAAGGCGGACGTCGTCCGCCGGGCAGGCAGGAGGCAAACATGGCGATTATAGAACCAGACAACATCAAGCTCTCCCAGTCGTGGGGGGCGAAGTTCGGAGACTACTATCTCGACGGCAAGGGCGTCGACTTCCAGGATATCATGATCAAGATATCCGAGCGGCGCGCAACGACCGTCGAAGGGGAGGTTACGCCGCTGTCCTCGAAGATCACGTCCAGGAACAAAGTCCTGGAGAATCTAGGAAACGTTCTGGCCGACCTCACGAAACTGCAGGCGCAGTTCAACAGCGATTCGAAGGGCTCCGACCGCAAGGGCAGTCTGCAGCCGAACTCCAAGACCATATTGCTCTCGGTGTTTGGATCGCTCAACTGGGACAACCTGCAGATGACGAAGGCGGAGGTGGAGGAGTGGCTGCAGAAGGTTAAGAGCAAGATCGACGCGCTGAACAACGAGGCGCAGAAGGACATGACGCGTCTCCAGTCGCTCGTCGACCGCCGCGACGAAGCGTTCTCCACGGCGTCCGACCTCATGAGCAAGGTAAGCGACACGAGAAGCAATCTCATAAGGAATCTGTGATGTCGATATATCTCGAAGAAATCGCCGTAAACCGCTACGCGCCCGCCGGCAGCGACAGCATATGGCTGTATTCCACGGAACTGGAAGGCGGATCCCGCCTCGCTCTCGGACAGCTGGTGATAGCCGTCTCGATGCGTTCTGCCGCGGTGTACGAAGCGCAGAGCGCGGTCAAGATGAATATCATGGCCGCCGGCGGCGACAAGCTGGGGAAACTGGCCGACTGCATGGAGCAGATCGTCGATGGCGACGGCGACTGGACGGAGATCAAGAACTACTGCAGGAACGAACTCGGCATATCCGACGAACTTCCGGACGGCATCGACACGTACGCAAAGCGCATGGCGGCGGTCGCGGCCCTGAAAAGCAAGGCCAACGCCCTCACGCAGCAGCAGCAGACCGACATGATCGATCTGCAGACGCTGGTGAACAGGCGCGACGTGGCGTTCTCGGCGTCGTCCAACATAGTCCGCGCTCTCGGCTCGTCGCAGGACGGCAACGCGGCAAACTTCTGACAGCATCGAATGTGAACAAGGAGAAAGAAAATGGCAATAGGTGTCGACGGAATATTCCTTTCGCTCAAAAACGATGACGGTGAATACCTGACGGCGAACGTGTACACGGTCGACGGCGTGTACGAGGCGGACAACGTGACTCCGCGCCGCCTCTCCATAGGGCAGCTCGTGATGGCTCTCTGTCTCCAGCGCGCGGCGGAACTCGAACTGGACATCGTCAAGAAGATGAATTCGCTCGAGGACACTACCGGGCAGCTTGAAGGCCTGACCGAAATCGAGAAGAACGTGCTGGAAGGCGATGTGAATCTCGGCACGAAGAAGTTGGAATACAAGGGCGTGGAGATGACCTACTACAATTTCCTGACCGAGATTATCCTGATGGACGACGTGTCTGCCGGAACGGTCAACGAAAAATCGTCCGATTTCATCGCCGCGCTGGAGTCGCAGATGGATTCCAAAAACTCGTTCAGCCAGCAGACGATGATCGAACTGCAGTCGCAGACGACCAAACGCGACCAGGCGTACGACATGGTGTCGAACATCCTCAAGTCGGTCAACAACGGGCTTGTCGGCAACGCGAACAATCTGTGACGCCATGGTGACGATGCTGCTTTCTTTCGGCGCCGCATGCGGCGTGTTCTTTCTCGTCCGCTTCCCCCTGGGCTGGGGAACCGGCTGGAGCGTGACGGCGTCGATCGCGTCGTTCTTCGTACTGCAGGCCTGGATAGGTGTGAAGATGCGAAAGCGCATAATGGCGTCGATGGGGGCCGTCCAGGCGATTCTCGCAGAAGGGCAGAAGAAGCTCCAGGCGAAGATGCAGCGCTGGCAGATGCGTCCGCCGGGAAGCGTCCAGGCCGCGCAGAAGGAGCTTTTCAACGACATGTCCGTGTTCGTGCGCGAGGCGATCGCGAAGACCGACGAGCTCAAGCGCTTCCGACTCTGGGTTCCCATGATGGACAGGCAGATCGCAACCGCCAAGCTGCAGCTCCACTGGATGGTGAAGGAATTCGACAAGGCCGACGTCTACATGAAGAAGGCTATAATGGCCGATCCGTCCGTCGCGGCGATGAAGATCGCGAGGATGTACATGCTCGGCGCTCCCACGGCGGAGATGCGCAAAATCTACGAGAAGAAGGCGTCTCTCATAAAGCGCACGAAGAATCCGATTCTCCATGCGTGCTATTCGTGGGTGCTCGTCAAGCGCAACGAAATCGACGAGGCGTTCAAGGTGCTTACGGATGCGGTCAAGTCGTCGGACAGCCAGACGATCAAGGCCAACCACGGATACCTCATGAACAACAAGCCGGAGCGGTTTACGAATTCCACGCTGGGCGACCAGTGGTTCGCCCTCCATCTCGAAGAACCCAAGGTGCGCACGCAGAGGCCGCGTCCGGTATACAGATAGGTTCATGGCGGAAATGCGCGCGAAAAAGGCCATAGTTCCCGCGGCTGGGAACGGAGGTGGATGCCGTTGAACGCGGTCGAGACCTTCCTGCGCAGGGTGAAGAAGACAGGCGTGCGCCGGTCCGACACCGTCACTGCGGTGGCGATGGGCCGCGAGCGCACGTTCGAGGCGTGGGACATCGGAGACGACACCTACATTTTCCAGACGGACATCTCCAGGCACCTGGACGAGCATCCGAGCGTTCTGATTGTCAGCAAATGCGATCTGACGCGCAAGAAGCCCGGCCGCATCCTCACCATGACGACGGGCAACCATTCCGTCGCGGCGTTCCCGCTGCTGGACGGAAGGTTCTGGAGATTATCCCGCGTCCCGGCGGCGAAGCGCGGCGACGTCCTCGTGCGCAGCATCCTCTGCGCGAACGTCGTGAGCGGAAAGATCGAGATATCCCAGCGCGACATTCCCGGCAAGTCGCTTTTCCTGGCCGACGGATGGCTCCTTTCCCAGACCGGCGCCGGGCTGCCGATGGACGCGGTCGTGATGCTCGAGAGAAACGACGCCACGGTCGAGCACTACAGGAGGCTCGGACAGGAATGGCGCGTCAAACCGCTCGTGTGGACGGAGGCGGAGATGAAAACCGCCCTGGCGGCGTCCAAGAAGCGCATATCATCCAAGCTGCGCTACTACCATTCGATGAAGGGCGTCCATTTCCTCTCGTATTCCGAGTTCGCGAAATTCTGCCGCCTCGCCGAGGATTCGCCCGACGATTTCCTCAAGGGGCTCAAGGAGCTTGTCAGCGTTTTCGAAGGCAACGCGTATTCCTTCACCAGACTTCCCAAGTACCGCGGGCACCACGAGATCGAGTTTTTCGGAATCCGCCGCGGCGTGGCTCTCGAAAGGCTGATCCCGGAGCTCGAGCGCCTTACGGAAAACATCGTCCTCGGACGCGTCGACGGCGGCTACGTCTCGAAAAAGGCGGGCGAGATTCTCGCGCTCTACCATTCGCTTCTCACGATGCCCGCGCTCGCCGACGACGCCAGCCGGCAGTTCGTCGAAACGCTCTACATGTACATAACCGGCGAGATATACTCCGTGCAGGGCGAGGGCAGCACTCCCGCGTTCGACGACAGGCGCACCGCGCTTCCCGGCGCGACGTTCGTCGACGGGCGTCCCGTGTACCATCCCGGCGTGGACGACAGGAGCGAGGTCCTGCTTTCCAACATACGCTCGCTCGTGTCCAAGGACGAGATCGTCGAATACGCCAACGTGTACGAGCTGCGCGCCATCGACGAAACGGTCGCCATAGGCAAGGGCCGCACCCGCGAAATCGTTTTCAAGACGAACCGCAACCCGACGGAGCGCAGTCTCATCGAAAAGCTCCTGTCCAAGGCGATGAAGGGCTATTCGAGCTACATGCTTTCCCGCGTGCAGGCGTTCAAGGCGCTCGGCATCGCGCTCAGCGACTACAGAATTCTGCGCAGGCGCGCGCAGGTGAAGAAGCGGGCGGTGGACGTGTACATAAGAAAGCGCTGCGAAGGAGAACCTCTCGATTCGATTCCGGAGAACTATTTCAGGAACATCGACGATTCGTCGATCGAGGAAAAGGACGTCGTCCTCGCGCTCGCGATGCTTATGGGCGACGCCGCCGCGCAGAACATGGCGATGAAGAAATTCGACGCCGCCACGCAGTCTCCCCTCTACGGCGTGGGCAAGGAGATATACGAGTTCGAGTACGATATCATCGCCAGCAAGATCGTGCCCAAGCGTGTTTCCACGTGCTCTGTCAGAGGTAGCTTCGGCTGGCCGTGCCTCGACTACACCGACGAGAACCTCAAGGCTCTTTTCGAGTTCTATCTCGGCTACTATGCCCATACGCTCAAGCAGTACCAGAAGAAGCACGCCGTCACGATGGCGGAGGTGGCGGAAAGGTTTATGGACGGCTTCGAGTACAGGACGAGGTCGATGGAATGGCAGCTTTCCGTCATGCGCGACAAGTTCGAGTCGTTCAAGCCGGATCTGCCGCGTTCGTACGGCTTCGACAAGAAGTGGAGGTTCGCACTCTGGTCGCTTGAGCGCCAGGAGAGGCGTCTCGGCCTTCTGCGCAGAATGTTTTTCAAGAAAGTGGAGTTCGTAGAAAATGAAGACTTACGGAATAATCCCCAGTAGATTCGGTTCAAGCAGGTTCCCCGGCAAGCCGCTGGCGATGCTCGCCGGCAAGCCGCTCGTCGTCTGGGTGGCTCAGGCGGCGGCGAGGGCGAAAGCGCTCGACCATGTGATTGTCGCCACGGACGACAGGCGCATTGCGGACGCCGTCGAGGGTTTCGGGCACGCGGCGGTCATGACGCCTTCGTCCCTCCCGAGCGGAACGGACAGGATCGCGTGCGCGGCGCGCGAGTTCTGCGCCGCGCAGGCGGATTCGCCTTCCGGCGATTTCGGCGACGACGACATCCTCGTGAACATCCAGGGGGACGAACCGCTCATCGATCCGCAGCTGATAGATGCGCTGGCGATGCGTCTGAAGCTCGACAGGTCCGTCGACATGGCGACGGCCGTGACGCCGCTTCGCTCTTCCGGCGATTTCGCGGCGAAGAGCGTCGTGAAAGTCGTGACCGGGCGGGACGGATGCGCTCTCTACTTCTCGAGGGCGCCGATACCGTGTCCGCGCGACGGAGACGCGGACCTTTCCTCGGGCCTCTACGTGCGCCATCTCGGAATATACGCCTATCGCGGCGCATTTCTCAAGAGATACGTGGCCGAGCCCCCGTGCGAGCTTGAGCAGACCGAAAAGCTCGAGCAGCTGCGCGCATTGTGGATGGGGGCGAAAATCGCGATCGTCCGCACGGAGGACGAGGGCATCGGCGTCGATACGCCGGAGGATCTGGAACGTGTCGCGGGGATACTTGCCGCCGTCCGGACGTGAAAGGCGCGCCGTCCGCCGGCGCGCGTTCGTCGATTCGCTGCCCGTGCTGATGGGCTACACCGCGATGGGATTCGTCGCGGGATCGCTTCTCGCGGCGAAGGCGGGCGTTTCCTTCGCGCCGCTCTGGGCGTTTCTGAGCGGCGGGCTCTGCGTTTCGGGCACATTGAGTTTCGCAATCGTCCAGCCGGTCGCCGAGAGGGTCGGGATCTGGGCGATAGCTCTCATGCTCGCCGGCGTCAATTTCCGCTACGTCTTCTACGGCTGGTCGATGCTTGGCGCGTGGAAGGACGTGCGCGGATGGAGGAAGTTCCTGCTCGTCCTTATGCTCACGGACGAAAACTACGCGCTGGAAACGGCTTGCAAATACAAGGATCCCGGCAGACGGACGTTCTACTGCCTGTGCCTTTCAGCGATGAACCTGTCGTACTGGGTGGCGGGGCTGACATCGGGCGCGGCGTTCGTGTCGATCCTGCGCCGCGCGCTGGATCCTTCCGTCATCGCAAAATACACGAGCGGTCTGGAATTCGCGATGGCCGCGCTTTTCATAGTCATATTCACCGATCAGGCGAAAGGGTTTTTCGCGCATGGCAAATGATTTCACGTACATGGCGGGCGTAGTGGCGGCCGGTTTCGCCGTCACGTTCTTCTTCAGGGCGGTTCCGTTCCTGCTCTTTCCGGCGAAGGGCGGCAACATCCCGCCGTGGATCGAAAAGCTCGGCGCGATGGTGTCGCCCGTCATTATTCTAGGGCTCATCTTCTATTCGTACTCCTCGCTCGAATGGCGCACGCCCTGGCCGTACATAGCCGGAATCGCGACCGCAGCGGTGGAGCTACTCACGCGAAACTCGCTCGCCGGGATAATCGCCGGAACCGCGATCTACATGTCGCTGCTGGCGGCGGGATGCTCGTCGGGTCCGTCGTCGATCACGTACGACGCGGCCAACCCGCTCATGCGCATCACGGTGAACGGAATCGTTTTCGGCGGGAAGGATTACGTAACCCCCAGGGAGGCGGTGAAAAGGCTGGAGCAGCACAGAATCCCGCATGACGCGACGATACACGTCGGGGTCGATCCCGACTTCACCGACAACAGGGCGCTCTGGGTGTTCCACCACAACTACCTGAACAAGGCCGGTTACACGCGGGTCGTATTCGTCCACGAAAGGCGCGCGGAGGCGGTTAAGATGAAGAAACGGCCCGGCGCGAACAACAACCGCCCGCCCAGGCGGTGAAGCCGGCGAAAGGAGACGGAAGGAGAATCAGCCATGGAGGATTTCGGGTTTTATCTGGTCGTTACAGATCCCGTCGCGGGATATGCGCGATGCTGCCGCGACGCCGTCCGCGCCGGTGTGAAGATGGTTCAGCTCAGGATGAAAGACGCGCCCCGCGCGGCGGTTCTCGAGACGGCCCGGGCGATGCGCGACATCACGGCGGGGACGCAGACGCGTTTCATCGTCAACGACGATCCGTCGATAGCGGCGGAATGCGGCGCGGACGGCGTCCACGTCGGGCAGGGGGACATGCAGGTCGCGGAAGTGCGGCGTATGTATCCCGGCATTCCCATCGTCGGACTGTCGACCCACAACCTCGGCCAGGCGCAGGCGGCGCAGGCGGTCCGTCCGGACTACGTCGGCGCGGGCCCCGTGTTCGCCACGCCCACGAAGAAGATCCCGGACCCGACCGTCGGGCTCGAACTCCTGCCGCGAATGATCGCCGCCGCCGGATGTCCGGCGGTCGCCATCGGCGGCATCGATGCTTCGAACCTCCCGCAGGTGATAGCCGCCGGTGCGAGAAACTGGGCCGTCGTGCGGGCCGTATGCAAGGCCGCGGAACCTTACGAGGCGATAATGCGCCTTCTTGAAATCGCCGGCAGGGTCACGCGTCCCGCGTGACCGCAAGGTAGGGCGCGATGACCCCATCGCGCCGCAACGGAAAGGTACCGAACGATGAATTCGAATAAAGCGATAGTTACGGGCGCGTCCCGCGGGATAGGGCGGGCGATTGCCGAAGAGCTGGCGCGTGGCGGGTTTGACGTCACGATAAACTGCCGCGCCGCGTCGGAGGAGTCCGCCGCAACGCTCGAAGCGCTGCGTTCGCTTGGATCTGACGGCGGACTGCTCGCTTTCGACGTCTCAGACAGAAACGCCGCGCGCAAGGCCCTTGAAGGCTGGGTGGCGGAGAACGGCGCGCCGCAGGCCGTCGTTCTCAACGCCGGAATCGCATCGGACGCCATTTTCCCGATGATGGAGGACGATGCGTGGGACAAAGTCCTGTCGGTCAATCTCGGTTCCTTCTACAACGTTCTCAGGCCGCTCGTTCCCGAGATGGTTCTCGCAGGCGGCGGAAGGATCGTCGCCGTCTCGTCCGCGACAGGACGCGACGGACGTGCAGGACAGACGAACTATGCCGCTTCGAAGGCGGCCGTGGAAAGCGCGGCGAGATCTCTCGCGCTTGAACTGGCTCCGCGCGGGATTACGGTCAACTGCGTCGCGCCCGGCTACATCGAAACTGCGATGACTTCCGCGCTGGACGCGAAGGCCGTTTTGCCGTCTGTGCCGATGCGCCGCTTCGGGAAACCTTCCGAGGTCGCCTCGCTCGTCGGCTGGCTCGCTTCTCCCGCCGCCGGGTACGTGACCGGCCAGACGATCCGCGTCACCGGCGGCCTGTGAAAAGTGTAAAGTGTAAAATTGTGGACTTGTAGAATTGTGGAATTTATCAAGGAGATGGAGCATCTTGCTCCGTGTTAAACTCAACCTTCCTCCAGCAGCGTCCAGACGCGCAAGAGTTCGCTTGCGCTCCAGGCTTGCGCCGTGCACCCTTTCTGCGCGTGCGGGCTGTCGCCGTCCGCGATTTCGCTGATGTGGCAGAGGCAGCCTGAATTTATATTTTCCACTGCGCCGGCGAGTAGATCGAGAGCGGCGTCCTTTGATCCCCGGCCGGACGCGGCCATCGCCTCCGCGTAAAGCGGGAAGGGCCACGCCCACGCCGTTCCGTTGTGGTACGCCTGTTTCCTCGAAGTGTTTTCATCGCCCTCGTACACGCCCTTGTAGAGCAGGCTCCCGGGATCGAGAGTCCTTATTCCGCCGGGAATCAGCAGCTCCTCCGTCGCGTCCAGGACGGAGGGATCGTCTATCGCGCCTAGCGTCAGCAGGAACAGCTGGTTCGGACGGTGGGCGTCTTCCGGGGACGCTTTTTCGGCCGGCTCGCCGTTCGGCGCGTTCAGGCAGTCGAAATAGCCGCCTCCGGCGACCTTGAACAGACGCATAACGCTTTTCACGGCGCGATCGGCAAGCTCCTCCCTGCCGAGATAGCGCAGAGCCGAGATCCAGAGCGCCTGGATCTCAACGGGATATCCCGCGCGCGGCGTGCATGCGGGATAGTTCGTGTCCATCCACGTGAAATGCGATGGGGAGAACACCAGCCCCGACGCGGCATCGACGCGTATCCCGTTCGGCGTGCCCTTGATGTAGTTGTCGGCGATCCTGCTGCACACGTCTTTGAGCTTCGACACGCCGGCGCCTTTGGCCTCGAGCTCCATCACGCAGCGGATGAACCACAGCTGCGCGTCAGTGGTGTCGCGGTTGCCCGCCTTGTCGCCGTAGATTATGTTCGGAAGCGTGCCGTTCTCCTCGAAGGCCGCGAACGCCTCGAGAATCGCGAGCGAATCCGCGATGCGGCCCGCCGCGATCATGCCGCGCATGAATATGAACGTGTCGCGTCCCCAGTCGAGGAACCACGGATAGCCGGCGATCACGGTCTTGAGGGAATCCCTCTGGACGATGAATAGATCGAGCGCCTCCCGCATCGCCTCGCGCACGCCGAGAGAACCCCTGCGCGGGAGCGCGTCAGGAAAATCGAGCTGTTCGTACGGCTTGCGGCAGATCCCGACGCCGACCGCTTCGCCTGTGATTTCCACCGTGCAGCCGGGCTTGATGTCGGCTGAAATCCAGCCTGGACTGAATAGATCGCCGGACGGATCCTGTCCGCGCGCCGCCTCCTCGGGATGCGGCACGTTGTAGGCCCATTCGGGTTCGTGGTGGTATTCGCCGCCGTCGACGGACATCACGAATTTCTCCCCGTAGGGGGAGAATGAATACCCGCGCGGCGAGGGCGACACGCTCGACGGGAAAAGCGTTTCCGGGCCGGAGAACGCCTTTGTCACGGAATGGAAGCTGCGCCATTCGATGTCGGGCCTGAATACGAGGCGCACCTGGTCGCCGACGTCCGTCTCTCCGGAATCGAGTCTCGTCACTTTCAGCCTGGCTGCGTTCGCGTTCCTCGCCAGCGACACTTCGAAAGCGAAGCGCGTGGTGCGTCCCATGCCGCAGGGAACGAGAAATTCCCATTCGGCGAAGCGTCCGGCGGGATCCGCCGTGAAGCGCGTCTGGCATTTCGAATCGAACTCGCGTGTGTATCCTTCGCGCTGCAGCCAGCAGCGCATGCGCGTCCAGAGTGCTATGCGGTCGGCCGGACACGAAGGATTCGGGTTGGCGGCGAGAATGGAATCGTACTGGCTGGCGAGCCCGGCCCATCCCGCGCGCATCTGCGACGCCGCGCCGTGTCCGTTCGAGAGGATCGTCCTTGCGAGAGGATCCCTGCGGACGTATGCGGCCGGCACGGAAAGAAGCGCTCTGGCGGCGGAATGTTTCGGCGGGACGAGAAAGCGCGACATCGTGCGCGTGGAGCGTCCCGGGGTGTATACGATCATCAAGAACGTCAGCTCGCGGCAGCGCGATCCGTCGCCCTTGTAGTGCGGAGCGTCGAAAAAGGCTGTGTGGCGCCCGTCTTTCTCCACCGATCTGTAGACGCGCAGCGTCATGCCGGTCTTTGGGTCGATGAGCCGCATCCTGAAATGGTGCGCGGCGGACACTTCGACCCATTCGTTTTCCGGCACGACGACATCGCGGCGGACGTCGCGCGGGAAAGTCCAGTGGAACCGGGCGTTCCTGCTCCTTCGTTCGTGGGAAAGCCCGGAACCGGGCTTTGCGAGCCTGGCCGGTCCCGACGCCGCGCAGACGATTTCGCCGGGTTTCAGACGGTGCGGGCTGCCGAGGACGACCTTTTTCTGCTCCAGGACGTCGAACGCGGGGCCGGACGGGAAAGCTTCTTCGTCCCATGATATGCCGGCCTCGGCCTCGCAGTCGAGGTTCGCAAGGATGAGAAGCTTGCGGCCGGAGGCGGGGTCTTCCCTCGCGACGGCGAGCGTGTTGCCTTCGCCGCGCGTGACAACCTTGATGCGCGAAGCGCCGGAGAACGCCGGATCGGTGTCGAGAAGCGAGTTGAGTTTCGAGATAAGCGCGATCATGTTGTCCTTGGCGCCCCAGTTCAGTCCGTTTTTGCCGTGGACGTCGATTTTCTCGGTGCAGTACCATTCGACCCCGTTCGCCATTCCCCACGCGCCCTGCCAGCTGAGAAGGGCGGACAGGCCGACTCTCAGGCGCGCGTAGGTTTTTCCGCCTTTTGCGAGGCGGTCGTTGTCGTGCGTCTCCGCGAAATGGACGAGCGTGCCGAATTTTTCGCTGCGCGCGATCGCTCCCGGCAGATACCATTCGAAAGCGCCGCGGTCGTACGTCTGGAACATTTCTGAATACGCCCAGTCCAGGTTCGCGCGGGCGAGAAGGTTGTCGGTCGTTTCGAGTTTCCCGCCGAGGCCTTCGAGCATGAATATGGTGTCGGGGTATTCTTCGCGGACGCGCGCGACGATGTACTCCCATGTCGATTCCGGGATCATGTACCCGGCGTCGCATCTGAAGCCGTCGACACCGTTGCGGCACCAGAACAGGAATACGCCGGCCATGTAGGATCTGAGCGCGGCGTTGGAGTAGTCGAGCTCCACCAGGTCGGCCCAGACCACGCCCCACGCGCCGGGCGAGACGAACTTGCCGTCCTTGTTGCGGTTGAACCATTCCGGGTGGTGCGTCTGGAGCGTCGACGCCCAGCCGGTATGGTTGGCGGGCAGGTCGATCATGAGCAGCCCCCGGCGCGAGTGCACGGCGTCGATAAGCTCCCTGAACTGGTCGAGAGGCGTGGCGTATTCGTCGAACTCTGCCATCGCCGGATCGACAGAAAGAAAATCGAGCGCCGCGAAAGGGCAGCCGTATTCGCCCATTACGGCGTATGTCGTGGGGACCGGGAACGGCGGGAGCGTCTGGACGATCCTAAAGCCCATCGCGCCCATGATGTGATCGAGCCGGCGCACGATCTCCCTGAACGATCCGAACTGCCGCGGGAACACGGTGTATATTGAATTGCTTTTCCTTGTTTCCGCGCTTTCGACCTTTATGTGCGTGTTGCCGCCATCCGGCCATTCGGGCACGGAGCCGCCCTCGGGGAAGAAGCAGGCCTTGCCGGAAAAGATGCCGACCTCGTCGAGCGGTATTTCGGCGGAAAAGACGCCTGGCGATTTCTCTTCGAGCGGGATGTCCGTCCACGCGCGGGCGAGCGGCGTTTCGCCGCGCTCGGTCTCGGCGATTATCTCGCGCCTGCGCACCCGCGCATGGCCGATGTTCGTGCGGAACGCGGCCCTGCCTTTGCGGGGTTCGCCGAGGTTTAACGTCACTGTAAGCGCGTCTCCGCGCCATTTCAGTATGAAGTCTCCGGTAGGGGGTGTCTGTGTCATTCGCCTATTATACAATAAACAACCCATCTAAGTCAAAAAAAAAGTTAAATTTTCCTCTTGCATTCTTTT
>DGHT01000046.1 GCA_002392765.1 Verrucomicrobia bacterium UBA3841 | reverse complement strand
ATATTTTGCCGCTGCCATACTCCATATCCTTCCTTATATAGCCATCAAAAACCATTTCAATTCCGCTTCACATGCCATATTATACCATAAAATGAGAATCTTATGCGGAAAATCTTATTTGGGGGTGTGGTTTGCTGTTTATGCCCTACACATAAGCAATGCGGAATGAGAATCTTGTGCGGAAAATCTTAACAGAGCGGCTGAATTTGAACAGTGACTGGTTTTTAAGAAGTCTCTCTATGAAGTTCAAGTCAAGACAATGAGAATCTTGTGCGGAAAATCTTATTTGGGGGTGTGCGAGAAGGACGATGCTCGGCGGAAATCCCGTCCATCTCGCCTGCAGGGAATATGTCTCAGGAAGGACAGTCAGGAAGGGATTGTCCGTCCGCGACGCTTCGACAGGCGCCGAGACGAGATTCGGCGACGATTCGCACGACGTTGAGCGCTTTGAGGCCGCAGTCCTTCCGGACGGATCTACGGCGGTTTACTGCCTGGCCTCAACGCCGGACTTCACCGGCGACGCGGAGGATTTGCTCGAATCCTATTTCCATGCGAGATTGTACAAAGTCGATTGACGCGACGGACGCTGGAGCGATCCGGTGGCGGTCGTTCCAGATCAGAACCGCGCCCATTCCGGCATAGCGATAGCCGTTTCCGGCGAAGGCGGCGCGCTGGTCGCGTACCGCGATTCGGACGCGCTTGCGCACAATGCCGGAACGGACGTGCTCGCGGCGTTTACGGACGATGGCGGGACGCGCAGCCCGTCGCAGGTTGTCATGGATATTGACGGACGCGAGATACCGTCGGTTGCCGTCTGCTTCAAAGACGGCGAGCCGAGGATCGTCGTTGTAGAGGCGAATGGCGAGTGCGATGCGGCTTCCGTGAAGAGACTTGTTTCCGGGGAATGGATTGGTGCCGGTATTGAATCCCGGCATTCAATGTCCGACCGCCCCGTTCTTGCGTCCTCCGATTCCAATGCACCGGTGGAAAGCGCTGTTTCGCACGGATGCATGTTGTCGTCGAATCCGTCTTGCGGCGGCAACTGCGGCAAAAACTGCTATTGCCACTGCCGCAGCGGCGGCGGCGAGATGTCAAACGGATGCGCATGTTCGATTTACTGTTCGTGCAATGGACTCTGTTCGTCGGGAGCGTGCAAGTGCCGGAACCGTAAAAAGGAATATGAAAAACCGAAGTCGAACGATCCCAACGAAATGGGCGGTCCGTCCAGAATCGGCGCGCGCCGCTGCGTAATGCCGGGCGACTGGATGGACTATACCGTCTACTTCGAGAAGAAGACGAATGCGACGGCGGCTGCGCAGGATGTCTACGCAACCCTCCCGAAGGATCCGGGACTAGACTGGACGACATTCGAACTTGGCGAGATCGTATTCGGAGACAATGTCGACTCCGGACTTTCCGGATGCGCAAAGGGAGTGTCGTCGTATGCAATGCCGGGCACGAATTGGAGCGTCCGCACGGAAGTGACACACGATGGCGAAACAGTCAAATGGCACCTTCGCATTGTCGATCCGTCGACTTTCGACAATTATCCCGCAGATCCTTACGCGTGTTTCCTTCCGCCGAACGACGAGACGGGTCGCGGAGAAGGACACTTGAGATACCGCGTTAAAGTGAAGAGCGATGCTGCCGCAAACAGCACAATCAGCGCTTCTGCAACCATCGTATTCGACACGAACGACCCGATCGAGACGGATCCGGCGTGGTGAAATACGGTGGGGGTGCCGGGCGCGGCGTTCGCGGAAAGCGAAGTCGTAGCGAGCGAGGGCGGCGCTGCGGAGATCCGCATAAGTGGCTGGAGCGCCGATGCGGCGGCGAGCGTGAAGGTGTATTTGACGTGGAACAGCGCCGCTGCAGCGGATGTAGACCTGAAGACGGCGGCGGTAACTGGGGGAACGGGGACGGCTCGCCCCACCAGGATCCGGAATCCGGAAGTCCGAAGTCCGAAGTCGGAAGTCTTGCCTTCCACGCGACAGTCATCGCCAAGGCAGGCAAGGAGGTCGCCACCAACGCGGTGACGGTCGTGGCAGAGAATGGCGTCGGCGTCGTGAACGGGCGGGACGCCCGTTCTCCCAGTGAAAGGGGCGGGATGCCACCCCTGCTAGGGCATCGCCTTCGGCGACTCGCTGCGCTCGGGGGATACGTTCTCCCAGTGAAACGGGCGAGACGCCACCCCTGCTAGGGCATCGCCTTCGGCGACTCGCTGCGCTCGGGGGATACGTTCTCCCAGTATGGACCGCGTGGCAGTACAACTGGAAGGTCGAGCCGTGGAAGACGCTATCGGTCTCCGGCGGGTTCGTGACGGGCTGCGACGAGAAGAAGCAGAAGTACACGACTGTGAAGGCAACGGGTTCCGCCACGCTCGTTCCGGTGGACGAAGAACACGGAGCCGTGTTCATCTGCCTGACGCCGAAGGGCCTCGCGCCACACGCCCGCACTCTGGTACTGCCGTGGTGAATTACTCCAACATTTTGCAGATTATTTTTGATATAATATTCCATGTCAAAGAAAGGAGTTGAAATGTTAAATTCGAGAATTCTCCCGCTTGCCGCTCTTTTGGCGGCGGGGTGCGTGTGTGATTGCGTTCACAATGGAAACGAGCTGTCGGCGGTGTCCCCCGACGGAAAGAACTCAATCCGCCTGTATACCGATCCTCTCGCTTACGAAGTGGCGCGCGATGGCGTTGTGGTAGTGCCAAAGACGGAGATCGGAATGAAAATCGACGGCGCTTGTCTTGGAAAGAATTGCGGCAGGCCGTTGAAGACGAGCCGCGAGCCTTTGGACGGCGTCATTGACACTCCTGTATACAAGAAGGGCAGGATCAACCTCGCGGCCGACACTCTTTTCGCCGATTTCGGGGGTTGGGGCGTTAGGCTTGCCGCGCGCAACGACGGCGTCGCATACCGGTTCGAGACGGAAAAGCCGGGTGTCGTCAACTGCGAGAAGGCGGATCTCACTCTGCCAAAAGACACCCGCTGCTGGTTCAACCGCACAGGCCGCGGTTTGCTCGGCTGCGAGGAGACAGTCCCCGAATTCGCCGATGCGTCCGCTCTGAAAACCGATTCCGAGAAGGCGATCTACCTCCCGTTCGTCTATTCCGCCGGCGGTAAAACGGTCGCTGTCGTCGATGCCGGTCTCCACGACTATCCGGTCTGGAACTTTGCCGACATCGAGCAATTCGACGGCGGCACGAAGCTCAAGTCGTTTTTCGCCAAGTATCCGAAGACGACTGAGCGCGTCGGCGGCTGGGGCAAGGAAAAGAGGCTTCAGAAGGGCGGCCGCTGGGTGAAGGTCAAGGAGACGGAGGATTTTATCGCCAAGGGAGATGCTCCGCGCGCGTTCCCCTGGCGCGCCTTTGCTCTCGCCGACTCCCCCTGCGAACTTTGCGAGACGGACATATTCTATGCGCTCGCCACGCCTGCCGCGAAGGACGCGGACTTCTCCTGGGTGAAACCGGGCAAGGTGGCGTGGGACTGGTGGAACGCATTCGACAACAAAGGCGATCCCCAGGGCTGCACGACCGAGACTTATGTGCGCTTCATCGATTTCGCCGCGAAGGCCGGGGTGGAATACGTGATCTTCGACGAAGGGTGGAGCGCAAAGCTGAACATCTGGGAGTACAGCCCGAAAGTCGACGTTCCCTACCTAATCGACTATGCGAACAAGAAGGGCGTCGGGATAATCCTCTGGATGGCGTGGGCGCAGGTGTACGGCGAGGAGGAGAAGGTCGCCGAACACTTTGCCAGACTTGGCGCAAAGGGCTTCAAGGTCGATTTCATGGATCGTGCAGACGCGGAGATCGCGTGCTTCCTCGAAAAATTCGCGGCCGCATGCGCGAAGCACAAAATGCTGATCGACTACCACGGCGCGTACCGTCCGGTCGGTCTCCAGCGCACCTATCCCAACGTCATCAATTTCGAGGGGATCCACGGTCTCGAGCAGATGAAATGGGGCAAGAAGGACACGGACATGTGCTGCAACGACGTCGCCTGCTTCTTCCTCCGCATGACGGCGGGTCCCATGGACTACACGCCCGGCGCGATGGACAACTACAGAATCGGCGACTACCGCGGCGACCGCACCAACCCCGGCTCTGTCGGTACGCGCTGCCACCAGATGGCGCTCATGGCGCTCTACGAGGCACCGCTCCAGATGCTTAGCGATTCGCCGACAAAGTACGAGAAGAACATGGAGTGTTTTTCGTTCATGGCCGCGACTCCCGTCGTCTGGGACGATACCGTCGGCCTGGGCGGATGCCCCGAGTCGTTCGCGGCGGCGGCGAGGAAGTCCAGGGACGGTTCGTGGTACGTGGCCGCGATCGGCAACAGGGAACCGCGCGACTTCTCTTTTAAGACAAGCTTCCTCGGCGATGGCGAGTGGAAGGCCGAGATTTTCCGCGACTCCGGCAATTCGGACGTCAATCCTGCCGAGTACGTCCATGAGACGAAGACCGTCAAGGCAGGCGAGGAACTCTCTTTCCGCATGGCCTCCGGCGGCGGTTTTATAGCGAAGTTCACGAAGCTCTGAAATAATTTGTCCCCCAATTTGCGGAATATTTGGTATAATATATCTTCAAATCCAGACATAAAGGGATTAGATCGGAGAAAGACAATGATAGACATAAAAAAATTGAGGGACAATTTCGAAGAAACGGCAAAAGCGCTCGCGCGCCGCGGCGTCGGACCGGAGAAACCCGCCGCAGCGCGCGATCTTGACGCACGCCGCCGCGCTCTGCTGGGCGAAACGGAGAATCTCAAGGCGAAGCGCAACGCCGCGTCCAAGCAGATCGGTATCGTAGCAAAACAGGGCGGCGATATCGCGGCCGCCAAAGAGGAGATGAGGAAAGTCGGCGACCGCATCGCCGAAATCGACCGTGAACTCGCCACTGTCGAGCACGATCTGAGGGAAACGCTGCTCATGATTCCCAACCTCCCCGCTCCTGAAATCCCGGACGGTCTCGACAGCTCCGGCAACAAAGTCGTCCGCACCGTGGGGGAGTGGAAGGATCCGTCGTACAGAATCATGGATCACATCGAGGTCGGCGAAAAGCTTGGCATATTCGATTTCCCGCGCGGCGTAAAACTTACGGGCACGGGTTTCCCGGTGATACTCGGACAGGGGGCCAAACTCCAGAGGGCGCTCATCCAGTACATGCTAGACGTCCACTGCAGGACGCAGGGCTACACGGAAATGCTTCCTCCTTTTGTGGTCAACTCCGACTCGATGACCGGCACCGGCCAGCTTCCGAAGTTCGCCGAAGACCTCTACCACTGCCAGATAGACGATTTCTGGCTGATTCCGACCGCTGAAGTCCCCGTGACGAATTTCTACCGCGACGACATCCTCCAGGCCAAGGATCTGCCCGTCAAGCTGACAGCCTACACGCCTTGTTTCCGCCGCGAGGCCGGCAGTGCTGGAAAGATGACGCGCGGCATGCTCCGCGTGCACCAGTTCGACAAGGTGGAAATGGTCAATTTTGTCCATCCCGACACGTCGTTCGACCAGCTTGAGACGCTCGTCGGCGAAGCGGAAGCCATCTTGAAAGGTCTCGGCCTCTGCTACAGAGTGTTGATGCTTTGCGCGGGAGACATGGGATTCAGCGCCGCGAAATGCTACGATCTCGAACTCTGGGCGCCTGCGGAGAAGCAGTGGCTGGAGGTCTCATCCTGTTCCTGCTTCACGGACTACCAGGCCCGCAGGCTGAACTGCCGGTTCAAAGACACCGACGGGAAGACGAAGCTGGTCCACACGCTCAACGGTTCCGGAGTGGCGCTTCCGCGTCTGATGGTGGCGATGCTCGAGCAGCACCAGCTCGAGGACGGCTCCATAGAGATTCCCGAGGTGCTGAGGCCGTATATGAACGGACAGGAAAGGCTTACGTCTGATGGACAAGCTTGACAGCGCCACGATGAAGGCGGCGGTCCTCACCGAGGCGCTTCCGTACATTCTCGACTTCCGCGGATCCATCGTTCTCGTTAAAATCGGCGGTTCCGTGATGGAGGTCGAGGAAAATCTCGACTCCCTGATGAACGACATTGCGTTCATGCGGGCCGTCGGCATCAAAGTTGTGATAGTGCACGGCGGCGGGAAGGCGATTTCGCGGGCGATCAAGGAAAGCGGCTTCGAGCCGCGCTTTGTGGAGGGGCAGCGCGTCACGGACGAAAAGACGATGGAGATTGTCCGCCGGACGCTCAATAACGTCGTCAACCCGGATATAGTCGAACGTCTCGTCGCCCGCGGCACGAACGCGAAACCGATCCACGGCAACTGGGTGTTCCGCGCGAGAAAAATCGAAAAGCCAGACAGGGGCTACGTCGGCGACGTGACCGATGTCGACATCCGCAGCGTCTGCGAAATGCTCGACGCAGGCATCATCCCGGTCGTGACGCCTCTCGCCACGGGCCAGAGCGACGCCCATCTCTACAACGTGAACGCGGATCTTGCGGCCGCAGCTTTGGCCAAGGCCATCAAGGCGCGCAAGTTCGCGCTGGTGTCGGACGTCCCCGGACTTCTCAAAGACCCGGACGATCCCAATACGCTTTTCTCGACGCTTCATCTCGACGCAATCGACAAACTTGCGCGGGACGGCGTTATATCGGGGGGAATGCTGCCGAAGATACTTTCGTGCAGGGATGCGATCCTCGCCGGCGTGCGCAAGGTGCACCTGGTCGACGGGCGCATGCCGCATTCCCTTCTTCTCGAAATATTCACGCGCGAGGGCGTGGGAACGGAGATAATACAATGAGCAAAACACAGGATACGCTGAAAAAATACCAGTCCTTCATGATGCCGACATACACACCTTCCATCGTCCTTTCGTCGGGGAAGGGCGTCACGGTCCGCGACGCGGAAGGGCTGGCGCTGTACGACTTCACCTCCGGCATCGGTGTTCTCAACGTGGGGCACTGCCACCCCAAAGTGGTCAAGGCCATACAGGATCAGGCGGCGTCGCTTACCCATGCGTCCAACCTTTTCGCCAACGAGCCCGCTACGCTTCTGGCGGAGAAACTCGTGGAACTCTCCGGGCTCGGCGGCAAGGCGTTTTTCTGCAATTCCGGCGCAGAGGCCAACGAAGCCGCGATCAAGCTCGCGCGCAAGTGGGGTTCGGCGAACGGCGGAAGGTACGGAATCGTCACTATGCGCAACGGCTTCCATGGACGTACGCTCGCGACTGTCGCGGCGACCGGCCAGGCGTGGTGCCAGGAGGGGTACGACCCGCTTCCGTACGGTTTCTCCTACGCGGATTTCAACGATCTCGAAAGCGTTAAGGCGGCGGTGGACGACAAGACTGTCGCCATCATGCTCGAGGCGGTGCAGGGCGAGGGCGGCGTGACGCCGGCCACGCAGGAATTCATGGAAGGCGTCAGGGCGCTGTGCGACGAAAAGAATCTTCTCATGATATGCGATGAAGTCCAGAGCGGAATGGGCCGCACGGGAGACTGGTTCGCGTGGCAGGGGTATGGCGTAAAGCCCGACCTCTTCACACTTGCGAAATCGCTCGCGGGCGGATTGCCCATGGGAGCGCTCGTTTCGAACGCAAAATTCGCCGATGTTTTCACTCCGTCTTCGCACGCGTCCACGTTCGGAGGCAACCCGATCGCGGCCGCGGCCGCTCTCGCGACGATTTCCGTTATCGAGGAGGAGCATCTTCTCGATAATGCGAAGAAGGTCGGCGCGCTTCTCAAGGAGGCGCTGCAGGGATTTGTCGACAAGTACGACAAACTTCTGGAGGTTCGCGGCAAGGGGCTTATGCTCGGCCTTGTCGTAGACGGCGATCCCGCCGAAATCGTCGATGCTTTGAAGGCGCAGGGTGTTCTCGCGCTGACCGCGCGCGGCAACGTGGTCCGATTCCTTCCGCCGCTCGTCTTGAAGGAGGGAACGCTCGACGAGGCTTGCGAGATGATCGACGACGCGCTCGATTGCATGTTTGGCGAGTGACCGGCGCAAACGGCTCCAAAAGGGGGGCGATGGAAATGGACGGCATTTTCGACAGGTCTGAGGCCTTGCTCGGAGATGCCGCCTTTTCGCGTCTTCAAAAAGCCAGAGTCGCCATTTTCGGACTCGGCGGCGTCGGGTCGTGGTGTGCCGAAGCCCTGGCGCGTACCGGCGTAGGATCCTTTACGCTTGTCGATTTCGATATCGTCGCGCCATCCAACGTAAACCGTCAGGCGATGGCTTTCCCCGCCTCCGTCGGAAAGCCCAAGGCGGACGAGCTTGCACGCAGACTCCTTTCGATATCTCCGCGCGCCAGGGTGGAGTCCGTGCCGGAGCGGTTCGAAGCCGCGAATCCGGCCCGCTTCGATTTTTCCTCCTTCGATTGCGTCGTCGACGCGATAGACTCTCTGGACGACAAGGCAGAACTGATCCTTGCCGCATCGTCGTGCGCTTCGACATGCCTTTTTTCTTCGATGGGGGCTGCGTTCAGGGTCGATCCGCTGAAGGTGTCGACGGCCGAATTCTGGAAGGTTGCCGGAGATGGCCTTGCCAGAGCGCTGCGCGGCAGATTCAGAAAATCCGGCCGATTCCCGGCGCGGAAATTCCAGTGCGTCTACTCGACCGAACAGCCGCTCAAACCGCAGCGCGACGGGGTAAAAGGGAGTTTGATGCAGGTTACGGCCGCTTTCGGACTGGCTTTAGCGTCGCTAGTCGTGCGGCATCTTGCTCCGTCCGCGGCCGGGAACGGCGGGGAAGAGTGTAAAATGTAAAGTGTAAAATGTAGAGTGTAAAGTGAAAAATGCAAGGGGGGGCGATTCGCAAATTCACACAAGAGCGCCGATTTTTGATATAATCTACCAAAACGGAATCCACCAATATGTTCGATACGATAATAATCACGGCGGCGAGCGAGGCGCAGGCCAGAGGATACCGCGCCCAGACGCGCGACTTCGGAAACACGGTATGCATCCCCGACCCCGGCGACAGGCGCGTTGGATCGCTCGGCGCGACCGTCAACGCCCTCAAGGAGATAAAATACAACCCCGCGTCAGGAAAGAAAATCCTTGTATGCCATTCCGGAGGCGACGCAAGGCGCACGCCCGGATTCGCCGCGGCGGGCAAGGCGTTCATCCCGATGCGTGATTCGCGTCCGCTCTTCGAGCATATCGTCGAGTCGATGGCCCGCCTGCCCGTCCCCGCCAGCGGAGGGGTGGTCGTCGTTTCCGGCGACGTTCTGCCGTCTTTCGATTTCGAAAAAGCCGATCTTTCCAGGCCGGGTGTGACCGGGGTCGCGTACGAAGACGGACCGGACGAGGCTCGCAGGCACGGAGTCTACGACGTCTCCCCGCGTAAAAACCGCGCGGGGAAAACGCTTCCCGTTTCAGGGTTCAGACAGAAACCCGGCGTCGGCCCCGGCGCGTATCTTGTCGACACGGGGATTCTTTTCATAGACCCGCCGACGGCCGCAAAGATGAAAACGCTTCCCGTTTCAGGCGACATCTACACGGAATTTCCTTCGATGCTCCTTGACGGATTCGCTCCGTTCAACGTCCATGTCGCGCGCGAATGCACTTTCTTCCATGTCGGTTCGAGCAGGGAACTGCTGTCGAAACTGGGCGACGGCGGCGTGTATGTCAGGAACGTGCATGCGCGACTTTCGCTCGCGGGCGACAACATCGTCACCAACGTCCCGCCGGGGCGTTTCGGGAAAATCGTCCTGGCGAAAGGGGAGTGTCTCACATGCATCCCCTACGGAAAGCGCAAGTGGTTCGATCTGCGCTACCGCATCGGCGACAATTTCAAGGAGGACGGTCTGTGGGAAAAGCACGCTCTTGGAGCGATCATGCCGCATGTCGACTACAAACGTCTGCTCGCGTTGGCCGACCGCGTTGAGACGAAGGCCACCGCGCCGGTCAGGATCGATCTGGCGGGAGGCTGGAGCGACACTCCGCCCGTATGCAACAACGAGGGCGGATGCGTCGTGAACGTGGCGGTCCGGCTCGACGGCGTGAAGCCGATAAGCGTGACCGTCCGGGAAAGGCGCGACAAATTCGTCAGGATCGTTTCCAGCGATCTCGGACGCCGCCGCATATTGAAGTCGGCGCAGGAGCTTGCCGACAGGCACGACCCGTCCGACTGGTGCGCGCTTGCCAAATGCGCCCTCGCCGTCACAGGATTCAAGTTCGGGTCGCGCGGCCTCGACATTGAAATGTGCGCCAATCTCCCCAAGGGGTCCGGGATGGGGACGAGTTCGATTCTCGGCGCGACCACGATCGCCGCGCTTCTCGGAAGGGCGGACAGCGCCGAGATCGGAGAGTTGACGCTCCGGCTTGAGGCGGAGATGCGGACCGGCGGCGGATGGCAGGACCAGTTCGGCGGGATGCTGCCGGGAGCCAAGATTCTCGAATCGAAACCGGGAACCCCGCAGCGGATCGCCGCGAAGCGTCTCGATTGCGAATGGCTCGCGAAGCTTTTCGCCGAAAGGGGGCTTCTTTTCTTCACCGGACAGAAGCGCATGGCCAGAAACATCCTCAGAAAGGTGCTGGCGTTCTACGCCGAAAATCCGCACGGCTTCGCGTCGATATTGATAGACAGCCTCAAGGATGGCGCTCGCAAATGCGCGAAGGCGATAGAGAACAGGGACGCCGATTCCTTCGCCGCGGCGGTCGAGGGCTATTGGCGCGACAAGAAACTGCTCGACCCCGGCAGCACGAACGAGCGCGTGGAAAGCATGATCGAAGCGATCAGGCCGCACGTAAGCGCCGTCACATTGACCGGCGCGGGAGGCGGCGGGTTCATGTTCATCCTCGCGAAATCCCGCGCGGACGCCAAAAAAGCGAGAAGCATTCTCGAGGCGGGCGCGCCTTCCCGCGCGGCGAAGTTCTATTCCTTTTCGGTAGACTACGACGGCCTGGAGGTCGTCAAAGTCCGCGAAACTACCCGGTAGAGGGGGTGCGCCGCCTGGAAATTTGATAGAATAACCCGAAACACCACAACCACAAGGAGACCCGGAAAATATGAAAGAAACAAAAATCCTGCAGTTCGGCGAAGGCAACTTCCTGAGGTGCTTCATCGACTGGATGGTTCAGAAAATGAACGACAGGGCCGGCTTCGGCGGAGCCGTTCAGATCATACAGCCGATCGGCGACGAACTCTGCGTCCCGTCGAAAATCCTCAACGATCGCGGCGGAAAGTACCATACGTGCCTTCGCGGCGTCATCGGCGGCAAAACGGTCGAGGAGCTCGAAGAGATATCGTGCGTGAAGGGGGTCGATATCGCGGCGAATCTCGAGAAGTACGCCAATCTGCCCTCGCTGAGGTTCGTGGTGTCCAACACGACCGAGGCCGGGATCCAGTACGTGAAAGGGCAGGATACGTTCCCGGCCAAGGTGCTGAGGCTTCTCAAGGCCCGCTGCGCCGCCGGGCTTCCGGGGCTCGTGTTCATTCCGTGCGAACTTATAGAGCACAACGGCGACAACCTCAAGGCGTGCGTGCTCAAGCATCTGGCGGACGAGACCGGCGACACGGCGGCGCTCAAGTCGTACATCGAAAACGGATGCGTGTTCTGTTCGACGCTCGTGGACAGGATCGTCGCAGGACGCCCCGATCCCGAATCGGCCGAACGCTACGCGCGCGAACTCGGGGAGAAGGACGACGTTCTCGTGTGCGGCGAACCTTTCCACTTTTTCGTGATCGAAACCCCTGCGGGATTCGACCTCGAAAGCGAGCTGCCGCTTAAAAAAGCGGGCGTCAACGTCGTCTACACGACCGACATGCAGCCGTACCGCACGCGCAAGGTGCGATTCCTCAACGCCACGCACACGACGATGGTCTACCTCGGGCTTGAGAAGGGTTTTTCGGAAGTTGCGCAGTGCATCGCCGATCCCGATTTCAACGCATTCGTGCGCAAGGTCGTCTTCGAGGAGATATTCCCGACAGTAGCGCTCCCCGACGCCGAGAAGAAGGAATACGCCGAAAGCATTCTCGAACGCTTCGCCAATCCTTTCGCCCACCACCAGCTCAAGTCGATAGCGCTCAACACCGTCGCGAAATGGAAGACGCGCTGCCTTCCCGTCGTGTGCGACTACTACAAGATGTTCGGCAAACTGCCCGAAGCGATGATGCAGGGCTACGAGGCGACGGCCCGCCATTACGACAGCGCGAAGTGAGCGGCGCAACCGCCGCTGCGCAAACCGGAAAATCAACCATCCACACGGAGAAACCATGACAGCAAAAGCAAAGCCTTTCATCAACCCGGATTTCCTTCTCGACACCAAAGCCGCGCGCGAGCTCTACCACGGCTATGCGGAGGACATGCCGATCATCGACTACCACTGCCACCTCCCCCCTGCGGAGATCGCCGAGGACAAGCGCTGGGACGACATCGCCGACGTATGGCTCGGCGGCGACCACTACAAGTGGCGCCAGATGCGCTCGAACGGCTTCGAAGAGCGTCTGTGCTCGGGCCGCGGCAAGGACGGCTCGGCTAGCGGATGGGAAAAGTTCGAGGCGTTCGCGAAAACGATGGAGCGCATGGTCAAGAACCCGCTCTTCGACTGGTCGCATCTCGAACTCGCCCGCTATTTCGGCGTGACGGAGCGTCTTTGCGGCGCTAGCGCGAAACGCATCTACGAAAAGTGCAACAGGGAACTCGGGAAGAAGTGGTTCTCGGCGCGGGGCCTTATGAAAAAGTCCAAAGTCGCCGTCGTCTGCACGACCGACGATCCCGTGGATTCGCTCGAACATCATATAGCGATCGCGAAAAAACCGTTCGGAACGCAGATACGCCCCGCGTGGCGCAGCGACAAGGCGTCCAAGGTGGAGAATCTCGAAGCCTGGAACGGGTGGATCGACAGACTTTCCGCCGCGTCCGGGATCGAGATCGGAACGATCGACGATTTCCGTCGCGCCATGAAGAAGCGCCACGACTTCTTCGCCGCCAACGGGTGCGTCGTGTCGGATTACGGCATCACGGAGATATTCGCCGCGCCCTACACCGAGACGGAGCTCAAGTCCATATTCAAGAAGGCGCGCGCGGGCAAGACGGCGCTGACGCCCGCCGAGGCGCTCAAGTTCAAGTCGGCGTGGCTTTTCGAAGGCCTCAGGATGGATGCGGAGTCGGACTGGACGGCCCAGCTCCACTACAACTGCCTGCGCGACCTCAACACGGCGATGTTCCGCCAGATGGGGCCCGACACTGGATTCGACTCGATAGGCGACTGGTCCGTCACGGAGAGTCTCGCGAGACTTTTCGACAGGCTCGAAATGGAAGACCGCCTCCCGAGATTGATTCTCTATTCCCTCAACCCGAAGGACAACGAGATGCTGGCGACGGTCATGGGCTGCTTCCAGAAAGCACCCTGCCGCGGCAAGATACAGCTCGGCGCGGCGTGGTGGTTCCTCGACCAGAAAGACGGCATGCGCAAGCAGATCGAGGCGCTCGCGGCGCTCGGTTCGCTAGGCAACTTCGTCGGAATGCTCACCGACAGCCGTTCTTTCCTCAGCTACACCCGGCACGAATACTTCCGCCGGCTTCTCTGCCAGAAGCTCGGCGCGGAGGTCGAGAAAGGGGAGATTCCGCGCGATCTGAAATGGCTGGGCGGAATCGTCGCGGACATCTCTTTCCGCAACGCCAACGAATATTTCAAATTTGGCGTTCAATAAGCGCCGTTTTTTTGATATAATATTTTGAAAATCAAAAATTCAACAAAAAAACGGAGTCTCAGATGAGCGAACAGAAAAAGTACGTGTACTTCTTCGGTGCGGGTCAGACCGAAGGCAATGCTAACATGCGCGAACTGCTTGGCGGCAAGGGCGCGAACCTGGCGGAAATGGCCGGTCTCGGGCTCCCCGTCCCGCAGGGATTCACCATTTCTACGGAGGCATGCACGCGCTATTACGACGACGGCAAGGTGATCGGCGACGACATCATGGCGCAGGTGATGGAGTATATCGACAAGCTCGAGAAGTCCGCCGGAAAGAAGTTCGGCGACGCCAAGAATCCGCTTCTCGTGTCAGTCCGTTCCGGCGCGCGCGCTTCGATGCCGGGCATGATGGACACGATTCTCAACCTCGGCCTCAACGAGACGGTCGTCGAGTCGCTCGCGGCGCAGACGAAGAACCCGCGCTGGGCGTGGGACTGCTACCGCCGCTTCATCCAGATGTTCTCGGATGTCGTCATGGAGGTCGGCAAGAAGTATTTCGAAAAGCTCATCGACGAGATGAAGGCGAAGAAGGGCGTCAAACTCGACGTGGAGCTCACGGCCGAGGATCTCAAGGCGCTCGCCGGACAGTTCAAGGCAGAGTACAAGTCGAAAATCGGCAAGGATTTCCCTGTCGACGCCAAGGAGCAGCTTTTCGAGGCGATCAAGGCCGTGTTCCGCAGCTGGGACAATCCGCGCGCGAACGTCTACCGCCGCGACAACGACATCCCTTACAGCTGGGGCACGGCGGTCAACGTCCAGATGATGGCGTTCGGCAACCTCAACGACGATTCCGGAACGGGCGTCGCGTTCACCCGCGATCCCGCGACCGGCGAGAAGAAGCTGATGGGCGAGTTCCTGATGAACGCGCAGGGCGAAGACGTCGTCGCGGGCGTGCGCACGCCGATGCCGATCGCGAAGATGGCCGAGGTCATGCCCGAGGTGTTCGACCAGTTCCAGAAGATCTGCGCGACGCTTGAAGGCCACTACCGCGACATGCAGGACATGGAGTTCACGATCGAGAACAAGAAGCTCTTCATGCTCCAGACGCGCAACGGCAAGCGCACGGCCAAGGCCGCGCTCAAGATCGCCTGCGATCTCGTCGACGAGGGAATGCGCACGGAGGAAGAGGCCGTTCTCATGATCGACCCCAGAAATCTCGACACGCTTCTCCATCCGCAGTTCGACACGGTCGCGCTCAAGCGCGGCAAGGTGATGGGACGCGGCCTCGCGGCGTCTCCCGGCGCGGCGTGCGGACGCATCGTGTTCTCCGCCGAAGACGCCAAGGCCTGGAAGGAGCGCGGCGAAAAGGTGGTTCTCGTCCGTCTCGAAACGAGCCCCGAGGATATCGAGGGCATGAAAGCCGCCGAAGGCATTCTCACCGTCCGCGGCGGCATGACTTCCCACGCGGCCGTCGTGGCCCGCGGCATGGGCGAGTGCTGCGTGTCCGGATGCCAGGATATCATCATGGACGAGGAGAACAAGAAGTTCACCCTCGGCGGGAAAGTGTTCAAGGAAGGGGACTGGCTCTCCATCGACGGTTCGACCGGCAACATCTACGACGGCGTCGTTCCGACCGTCGCCGCGACGATCGCCGGCGAGTTCGGCCGCATCATGATGTGGGCCGACAAGTTCCGCAAGCTCAAAGTCCGCACCAACGCCGACACCCCGCGCGACGCCAAGAAGGCGCGCGAACTCGGCGCGGAGGGCATCGGCCTGTGCCGCACGGAGCACATGTTCTTCTCTCAGAGCCGCATCCTCCCGTTCCGCCAGATGATCTGCGCGGACACCGTCGAGGAGCGCGAGATCGCGCTTGCGAAGATCCTTCCGTACCAGCAGGACGACTTCGAGCAGCTCTTCGAGGCCCTCGACGGGCAGCCTGTCACGATTCGCTTCCTCGATCCGCCGCTGCACGAGTTCGTGCCGCATACCGAGGACGAGATCGCCCTTCTCGCCAAGGAGACGCACAAGCCGATATCCCGCATCAAGGAGATCATCGACTCGCTCCACGAGTTCAATCCGATGATGGGACACCGCGGCTGCCGCCTCACCGTCACGTACCCCGAAATCGCGGTCATGCAGACGAAGGCCATCATCCGCGCCGCCATCAACGTGCAGCGCAAGCACAAGGGCTGGATGGTCAAGCCCGAGATCATGATTCCGCTCACCGGCGACGTCAAGGAATTCAAGTTCGTCAAGGACATCGTCGTCCACGTGGCGAACGACGAAATCCAGGCCGCCGCGATCAAGCTGAACTACGAGGTCGGCACGATGATCGAAATTCCGCGCGCCGCTCTCACGGCCGGCGAGATCGCCGAAGAGGCAGAGTTCTTCTGCTTCGGCACGAACGACCTTACGCAGATGACCTTCGGTTTCAGCCGCGACGATGCGGGCAAGTTCCTCGGCGCCTACTACGACAAGAAGATATACGAGAACGACCCGTTCGCGAAACTCGACCAGACCGGCGTCGGCAAGCTCATGCAGATGGCGGTCGCCGACGGAAAGGCTACGCGCCCGAAGCTCCACTGCGGCATCTGCGGCGAGCACGGCGGCGATCCCACGTCCGTCGAGTTCTGCCACAAGATCGGGCTCAACTACGTTTCCTGCTCGCCCTACCGCGTGCCGATCGCGCGTCTCGCGGCGGCGCAGGCGGCGCTCAGAAAATAATGACCGTACTTGAAAGCAAGTGGCATTTGACGCGGGAGACGGTGGGAAACGACCGTCTCTCCGTCATTATGCCGGTTTACAATCTTGCTTCCACGATCAAAGAGAACCTGGCGGACACCGCCAGGCTTTTCGACTCGCACGGCGTCAACTGCGAACTCGTTCCCGTCGACGATGGTTCGTCCGACGGGACCAAAAACGCCATTGTCGAATTCGCCGCCGGGTTTTCTTCCCGTTCGGTGACGCTCAAGCCCGTTTTCCTCGACAGAAACGGCGGGAAGGGATCCGCTCTCAAGGCTGGATTCGCCGCCTCGACTGGAAAATTCGTTCTTCTTCTGGACGGCGATCTGGACATAAACCCCAAGCAGACGCCGCTTTTCTTCGCGCAGATGGCGTCGGACGGATCCGATATCGTCGTAGGCTCCAAAAGGCATCCGCGTTCCGTCGTCCAGTACCCGTGGCACCGCAGACTCGTGAGCGCGGTCTACTTCTCGCTCGTGAAAGCCTCCATCGGGCTGCCGATAACCGACACTCAGACGGGGATGAAACTCTTCCGCAGGGAGGTGCTCGGCGAAGCTCTCGCGAGAATGCTCGTCAAGTCGTACGCGTTCGATCTCGAACTTCTTTCCATCGCATTCCAGCGCGGCGCCAAAATATCCGAAGCGCCTGTCGTAATCCGCTTCGGAAACAAATTCGGCGCCCTCAAGCCTTCGACGGTGAAATCAATGGCGCTTGATTCCCTTGCCGTTTTCTACCGTCTGCAGATTTTGAAATACTACGCGAAAGCAGAAGCGACCGGAGACGTTCCGCCGGGATTTTCCGTGTCGGTCGTGGTCGCCTGTCCCGGCGACAGCGCTATGCTCAGACAGTGCATCGCGGGCGTCATGGCGCAGACCCGGAAGAATGTTGAAATGATAATTCTTCCGGACGGACCAGAAAGCGGAATCCCGCAAGACGGCGTCGTGAGAGTCGTGCCGACCGGGAAAGTCCGTCCGGCCGAAAAGCGCAATATCGGCATCAGAGAGGCGAAAGGCGATGCAGTCGCATTTATTGACGACGATGCTTATCCGGACGGACGCTGGCTCGAAAACGCGCTCAGGTATTTTTCCGATCCTGGCGTCGGGGCCGTCGGCGGGCCGGGCGCTACTCCTCCCGGCGATCCATTCTTAGCCAGAGCTGGCGGACGCGTATACTCCAACATTCTCGTTTCCGGGAATTACCGCTACAGGTATGTCGCCGGAGGCGTAAGGCGCGACGTCGACGATTTTCCGAGCTGCAATCTGATCGTGAGAAAATCCCTTCTCGAAAAGATCGGCGGGTACAGAACGGATTTCTGGCCGGGAGAGGATACTTTGCTTTGCAAAGACATCGTCGATTCCGGCATGAGAATCGTCTACGATCCATGGTCTGTCGTATACCACCACAGGCGGGCGCTTTTCGCGCCGCACTTGAGGCAGCTCGGGCGGTACGCCTTCCACCGCGGCTATTTCGTCAAGCGCTTTCCATCCAATTCCCTCCATTTGTCGTATTTCGTTCCGTCTCTCTTTGTCGCGTATATTGTCGCGCTCGCGGCGTTTCTGCCGTTCCCGCTGCCGGCGTGGATGCGACTTGCCGCCGCCGCGCCCGCGATGCTGTATTTTGCGCTGGCGCTTCTGACGTCCTTTTCGACCTCACCCGCGATGTGGATCGCGACGTTCGCGGGAGTCGTCGCGACGCACGCGACGTACGGCGTCCGTTTCGTGCAGGGGCTGTTCGCGAAAAGCGCTCCGTGCGAATTCATCGGAAAGGACAGGGCCAGATAGCGATGGACATCGAAGATTGGTACGATATTTCGGTTCCCCCGCAGACTATCCGCAGGGAGCGCGAGAAGGCGAGGGCGCTCAGAAATTCGCAATGGTGGAAGAATCTCGTCGCAAACGGGAAATGCCACTACTGCGGCAAAACGTTCAAGCCCGCGGAACTTACCCTCGACCATGTCATTCCCCTGGCAAGGGGAGGGCGGAGCGTGAAATCGAACTGCGTTCCGTGCTGCAAGGACTGCAACAGCAGGAAGAAGCTGAAAACGCCGGCGGAAATGATCATGGAAAAAGCGGGGCTCGGATGAACGTTCTCGTGACGGGCGCAAGTTCCGGCATAGGAGCAGCTCTGTCGCTTGCCTGCGCGAGGCGCGGGGACGCGCTGTTTCTGTGCGGACGCGACCGCGAGCGCCTTGACGGCGTCGCCGCGCAATGCCGCGCGGCCGGCGCGGCGTCGGTGCGCTCCGACATTGTGGACGTGCGCGACTCCGGCGCCATGCGCGGATGGATTCTTTCCTGCGACGCGGAGGCTCCGCTAGAGCGCGTTTTCGCGAACGCGGGCGTTTCTACCGGAGAAGAAACCGAGGAAAACGCCAGACGGACGTTCGACATCAACGTGGGCGGCTGCGTGAACACCGTGTTTCCCGCGCTCGAGGCTTTCAGGTCCGGACGCGGATTGCGCGGCAGACGCCAGATCGTCATCACTTCATCGATAGCGGGATATGCGCCGCTCAAGGCGTGTCCGTCGTATTCCGCCACGAAAGCGTGCGTCAAGACGTGGGGGCTGTCCTTGCGCGGCGCGCTTGCCGCGGAGGGGATCGGGGTGAGCGTGGTCTGTCCCGGTTTCGTGCGCTCGCGCATTACCGACAAAAACACGTGTCCGATGCCTTTTTTCATGGAAGCGCCTTCGGCGGCCTCGAAAATCCTCCGGGGCGTCGATGCGAATCGCGGATTGATCGCATTCCCGTGGCCGATGCGTTTTTCCGCGTGGATTCTTTCGGCCCTGCCGCAGTCGTTCTGTTCGGCCGTAAACCGCCTTCTTCCGAAGAAAGCGGATTCCTGAGGTTTCCCGCCGCAAAAAGTTGTTCCAACCACATCGATTCCAATCACCTGGCTTTTCAGAATATTTCTATCATTTTTCCAATTTTTTTGATATAATTGCGTTATATCCGCAAGAAAACGGAATCAAGGAGTTTTATGAACAGATATATGGATTCATTTATGAAGGCCTTCCCGTACGAGGGCCTTACGTATGACGATGTCACTTTGGTGACGCAGTACGCCGATTTTCTGCCCGACGAGGCGTCCTTGGAAACGCGCCTCACGACGCGGGTTTCCATGAAGATTCCGTTCGTGTCCGCGGCGATGGATACCGTTACCGAGGCGCCCATGGCCGTGGCGATGGCTCTCGCCGGCGGCATCGGCGTCATCCACAAGAACCTCGAGGAGGACGATCAGGCGAAAGAGGTTGCGAAGGTGAAGACCTACCTCAACGGATTGATCGCCTCCCCGATCTGCTTCCACGAAGACGACGACTTCGGATTCCTGAGGAGCGAGAAGAAGCGCATGGGCCTTAAGTTCAACGGCTTCCCTGTCCTCGATTCCTCCGACAGGCTCGTGGGCATGCTCACTTCCAGCGACATGCGCTTTGCGCCGATGGATGCGATGAAACTGAAGGACGTCATGCAGAAGGCGCCCATAACCGCACCGCCCGGCACCACGCTCAAAAAGGCGTACGACCTCATGCGCGCGGCGAAAGTCGGTAAGCTTCCGCTTGTCGACAAGCAGGGAAGGGTCGTCGGTCTCTACAGTTTCACCGACGTGCAGCGTCTCGTCGAAAACCGCAACCCGACGTACAATTGCGACGACAAGTTCCGCCTCCGCGTTTCGGCGTCGGTATCGGGCGGGAAGGGCGATCTTTCGAGAATGGAGAAGCTCGCCGACGCGGGCGTCGACGTGGTGGTCGTCGATTCGGCCCACGGGCACTCGAAGGGTATCATGGACATGACGAAGTACATCGTCAAGCACTACCCGAAGATCGACGTCATAGCGGGCAACATCGCCACCGGCGAGGCCGCGCTCGCTCTCGCGAAATGCGGGGCGCACGCCGTCAAGGTCGGAATCGGCCCCGGCTCGATCTGCACGACGCGCGTCGTCTGCGGCGTCGGCATACCGCAGCTCACGGCGGTCTACAACGCGGCGAAGGCTCTCCGCGGCACGGATGTCGCGGTGATTGCAGACGGCGGCATCAAGCTGTCCGGCGACGTCCCCAAGGCGATCGCCGCGGGCGCGGATTCAGTCATGCTCGGTTCGGTCCTCGCCGGCACCGAGGAAAGCCCCGGCGAGAAGATCTACCAGAACGGACGCCAGTATGTCGTCTACCGCGGCATGGGTTCGATGGCTGCGCTCAAGAACGGCAAGGGTTCGCGCGCGAGGTACTTCCAGGACAACGAGAGCGACGAGGATCTCGTTCCGCAGGGGATCGAAGGCATGGTGCCGTATTCGGGTCGCGTCAAGGGCATAATGACGCAGTTCTGCGGAGGACTCAGGGCGAGCCTCGGCTACTGCGGCGCGAGGAGCATCCCCGAACTGAAAGAGAAGGGCAGGTTCTTCAGAGTGACGGCGGCAGGCCAGCGCGAAGCGCGTCCGCACGACATAACCATAACGAAGGAAGCGCCGAACTACAAGGCGTGATTTGAAAGGAGTCGTTCCCCAGATGAAAAACATTCTGAAGGTGATTGTTCTTGCAGTAGCGTCCATTCTCGCAGCCCAGGCGGACGCCGCGCGCGCAAACCAGAGACAGTCGAAAGGGAGGGGCGCGAAGCAGATCAAAGTCAAACCTCTTCCGCACGAACCCGTCGCGGCCGGTTTCGTCGACTGGCGCGGATTCGAGACGGCCCTCCAGACAAACCCGACCGTCAACCATCCGTGCGACCTGCGCGGCCGGTTTGTCATCGTCGTGACGGTCGAAGCGGACAAAGCCGTCGCCCAGTTCGGCAAATGCATGAAGATACAGTCGCTCGGCGTGAACCCGCCCCCCCACACCGGCTTGTGGGCGGATATGCCGGAGCATCACGATGTCGCCGTCGTGTTCAACATAAAAGGCGGCGGACCGGAGCATGCGGAAAAACTCTGGAAGGACGAAGAAATCGGGAGAATGAAACCCAATTGCGCGTTCAACGTGTTTTCCGGTCTCGGATTCGAAGGCGAGCCTGATTCCGGCGCATCGTATCCGTTCGTGTACGTCATGCCGCCGGAGGGGACGGAACCGCTGTGCAAAGTGCCGGTCGCCTCGTCCAAGGATTTCTCCGGCGAAATCAGGAAAGCGATAGCCGCCGCGCGCAAGAATCTAAAGCCCTGGCGCGACTGGTACGGATATCTTGATGAAGTCAAGCACGCCAAGAAAGCAGAGTCGGTAATCGAGTCCGGCAAGCCGTTCGGACCCGTCATGATGCAGCTTAAAAAGGACATCCAGTCGAAGAAGCCCGAAGTCGCCCGCGAGTCGCAGATCATATACGACGCGATAATGCAGAAGAGGAACGATCTGATTTTCAGGATGCAGCGCGAATACAAGTCGGAACCGTTCGTTGCGATGCACGATTACGAGCAGTTCGCGCGCAGATGGCCCGCCGACAAGAAACTCCTGGCGAAGATGAACGAATACCTCGACTCTGTTCCGGAACTGAAGCAGGGGTACGCCGTATACGAGACATTCAAGAAATACTCCAATCCCGAATACATCCCCGCCACGGCGTCGGAGGCATCGAAGGCCGTTAACGAACTCAAACGCATAAAGCCGACGGTGGACAAGCTCACGGCGTCGAAAATGATGTCGGTGCAGAACATGGCGTTCACGATCCAGCAGGCCCTTGACGGACTGATCGAGGAAATTCCGACAAGAGTGCAGCCGAAATGAGCGAAGCGGACAAAGAGCGGGAGAAGCCCCGCAAGACCTTGAAGGCGTATGCCCGCGAGTGGCTCGACACGCTCGTAGTCGCCATTTCCGTGGCGATGGCGTTCAGGGCGTATTTCTACGAGCCGTTCAACATCCCGACCGGATCGATGCAGCCGACGCTTTACGGCAACCATTCCGAGCCGTGCGAAAATCCCGGCATAATGCAGACGACTCCGCTCAAGTGGCTGAACTGGATCGTCACCGGAAAAGACTACAAGGAATTCACAGCCCCGTTCGCGGGCGTGCCTGTCGTTTCCGAGCGCGGCGACGGCAGGTTCGATCTGTACATACTTTCGAACGACGGACGTCAAAGCGCGAAAATTTCCCTGCCCACCGACGCGATGCCCAAGCTCGATCTCGGGCCGGAAGCGCGCGCGTGCGGCTTCGCGCCCGTCCAGCGGCGTGACGGACGGCGCGTTTTGTGCCTGCTGGAGCGCGACGGCAAGCCGGGCGTGCAGGTGCGTGTGCAGGCGGGCCAATCAATCTGGCGCGGGTACGACGTCACGGGCGATTTCATTTTCGTCAACAGGTGGAAGTGGAATTTCCGCAAGCCGGCCAGAGGCGATGTGATGGTGTTCTCCACCACCGGCATAGACAGGCTTGTGCAGGGCACCCATTACATCAAGCGCCTCACGGCTCTTCCCGGCGAGACGGTCGAGATCGTCAAGCCGGACGTCTACATCGACGGACGCAGGATAGATTCGATCAAACCCGCCGCCGGCGCGTCCGGCGAGCGGATGCCCGAACCGTCTGCCGGCGACGAGAGGGGCGGCGCGGTTCCCGGTCCCGTGAAGATGGGCGAAGGCGAGTATTTCGCCTGCGGCGACAATTCAGACAACAGTTTCGACAGCAGGTATTGGGGCCCTGTGCCCGAGGCCAACCTCCGCGGAACAGGTGCGGTGGTGTTCTGGCCGATAGTCAATCCAAGATGGGGGTCAATAAAATGAGCGATGAAACATTGATATCGACGCCTTGCGCGTTCGGTGAAAACGGCAATTTCCTTCTCGAGCGCGAACTCGGAAGGGGCGGCATGGGCGGCGTCTACATGGGACGAGACAAAATGCTCGACAGACCGGTCGCCGTGAAGATCATGCTCAAGGAATACGGCAGCGATCCGGAATTCGTAGAGAAATTCAAGAAGGAGGCGCAGGCGGCCGCGCGACTGATCCACCCGAATATCGCCCAGATATATTCGTACGGAATCTCCGACGGAATGCCGTACATCGCGATGGAGCTCGTCGCGGGCGGTTCCCTCGACACTCTGATGCGCAACCAGGGCATAAACATCGAAGTGCCGCGCGTGATGAAAATCTGCGAGCAGGTGGCGCAGGCTCTCAGGTGCGCGGCGGACCAGGGACTCGTGCACGGCGACGTAAAGCCGGAGAACGTACTGCTCGACGCCAACGGCAACGCCAAACTCGTCGATTTCGGTCTCGCGGCCATGCAGTCCGATACGTCCGAAATATGGGGCACGCCCTACTACATCGCTCCGGAGAAGGTCCGCAAGCAGCCCGTGGACTACCGCGCCGACATGTATTCGCTCGGCGGAACCCTGTACCACGCCCTTTGCGCGACGGCTCCCTTCGAGGGCGACGACGCCGCGGAGGTCGTGCGCAAACGCTTCGCCGGCCCCCCGAAGAAACCGAGCGAAGTGCGTCCCGGCCTTTCGCCGCAGATCGACGCGCTCGTGATGCAGATGCTCGCATTGGAACCGAAGGACCGTTTCCCCAGTTTCGAAGCGCTCCTCGAGGAGTTCAAACGCGTCATGACGACGGGTCTTTCGTCCACGCAGACAATCTCCGGCTCCGGAGATTCCTCTGAGAAACCTGCCGCATCCCCGGCGGGGAAGCCCGCCGCAGGCGGAAAGAAGAAACTCGTCATGGGCCGCAAGAAAATCAAGTTCGGCGCGAAGAAGCCGTCGCTGCCGAAACCGTCCGGGGAGGACGACGGCGGTGGTGAGGCGCCGGCGGAAACCGAAACACCGGTGGCCGAGCCGGTCGAGGAGGAGGAGGAGGGCGGCGGAAGCCTCGGTGCGAAAGTCGCGATGGTCGTCGGAGGTGTGATACTGGTCATAGCCGTTGTAGGCGGCCTTCTCTGGTATGCGATGAAGAGCAACGAAAGCGGCAACGCGAAGGCCGAGCAGTCCAAGATAGAAAAGACGATAGCGGACGCCGGCAGGTCTCTGGACAATACGTACAAAGTTGCAGAGTCGTACATGAATCAGATGTCCGGGATAGCGGAAGAATCGATGAAGCTCTGCAAGGAATACGACGCGAAGATCGCCCGGGAGATCAAGACGTTTTACGACGGCGACGTGGCGGCGCTGATGGCCGTGCCGGTGCCGCAGGAAGTGATTGACGCCGAGAACGCGCTCAAGGCGCCTCCGCCCGCCGCAGAAGCTCCGGCACCCGCGCCGGCGCCTGCCGCGGAAGGCGGCGCGAAACCGGCCGAGGGCGGCGACCAGGCGGAGGCCGACGGTGCCAAGAAGGATGAGGCGGCGCAACAGCCTGCCGCGTCCGCGCCCGCGCCGGCAGAACCCGCGCCGGCACCGACAGAACCCGCGCCCGCCGAAGCGTCCGCGGCCGGGGAGCCTGCCGCCCCGGCAGTGCCGCCGGCCGTCGAAAAGGCCGTCAGCGACATGAAGGACCTTTGGACCAAGATGTATGCCGCGCAGGCGGCGGAACTGAGAATCCGCAAACAGATTCTCGATCTTCTCGCCGACATCGAAAAGGCGAAGATCGTGGGGGAAGCGGACAAGGCGACGATGAACCGCATGGCGGACGATACGAACAAACTCAAATCGCGGTTCGATTCGATAAAGGGGACGAAGGACGCCGAACTTGTCTCGAAGATCAAGAGCAGGGTCGAGATGGGCGGCAAGAAGCTCCTCGAAACGACTAAGACGAAGATCAGGACCGCGAGGAACGAAGCGGAGCGCGCCGCAGAAAAGGCGAAACGCGAGGCCGAAGACAAGGAACGCGAAGAGGCGCGCAAAGAGGCACGTGCGAAGAAGGTCGAGGAGGAGTCGTCCGCGATCTCCGAAAAGTTCCAGTCGATCATCGCGGCTGGTTCGTTCCGCCAGCTTGACTGGAACGGCGCCCGCCGCCAGCTCAATTCGCTGAAAGAATCGCTGGAGACGGGCGAAGGCGAAGTGCAGCTAAAGAAGGAACTTCAGAAGGTCGACATGATGGAGTCCGTCCAGAAGATACTTGTGGCCAACATGAAGGATTACGTGTTCGTGCGCGCCCAGAAGGGGAAGTATTCTCTCAGGGGCATGAAGGTCGTGAAAGTCGACGCCAAGGGCATGGAGCTTTCGCGCGACAAGCCGAAGCCCGCAGTCAAGAAGATTCCCTGGCAGTCGTTCTACCGCGACTACCACGCCAACCTCGACGAACTCTGCAACAAGTTCATCAAGAAGAACGACTGCCGTCCGAAGCTCTCGCCGATTAAACGCGCCGACGCGATGATGGGATTCGCTCTTCTTCTCCAGATCGTGTGCGCAGACGACGAATCCGCCGCCGGGTACGCCGAACAGATCGCGCAGGAAGCGGTCAAGACTCTTCCATCATATCTTGAAAAGGCCAAGGAAGTGTTCCCCGATATCGATTTCTCGAAAGTGGCGGAGGAGGTCGCCGCAGAACAGTTGTGATGAACTATCTTACTGAAATCCTGAACGCGAACGTCTATGACGTCGCCGCCGTAACGCCTCTCCAGGAGGCGAAGTCTCTCGCTTCCCGCCATCCCGCGAAATTTCTTCTCAAAAGGGAGGACCTGCAGAGCGTCCACAGTTACAAGATCCGCGGCGCATACAACAAGATGAGCCGTCTTTCGAAGGAAGCCCTTGCCAAAGGCGTGCTGGCGGCGTCCGCCGGGAACCACGCGCAAGGCGTAGCGCTTTCCGCGAAAAAGCTTGGCGTGAAGGCGACGATCGTGATGCCCGTCACGACGCCCGAGATCAAGATCAACGCCGTCAAGGCGCTCGGCGCCGACATCGTCCTTTCCGGCGACGGTTATTCCGAATGCGCGGAACACGCCGCGAAGCTCGTTAAAGAAACCGGCATGACGTTCATTCCGCCGTACGACGATCCCGACGTGATCGCCGGGCAGGGAACGGTGGGCAAGGAGATTCTCGAGCAGGCGGGGCGCGATCTCACTGCCGTTTACGTGCCGATCGGCGGAGGCGGCCTCGCCGCCGGCGTCTCCGTCTACGTCAAAAGCGTCCGTCCGTGGGTCAAGGTGATCGGCGTGGAGCCGGAGGATTCCGACTGCATGTACAGATCCATCAAGGCCGGGCGGCGGACGACGGTGGAAAACCCCGGCCTTTTCGCCGACGGCGTATGCGTCAAAAAGCCTGGCGAGGAGACGTTCCGCATCTGCCGCGAGTGTCTCGACTCGATCGTCCGCGTTTCCACGTCGGAGACTTGCGCGGCGATAAAGGACATTTTCGAATCCACCCGCGCCATTTGCGAACCGGCCGGTGCGCTCGCTCTCGCTGCCGCCAAGAAGACCGCGAAGCCGGGAGACGTGTGCGCGTGTGTGATTTCCGGTGCGAACATGAATTTCGACAGGATACGTTTCGTCAGCGAGCAGACCGAACTCGGTGAAGGGCGCGAGGCGATTTTCGACTGCGCGATTCCGGAGCGGCCGGGCAGTTTCTCGATGTTCATCGAAAAACTCGGACGCCACAGCGTGACGGAGTTCAACTACCGTCTCTCGGAGGGAGTCCTGGCCCACGTTTTCGTAGGCGTGTCCGTCAAGGATCTGCAGGAGCGCAAAGCGCTGCAGAAGTCGTTCAGAAGCGCAGGGTTCCACTGCATCGACCTCTCCGACAACGTTCTCGCCAAGGAGCACGTCAGGCACATGGTCGGCGGAAGACCGGCCTCGATCGCGAACGAGGTGGTCTACACTTTCGAATTCCCCGAAAAACCAGGGGCTCTGATGAAGTTCCTGTCCGTCATTGCAGGACGCTGGAACATTTCGATATTCCACTACAGGAACCACGGCGCCGACCACGGAAAGGTTCTGGCAGGTTTCCAGGTTCCGAAAGAGGAACGCGAGAGGTTCCTCGCAGTGCTGGACGAAATAGGATACCAGTTCACCGAGGTTACGGGAGATCCCGCCTACAAGTATTTTCTGGGTCCGCGCCGGAAGTGATGTCAGCCGGATATGCCGCAGACCGCAGACAATCATGATCCGCAAATGCTTCCCGTCCTGGAATACGGACGGGAATTTTGCGATTTGCTGGAAGCGAACAGGGTTGTTGTCGTCTGCGGCGAGACGGGGTCCGGCAAGACTACGCAGCTGCCGCGCATTGCGTTCGAGGCGGGTTTCGCCGGAAAAGGCCGCAGAATCGTATGTACGCAGCCGCGGAGGATTGCCGCTACGTCGGTCGCCGCGCGCGTCGCTTCAGAGATGGGATGCGAGGTCGGCTCGACAGTTGGCTTCCGCCACCGCTATGAAAAGAAAGTTTCTGCGGAGACGCGCATCGTTTTCGCGACGGACGGAATCCTTCTGGCGGAGACCCGCTCCGATCCACTGCTGCGCGCGTACGGCGTCGTCATGATAGACGAGGCTCACGAAAGATCCCTCAATATCGATTTTCTCCTCGGAATATTGAAGCGGATTCTCGAAAAGCGGCGCGATCTTAAAGTCGTGATCTCCTCTGCGACGATGGACGCCGGCGCGTTTTCCTCTTTCTTCGGAGGCGCGCCCGTGCTGTCCGTGCCGGGAAGACTTTTCCCCGTCGAGACGAGATACATGTCCGGAACCGATGATGACGACGGCGATCTTCCGGGGGATGTCCTAAAGGCGCTTTGCGAAGTCCCGCCGGACAGCGACACGCTCGTGTTTCTTCCCGGCGAAAGGGAGATAAGGGAAACTTCCGACAGGATCGCGGGAAGCGGACTTTTCCCGCGCGACGAGATCATTCCGCTGATGGCTTCGCTCGGCGCGGGCGAGACGGAAAGGGCGTTCAGACTCTCGCCTCGGCGCAGGATAATTCTTTCGACCAACGTAGCCGAGACGTCCCTGACCGTCCCCGGCATACGCTGCGTGATCGATTCGGGCCTCGCGAGAATACCGAGGTACGTCCACCGCACGCAGGTGCAGCGCCTCCAGATAGAGCGCATATCGCGCGCTTCCGCCAGACAGCGCGCCGGACGTTCGGGGCGCGTCGCTCCGGGATTGTGTCTGCGCCTTTACTCCGAGGAGGATTTCAATTCAAGGGAGGAGTGGACGCCTCCCGAAATTCTGCGCACTTCCCTCGCCGGCGTGATACTGTCGATGCTCGACCTGAAACTCGGTTCGGTCGAAACCTTTCCTTTCCTCGATCCACCCAAAGGAGCGATGATACGCGAAGGCTACCGCGAACTTCTGGAACTCGGCGCCGTGAGGCGCGCATCGCGCGGCGGCGAAATCGAACTCACGGGAACGGGAAAGTCGCTCGCGCGCATACCGCTGGAACCGAGGTTCGCAAGAATGATTCTCGCAGCCTCCGATCTAGCCGTTCTGCCCAGAGCGCTGCCCATAGTGGCGTCGATGGCCTGCGAGGATCCGCTGCGCCATCCAGTCGATGAACGCGAGAAGGCGAACGCCGCCCATGCGCAATTCCGGACGGACGGATCCGATTTTCTTGGGATTCTGCGGCTGTGGAGGTGGTGGGACGGCCTCTGCCGCGATTCCTCTCAGTCGCAGCTCAGGAAAACCGCCAAGAAAAACTACGTTTCCTACCGGCGCATGCGCGAATGGAGGGAACTCGTACGCCAGCTTGAAAAACTCTCCGCTTCGATGCACCTCGACCTGAACAGCCCGGACGGCGGTGACGACGCCCTGCACAAGGCGCTCATGTCCGGGCTCATAGGGAAGATCGGCAAATTCGATCCGCAGACGAAGGATTACATGGGCGTGCACGCCGTCAGGTTCAACCTGCATCCTTCGAGCGTGTTTTCGAAAAAGGGCAGTGACGGGCGCAAGACGCGCCCCGAATGGGTCATGGCCTCCGAACTGGTCGACACGTCGCGCCTTTACGCGCGCAATGTCGCGGCCGTTGACGCGGACTGGATAGAACAGGTGGCGGGCGACGTCGTCAAGCGCCACTGGTATTCTCCGTTCTGGGACGCAGAAAGCGGGTTTGTCAGGGTGTACGAGAAGACGACTCTTTATTCGCTTGTCGTGGCCGACGGCAGACTCAGGGATTTCAGCCGCATAGACCCCGCGGAATGCCGCAGGATTTTCATCCTCCACGCACTCGTCAACGGAGAATTCCGCGATCCGCCTGCCGCCGTCAGACGCAACGCGGCGATATTGGCGGAGGCGCGGCAGAGGGCGGTATGGATGCGCAATCCGTCGCTGTTCGATGAAGATAGAGCCGTAGCCTATTTCGACCGTGTAGTGCCGGAGGGAATCGTTTCCGCCGGAGCGCTCAGGAAATGGCTTGCGCGCAATCCTTCTGCGTCTTTCGCACTCGACAGGAAGGAATGGCTTGGCGATGCCGGCGGGGGCGATCCGCGTTTCCCGCAGTCGATAAAGATCGGCAAGGCGCGCATAAAACTTTTCTACGGACCCCAGACCGGCGGGGACGAAGGCATGACCGCAGAGGTTTCGAAGGAATGCGCCGCAGCGCTCAAGCTCTGGAGATACGACTGGCTTGTGCCCGGAGCCCTGCCGGAGAAAGTAGGATACATGCTTCTTTCGCTTCCGTCGTCCGCGAGGCGCGCGCTTCCGCCTGCGGACGAAACGCTTGCGATCGTGCTTCCGATGCTGGATTCTTCGCAGGGGAGTCTCGCCAGACAGCTTGCAAAGGCCGTGTCGGAGAGATTCGGACTGCGGCTGCCCGCCGAAGTGTTCGAGTCGATGCAGATGCCGCCGCGTTTTTCGGTGTGTTTCCGGATAACGGACCGGGACGGACGGGTGATAGCGTGCTCTCGAAACCTCGACGAGGCGCTGGAGGCGGCCGGTGTCGCCGCGAGTGCAGGCGGTCTCGCTGCGGACGGTTCGCTGTCAGGAAAATTCGTCAAGTGGGATTTCGGCGATCTGCCGCCTTTTTCATCTCCCGTCCGCTCGGCTTCTTCCGTCGTCCATTTCAAGGCTCTCTGCGATGAGGGCGACGGAGTGAGCGTCAAGCTTTTCAAGGACAGGGACGCCGCGAGGGTCTCGCACGAGCGCGGGGTGCTCCGTCTCATGCAGCTCGCCATCGCGCCCAAAGGCGGTTCGGCGCCTTTTTTCGCGGCGGCGAGAGAAGCCGCCATCGCAGGCCTGCCGGACATTCTTTCGGCGGCGGATTTCCAGACGAGGCTGCGGGAGCGGCGCGGCGAGATTTCAAGGCTCGAGCGCGAGATATCGACTCTGGAAAAGGACGTTATGGCCGAGGCGCGGAAGGTGTCGCTCGAATCGCTCCCTCTGGCCGAGGAGATCCGCAGCGACATAGCGACGCAGGTTTCGTGGTTGACATTTCCGGAATTCGTGAAAACCGTTCCGTACCGCAGCTTGAAATCGTATGGAAGGTATTTCAGGGCAATAGGCGTGAGAATGTCCAGGGCAAGGACGAACCCTTCCGGGGACAGGGGCAAGATGTCCCGCTTCGCGCCCTATTGGAACAGATATGTGGAAACCGCGACAGGCTCCGGCGCGCGGATTGTCGACCGCGCGGCGTTCGCCGATTACAGGTGGATGCTCGAGGAGTACAGAGTGTCGCTTTTCGCGCAGGAACTTGGCACGGCGTATCCAGCGAGTCCGAATCGTCTGGACGCGCTGTGGCGCGCCGCCGTTGAAATTTAGAACATGGGGGTTTGCAACATGAAAACAGAGAATGGCAAGGGAATCGTTTCGCTGGTTTCTGCTTTGGCGCTGTCTTTCGGCTATGCCGTCGGATGGGGCGCGTTCGTCATGCCCGGAACGATGTTTCTTCCCGGCGCGGGGCCGATGGGCACCGTGATCGGCATTGCGCTCGGCGCCGCCGCCGTGTCCGTGTTCGCGTTCAACTACCACCGCATGCTCCAGCGCAACCCCGGTCCGGGCGGAGCGTACGCATTCGCCCTTGAGACATTCGGCCCCGACCACGGATTCCTTCTTTCGTGGTTTCTCTGGCTTACGTATGTGGCCATCCTGTGGGCCAATTCCACCGCGCTTGTGCTTCTTGCGAGATTCCTTTTCGGCGGCGCTTTCCAGTTTGGCTTCCACTATTCCATGGCGGGATTCCAGATATATCTGGGAGAAGTGTTGCTCTGCATCGCCGCAACGGCGCTCTGCGGCGCGCTGTGCATTTTCCGCAGGCGGCTCGCAGTCGCGTTCAATACGATTCTCGCCGGCGTTTTCGTAGCGGGCGTGGTCGCCGTGTTCGCCGCGGCTCTCGCGCGGCACGAAGGCGGCTTCGCAGCGATGTCTCCGGCGTTTTCGCCGGAAGGCGGACACGCCATGCAGATTGTGCACATCCTCGCCATGATCCCGTGGGCATTCGTCGGTTTCGAGGCGATAGTCCATTCTTCCGGCGAGTTCAAGTTTCCCGTCCGCCGCACGATTCTAGTCCTCCTTGCGGCCATCGCTCTTTCCGCCGCCGTATATCTGCTTCTCACCATCCTGCCGGTTCTTTCGCTGCCGGACGGATACGCGTCGTGGAGCGCGTATATCGAAAATCTTCCGAATCTCAAGGGCATGGACGCCGTGCCGGTTTTCGCCGCTTCGAAGAAGGCGCTGGGCGCGGTCGGCGTAGCCGTCATCGGCGGCGCGATGCTTGCCGCGCAGCTGACCGGCATTTTCGGCACGCTGATCGCGTCCGGCGGTCTCATGCGCGCGATGTCGAAGGGCGGGGTGATCCCGAGCTGGTTCGGCAGGCTTGGACGCGACGGCACCCCGGTGAATGCGATCCTGTTCGTGACGTGCGTGTCTTTCGTGATTCCTTTCTTGGGGCGCACGGTCATAGGATGGCCGGTTGACGTGTCCAACCTCGGCGCCGCGCTCGCCTACGGCTACACGTCCGCAGCGGTGCTCGCGGTTTCGAGGAAGGAGACCGGGCGCGCCGCGCTGGCCGGAAAAGTGTCCGGAACCGCGGGCATGCTGATGTCGGCCGGATTCTGTCTGCTCATGCTGGTGCCTAACTACATATCCGGCGAATCGCTCTCGGCGGAGTCCTACCTCGTTCTGTCGGTATGGTGTCTTCTCGGATTCTTCCAGTATCGGCACGTGTTCCATGTCGACTGGCTCGCGCGCTTCGGCCATTCCATCGTCGTGTGGGTCTGCATTCTCGTGCTGATCTTCTTTTCGTCGCTGATGTGGATACGCCTTGCGATCTACGATTCGTCCGAAGTGGCTTTCGGCGCGCTTGTAGGCAAGACGGTGACTGCGGAAATGGTGGAGGGCATCCTCAAGCGCGTGAGCGTCGATATGCTCGGCAAGATGTTGGTGGAACTTCTCCTTTTCTTGTCGTCGCTCGCGATAATCCTGAGCCTCTTCTCCATCCTGCGCCGCCGCGAGAAGAACCTTCTCCAGCAGAAACTCGAGGCCGAAGAGAGCGCGGGCAAGTCGCGCAGCTACTTCTTCTCGACAATCAGCCACGACATAAGAACGCCCCTCAACGCCATCGTCGGATATTCCGAGATGATGAAGTCGGGCTTCAAGACCGAGGCCGAGCGCCAACAGGCGGTTGATTCGATCCTTTTGAGCGGAAAGATCCTTTTGAGACTCGTCAACCACGCGCTTGACTTTTCGAGGCTCGAGACAGGGAATCTTGAAATCATTCCCGTACACACTGCCGTTTCAATGCTGGCGACGGAAGTAGTGGATTCCTTCAAGGCGTCGAATACCAACAAAAATCTCGAAATCAGATGCAAGGCGGAAGGCCTTCCCGCTCTTCTGGTTGATCCGCAGCGTATCGCGCAGATACTTTCCAACCTCGTCGGCAACGCCGTCAAGTTCACGAAGACAGGATTCATCGAAGTCCGCGTGACCTTCGAGGAGAGCGGGGGCGGAGCGGGACGGCTGTGCATGGAAGTGGAGGATTCCGGACCCGGCATCAGCCCGGAGGATGTAAAAAACATCATGTCGCCGTACAGACAGGTGAGCTCCAAGGAGTCGCGCCACGGCGGCACCGGCCTGGGTCTCGCGCTTTGCAAGCAGCTCTCGAAGGCTATGCACGGCGAATTGAACGTCGCTTCCGAGCCGGGCAAAGGATCTTTGTTCAAGGTGGTGATACCGGATGTGAAGATTTCGTCCGACATGACATCCGAAACCGGTGCGGCGAACGACGAGTCCGCAGCGCCCCAGGTTGCAGCCGCTCCGTCCGCCCCAGGCGCGGACGCGGCTCCCGCACAGTCCGCCGGAAAGCGCCGCATACTCATCGTCGACGACCAGAAGATGAACCTGATGGTTCTCAAGGCGATGCTGAAGAAAATCGGCGACTTCGACATCGAGACGGCGATGAACGGCGTGGACGCCCTTGCGAAACTCGTGGCGAAGGACGCGCCGCGCTTCGATCTCGTTCTGACCGATATATGGATGCCGGAAATGGACGGCGTGGGTCTGGTGCATGCAATCCGCGCCGATCCCGCCCTCAAGGATCTTCCCGTCTATGCGATAACGGCAGACGTCGAACAGCAGGGCGGCTTCTCTGGCAAGGGATTCACCGGCCTGTATATGAAGCCCGTCACGGTCGAGAAGATGAAGGAGTGCTGCTCGCAGAGCCTGCACATTTGATCCGGCGCGCGGCGGCGGACTGCGGCGCGGCTTGTCCGCGCGTTACGCCGGGACCTTCCAGGACGCTTTCGCCGTTTCCTCTTTTCGCCGCGGTTATCTTCGCGGGAATGCGCGATTCCAGTTCGCGCACGTGCGAAATGATTCCGATCGTTTTCGATCCGTCGCGCTGGACGCTTTCGAGCGTCGCGATGGCGATATCGAGCGCCTTTTCGTCGAGCGTGCCGAATCCCTCGTCGAGGAACAGAGTGTCGACTTCCAGGCTTCCCGTGTTTAGCGCGGCCAGGCCGAGCGCAAGCGCCAGCGACACCTGGAAACGTTCTCCGCCGGAAAGGTTCGCCACGGGACGTCTTTCCCCGCCGGCGCGCTTGTCTATGATCAGAGGCAGCAGTTTCGCGGCGTCGCCGCTATCCGGATCCCAGACCATTTCGTAGCGTCCGTTTGTCATCGGCGCAAGGTATTCGTTCCCTGTTTCGACGAGCCGGGCGAGCGTTATGCCCTGCGCGTAAAGTTTGAAATTCGCTCCGTTCTCTCCGCCGATTTCCTTGTCGAGCGCGCTCCATTTTGCGGCCGTTTCCGACAGCGCGGAGAGTTTGCCGGCGAGTCCGCGTATCTCTTCGCGTCTCGACGCGTCTACTGCAAGCTCCCTGGATGCGGCGACGGCGGCATCGTGCGCGGCGGAAGCCGCGAGGCGCTTTTCAGCAAGTTCGCCGGACGCGGTTATGGCGTCGCGGGTCGACGGTGCGCGGCGTCTGAATTCCTCCACGCGCTCTTCGTGGCGTTTGCGCAGCGCCGCCAGACCGTCCTCCCGCGATTTAAGCGACTCGCGCTCGATTTCGGCACGCTTGATTTCGGATTCGCTCCAGCAGGCGGTTTCCCAGTCTTCCACGCCGGCGTATCCGCGTTCGGCGATTTTCTTCGCGAATTCCGCCGCCGCCGCGGCCGAAGCATCTTCCGCCTCTTTCGCCGACTGCGCCGCTTTCTCCGATTCCCCCGCCGCCGCGTCGAGACGCGCTTTGGCGGCCGACGACTTTGCAGCCGCTTGCGCTGCGGCTTTTGCGGCTGTGTCGAGAGCGGCCTGGAGAAGCGAGCGCATTTCCGCGGGGTTCTCGCACACGCCCGTTTGTTTGCGCAGGGCGAGAGCCGTTGAAACAGCGTCTGCGATCTGCTTCAAACGCTCCTGCGCCGCCTTGTGCGCGTCCTCTAGCGCGGGAAGACGCTCCTCTGCGGCGGCGGCGATTTTGCGCCGTTCCTCCGCCCTTGCCGCGCAAGCTTCGATTTCAGCACGAAGGCGCATTTCCTCCTTCCGTCTGGCGTCCTGGATTTTGCGATACGATGTTTCGGCGGCGCGGAACGATTTGTCGGCGCGCGCGAAGGCCTCGTGCGCGGCCTCGCGTCTTGACGCCAGTTCCGTCTGTCTTTCAAGGGCTTCGTCGAGACGCTTCTTCAGTCTGTCGGGCCGCGGAACGAGCCCCTGGCAGTACGGATGTACCGTCGCGCCGCACAGCGGACACGGTTTGCCGTCCTCCAGAGTCGTCCGCGCCTCTGCGTGGCTCATCGCGCGCTGCGCTTCGAGGTAGTCCTCTCTCGCCTGCATGACCGCGGCCTCGAGATCGCCGCGCCTGTTTTCGAATTCGGTGTCGACGGCCTGCTTTTTCGACAGTCCGTCCCGCATTGCCTTTTCGGCAGTGTGCATTTTCTCTTCCGCTTCCGTCAGATTCTTCGACGGAGCGGAGAGCGCGGCCCTGCATTCCTCCGCCCGGGCGAGCTGCGCTTCGATGAAAGGGGCTCCGCCATCGATCGCATCTTTCGCCTCGCGGATCGCATTCCGGGCGGCTTCGCATTCATTTTTCGCTCCGTCGGCGCGTATCTCGAGTTTTGCTATTTCGCCATCGAGACGAATTGCCTCCGCAATCGGCGCTTCCGATTCCGCGAATCGCGACCGCGCGCCGGCGAGCGCTTCCGAGGTGTCGCGTTCCATTGCGAGCGCCTCCTCGAGAGCGCCCCGGGTCTGGACGAGCGCCGCGCCGCGTTCCGCCGCTTCTTTGGCCGCAGTGCGGGCGCGTGCGGCGAGCGACTCGATATTGTCGAATCCGGCTTTGAGTTTGAGAGCCTCTGCCGCCCGCTTCAAGCGTTCGCCGTCGGGTGCGAAAAGCGCTTTGGCGTCCGCCAGGGATTTTTCCGCCGCAGCGAGCGCCTCTTTATCCTGTGCGATTTTTCCGGCCTCTTCGTGCCAGGCGTTTTCGGCTTCAAGCGCCGCGACTTCTTTTGCGAGGAGCTCTTCCTGTTTCAGGTTTTCTGACAGTTCCGCTTCTTTCCGCGAGCGTTCTGCATCGTCCATCAGCATTCCGCACGATCCTTTCAACTGCCGGTCGAGATCGTCGAATTCATTTTTCGCGGAAACCGCGCGCGCGTGGACGGCCTGTCCGATCCGCGAATAGACAGCCGTTCCGGTAGCCTGTTCCAGAATTCGCGAGCGTTCCTTGTCGTCCGACTTTCCGTCTGCCGAAAGGAACGTGTCGAACTTGCCTTGCGCCAGCATGGATGTGCGCAGATACTGGTCGAAACTTTCCGCGCCGACAAGTCTCATCGTCTCCTTTTCCAGTTCCTTGCGCGTTCCTGCGATTTCAGTCCATCCGCCGCCTGAGAATTTCGAAAGCCTTCTTTTCGGCTGCTGGAAAGGGTCCTGGGAGCCCGGGCGCGACCGTTTCTGCTCCCAGCAGGCGGTGAACAGACCTTCGTCGCATGAGAATTCCACTTCGGCACGGCAGGATTTGGCGCCGCGCGTCATGACCTCGTTGTGCGAGTTGGAGACGTCGATGCGCGCAGTGCGTCCGAACAGCGCCAGCGCCGCGGCATCCAGAATCGTCGTCTTCCCCGCGCCGGTTTCGCCCGAAATCAGGAAAAGGCCGTCGCGGTATTCGCTTCGCGAAAGGTCTATGTTCCATGCGCCGGCGAGCGAATTGAGGTTTTCGAAACCTATCCGCAGAATTTTCATGTGATACCTCCTGCGACCTCGTCGTACATGTCCATGAATTCCTCCACTTGCGAATCGCTGAAGTTTCTGCCGCAGGTTTTCAATTTCTGTTTCGCGACGTCGCGGGGGTCGAGCTGTTTGATTTCCCGTCCCGAGAACGCTTTCAGACCGGCGGTTTCGCGGACGGCCGGGCGCATGTCGTTCTCTTCGAGGATGAGCGTCATCGATCCTTCTGCGATTTTGCGGCAGGTCTGCCAGTGCTCTTTGGCCGGCCCATCGAAATCCTTCAGGCGAACGCGGACGAATCTTTTGGCGTTTCTGTCGGCGGCGACAAGTTCCGCCAGTTTTTCCTCCGCCTCGCCGGGCGTGCCTTCGACCGTCAGGATCGGCACGGTCTGGGGAATCTCCGCCAGCCGCACGGAAGGGGCGTTTCCGGGACCGTCGAATATGACGATGTTCACCGATTTTTCGCGTCCGGCTTCGTCGAAACTCATCTTGAGCGGGGATCCGGAATAGAACATCTTCTTTTCGAACCCTTTCACGGACTGCGGTATGTGCAGATGTCCGAGCGCCGCGTAGTCCGCCCCGGAGAGTGGCGCGGGGTCGTACGCGTCGATTCCGCCGATGCGGCGGCACCGTTCCGATTCGCCGTCGCTTTTTTTTGCGTTCGCGAGGGTGCAGTGTGCGACCGCTGCGACGGGTGCGTCTGGAGCTGCGGCGCGTGCGGCGGCGATGGCGTCTTCGCACGCCTTCTTCCATCCGGCGTGCGTCTTTTCGTCCCGCGGAGCCTGATCGCCGGCCGTTTCCAGTCCGATGTTTGCGAGTTCGGCGTCGAACAGGAAGGGAATGACAGCCACGGAGAGAGCTGGAGCGCCGCCGTCTCCCTCAACCGTGACGACCCGTCCTGCGGGTCCGCCGTCCAGTGATGTCGAAGACACGACGGAGACTCCAAGTTCTTCAAGCAGACGCGATGGCGCGGCGAGCATTCTGGCGCTGTCGTGGTTTCCGGCCGCTACAATAGTCCTGCGGCAAAGACGCTCCTTGACGACCCTTGCCAGAAATCCGTAGTATAGAGTCTGCGCCTGCGGAGAAGGGGCTTTTACGTCGAACACGTCTCCAGACACGATCAGCGCGTCGGGCTTTTCCGACTTCATGAGCTGCGCCAGCCAATCCAGGAACGCACGATGTTCGTCTGTGCGGTCTTCTTCGTGGAGTCTGGCTCCAAGGTGCCAGTCGCTTGTATGGATGATTTTCATGGGTTCAAATATTATATCATTTTTTTTTGCTGCGCGGCGGATTGTTCCGCCATTTCAATTGCGGGAAGAGGGAGGGATTGTGGAATTATGGAAATATGGAATTATGAATTGCGGAATTGCTTTTCAACATTTCAACGGTGGCGCGGGACGCGCGACCATACCGCTCTCCAACTCCCCCACTCCCAACTCCTCCACTCCCAACTGGCCAGAAAGGATATATCTCGCGTTTGGCATGACATTTTGATATAATGTTTGCAATGGCAATGGAATCCTTCAATGACATATTCACGTCTTTGCTCCTTGCGGCAGCGGCCGGATTGTCGGCGATCCTCTTCTTACGGGGGCTTTATGTCTCTTTCAGACGCTCCTCCGCAAGTTTTTCTAAACATATCGGCGACAGGCTCTTATTCAAATCCGCGCTCATTTTCCTTTTCTCCGCAATCGCTTTCACCGGCGCTCTTTCACGCGATGATTATCGTCGCAGTCTTATAACAGCGATTACGAACTCCTGCAGCGGAACGGATGTCTCGCCTGTTCAAGACACTTTGGAATATTCCTACGACGCTCTTAGCCGTCCCGTCTCGCGTACTGGGGGAATGGGCGTCTCGCCCGTTCAAGATGCTTTCGGCTACAACGACCGTAGCGAGGTTGTTTTAGTCTCCAAATCGGTAGGGCTCGACGACCCCATCGCGCCGCCGGGAGGGTCGCAGTCCCCTGCGACCGTCGAATATGCCTACCACTACGATTCCATCGGCAATTCCATCATTGCCTCATTCAACGGCACGACATGCATCTATTCCGCCAACAATTTAAACCAGTATTCTTCTATTTCAATTTCGGCATCGGACTTCGGACTTCAAGTTTCACGCCTCAATTTGACGATGATGTGCTGCTATGGGGTCCGACCTCGCAGCAAGGTTGAAAAGCAGTAGCTCAATTGCGAAATTTCCCGTTCCCCGTTCCCCGTTCCCTGTTCCCCGTTCCCCGTTCCCCACAATTCGAAATATCGTCGCAATTATCGAACCATTTTGATATAATGTCTCCTTGAAAGATGAAATACTCAAATAACATATCCCTGACGCTGTTGCTGTTTTTCGGTTTTTCTCTGTCAGACTTGCTTCTCGCCGACGATGCGGCTGGGTTTGTGCGCGTTTCCGTGGAATCAAATGCCGAAGTGGTCGTCGAAATGCCGTATTCACCATTACACCCAAACATGTCCATACAATGAATGTCGCATCATGAATATCAAGTCATCAGCCTTCCTTTTGACTGTTGCAGGAACTTTGTCCCTCCAAGCTGTCGAGTTTACGGTAAATCCGATGCCGATATCGCCGTTCGGCGACACCGAAGTCTCCACCAACATGGCGATAAACAGGGCCGATATCAGTTATGCCGATTTGCATTTCGCCTTTGACGGGACGCCGACGAACAGCCTTGAGTTGGCCTTCGGAACCGATTGGAACACGAACGGCG